>JBGSHV010000118.1:0-51127 GCA_041752005.1 Pirellula sp. | reverse complement strand
ACCTCTGTGAACGCTTCGGTGCGCAAGTTGCCCGACGCATCGCATCACTCGAGGCCAAGGCGACTGGCTAGGTCTTACCTCGTACGACTCTTTCATTCGCTACCTTTCTCCGGCTTACGCCGACGCACCCTGACACCTTTTCATCCGAGTGTTTCTTGGATCGAATCGGCCAGCGATTGGACTAAGTAATTCATGGCATCTTCGGTGATGCACAGCGGGGGTAGGATCGGGATGACATTGCCCAGTGGCCTTAGCCAAACGTTGCGCCGGAGCAATGCTTCGCAAACCCGATGCCCGATCCTTTCTCCCCAAGGAAAGGCACGCTGGGTTGGAATGTCTTCGACCAACTCAATCGCCGCCATCATCCCCAGACGCCGGATGTTACCCACGTGGGGCAAGTCCCGAAGGGGTGCAAGACATCTGCCGAATTGCTCTCCGGCTTCGTGCACGGCGGCCATCGGATACTTGGTTTCGAAGAGGTCCAGGGTGGCATGGGCCGCAGCCGCAGCCAAGGGGTTGCCACCGTAGGTGTGGCCATGAAAAAAAGTCCGGGATTGTGCGTGGGTTCCTAGGAATGCGTTCCAGATGCGCGTGCTGGTAAGGGTTGCACTCATCGGCAAGTAGCCTCCCGTCAGACCTTTGCCAATGCACATCAAATCCGGAGTGATCGGTTCGCTCTCTGTCGATTCATGCTCGTGCGCGAACATGCGTCCAGTGCGTCCCATGCCTGTCGCGATCTCGTCGAGAATGAACAGAATTCCAAACTCGCGGCTCAACGCTGCCAAACCGCGTAGAAAACCAGGTGGTTGACAGACGAAGCCCGCTGCTCCTTGGATCATCGGTTCGACCAGAATGGCCACAATTTCGTGGGCGTGTTCCTTCAACAATCTCCGGTAGGCGTTCAAATAGTGTGCGGTCGCTTCATGACTCGCCACCCCCGAGGGTAAGCGGTACGCGTCAGGACAAGGTCCGCGAATCACGTCGAATAGTAACGGAGAGAAAACCTGTTGAAACCTCGAAACTCCGCCGACGCTGACCGTGCCAATGGTGTCGCCATGGTACGCGTCCCCCAACGCCAAAAAGCGGGTCCGTTGGGGTTCTGGATGTTCGCATTGTCGCCAATATTGAAACGCCATTTTCATTGCAACCTCGACGGCAGATGCACCATCTCCAGCGAAAAAGACGTGCTGCAAAGGTTCAGGGGCCAACGCGATCAGTCGTTCGGCCAAGGTGATGGTTACCGGATGGCTCATCCCGAGATTGGTAACATGTGCCACACGTTGCAGTTGCTCTGTGATGGCCGCATCGATCTCTGGCACACGATGACCGAAGAGATTGCACCATAGCGAGCTTGCACCGTCGAGGATGCGGCGACCATCGATGTCGGTCAAGTAGCATCCTTCACCGGACTCGATGATCAACCCATCGTACTCGGCCATTTGCGAGAATGCATGCCAGACCGCGGTTCGATCCAATCGCTTCCAGCGATCGCGTGAATCGGCAGGATCAGAGGGTGACTGACTCAGCATCCGTCCGCCACCGCATCGACAAAGGCCGAGGCTGCTGCGTGGATGGCCGACCAATTACTGTCCGCCGCCCAATCGGCTCGACACAATGGACCACCGACCCCAACCGCAACAGCGCCCGCGTCCAGATAGGACCGAGCGTTCTGGAGGTCAATCCCACCGGTCGGCATCAATTTCAGATAGGGCATCGGAGCCAAAACATCACGGATGTACGAAGGCCCCAAGGAGCGAGCTGGAAAGACCTTTACGAGCGTCGCACCCGCGTCCCATGCCATCGCGATTTCGGTAGGCGTCATGGCTCCAGCAGCAATGGGTATGGAAAAGTGGACGGCCAATTCAATCACCGAACGTGAAGCAATCGGAGATACCAAAAACTGCGCACCAGCCTCGATGGCCATGTGAGCTTCCTCGAGATTTCGGATGGATCCCAGTCCAATCAACGCTTGCCCATTTTCAAAGCGACCTTCGCTTCTCCGCAATCGTGAGACACAATCAGCCGCCAACGGATTGGTCATGGTCAACTCGATGCACCGAATTCCTGCGTCCAGTAAGACGCCTACCAACGCGTCTACAGACCCCAAGTCCTCGAGACGCACAATGGCGATCAACCGTGACTTCACTAGTAGTTCGAAAGACATGGAAAGGGCTAGCAATTTGAAGAACGCACCACTTGGTAATATTTACTGATTGTATCGATTGTACGGGACGATAACATGGCTGGGGACGCGCTCGTCAAGGATCGTAACGGCATCGGAACGAGTGAACACTCCCTGCGCAGTGAAAATGTGATTATTGGCATTTTTCCAACTGCGGGTCGATTGAAACGTTTCTCGGGGGGGAATCATGGCATCGTCGTTGCGCTGGGGTTGGCTTGTAATCTCATCATTGTTCATGCACCTAGGTTGTTGCGCAATCTCCCTTGAACACGCAGGGTCGCATGCACCGCTCGGACACATGGCGGTCGTCTCCGAACGGGTCGTGAATGAAGATTGTGGAGGCAGTTGCGCATCAGAATTCTGCGGCGATGGCTGCGGTTGTGGCAGCTGCGGTTTCCAAGGCCTCCACGCACTGCATGGTCGACCACTGCTCAGCACGCTGGCATCGCTGCATGCTACCAAAGTATGCAACTCAGGTTGTGGCGAAGTCTATTGGGACGAGCAAATCAACGAGCCACCGGTGTGCGACCCATGTGGTTGCGGAGGTCAATGGACAGGCGGAGGATGCGGTACATGCCGGCCTTGGATCGCTCGCGTTCGCGATCTCTGGGGATACCGGTACGAGGGAGGGGACTGCATGAGTTGCGGTACGGGTGATCCTCACGGCTACGGCGGCCACTGCTCGTCATGCCAAGGTTCTGGGAACGCGACTATGGACACGATTGTGAGTCCGATGGGTCCGTCGGTTACACGGCCGAATGCTTCCTCGCAACCGAAACCCGCGAAGCCGAAAATGGACTTGCCGAACGAAGAAATGATGCCTGTCCCACCCGCACCGGCCTTTGTGCCTACGTCGGTCAAGCAGCGACAGGCCGTCTTGGGCAGCGGCGTCGAACGGGTCGCACGTGGGCCAGCGAGCCAAGGGGCTGCGCAGAGTGTCCGATCTACAAACGTTTCGGCCAAAGAGCCCGCCTTGCGAACCACCTCAGGTCAGTCAAAAATGCAATTGACAACGGGACGCAAACGGATCGTAACGCACACACGTTAAATCGCACACGCGGGTCCAAAGCACCGAAGACCCACCCAAATACGACGCAAAATGCCTTCGTATGCATCGCGGGAAGTATCAACTGTCGGACGAAGGTTCTGTGCGTGGGATAGGGATCATGGTCGGTACGTCCAATACCATGATCTTGCCGTCTCCCATACGGCCTGTGCGACTGTGATCGACGATGGTTTTGAGGACCTCTTCGAGCCGCAGGTCATCGACGAATAGATTGAGCTCAACCTTTGGGAGAAAGGCTTGGTTGTACTCGGTGGTGGAGTAGCGATCCAAGTAACTTTTCTGACGTCCATAGCCCTTGACCTCCGTGACTTCGAAGGCCTCGATCGGGGACAATCGCAGCGCCTCGAGCAACGGTTCGACGAGGTACGGGCGAACGATAGCGATGACTTGCTTCATGCAGTGGATTCCGCAGTCTGGAGCACTGGCGGTAGGATAGGCAAAGGTTGAGGGGACGCGTGAGGTGGTTTCTTTACGTAGCGATCTTTCGCATTTACGTCCGTAAGGGTATTATCCTAGTCCGTTTTATATGCAGCCGCGAGGCGTTCGCAGCCGTCCCGACGGCACTTCTCCCGACACCACACTTTTTCCGACACCATAAAGTGCCTCACGCGCAGATCGGTCCTATCGCTGTCCATTTCCCTTCGCGTGTCGAGACCAGCGATGAGTTGGCCCGCGATCACCCGGAATGGCATATTCCCGAGCTGACAGAAAAAACTGGGATTCGCGTACGCTACTTGTCCGCAGACGGCGAGACGGCTTCGGACCTCGCCCATCGTGCGTGCTCTCGCTTGCTGACCGAACATGCGATCGATCCGAAGTCGATTGACTTCCTGCTTTTCTGCACGCAAACCCCAGATTATCCGCTTCCGACGACAGCCTGTCTGTTGCAGGATCGGCTCGGGCTAGGCATCCATTGCGGGGCCCTCGACTTCAATTTGGGCTGCTCGGGCTTTGTGTACGGACTATCGCTTGCCGAAGGGCTTATCGCTTCCGGCCAAGCCAAGCGGATTTTGCTGGCGACGGCCGAAACGTACAGCAAATACATTCTTCCCGATGATCGCTCGCTCCGGCCGATTTTCAGCGATGCGGCAGCCGCGACCTTGATCGAAGCGGTCGAAGAACCCGCCCTGCTTGGTTTTGAATTCGGGACCGATGGCAGTGGCGCCGACACGCTGATTGTCGGGGACGGCGGAGCCAGGCAGCCAGGTCAAGCGATCCAGCCTCGGCGACGCAAGCGGTGGGGCAGTAGACTGTACATGGATGGGCCGAGCCTCATGGATTTCACAGTCGTATCGATCCCGCAGCTCATCCAAAACATTTTGGGCAAAGCCCAATTGTCGATGGAGGACGTGAAGTTGTTGCTGATGCATCAAGCCACACGCAAAATGCTCGAACTCTTGCAAACCGCCATCCAGGTCGATGAAGAAAGGCTTCCAATTCGCCTTGAAGAACGTGGCAACACCGTTTCCTCCACCCTTCCGATCTTGATCGATGATCTACGACGCGAAGGTAAAATCGTACCCGGCTCGACCAATATCCTGGTCGGGTTCGGAGTCGGTTGGTCGTGGGCTGGTTGCGCCTGGAAAGTAAAGTCTTGAACGTCCGGACTGTGGCTTCCGTACGTGGGTTACGACCGACAGCGACACTGCGGTTAGCACGGGCAGGAGTCGCAACATGGCAAATACGATGGCAATTTCCACTCAGGACACCAGAGACCCAAGCGAGGGTCCCTTGACGCATTCGCATCGAACGGATCGCGTTGGTGTCGAAAACCACGTGGCATCTGGCGTACGAGTTGGCGCGGTGGCTTACCTGAACACCAAGCCGTTGATCTACGGTTTGCAAACGAGTTTGGCAGGTTTCGGCTCCTTGCATTTGGATCTACCCAGCCGGCTAGCCACTTCGCTTGAGAAGCAAGTGCTCGACGTCGGATTGATCCCAGTCGTTGAGTACCTTCGCAACTTGCATCGCTATCGAGTCGTGTCAGACGCGATCATTGCATGCCGAGGGCCGGTATGGTCGGTTCGCATTTTCTTTCGCAAGGATCCTGCCGACGTCCGGAGGCTGGCCATTGACGAGGGATCCCGATCGAGCGTTGCTTTATCCAAGGTTCTCTTTCATGCGCGATTTGGCACGATCCCTGAGACTCAATCCTTACCGATCGCTGCCTCGCCCGAGACTTCCCAGGCCGATGCCGTTTTGGTGATTGGCGACCGTGCCATGCATCCTGAGCGGTATCGCCATTGCTTCGCGACCGACTGGGACTTGGGACAAGAATGGTTTGTAGAGACCGGCTTACCCTTTGTTTTTGCCATGTGGGTAGCCCGTGCCTCGCGGTTTGCGACCCCAGCATTGGCCTATCGGCTAGAGCAAAGCCGCAACGCGGGATGCGATCATGTGGATCAGATCGTTGATCAATACGCGTCGGACTACGAACTGACTCCGGTTGCATGCCGCGATTACTTGACCAAGTACCTAAGATTTCAGTTGGGGCCCGACGAATTGGCGGGGCTAACCGAGTATCATCGACGTTGCATGGCTATCGGTTTGACACCCAGCGACCTTCCCTCGTAACTCGTACCGTTCCTTCCCAAAGCAATCATGATTGACAGTCGTACCGAATCGATCACCTCCATTTTGGACCGGACCGTTGCAGGCGAACGCTTGAGCACAAGCGATGCACTGCGCTTGCTCGAGTCTGAAGATTTGGCCTCCATAGGACACGCAGCGCAACAGATCACCGAGCGATTGCATCCCGAGTCCTACCGCACGTACAACATCGATCGGAACATCAACTACACCAACATCTGCACGGCGGTATGCGATTTCTGTGCATTCTACCGAACCCCGAAAAGCGGTGAAGGATACGTATTACCGCGCCCGGAGCTGCTCGACAAAGTGCGAGAGACCGTCGCCTTGGGGGGCAACCAGATCTTGATGCAAGGTGGCCTGCACCCACAATTCAAGCTCGAATGGTATGAAGAGTTGCTTCAAGACATTAAGCGAGAATTCCCTCAGGTCAATATTCACGGCTTCAGCCCGCCGGAACTACATCACTTCACCAAAGTCAACAAGCTCCCTTTGGAAACCGTTTTGGGGCGTCTCAAGCAAGCCGGACTGGGCAGCATTCCCGGTGGAGGCGCGGAAATTTTGGTCGATCGCGTTCGCAGTGAAATCACGCGTGGCAAGGTCATGACCGACGATTGGCTCAACGTTATGCGTGTATGGCACAAGATGGGTGGGATCAGCACAGCCACGATGATGTTCGGCCATGTGGAAACGCTGGCCGAGCGCATCGAGCATCTCGATCGCATCCGGCAGCTTCAGGATGAGACCGGCGGATTCACAGCGTTTATCTGCTGGACCTTCCAGCCCGATCATACGCAGATGGCTCATATTCCACCCACCGGATCATTCGAGTACCTGAAGACTCAAGCCGTGTCACGATTGTTCCTCGACAACGTTCCGAGCATTCAAAGCAGTTGGGTCACACAAGGACTGAAGATTGGCCAATTGGCCTTGCTCTTCGGCGCCAACGATATGGGATCACTGATGATCGAAGAGAACGTCGTCGCCGAAGCAGGAACGGTTCATTACCTAACACTCGATCAAATTCGAAGTGCGATCCTGGAATTGGGCTTCGAACCTCGGCAGCGAGATGTGTTCTATCAGCTCGTGGATCCCGAGTTGGAAGCGCGAGCCATACAGGCCAATCGAGTCAACGATCGAGAGACCAAGTTGCCGTTGGTCGATTTGGTGGTGCCCTAAAGGCACTCTGCCTCGTCGAGCTTGACGAGCGTGACTGCGTTTGGAGGTCCACACATTGACGGTCTACAATTCTCGTGAATTCGCAAACGATCGTATCAAGATCCTATTCGGGCAACTCAACCCACAATTCATCCCCCCGAATCACGACTGGGAATGTATCCGTTTTGATTTTTGGATTGTCCATCCACGTTCCGTCGGTCAATCGAAATCGCCATGCGTGCCATGGGCAAGCGACACAGCCATCGTGGACCCAGCCGGCAGATAAGGAAGCTCCTTGGTGTGGGCAGAAGTCATCCATTGCGTGGAATTGACCTTCGATGTTGAAGATTGCGATCATGCGGTCGCCGCATGGGAACGCGCGGCCTTCGCCTGAAGGAATTTCGGATGTTTTGGCGATGAAGACAGGGTTAGTCACGCAACGATTCGATTCGAAGGAAATTGAGGGCGGTTTTAGCCAAACGATGGTAGAGGACTTCGGGATGTCCGCCCAACGTAATGGTATTCGATTTCGTGGGGCGTTTTTTTCTGGCCAAGCACATGGTGAAATCGGCATGGGGTAGCAACGCAGCCTGTTCGACCTCTTCAAGTGTTGGGTAGATGCCAACGGCCAAGCAGGCATCGAGTTCCTGGGTCGCAACCATGGATTCGGCCAACGCGGCGAGAGAGCCAGTCAGCGCATCGGTGTCCTGGAGCGAACACTTCAACCCATCTGCAGCGGCTCTTAATTCGGCTGTACTGGCCAGCCACCGTGCGGTTCGCAATCCGTAACCACCGGACCGCTGCAGTGTCGAGAGCATCTGTCCAATTCGATTGCTCGCGCCGACTTCGACGACGCCCAAGCGCACGTTCGATGCTTCGAGATTGCGATGGACCGCATGATGCAGATCCAGTTCCCCTTCGGCGAAAACCAAGTTCCCCAATGCCCCGCGGACTTGCTCAACGGTGGATGCAATCACCGATTGGAATTCCTCTTCTTCGGCGCATCGGGCTGCAATGCGCAGAGTGATCGTAGCTTTGGAGACGGTAATTCCTACGCGCGGCTCGCGGTCACGGGCGATAAGGTCCGGCAGTAGTTTTTCGACGTCGCTCTCCCCGATCCCGAAGACTTTCATGGAATGGTAGCGCCAACGTGTGGCACCCGCCCCCAGTCCACGGATCAAACTGGGTTGCACCGATGAGCTAAACATTTCCCGCATCTCAGCTGGGACACCCGGCAAAGCAAACAACCGCGACGTGCGCAACCGTTGGGAAGCATCATGCACTGAGACTTGAAGATCGATCCCGGGAGCCGTGCCATGCGGATTGGGGATGATGGCTGACGAGCGAGGAAACATGGCTTGGACGCGATTGCGTTCCGGCATCGGTCGCTTTCGCAATGCGAACAAGGCTTCGATGTGGAGTAGGGCTTCTTCACGTAACTCGAGAGGCAAGTCGAAGGCTTCAGCCATCGCTTCACGTGTCAAATCGTCGGCGGTTGGGCCCAGGCCTCCCGTGATGACCACGACATCGGTTCGACTGGCTGCCGTTCGAAGGGCGATCAGGTTGTCTTCGAAGACATCGCCAACGGTGGTATGAAAACAAACGCGGATACCGAGATCCATCAATTGTTGACTGATCCATTGGCTATTAGTGTCCAGACGTTGACCGCTGGCCAATTCGTCTCCGATCGACAAAATTTCTGCCGTAAGTTCCGCTGCGACGAATGAGGTGTTTTCCATAGTGTGCTCAGAATCCTTGATGTCCGTCAGCAAAACTACACAGATGGGCTTCGGCGACCGGTTGTGGACAGCTCCAGACGAGGAAGAAGAGGGCTTCGCGGCACCATCGCCCTACCGGATGCGAATCGACGAAACCCGCACCTTTGGCCGCAGCCATCGCAGCTTGAGTCGCCTGCAAAGCCAAGTCGTTGGCTTTCTTACGCATGGAATTGCTGTCACCAGCTGTCGCGACCACTAAACTGTCGTAAAGGGATTGCCAGGTATGAAACAACGCACGCGCGGGATCTTCCAAAGGCGTTCGCGTTTTGGCTTCGCTGAAAAGGTACTCGATGGCGGTGGCTGCCAATCCCAGGGCCAGGGCACTGGTTTGTAATCCGCCGGCTCCTCCAGCACTCGACTCGACCATCACATTCAAGCTCGGACCATGGAGCACCATCGATGCATCAATCGCGATGTCCTGAAAGGCGATAACATCGGTGCAACTACTTGTTAAGGCGACGAGGGGCATGCCCGGACCCGATTGGATACCCGGGTTGGGGCAGGTAAGCATGAGCAAATACTGTTGGACAAATCGGTCGTCAGCGGCGGGCTCGCCCGCATCCTCGACGGCTCCTACCACCAAATAATCGGCATGAGGGGCGCCGGTTACCCAAGGGGCGGATCCGTTGAGCAACCAGCCCCCCTCGGTCCGCTGCATGACCATCGGCGGGATGGCGAGGTGACGGCGGCTGGTGGTCAAGTGGCTGATGCCGACGGTGGCAAAGCGTTCGCCGGTTTGGATCTGCGGCAGCCATAACGACTCGGCCAATGGGTTTCGGCTCGTTTCGACGCGTCGCAGGGCGGCGTGACGCTGGCTCACGACAAATGCCGTGGACAAGCAGCCGAAGGCCAGGGCCACGTAGTAGCGGAGCATGACAGAGGGATCTTCCGGCAGATTTTTTTCCCAGACCGCGAGTTCGGAGATGCTTTCGAATGGAAAATCTTCCTGGCATTTCTGTTGGTTGGCTCGAGATCTCAATGCGAGAATTCGATCGGGGAGTCCAGGTGCGAAGTCGATGATTTTCGCGAAGAGGGGCTGGCAAGGGGTATTCATTCGGCCTTCGAGAGATCGGATGTTACCGATCGAATATGGAACCGTGGGGCGTGGAGGTCGACGCCAACTCACGCGAAATAGCTTCCTAGTTTACCCGACCTGCGCGAATTGAAGAGGAGCCTGCTCGCTGGCCACGTTCGGACTTTGAAGAAATGATGCCCTTTCGCTATAACATGCACAAATCAATTCCATTGAATCCAGCCACGGTCGAGGATCGTATCGGCAAATGTCGATACGTTGGGATGGGAAAGGATGGCATGGGAACTTCATTTGAATTCAATGAGTGAGCGCCCGGGCTCCCAGGAACAACAGGAAAGCACATGACGCAAATGGATTACACAGTTGCTAGCGAATTGGCAGTCTCGGGGATCGCGACCGAAATCGATTCGGAATCGCTTTACGAAAAGTGCATGGCGTTGGCCCACAATCTATGGTGGAGTTGGCAGCCAGAAGTCACCAATCTGTTTCGCGACATTGACCCGATTCGCTGGCGTCAGTTGGATCACAACCCGATCGCCCTGCTGCGCGAGTTCACTCCGGACCGGCTAGCAGTTCGGGCCAGTGAAATGGTTCTGCACAGCCGCGTCAACTACGCCTACCGTCGCTTGCATGAGTATCTCGAATCCAACAACACCTGGGCTCATACCAATGCAGGCGTACTGGGGAGCAAACCGGTTGCGTACTTCTCCGCCGAATTCGGGCTGCATGAATCATTGCCCGTCTATTCCGGTGGTTTGGGGGTTTTGTCTGGGGATCACATCAAGAGCGCCAGTGGACTGGGGCTGCCGTTGGTCGGTATCGGTCTCTACTACAGCCATGGCTATTTCAAACAAGTTTTGAGCGGCGACGGGTACCAACGCGAGGAGTATTCTGAAACCCGCGTCGAGGATCTGCCGCTCGAAGCCACCTATCTGCCCGATGGCACGCCTCTGGTGATTGGGATTGATACGCGCAACGGGCGACTTTTGGCCAAAGTATGGAAGGTCCGCGTGGGGCGGGTCAAGTTGTACTTACTCGACTGCAACGTTGAGGGCAACCGACCTGAAGACCGCGAACTAACCAGCCGTTTGTATGGTGGAGACGAACGAACCCGCATTCGCCAGGAGTTGGTTCTCGGCGTTGGGGGCGTTCGGGCTTTGCGAGCCCTAGGCATCACACCGGGTGCCTACCATCTCAACGAAGGTCATAGTGCGTTCGCACCTTTGGAAGTGATCCGGGAACGCATGACCGATGATGGCATGAGCTTTGATGACGCGTGTAGCGAAGTCGCACAGTCTACGATTTTCACGACCCACACTCCCGTACCGGCGGGTCACGATCGCTTCTCGCAAGCGTTGATCGAAGAACACTTGGGACCACTCCGCGACGCCTTGGGCATCAGCTCCGATCACTTGATGAGCATCGGTCGCGTCCACACCTCCGATCTCGATGAGCCGTTCTGCATGACGGTCATCGGGCTCAAGTTATCGCGAACGGCCAACGCGGTCAGTCAATTGCACGGCCACATATCCCGTCGGATGTGGCGATCTCTGTGGCAGTACCGCGAAGAGAGCAACATTCCTATCGGCCACATTACCAACGGCGTGCACACCGAAAGCTGGCTGGCTGGCCAAATGGCTCAGTTGTATGACCGGCATTTTCCGGCTCTGTGGCGTAACAAAATGGGCGAAGCGGACGTTTGGCAATACATCCACAAAGTCGATCCGGGCGAATTGTGGGAGACACACAATGCCCTCAAAAACATGCTGCTCGCCTTCGTTCGTCGCCGTGTTTCGCGTCAATGCCGACGCAGGGGTGAGAGCGACGACATGATCGAAGCAGCCCGCAATATTCTCAGCCCCAACGTGCTGACCATTGGATTCGGCCGTCGCTTCGCAACTTACAAGCGAGCCAATCTCCTCTTCTCTCAGATCGATCGAATCGCTGCATTGCTGGGTGATCCCGATCGGCCAGTTCAGGTGATCTTCGCAGGGAAAGCACACCCGAAGGATGAACCCGGAAAACGTTTTATCCAAGAGATTGCGAATCTGAGAAACGACTCCCAATTCGCTGGCCGCGTCGCCTTCTTAGAGGACTACGACATCAACGTTTGCCGGCATCTAATCCAAGGCGTCGATGTATGGCTCAACAACCCGCGACGGCCCTTGGAAGCTTCGGGTACCAGCGGTGAAAAAGTTGTTCTCAACGGTGGACTGAATTGCAGTATCCTCGATGGATGGTGGGCGGAAGCTTACGACGGAACCAACGGCTTCGCGATTGGTAAGGGAACTAGCCACCAAGACGATCGCATTACCGATCGCCGGGATGCTGAGTATCTTTACGAGACACTCGAGCAACGGGTTATTCCGACGTTCTACGATCGCGATCGCGATGGGCTGCCACGTGGTTGGATCAAGATGATGATGAATAGCATCAGCACGTTGGCTTGGCGATTTAGTAGCCACCGCATGGTGATGGATTACACTCGGGTCGCGTACGTACCCGCCTCCGGCGGATTGAGTTGCGACGTCGAAGGTCGTTAATTCCTCATCGAACAGTGCCGTCGCCGTACCTATTTGACCAGACGACAACCACATCCTTGTTGATGTGGTTTTGGCGGCTATGGGGTGGCTTCGTCCGGTGACAAAGCAAACACCGGCCTCGGGCGGATCTTTTCTAAGGTAGGTGTTGCTCGATTCACTACCTGCGACCTATCGTCGAAGTGAATGTCTAATTGCGGGAACGCGATCTGAATTCCTTCTTGATCCAATTGGGTTTTGATTGCATAAACCAGACGATCGCGCACCGCATTGAACTCCGTCGAGGGAGCCCAAACCCTAACCAGCCAATCGACGGACGAGGCGCCGAAGCCCGCTAGCAGTGTTTGAGGCACCAGGGTTTCATCTCGATGCGTGCAGTCCGCAATCGATTGCGTTGCCGATTGCAAAGCAGCCCGCGTTGCGTCCATGTTCGCGCGGTATTCGACTCCAACCGGTACTTCAACGCGGCGATGCGCGTGGAAGGTAACATTCTCGATCGTTGTGCCTGAAACCAAGCTGTTGGGGACAATGATTCGTCGGTTGTCCAGGGTGTCGATCGACGTGGTAAACAAGTCGACTTCGTAAACGCGACCATGGACGCCCGCTGCAACTACGAGATCCCCAACCTTGAATGGTCGGAAAATCATAAGCAGCATTCCGGCCGCGAAATTGGAGAGTGTGCCCTGAAATGCAAGACCGATTGCGAATCCAACCGCAGCCAGAACGGCTGCGAAACTTGTCGATCGGATGCCAAACTGTCCTAAGACCAATAGCACACCCGAGATCAAGATCCCGTAAAAGACGCATCGGCCTGCAAATCGTCCGACGGTCTCATCCACCCGACTGCAGATCGGACCGGAGATCAATCGCGATAGATACTTACCCAGGAAGTAGAAAAAGACGATGGCCAACAACGCGGCTACCGCGGGAAGGAGGGCGGCTTCCATCAATTTCAGCGCCGAGCTCGTCTCACCCCGCATCAGTTCTTGAAGCGCCGATCGGACGATTTCGGACCACTGTGAAGAATCCCCTTCGCCTGCGTTTGCCGCAACTTCAGCTGTAACGTCTTGCATGATGAACGATTTCCAAAACAACGAGAACTAGACAACCAACGACATGCTTACCAAAATCCGATCGCCGATGGAACAGATCTCAACAGGGCCTGCGCAACGAAATGCCTAGCCAGGCTGGTCCGTCCCCTAGCCAGGCTAGTCCGTCCAAACACCGGAACCGATTTTCAGGACAATTGTTGAGCTACGAGCCAGCGCAGTACGCGTTTTCCGGAAGAGTTCAACGCCAAGCCCGCGATTTCATCGAGAAGGCACCAACGCGCATCGACCACGCTCGACGCTAGTCGCGAATGCCGCGCTCGAGTAACGAGATGAACGTTCAACGTGATGCGATACCGCGTCACAGCATGTCGAAGTGAATACACGGGTTCACCGACAGTCACGCGAACGCCAAAGCGTCGATGGGCCGCTGCTTCGAGTTCAGCTGCATGGCACTCGGGCCCCGGGCAATGCGTTAAGTCGAACCGAGGGAAATCCCACAACCCAGACCAGCGTTCGTCCTCAGCGCAGCGACGTACGAGCCAAGCGCCTTCATGATTTTGCATCAGCAAAGCGCCCTCGACCAACTCCGTGTAGGTCTTGGCAGGCTTGGGGACAGGAATGCGATGCGTATGTCCGCGAGCGTTCGTCGGGCATTCGGTTCGAAACGGACAGACATGACAGACCGGGTCTTTGGGGGCGCAGACTTGCGAGCCGATCTCCATCATGGCCTGATTGAATTCGCCGCATCCCTTCTCAGGCACGATTCGGTTGGCAAAATCCCACAACTTTTTTTGGCCTTGGGTTGATGACGGAGAGTGGCGCAAATACATCAAGCGCGCATACAAGCGTTGCGTATTGGCCTCGACGATTCCATGCCGCTGATCCAATGCAAACGAAAGGATCGCAGCTGCCGTGTACCGTCCAATCCCAGGTAACCCGATGACCTGATCGAATTGTGTCGGAAAGTTGCCTCCGTACTGGTCACGGACGATGGTTGCAGCGGCGTGCATTTGGCGTGCTCGCCGATAGTATCCCAAGCCCGCCCAGAGCACGAAGACTTCATCGATCTCCGCTCGGGCGAGCTCCCGAGGGTTGGGGAAACGCTTGAGGAACCGTTCGTAATACGGGATTACGGTTGCGACCTGGGTCTGTTGCAGCATGACTTCGCTGACCCAGATGCGATAGGGATCGCGTGTCCGTCGCCAAGGCAAATCGCGACGATGGTTGCGGTACCAATCGAGGGCACTGTTGGCCAGCAGAGCATCCATTCCGAGAAACCGATCAGCGCGACATTTCCGAAGGACGACGCCCCAGCGTAACTTCGACTCGCAACGGAGCGTAAGCATCCAATTGCGGAGTGCCTGGCCCATTGCCTGGATTGCCCCCACGCCGAAAGGAAACGAGCGGTCGTTCAAACTCCACCATGACTTTTTCGCCGTCCGCCGATTTGGCTAGCTCGCGACGAAGTTCTTCGAAGTTGCTGATAGCCACGTCATCGACCCGAAGCAATTTATCCATGGTGCGGATCCCAGCCTCCTGTGCAGGACCGTTCGGGATGACCTCGCGGATGATGAGTGAACTCGGCTCGCAAGTGATTCCCAAAAAGCCTCCTCGCCCTACAAACACATTGGCCGAATCAATGCGTTCGACCACGTCCTTGGCACCCTGGGCTGAGAGCAATGTTCCGAACAGTTGCAGGTCACCGAAAATGGGAAGCTGTTCCAAGATCGGAATGCTCTCGTCACCGAGTGGGGTGTATAGGACTTCGAGCAAATCGAGATCGGGCGCGTCGAACAAGACTGAAATGTCGGGGCCGGTTAACGGTGTATCGATCAACTGCAGACTGCGAAGCTTCGGCAGTTGAACAATTGACGCGAGAACGTCGCGGGTGATCAGCGGCCCCTCGAGCTTGACAAACTCAACATCGAACATCCACCGAAGTAGCTCCAAATCGCGTGCATCTCCCAAGAAGCGCGCATCGATCACCAATGCGTTCTTCACTTCACGCGTTCGGGTTAGAACCGACAGGTAGCGATCTTCGCACGCAACGCCGACCACGCGCAATCGCTCGGCAGCCAATTCTCGCATTTGGATCGCGATGCCTTCGAGAACCTTTTGCGCCAAAACGGCGCGGCGTGTGGTGCGATCTTCGGCGATTCGCTGCAGGCAAGCATGGGCAGCCTTGCCCTGCGGCGAGAGCGCATTCGATCCTAAGAAACCCAAGAACTGAAGAAGCTGTTCCGACTCACGGCCAACAGGGGATTCAGCAGCCTCGATCACACTTGGCATCGCTTGATCGAGATGACGACTGAGTTTGCGGCTGGCCGATTCGCGAGCGGAGTAAATCTCGCTCTGCAAATCCTCGATCCAAGATTGAATCTGTTGTTGCGTGACGCCTTGATTCGTATCAAGGAAACCTGGGACATTTTGACCAGTCCCGAGGAGACCCGATGCGGGCCTCGCAATTGGCGGAGCATCCTGCGGTGGCGATTCCGAGGGAGATTGGCCCTGGATGGAATCGACCGAGAGACCGAGCGCTATCAAGGCAACGGACAAGACCGCTTCCTGGGCCCGCAATCGACAGCGACTTGTCCAGGTTTCAACGTTCACAGCTCATCCCCTCGAGGCAAATCTTCTAAAGACTCCAATCCCAATATCTCAAGGAATCGGTCGGTCGTAAAGTAACACTTCTGGTCGCTAGAATCTTCCGGACCAGCCGCAGTTGGACGCGATAGGGCAACGCGAAGTAAATCTTTGCGAATCAAGTAAGCCAGGACGCTGCCGACGGGTTGTCCCCATTGTTGCTCCAAGGCTTGCTTGGTGATACCAGGCTGGTAGGCGACCAAGGCCAAGCAATCGATGGAGTTCTGCGTCAATTGGGTTTCGCGAACGCTGCCTTGAAACGCATCATGTAGCGATTCAAGTCCAACTGCGAGGCGCATTGCGTACCCCCCCTCTTGGGCTTCGATAGTCAGCGGCCGACCACGCTTAGCGTAACGAGCGTTGAGTTCGCCGATGAAGCCCTCGATTTCCGCCTCCGAAAAATCTTTGAGGACCCGAACGAGCGCAGTCGTCGGAATAGGTTCGCCCGTCCGAGTTCCCACAAACAAAAGGGCTTCAAGAATGGAATTTGGGGTGACAGGCACTCCATCGTAGGTTTCAACATGTTCGGCCGACGGACTGGAGTTGCGTTGATTGGCGGCGCTGAGACCGTCTACCGCAACTGGATC
This sequence comes from Pirellula sp., assembly GCA_041752005.1. Classification (GTDB taxonomy): domain Bacteria; phylum Planctomycetota; class Planctomycetia; order Pirellulales; family Pirellulaceae; genus JBKCUI01. Next base: position 34,499 of record JBGSHV010000118.1, on the reverse strand, counting down.
GGAAAGCCCCATGGCCGACTGGTGCATTACTGCGGCGAACGCATTCCCAAGATCCTCAAGCGAAATGCTTTCCGAATTGGATTCGTGGCCAGTGGACGGATCTCCATCCATCGGCGATGAAATCTCGTCGGGCTCGTCCAAGCGTTGAACAGATTTGCGTCCTAGCACCATTGCTCCGATATCCTCAGCGGCAAGCACAAATGAGGAGCGAGTACACGTACCACCCTCCGCAATGACTCGATTTTATGCGATTGGCGGACGAGAAGCGGGGCAGCGACGGCAAGCGGCAGAAAATCTTCGCTCGAAATGCGAAGATTGAGGCGAAAAAAAGAAGTGGTCAGGGCCGGGATCGAACCGGCGACACATGGATTTTCAGTCCATTGCTCTACCTACTGAGCTACCTGACCATCAGGTTCGAGGAAATGTAGAACCGGATCCCGGTTTTGTCAATTCGTGGCAGGACATTGAAATTCCTCTCGGCCTCCCTTTGTTTCGAACCTCACGGTTGTGGTGGTTGCATCGAGGAACGAGTACAATAGTGTTTGTGTCCGCGAAATCATTTCTTCAAAGTCCAGAATGGGTATTTGTACGCCAATGACAGCTTCGAAGTCTCGATCCTTATTCGGCTTCACCGCATTAACGCTGGGCTTGATGCTGGCAGGTAAAACTTCCGCCGCGGAGAAGTACTACCCCGACCATCCGGTTGTCAAAGATATGGTGGATAGGGCGGTCGCTTATCTATCCAAATCCGAGGTCAAGGGTACCGCCACAGCGCATACGGTAATCGGAACCGAAATGCTGGCTGCGTACACGATCTACAAGGTCGAGGGGGATCCTGGAAATCCAATCGTGGATCGAGTCGTTCGCGAGGCGAGAAACTTTGTAGACGCTTCGACCGGCCCAAACTCCCGGACGCAAGCCAAAGTGGTTTATGAAATGTCGATCGCTTGCATGTTGCTCGCTTCGGTCGACGTCGATGCGTATAGTCCCCAGCTGATCAAGGCGCGGGACTTTTTTCTCAGGATCCAGCAAACTACTGGTGGATTCGGCTACATCGACGGCTCGCATAAAGACACTAGTTCCGATATTTCCCAAACCCAATACGTACTCCTAGCGTTCTGGACGATGACGCAATTGGGGATCGAGGTTCCCGAAGACCGCATCATTCGTGCGATTCAGTACTTGCTCGAATCCCAAATTAAAGATCAGGCAGGAAACGCAGGTGGCTGGCCTTACCAGTACGATCCAACCGTGAATGCCCAGTCTGTCTCTACTAGCTCGCTGACCGCCGCCGGACTCTCGGCCGTCCTCATCGCCGGCGATACCCTTGGTTTGTACCGGAGTCGATTGGCCGAATCGGAAGAAGAAGAGGGCTTGATCCCCGTCGCCTTCAAACGCGTCCTGACCGAAGATGAAAAGCCGAAGAAGGGTGCAAATTTCGATCGCGTTCGCATCGACAACTCCGTGAATCTCGGTCTGCTTTTCAATCGCAACCATCCTTACACACGCGCCACGTGGCACTACTACTACCTCTATAGCCTGGAGCGGTTTGAATCGTTTCTCGAAATCGCCAACAAGAAACAAAACAAAAGTCCGGACTGGTACAACGCTGAAGTCGAGAAAATGATCCTCATGCAGGGAAAAGATGGATCCTTCGGTACGATCGACGCCGACTTTGATGCCACCCTCGGCCCATCCATCTCCACATGCTTCGCCGTTTTGTTTTTGATCCGAAGCACCCAGAAGGCTATTGGTGACCTCAAGGAAGGGGTCGTTCGCGGTTGGGCCGCACTCCCAGAAGACATCAGTTCGGTCACCATGGTCAACGGCCAACCAGTGAACAAGACCGAAGCGACCAGCATCGACGATGCATTGAAGATGCTCGAAGATGATAAAAAGTCGCAAGGAGAAGATCGTCTTGTGGCCGATAAGATCTTGTTCTCGAAGGATCCGGCGCGACGCAAAGACGAATTGAATCGTTTCGCCCGCTTGCTTCGCTCGCGCGAGTACCAAGCTCGACGCGTGGCCTCGAAAGTGCTCGGCCGCGGGGATGATTTGGATATGGTCCCCGAACTTATTTTTGCCTTGAGCGACCCCGATCAGATCGTCTGTCGCAACGCCGAAACGTCCCTTCGATTGATCTCGCGGCAATTGGACAAGTACCACATTGCGAAGGAAGGACCAATCCCGGATGAACAGCGGATCGTTGCCAAACGTGAATGGCAAGCTTGGTACCAAAAACTTCGCCCAGATTATATTTTCGTAGAATGAAGATCGAGCCCTTCGATCTCCTTCGCAAAGTTACCCAGCAAAGTTACCCAGCAAACTAACCGTTAGCTTTCCCAAGTAAAACAACCGCACGCTTTTCATCCCCGGGATGACCCAAATCATGAGCCAATCGGAAGAGTCGCAGAAAAAGGCAATGGGTGTGCTCGATATCGACGAAACGTCGATGCGGACCAACAAGGTAGAACAGGTATCCAGCCTGTTGACCAGTGCTGCAGTACTCCTGGCATTGGCCGTGGCCATGTTGTTCCTGCTTTTCTTGCTCCAGATGAATTGGCAGCGCCCCCAAGAGATGATTTTGGAAGTCGAACAGATCGCAGGTCGCGGAGACAACGCAGCTGGTTTCGAACGCGACTTTGACCCACCCGGGGCGGACGAAGTCGAACAACTGAACGAACCCGCAATCGAACAGACATTGCAAATGGTCACCGACGCCATCAGCGCCATCGCCGCTTCGATGGACACGATCACGTCGGCTACATCGGTCAGTGGTGATGGAACTGGCCAAGGGGACAGTCGGCCGGCAGGACCGTTGGGAGAAGGTGTTGATGGAATCCACCGTGGTGAACGTTGGGAACTCAAGTTCATGGCCCGCGACAAACGAGCCTATGCGTCGCAGTTGGATTCGTTTGGAATCGAGTTGGCCGCCCTCGGTGGTGGTATCAAGACCATCGATTACGCCAGCAACCTAGCCAAGTCTCCGTCTCCTAGATCCGGCACGCGCGATCAAGAAAAGCGATTGTTTTTCACGTACCTCTCCAACAACGCGCTGATGCAGTACGACAAATCGTTTTTGCAAGGTGCCGGAGTACCGCTCAAAGACCGAACGGTTGTGAAGTTCATCCCAAAGGAAACCGAAGATATGTTGGCCATGGCGGAAAAGGCATTCTACCTCGAAAAGCGTAGCAAAGACTTTCGAGTCGCCGACATCGCCAAAACCATCTTCGAGTGCCGACCGGGAAAGAGCGGAAAATTCGAATGGACCGTCGTGGATCAGCGCTACCGTAACAAAAACCCCTCGGTGAATTAGCGACTTGTCTTAGCGCTCGATCCATTGATAGGCGCCCTGGCGGCGCAGATCGTCGAGCACTTGCTCGGCCAGCGTGTCGGCTGCAATCAAAAGTTCACCCGCAGCAGAACAGTCCAATGATCCTTCGCTGCGAATCCTTTGAGTGTGATCGGGGGAAAAGACCAGGCATTCGACGCTTAGTTTTTCCGACACGTACGTCGCATGCGTCGCCACGGGAGCCAAACAACCGGCTTTCAGGCCGCGTAACAAGCCCCGTTCGCACCGAACGGCGGCATGCGTTGGGAGATGATCCAAGCCTTGGATCGCAACCAGGCTATCCGTATCGTCTTCCCGGGTCTCCAATCCCAAGGCGGCTTGTCCCACGGCAGGCAAGATTTGTTTCAAACTCAGTTTTTCGCTGATTCTCGAATCAAGGCCCAAGCGATGAAGGCCAGCGTAGGCGAGCACGATCGCGTCGAACTCACCCGCGCTCAGTTTGTCGATCCGAGTGGCAACGTTGCCACGGATATCCGCCAGTTGCAGATCCGGCCTCAACGATCGGAGCTGGGCACGGCGACGCGGCGAGCCAGTACCGACAACGGCCCCTAGGGGTAGTGCAGTCAAACTGAGATCGCCATTGGAAATCAAGCAATCCGCTGGATCCTCGCGTGGAGGGACCGCCGTTAAAGCCAATCCAGGCACCGGCGCGGTTGGGAGATCCTTCAAGCTATGGACGGCCACATCGCAGCGTCCATCCAGCAGTGCCTTTTGAATCTCTTTGGTGAATAGCCCGACTCCGCCCCCTTGGATCAGCGGCGTGGCCAAGGTATCGCCCGCGGTCGTGATTTTGACCAGCTCCACCGAATACCCGAGCGCCTCCAATTGCGCCGAAACGTATTGTGCTTGCCACATAGCCAGCGGGCTTTGTCGCGTTCCGATGCGAATGGTCATGATGTCTATAGGGTTGAGGGGCGTGAACGCGCGACCTGGGGAGGTTGGAAGTTTCGTGTTAGACTATTCCGGGTCGAGTCCGAGGGCTATGCTGCTCCTCAGTTGCTCCGTCGAACGGGCGCTCCAACACGACCTTCAGATGCTAGTTTCCCTTTTGGATTTCGCCCAGATGGCCTTGCCCTTCGCCTGGATGTGGCCAACCGTTTTCTTGGCCCAAACCGAACCGACCACGGACGCGCCACTAACCCCGGTCGTCCCGACTGTGGAATCGAGCACCCTCGGCTTGAATTTGGCGACGATCATACTGGCGACCGTCGTTCTCGGCATTTTGGCCGGCGCCTCGTTAATCGCCAGGCATTTGACGCGGCAATCCAATCCATCCATCAATCCCGCTTTGGTCCAACGCTTCGTCCAGCGATTGTGGGCGTGGTGGTTGATGTTCGCGATTTTGATTTCTGGCATGTTCCTGCATCGCGTGGGAACCATCGTGTTGTTCGGGCTGGTGTCCTTTTGGGCATTCCGTGAATTCATCACCATGGCACCGACTCGGCGGGGCGATCACCGTGCGTTGTTTTGGAGTTTAGTCGTCTTTACCCCCCTTCAGTACGTACTCATCGGACTGGCTCAGTCAGGACTTCAATACCACACGGGCGAGCCGATCGATTTTTATTCGATTTACAGCGTGATGATTCCCGTCTATGCGTCGCTATTCATTCCGGCTCGCATCGCAATCGCAGGAGATCACAAACGCTTCTTGGAGCGCTCCGCACAAATCCAGATGGGGTTGTTGATCTGCGTCTATTGTCTGTCCTTTGCCCCTGCACTGCTCGATCTGGATCTCACCCGTTCCTCAGGTGAAGTATGGGACGGATCGCGTTTTGGACTCCTGTTCTTTTTCGTGTTGATCTCTCAGTTGTCGGACGTTTTGCAATGGTCTTGGGGCCGCATTCGAGGCAATCGTGTCATCGCACAGGAGATCAGCAGCACCCGGACTTGGGACGGTCTTTTGGGTGGCTCGTTGTCGGCGGGTATTTTGGGATCATTGCTATATTGGGTGACTCCCTTCACGCCTTGGGAGTCCGCATGCATGGCCATCGTCGTCTCGATCATGGGTTTTGGCGGCGGCATCACCATGAGCGCGATCAAAAGGGATCGTGGGGTTCACGACTACGGAACCTTGGTCATGGGCCATGCCGGCGTACTCGATCGCATCGACTCCCTCTGCTTTTCGGCGCCGGTCTTCTACCATCTGACCCGATTCTTTTTTAGTGTTCCCTAACGAACGATCATTCGGCATGAACGCGCATTGGATCGACACGCACGCGCATTTGACCGATCCGAAACTGTCCGAATCCATCGACGCGGTCCTGCAACGCGCGTCCGACCAATCCGTGTCCAGGATCCTATGCGTTGGAATCGATGTTGAAACGTCCGAGCGCGCCGTTGGATTGGCTCAGCAAAAGCGCGCGCCCAGTGTCCCGAGCCTATGGGCGTCGGTCGGCATTCATCCCAATCATGCGCATCTTACGACGGAGCGAGACTGGCCGTTTCTTCGGCAGTACTTCGATCATCCACGGGTCTGCGCGTTAGGCGAAACGGGACTTGATCGTTACTGGGACGATTGTCCTTTCGAGACACAACTCGAAAATTTCGCATTGCATTGGAGCGCCAGTCGGGAAACGGGACTACCTGTGATCATTCACGCGCGCGACTGCGATCGCGAGATGCTCGAGGCACTACGGCGCGCGCATGCCCACGGCCCGTTGAATGGTGTCATGCATTCATTTGCGGGTACCTCGGACATGGCGATGGAGTGCCTAGCGATGGGACTCTACATCAGCTTTTCGGGAATCGTCACTTACAAGAAGAATGGAACTCTGCGAGAAGTGGCTGCGAAGATCCCGCGTGATCGATTGCTGGTCGAGACCGACAGCCCTTACCTGAGCCCGGACCCTGTGCGATCGGTCCGTCCGAACGAGCCAGCACTCATGATCCATACCGCTCGGGTCGTCGCGGAAGCACAGAAACTACCTTTGAATGATCTCGCGAATCTCACAACGGAAAATGCACTGCGTCTCTTTTCTAAGATGCGGTGATCTCTTTAGGCAAGAGCGGACGCTCGTGGCCTTGTTCGTCGACAGACCAAGGGACCCAGGCCAATGTCAGTTGGCGAACCTTGGTATCGGATTTACGCAGCGGGACCTCCATCGACTCGAGTTCTAGGTTCTCGATCGAGAAACGGCGTTGGATATCAGCGATCTCGCGCTCGCATTCCCGCTCGAGCTCATCCTTCTGGGCCACCAATTCTTCGAGGCTTTCCAAGGCCCGGTCGATCTCCGGCTGCTTGCTCGACGCTTTTGCCAAATCGCGAACGGCAGTCGTCGCACCTGACCGCCGGCGGCTACCAAGCAGCGCACCGAGAATCGTCGTCCCGACGTTCACCAAACCCTCCATCCGCTTCGATTTGGCCTGCTCGACGTGCCGATCAAGGCGTGTTCGTGCCGCATTCACTTTTCCTTCGAAAGCACGAAGCTTATCGTCAAACTTATCCCGAATCTTATCCATCTCTTGGTCGCGAATTTCACGGGCAGCTTGCGCCATCTGATGCCGAGCCTCGAATTCCTCCAACCCAGGTGCAGTTACTTGTTTAATCGCTTTGCAGCTAAAGACTGTGCACTTTTCGTGACGGAACAGAAACTCAGCCAGCTCTTTCTCCCATGCCTTGTAGTTCTTGGCCGAGAGAAGCTCTGCGGGAACCTCAGCAAAGGGGATATCAGCGGGGCCGTCTGCAGAAGATGCGAGTGTATCGCCAGCAAATGTGAATGCGGAATCCCAAAGCGGGTACGGGACTTTGCCTTCGATCGGGAGCAGCAATTCCAGATCTCTCCACATGTCGACGTTGCTTGATGCGCGAACAAAGTGAATACTAGCCGAAGCCAACAAGGCTGGGCGAAGGATATGGACGGCGCTCGGAATCCCCCGAGTCCCCGTCCCTGAGGCGTGCTGCGTACTCGGGGCGTGCGGAGGGACCACAAACAGCTCGTTGATACCGGCAGGAATGATGGGTCGGTTGGATTCGAGCGAACGGGTCACGCGACGCTTGGTGTTGTCTTCCTCGGGAACACTTTTTTTCGGGTCGGCCAGCGACTCGGACGGCTGCTCCAAGACTGCAGCGCGCTGGGATTGCATGAGCTGAGAGATTTCCGCGCGTGACAAAGGGCCACGCAGGTAGGACAACGCGAAACGGGATTGAAACACCACCGGTTCGCGCTCATGCACATTGTTCATGAGAAAAACACGTTTGCCGAGCCCGGACAGCATCCGATCCATGGCTTGGCGGTCGAATCCACGACCTTGCTGGGCCGAGGCTCCTTCGAGGCCATCGAGCACACGGTCCTTGTCGCGTTGTGTTTGGAGACGGCCCAAGAACCAAGTACCCATGTTGGACAAGCCCTTGTAGTCCAGGTCGACCGGATTCTGAGTCGCAAGGACGATTCCTAAACCAAAGGCTCTCGCCTGCTTGAGCAGCGTCATCATCGGCCCCTTGCTCGGCGGTTTGGAACTCGGTGGAAAGTATCCGTAAACCTCATCCATGTAAAAGATGGCTCGCAAGGCGCTGGTTCCAGGCTGTGAGCGCATCCAGGAAACCAGCTCGTTGAGCAGCAAGGTTACGAAAAACATGCGTTCAGAATCGTTTAGGTGGGCAATCGATACGATGGAGATCTTCGGTTTGCCTTGAGCGTCGAACAGGAGATCCTGCATATGGAGCGATTGCCCCTGCAACCATCCGGCGAAGGCCGGGGAAGCCAATAAGTTATTGAGCGACATCGCCAGCTTGACACGTTCTGCAGTCGGAAAGACGGACTCCAGATCCATAACCCCAATCTTCGTGACCGGCGGTGATTGAATGCCTCGAATCAAATCCTCCATGGAAACGTTCGTGCCTTGTTGCCAAGCATGGGCCAGGATTGTCGACAACAAAATATGTTCGCGACTGGTGAGCGGATCGGCATCGATTCCCAATAGAGACAACAACCCCGAGGCAGAAACTGAGATCTGCTCTCGGAACAGTTCGGGATCCTGGCGGACGTTGGCGCTCGGAGCATCGAAGCTACGCAGTACGGTCAGTGGCACACCGATGGTGCTACCAGGGGTATAGATCGTTTTTTCAATGCTTCGAAGATTTTCGAGAGCCGCGCGACCCAGTCCTGATTTTTCGAGACCGGCCGACCAAGCCGCAGCCGCAGCTTCGGCCGCACGCTGGATTTTCACCTCATCGGAAACATCACCTTCGCTTGCGTTCCAATTTGCTAAGGCTTCTGCGCGATCGACCCAAGGTAAAAAATCGCCGGGACTCAAGTCGGGGAACGTAAGAAGGAGGTTGCCTAAGTCTCCTTTTGGATCGATGCAAACGACCGGCACTCCATCGAGAGCTGCCTCCTCAAGCAGTGACAAACACAATCCCGTTTTGCCACTCCCCGTCATACCAACGCACATGGCGTGCGTCGTCAACTGCTTGGCCTCGTATTGCAGGACCTCGCCCGTTGCGTCACGTTGTTCCAGGTCGAATAGACGACCGAGATAGAAGCTGGCGGGGATATTGTCGATGATCTTCATACACGTTCAATGAACTAGAGAGTAGAGAGTGAGGTCAGTCTAACGGGGCGCCTTTGGCACGTCGACATGGTCGCGGTACCAATCGTACATGTCGAACAAGGACTCACGCAAATTGTGTCCATGGGTCGAGCGGGATTGCGCCCAAGCGTCGGACTGTAAAACATCCTGCACCTCGAGATCGGCATGATCCGCGAGCATCGATGCGATCACGTGTTGTTCGATTTCGCCGTTGATGCATGTACCCCAAACCTGTTCAAAGCCCGCAGGCAATTCATGCGCACTGATCAGCAATGTTACTCGCCGAGCATTGCACATGCCTTGGAGAATCCATCGCGAGATGTTCGAAAGTTGCTCAAAGCCATCGAGCACCAACAACCCTCCAGCTTCGATCCCACAGAAGCTCGATCGCCAGCGTTCGATGGCTGTCGAAGAGGAATTCAGTCGTCGATGATGAGCGTCAGGGAACCGGGAACGGAGGGACGGGAGCGAGAACAACTCGGTCAGCAATGTCGACTTGCCGCTGCCGTGCGGCCCGACGATGGCGGCGCGGCGATTTTTGGCGTCTGCGATCCGATCGGCTAAGAGATCGATCGACATCGCTTCCGGAAAATGGAATGGGATGGAGCCGGGGGCGAAGTAACGTGTCGAAAAGGGATTGTGCCCGGACACGTCGATCACACTGCCCGGGTAATGGTCCCGAGATAGAACGGTTGCTGAGCCATCAACTCCGTTCCGTCGTTGAAATAGAATCGGACCCGAACGCACCACGAGATCTTCAGCAATTTGCCTTCGTAGGAAAGGGGTGAACTGGGAAGTGGACATTGGATGGGTTGTGCGATCGACCAATCGATGGCGGATAGCGACGCGCCGGTCAGACGCTGGAAAAAGTGCACGCCGAGGTCCTCGGTCCCTTTGCCTTCGGTGACCCATACCACCGACGCCTCGACCGCCACGATCGATGTATGCTCAACGTTGACAACGCGGTATTCGAATTCGAGCGTATCGCCCGGCATGTAGGTGGGCTGCAGGCCGAGCAATCGAATCATGACGCAGATGTCGTTCGGCTGATATTGCTTTGTGGATAAACCACTACGGGGAAATTTCGGGAGTACGATGGCCATCGGTTTGCCTCTCCGTCGACAACGATCTTCCAATGGATTGCATTGTGGAAGCTCTGAAACGAATGCATCGCATCGCGTGGGATCGCAAACTGGGTTTCCATCCGAAGTGGATATCCCCAATCGATTCGATCCCGACCGTGAGTGGCGATGACCTGACTACAGACGGTTTGCCGTTCCGTCCGAATATCGGTTCCGAAATGATAAGTGCTTTCCTCCTCGCAGACCAGCCGAACTGTGATTTTCTTGATCACCAATCGGCCGTACTGAACCACTTCCAGGGCATATGTGCGGCCTGGCAAAAGTGGGAGGTCTTCGATTTCGACCGTGGTGGATCCGATCCCCAGAGTCCGAACAAATGAACGAAAAAACTGCTGAGCCGATCGCACGGCGATGTAGATCCCAGGGATCAGAACCAGCAACAATCGGTACGGAATCACCGATCGGAACAAGCTTTCGAGGGCGAAGACGAGAAAGACAGCGATCATGGCGTTCCAGGCCATGGCGAAAACGCCGAGAGCGATGAGCACGTCGTTTTCCGAGAGCTGATTGGGGAGTCGGTAGGCGAGACGCGCCCCGGGACTATCGGTGAACAGTTGCAGATTGGGGACCGTCGGCGGCAGAATGCTTTTGGATTTTCGAATCATCGGCTCGGGAACGATGCCGCGTTTTGCTAGCACCTCGCGATGCTCATCGCTGGTAACAACGGTAAGAACGCGGTACCAAAATCCGACCGTGCCGATCACGATGAATGAGATCGACATCAGTAGGAAAAGCCAGAATCCGTATCCGATCCGGATCATCTGCGTGGCAGGCGACATCAATTGCCATGCCACCAAAGTGGTCGCCGAGAGAACGCCGACCAGAAAGAATGCAGCGAAGAACAGGGCTTCCCCAAGCGAGCCGATGAACCACCAGCCGGACATGCGTCCGCCCCGTTTCTTGCCCCACAATCGCAAATTCATCCGCCACTTGGTTTTCATGCGAAGCAGTGTAATCGCGATTGGAAATCCGTGAATCGGTCTCCGCTACTCGTCGAGTAGCTTTTGGATCATGGCTTCGATCTCCTGGGCATTCTTCCCTCCCGATCCTACCTTGACCAATCGAACGATACCGGCCTTATCGATGACGACCGCATGCGGAATTCCGGTAACGTGGTAATTGGATTGCATGGCACTTCCTTCGGGCGTAACCAAGCTTCGATGGGGCAACTCGTACTTACCGATGAACTTATCGAGCATCACCAATTCGTCGTCGATGCTCACAGGCATTTCTTGCCGCTTGGCCAATCCCGCATCTTCATCCCAAGCGTAGTTGTAGGCTCGCGTGACTCCGATGATCTCCAGACCACGAGGGTTGTATTCATCGTTCAGGTGCCGAAGATGTGGGAAAGTAGCGATGCAGGGCCCACACCAAACGGCCCAGAAATCGAGCATGACGACTTTGCCGCGCATGCCTTCGAGGCTGGTGGGTTCGCCATGGACCCATTGCATGGCATCCAAGGCGGGAGCGGGTTGACCAATCATCGCCTGCAGAGCCAGACTGTCGGCGATGGTCTTTTCGAGCCGTCCGATCGAGGTTTGGAAGTTACGAAGCAAAGGTGCGATGGCCTTGTCTTCGCCGTCCAAGCCATCGATCACGGACTTGGCGGTCTCCAACGCTTGCGATGCTGATTCCGGTACGGACCGCGCATGACTCGAAGCATACGCGGATACACAAGCCGTATAGGCTTGCAGCACCGAAACCGATGGTTTCGACTTCAACTTCTCTGCGGCGACCGCATGGACCTTATCCAAATAAGGAGCTCCCTGCGAATCGTCGAGGGTCTGCAAGCAATCGTTCCATAGTTGGATCATGGTTGCAGTCGAGTCGTCGGCTGTTGATTGGCTGGCGAACAACTTCTCGCACTTCGCTACGTACTCGAGTAGCGGACTGGGTTCGGTATCTCCATTGGCTTGGGCCGATTCGCTCAGCCCCTTCTGCTTGAGCAATTGTGCATACATCCCGTGCATTGGTGTAAGCGATGTTTCGGACAGCAACGGCTTGATTGCCGTCAGTCCTTTTTCGAGCCAGGCTTCGGATTCGGACGTTTGGCCTGTACGGGTCAACAGCATTTTGGCCGTTGGAAAAGAGCTCACGAATGGCCCGGCATTCCCTTTATCCACAAGTTCTTGGTAGGACTGATCAAGAATTGCCGACGCTTGCTTGGCCGCATCCTCGGCCCGATTGTCCCTGAGCAACGCCATGGCCAACTGCATTCGCACCGACGACGAAACCGCAGCCTTTTCCGATTCGACCTCTTGAATCGCCTTCAGCGCGCCGTCCAAATCCTTGGCTCGAATACTCTCCAGAATCCCTGGCTCGCGGTTTTCGGTTTTGGCTTCTTGTGCACGCGTCGAAGCAAATCCCCCGAAAGTCAAAAAGACGATTGAAGCGGCCCATGCATATCGCATCGCTGGTTCTCTCCTCGGCAAAAGATAGTAGGTTGTGGAAAACAGCAAATATAACAGTACCGATGCGCGGCGATCGCTTTTGGCAATCAAGATTGGATGCAAAACTTGGATTCGCAAGCAAACCAATCGATCAATCGGATAGCGATCTTCGCGGTCGCACCCGGACCTCATCTTCGATCTCCTGACCGTGCGCTAGCTCTGGCATGGCCTTAGGCTCGCTCACTGAGTGATGCTCTGGATCTGGTTCCGGTTCAAGATTGCAGTCTGGTACGGATTGCGCCTCCGACTCGGCCAGCGCTAACAACGCTCGTGAAATCCTGCGATTCTGGATCGCTTGCACGTACTCGGCCCCGAAGAACAGGATGGAGATTCCATAATAACACCACAGCAAGATGGCGATGAAGGAACCGATCGCACCGTAGGCCGAAGTGTAACGCATCCCGATGAAGAACACGCCGAGCAACTGACGCCCGAGTTCCCAGATCACTGCCGCTAGTAAGCCACCGCGCAACGCATCCATCCATAACACCTGCCGCTTGGGCAACACCCGGTATACCAGCGTGAAGAGGAGGGCGTTGGCGCTCACAGCGAAGAACAATTCCATGGTACCAAAAGCGTGCGCCATGCTCGGCAATGTCCTGCCCGTGATCGATCGGAGTTGCGTGAGCAACACATTGGCCGCGAAGAGGATCATGATCAAACCGCCGAGGCAGACGAGCATGACGAAGGCCAGGAAGCGATGCCGCACGACTTGCTTAATGGTGCCCGACACCGTTGAACTCTTTTTAGGATCGATACGAAAGATGCGATCGAATCCACGATCGATTTGAGCAAAGACTCCGATCGCGGCCAAAATGGCGGCGATGAATCCAAACGGGCCGCTGACGAGCGATTGATTTCGAAGCTGAGACAACACCTCTTGGATTTGGTCTTTGACCACAGGCGAGGCGTACGTTTCGACGGTGGCCAAGATCTGCTGTTCGGCGTCTTGTCCTGTATTCGTAAATCTCAGGAACAATCCAATCCCCGAGGTCAGCAAAAGCATCATCGGGAAAAGCGACAATGCGAGGTAGTAGGCCACGCTCGCAGCCATGGAGCTCGCGTCGTCCTCGGACCAGCGGAAGCCGGCGTCGCGAAGGTTTGGGAAAAAATCCAGAAACCAATGCCTGCCCCGGTGGATAACCACTTTGGTAGCACGCTTTGCCGTGGAACGAACAGGATCCGTGGGTACTAATGGCATACTGTCAGTGTAGGCCCCCCGCGGAATGGATTCCAGAACAGAATCTGGTCATCGCTCAGGTCAAATAAACGCGCCGTAGCAGTTTTTCAACGGCGACAGCCAGCAATTGTGACAATACGCTCGGCGCGAAACGTTCGACCACTGGCCCTAGCGGTTTCCGTTGCAAAGGGAACGGACACGATCGTGTCGCGTTACGAAATCGTCGCGAGTTGGCTTTCCACAAGCGAGGCGCTCTCGAGTTCCGGCAATTGATCGATGAACGTGTTGGACAGACCCAGGGCGGGAAGGAGTTGTCGGCATGTGATGCGCGTGGATTCGTAGATAACTGGCAACCCGCTGCCGGGATGCGTGCCACCTCCAACCAAGTAAACGCCATCGAGATCTTCGAAGCGATTGTGTGGTCGCATGTGCAGCATCTGCCCAAGATTGTGGGCCAAATTGAAGGTCGCTCCCCGGTACACCGAGAAATCGTCTCGCCAGTCCAATGGGGTCACGACCTTTTCGTACTCGATGTGGCGTTCGAGATCTTCAAGCCCGATGGTCCGCAGTCGCTGGAAGGTCAATTTTCGAAACTCGGCCGTTTGAGCCGCATCCCAAGGGGTGTTCGGATTCAAATGGGGAACGGGAACCAGCACGTACAAACCACTTTTGCCCTTGGGGGCGAGCGACGGATCCGTCACCGCCGGATTTTGAACATAGAACGAGGGTTCACGTGGCAATACGCGTTCGTCCTCGATTTCCCGCAGGTTGCCTTCGTAATCGCGTGAAATATAGATCGTGTGGTGGGGCAGGTCTTCGTAAACGCGATCCAAGCCCAGGTAGAGCATGAACGTCGAGCACGAATATCGCTTGGTCTCTAACTTTTCGTCGGTCCATCGTGTGCGCAGGTGGTTGGGGACCAGATGCTGCATGGCGTGAGCGAAATCGGCATTGATGACCACTGCATCCACGTCGTAGTTGCCACGTTCGGTCGCAACCCCGGTAACCCGTTTGCCTTTCCAATGCATGCGCATGACGGGCTCATCGAGTCGCAGTGTGACTCCCATTTCCTGTGCGATCTCAGCCATTCGCACGCTGACTTGGCCGCAACCACCATACGGATGGAATACGCCGTGTTCGTACTCGAGGAAGGCCAAGATGGAAAACAGGCTTGGGCATCGGAACGGCGACATACCCAAATACTTGGCCTGAAAAGAAAACGCGATGACCAAACGAGGATCACTGAAATAGTCTTGCAAGTCATGCCCTAGGGACTTCCAAGGTTTCACATAGCGGCTGGCAGCCAGCAGGCTCGGACGCAGGTAGTCGGCTAGCGAGTTGAAGGGACTTTCGAGGATCGGACGGAATTTCGCTAGCTTCAGGCGGTTGTGGTCTAGGTATTTTTTAAGCTGTCCGACATCTTTGGGTGAGAGCTGGGCGATCTGTTTGTCCATGGCTTGCAAGTCCGGGGTGCAGTCCAACTGCCCGCCCGCCCCGAAGGCCACTCGATACTGAGGATCCAACCGTTTCATCGGAATTTCGTGATCAATATCCCGTCCGACACTCCGGAAAATCTCCCGCAGAATGCGGGGATAGAGATAAAAGGTCGGTCCGGTATCGAATTTGAAGCCATTGGCCATCAAACTCGAGCAACGTCCACCCACCACGTTTTTGGCTTCGAGGATGGTTACCTCGGCCCCTGCGTGCGCCAGCTGCATGGCCGCGGCCAGCCCGCCAGGACCAGCTCCCACCACCACCACTTTTTTCTTTTGCATTACGAAATCTTTTCGACTGCTGTAAATCCCCAAAGTCAGGATGGACTGAGTTTTATAGCAGGTCGACAAGCGTTTTGGGCCGAGGACAGCCTGTTTTGGACCAGGGCTCAGAATTCACGTCGCGCATAGGGATTCGCCTATTGTCGAGAAAATCGAATCCCGGTAAACTTTTGCTCCCCGGAATGCGATTTTGTTCCGACTTTCATCCCTCAAACCGCATGGACTCTCCCCTGTATCCTTCAAGACGTCCGCCAAACGGAAAGAAATTCGCGCGGAAGAAGACACGCGCTAAGGTAAAGATCAAGAAGCGCGATCCGCTGCTCGTTGAAGGCAAGCGGCCTCGTCCGATGTACGTTGATTATAAGGACCTCGAGCTGCTGACCAAGTTGGTCAATCGGCACGGTCGTATCGTCAGCCGCCGCAAGTCTGGATGCTCTGCGACCAGCCAGCACGCGGTTGCCGAAGCCATCAAACGAGCTCGGTTCATGGCTTTGATGCCTTATGTCGGTGAGTAGTACGTCCATGTTCCATTGGGAACGCCGCGTCGAGTTTTGCGAAACCGATGCGGCCGGGATTGTGCACTTCTCCTCATTCTTTCTATACACCGAGCAGGCAGAGCATGCTTTGTTTCGCTCGTTTGGTTCCAGCATCTTCCCGGCTGGCTTTCATCAGCCGATCGCGCCAGGCGCCGAGCCGGCGTTTACATGGCCTCGCGTGCGCTGCGAGTGTGAATATTTAGCCCCCGCGCACTTCGAAGAGACGCTCTTCATCGACGTGGGGATCGAGCGTCTTGGAGCAAAGAGCGTGACCTACGCTCATCGCATCACACGAGACGGAGTGCACATCGCGCAGGGTAGAACCATCGCGGTCTGCAGCAGATTCGATGCGGCCAACCATCGCATGGTCGGTTACCCGATTCCCGAAACCTTGCGAGCTTCTCTCAGCAAGTATCTGATCGAATCCGCCGTTGACTTATCTTAACCGAGCATCTCGTCGTAACGGTCCGTCATGAGATTTGAAAATGTCGCCCTCGTTTCGATCGGGCAATTGATTCCTGCGATCGAGATTTCGTCGACTTGGATTGAGACTCAGTTGCAATCCGTCTATGAGCGCCTTCGGTTGCCAGAGGGTCGGCTCGAGGGGATGAGTGGCATTCAGTCGCGACGCATTTGGGCAGAAGGAACGCGTCTGAGTGATTGCAGCATCGTCAGCTGCCGTAATGCCATGACCGCAGCAAGAATTGAACCAGCAGACCTAGGCTGCTTGATCCACGCCAGTGTGTGCCGCGAATTCCTTGAGCCCGCGACTGCCTGCCGTGTCCACCATCACCTTGGTTTGCCAGAAGAAGCGTGGGTTTACGATCTCAGCAACGCGTGCCTAGGCATCATGAACGGCGCCGTGCAAATCGCGCAGTTCATTGAATCAGGAAGCATTCGTGCGGGGTTGGTGGTCGGCACCGAAGACTCGCGCGGACTGATGCAAGCCACGCTGGCTCAGCTCCAGAATGATGCCAGTTTGACACGGCAATCGATCAAGCCAGCCTTTGCTTCGTTGACAATCGGTTCTGGTAGCTGCGCGTGGCTACTGGTCGATCGTCGTTGGTGGGCCACCCGCAAGGAATCGACGGGGGCGCAAGTCCTCGGGGCTGTTGCCATCGCTCGGACCGAACATCATGGACTCTGCCAGAGCGATACCGATCAAGCCGGTGGGAACATGCAGCCCACCATGAACACCGATTCGGAGCTATTGCTCGAGGCGGGAGTTGCCACGGGCGCGGCAGCTTTCCAGCGACTACTCGAGGAGTTGGTTTGGGAAAGAAAGCAATTGGTGGCAACTATTTGTCATCAGGTGGGTGCAGCCCACCGCCGCCGCATGCTCGATGCGCTCGAGCTGCCGCAGGATAAGGACTTCGCAACCTTCGCCACGCTTGGCAATACGGGATCCGTCGCACTTCCCACGGCTCTCGCGGAGGCAATCACTAGCGGATTTCTACCCGCCACCGGCCAAGCCGCACTGTTGGGTATTGGCTCCGGCGTCAATTCCGTCATGCTGGGTCTACAACTCGGCGCGATATCTGTGCAAGCCTCTTATCAAACGTAAGGCATGCGATCTGCTGCCCTTAGGTCCGCGACCCTCTTCCATCGCCTGTTGGACTATTAGGATTGGGTAAAACAGGAAGAATTCAAGGTTGATTACTTCCAATCTTCGTCTCAACCGTTAAACTGCGTTCTTCGCTTGGCTTGCGATGGTTCTCCTCACAGCAACTGTATTTTGTTGGAACTGAGAATGCCCATCACGTTCCGGGCAACACATCATGAGTTTGACATCCCGATATACGATCGGGCTCGCATCGATAAGGCCCAAGGGCCACCCATCTATTTTTCTTTGAGGAGACTGCAATGAAGTTCCGCCGTGGATTAGTCCTAGGCCTGGCCACCCTTTTCGGGGCTAGTGGTGTTTACGCTCAAGACTGCGGCTGCGGCACTGGCACGCCAGTCGCAACACCCTGCGTACCGTGTGGCACGGGCAGCGTGGTCGGCGGAGAAGTCGCCGGCGGTGGTCAAGTTACCTACGTCGAACGAACCGTTATGGTTCCGACTCAAGTCGTTGAAAAGCGAGTCGTTACCAAAACGATGTCGAAGATGGAGGAGCGCGAGCGCAAGTACAACGTAGTCAAGCAAGTGCCCAGGACTGAACAGAAGGTCGTCCAAGAAACCGTCATGGTTCCTCAGGTCGAAACCGTTGTCGAAAAAGTTTTGGTACCGGTCACCAAGCAAGTCGAAGAAGAATATACGGTCCAGGTCGCTCGCACCGTGACCGAAGAAGTTCCGGTCACTGTCAAGAAAACGGTCTACGATGACGTGACCAAGATGGTCAACGTCCAAGTGCCCAAGATGGTCACCGAAGACGTTGCTTACGACGTTCAAGTTGCAACCTACGTCGACGAAGTTGTCAAGTACGATGCCCAAGTGCCGACGTACGTCGATGTGGTAAAGACCTACACGGTCTGTGTACCAGTCATGACGCAAGAACAAGTAACCTGCATGGTACGCGTTCCCAAGTACACCGACGTACAAGTGCCTTGCACTGTCAAGATTCCTGTGTACACCGATGAAATGGTCAAGCAGACCTTCAAGGTTCCTTACACCGAAGAGCGCCAAGGCGTACGCAAGGTTTGCCGCAGCGTCCCTGTAACCACCATGAAG
Source organism: Pirellula sp. (assembly GCA_041752005.1). Lineage (GTDB taxonomy): Bacteria > Planctomycetota > Planctomycetia > Pirellulales > Pirellulaceae > JBKCUI01. The sequence goes on along the minus strand of JBGSHV010000118.1, from coordinate 15,865 downwards.
ATGGTTACGAAGGATTGTGGTTCCTACCAAAACGTAATGGAAGAAGTTCCTGTCAACAACGGTTGTGGATCACCTTGCGGTGGCTGCGGCGGATGCGACGGCTGTGCTGGTAGCAACACGCCTGCAACACGCATGGTTTGCAAGCGTGTTTGGGTTCCAAATGTCACGACCACCGAAGTGCCAGTCACAACCTGCCAAACTCAGGTTACCGAAGAGCCGTACACCTACAAGGTGAACCTGTGCCGTGATGAAGTGCGAGAAGTAAAGGTGCGTAAGTGCAGCTACACGACTGAAACCAAGTACCGCACGGTTCGTAAATGCACCATGACCATGGAACCTCGTACCAAGATGGTCAACAAGTGCACGTACCAACAACAGCAACGTCAATGCACCGTCAAGAAGTGCGTGATGACGACTGTACCCCGTGAAAAGATGGTCAAGAAATGCGTGATGAAGACCGAATCTCGCACCAAACCAGTGACCAAGTGCGTGATGGAGACTCAAGAACAACAGGTCGTGACCAAGGTGCCACGCATTGTTGAAGAACAAATCATGCAGAAAGTGAGCAAGGTCGTTTGCGAACCTAAAGTGCTCAAGCGAACGCGAAACGTCACCGAATGCGTACCACAAGAACGCAAGCGTGATGTAACCAAGATGGTCTCCGTTGTGAAAGAAAAGACCATCGACGTGACTGTCTACGATACCGTCACCGAAGAAAAGGTTGCCAAGTACAACGTTTGCGTACCTTATACCGTCGAGCAAGAAGTCGAAGTGACCGTTTGCAAAATGGTTCCGACAGTCGTTCAGGTTGCTGTCGGAGCAGCCGGCAACGGTTGCGGTGGCTGCGGACAAGTCGTCACATCCTCATCGGGTTGCGGTTGCAACTAGAACCGCTTCGCAGCGTGAGAGTGGACAATTCATCTAATGAAACGGCCTGTGGATTCCACGGGCCGTTTTTCTTTTGTGGCTTGCGGTTACAATACGAGACTTATTCAGTGCACCACGCCTTCCCCCGCACCCGCGTCGGGCAATATCTCTAGACCCTCAAGTGAACATGACCTCTCCCGAGAAGACTCTTGATCCGTTTGGCGCTCGTGACGTTTTTCAGACCGCGCAGGGCAAGTTAGGTATCTACCGCCTCGATCGGCTCGAACAGGCTGGCATCGCTGCGGTCAGCAAACTGCCTTACTCAATTCGCGTCTTGCTCGAAGCCGTCCTACGTAACTGCGATGGGTTCCAAGTCACCCAGGATGATGTTATCAACCTCGCGAAATGGAACGCAGCCAAGCCAGAGGAACTCGAGGTCCCCTTCAAACCCGCGCGCGTCGTTCTCCAGGACTTTACCGGTGTTCCTGCCATCGTTGATTTGGCTGCCATGCGCGATGGCATGAAGAGCCTCGGGGGTAATCCAAAGAAAATCAATCCCCTCATCCCGGTCGATTTGGTGATCGACCACTCGGTGCAGGTCGATTTCTACGGTGCCATGGATTCGCTGAGCAAAAACGTCGAGGTCGAATTCGAGCGCAATCGTGAACGCTACGAGTTCCTGCGATGGGGCCAGCAGGCCTTCGATAACTTCCGCGTCGTCCCTCCCAACACCGGCATCGTTCATCAAGTCAACTTGGAGTTTTTGGCCAAGGTCGTGTTCCAGGGCACCGATCACATGGGTCGCGTCGCATTCCCCGACACCTTGGTCGGTACCGATTCACACACCACCATGATCAATGGTCTTGGCGTTTTGGGATGGGGTGTAGGAGGTATCGAAGCCGAAGCCAACATGTTGGGTCAGCCTCTTTACATGCTCATGCCCGAAGTGGTTGGCATGCGATTGACTGGACGATTGCAACCGGGCGCCACGGCCACCGATCTGGTGTTGCGTGTCACAGAGATTCTTCGCAAAGAAGGGGTCGTCAATAAGTTTGTTGAGTTCATCGGCGAGGGGATCGCAGGCATGACGCTGGCCGATCGTGCCACGATCGCCAACATGGCGCCCGAATACGGCGCAACCATGGGCTTCTTCCCCGTCGATCAAGAAACATTGGCGTACCTCAAGCGAACAGGGCGCAGGGCCGACGAAATCGATCTCGTCGAACGTTACTGCAAGGAGCAGGGGTTGTTCCGATTGATAGACTCAGCCGAACCAACCTACACCAAGATTTTGGCATTGGATTTGGCCACCGTCGAACCCGCGCTCGCCGGCCCCAAACGCCCGCAAGATCGCGTGTTGCTCAAAGCCATGAAGACATCGTTTGCCAAGGCGCTTTCGGCCCCGATCGCCGAACGCGGTTTCGGTTTGTCCACAGAACAGCTTGGCGTTGCGTCAGCCGTTCGAGGCTCTGAGCCAGAACAATCGATCGGGCATGGAGCGGTCGTCATCGCAGCCATCACTTCTTGTACCAACACAAGCAATCCATCGGTCATGCTCGGGGCGGGACTCTTGGCACAGAAAGCTGCATCGCGCGGTTTGAAAGTCAAATCGTTCGTCAAGACGAGCTTGGCTCCAGGTTCACGGGTCGTCACCGATTATCTCGCCAAAGCCGGAGTTCTCGATTCGCTGCAGCAACTCGGCTTCAATGTTGTCGGTTACGGTTGCACGACGTGCATCGGGAATAGCGGGCCATTGCCAGAAGTAGTCTCGGACGCCATCACCGACGGCAACTTAGTCGCCGCAGCGGTTTTGAGCGGCAATCGCAACTTCGAAGGACGCGTCAACCCGCACACGCGAGCGAATTATCTTGCCAGCCCGCCACTGGTCGTTGCTTATGCATTGGCCGGTACCGTCGATATCGACTTCGAAAAAGAGCCGATTGGCCATGATTCGAACGGCAAGGAAGTGTTCTTTCGAGAGATCTGGCCAACCCAGGAGGAAGTTGATCGCGCAGTCGAACAATCCGTTCTACCTGAAATGTTCATCGAGCAATACTCGGGAGCATTCACCTCCAATGAAGCCTGGAACGCGATCCCGATTACTCCCGGTGGTCAGTACGCATGGAATCCCACCAGCACGTACATTCAACGTCCACCATTCCTCGAAGGCATCACGCAGACCGTTGGGAAAATCCAACCCATTCTTAAGGCGAGCCCGCTGGCCCTGCTCGGTGACTCGGTTACCACAGACCACATCTCGCCAGCCGGCTCCATTTCCAAGAGTGGACCTGCAGGTCGCTACTTGATCGATCAAGGAGTCGCGGCCGCCGATTTCAATAGTTACGGCGCACGGCGTGGTAATGACCGGGTCATGGTTCGCGGTACGTTTGCCAATATCCGCATTCGCAATGCCATGGTCCCAGGCACCGAAGGAGGCGTGACGCGCTACCTGCCGACCGGCGAGACCATGAGCATCTACGATGCGTCGATGAAGTACCAAGCCGATGAAGTGCCACTGATCGTGCTGGCCGGTGCTGAATACGGGACCGGTTCCTCGCGCGATTGGGCGGCCAAGGGAACCCTTTTGTTGGGTATCAAAGCCGTGATCGCGGTTTCGTACGAACGCATCCACCGCAGCAATCTCGTCGGCATGGGCGTTCTGCCTCTGCAGTTCATGCCGGGACAAAGCGCCGCCAGCCTCGGACTCACCGGCGAAGAATCGTTCGACATCCCCGATTTGAATGATTCGGTTGAGCCGCGCTCCAAGACGCGTGTGGTCGCGCACCGAACCGACGGGTCTCAGGTCGAATTCGAAACGCTCGTTCGAATCGATACACCCGTCGAAATCGAATACTACCGCAACGGTGGCATCCTACCGACGGTGCTTCGCAAGCTCGCCGAATCACACTAGTCTCGTCATCGGTCTTCCATTCCGATACACTAACGGGACTCGCTATTGTCGAGTACAACCCAAACATCCCAGGAGGTGGATACGATGGCAGCTTTCCCAGCGTCGACTCTGGCAGCAGCAACGCATTCTAGGACACGGAAGTCGCCGCAGTCCCTAAGGCACTTTGGCCTCTGCGCGGGTCTTTGGTGTTCCATGGCTTGGTGCGTGTACGGTCAAGCCGTTGTACCGGCCACGCCGGCCAGTTCGTCTTCAACTGGTTCTGCGACCGCAGGTTCAACCCTTCCTGTAAAGAGCGGTGGCGGACTCGAGCCTCTGAGTGGTCCAGCCAGCAACGATCCTTCCCGGATGGAACATTTGGCACTCATGCATCTGATCGACTCCATCGAGCCTTATTGCCCGTCGCAAGAAGTCAAAGGATCCGCGGTGCTGGCCGGTTCCACCACGATGCAGAGCTTGGCTCGTTCCTGGTCCGAACGTTTTCGCCAGTTCCATCCCGAAGTTACTTTCACACGGGGCAAGGATGGTAGCGAAGCAGCCCTGAACGAGATTTCTGAGAATCCCAACGTGATTGCCGGCAGCAGTCGGCCCCTCACTTCAGACGAACTCGCTGCCTTGAAAAGTTCGAACTGCAAGGATCCGATGTCGATCATCGTCGCACTCGATCCTTTGGCGTTGTTCGTACATAAAGACAATCCCATCGCGAGTATCACCCCCGAACAGTTGGAATCTATCTTTCGTGGTCCCTCGACCAACGCACCGCATGCCGCCACTTGGGGCGATTTGGGAGTTCAAGGTGCATTGGCGGATCGACCCATCCGCATCCACAGCCGCAGCAACATCAGCGGCACGACCGGATTCATCCGTAATTGGGTGGTCCGCGGGGCAGAGTTGACGCGTTCGGCAGAAGTGCACGAAACCAACGCAAAAGTTGTTGATGCTATCGCCAACGATCCCTATGGCATTGGCTTGGCAGGTTTCGGTGAAGCCAGAGATCAACTTCGAGCCGTCCCGCTGCTTATCAACGGAACGGTCGTCCCCGCGACCGAATCCAGTTTCCTGGCTGGACAATATCCTTTCGTCCGGCCGTTGGTTCTCATTGTCGACAAATCCATTATGGCCACCGACGGTGGCCTTCGCGAATCAATCCTGCGGTATATCTTGAGCCGAGACGGACAGCTCGAAGCCGTCCGGGCTGGGTTCTACCCCATCGATCCTTCCTTCATTCGCAAGCAGCTCGACAGCATCAGTGGCCCACAAATGCGGTGAGCTTCTTGCGGTGCCGTTAATTGCCCCGCCGTTACGTGTACCACTCGTAAACGCCAATTTTCAATCGCCTTTCAACAGCTCACGGCTAGCGCAAGCTTCAACTCAACCCGATCATAAACTTCACCCCAAAAGGCCATGCCATGTTGCGAACTTCGATCGTCTTGTGTGTGATCTGTTGGACGGTCTATACCCCGGCCCTATTGGGACAAAACTGGGGTGACTTCAGCGCTGCGGTACCCAAAGTCACCTATCCCAACACCTCTTCTTCATCATTTGGTAACACCGCTGGATTCCCGACCACCACTTCAGTGGCTAGTCCTTTCCCGAATTCAGCGGGACTACCCATCCCCAGCCTTAGTACCCCATTGGTTTCCGCGCCAAAGAATTACAAGCTCGGAATTTTCGTTGTCAACCGGGATGTTGGGGCCCAAGTCCAACAGGTCGATGCCAACAGTGCGGGCCAGGCGGCAGGGATCAGCGCGGGGGACATCATCATTGCCGTCGCAGGAAATCGCATCGGTGATTTTGACGGTCGCATCGTCGACATCGCCGACGAATTACGCCGCAGTGTGGATGCGTATGGTCGCGTGTCATTGCTGATCCAAGACGGGCGGACGAAGAATCTGAGGGCGGCCATTGTGACACTCCAAGCCTTCACAAATTCACTCACGGGCTCGGTGCTCTTGAATGATCGCATCGCCCTACCCACCGGCTCGGTCCTAACGGTTCAACTGCAAAACGCATCGAAACCTTACTTTGAAATCGCAGGTGGCAAAGCGGTGCTCAGGGCCGAAGGTGTCGGTCCCTACGGCTTTGACTTGAATTACGATCCACGCTTCATCGATCCTCGCGACCAATACCAGCTATCGGCGTTCGTGACATGGAACAATCAAGTCGTGTATTCAATGCGTCAGCCCATTGCGATCGCAGCCAGCAGTCTGAACCAGTCCTTCAACCTTACCCTAGAACGTGGCAATTTCCTGCCCGGCACTAGCATACCCTCCGGTATCCCAGGCTTGCCCTCCCCGCCGGGATCGTCCGTCTCTTCGGCATCCTCTGTTTCATCGGCATCCCCTGGTTACACCAACCTACCCGGCGCTGTCGATACCGCAGCCCTCAATTCTCTCTTCGTATCGGTGTTAGGCAGGTCCGCCTCCAGCCGCGAGATCATCGCTTGGCAGTCCTACATGCAACAAGGCAATTCGCTGGCGGACGTCACCGCCAAATTAATGACCAGCAGCCAATACCGCGAACGTTTCGCGAGCGACTCTGCGTACCTGCAGCAAGTCCTGCAAACACTAACCGGTCGCGTACCTTCCGCGAGCGAGCTGTCCTATTGGAGCGAACGCATGAAGGCCGTTGGCTCCCCCGAACGGGTGATCCAAGAGATCATGGCCCAACGTCGGTAGAACCGTGACCGACGGAAGAAAGCGTATCACTCAAGTAATCGGTACCGATTAGGCACCTTTTATGCAATGCGGGGACTCTCTGCTCCACGCAAGCCCTACGCAACGACGATGAATGAGTTGTCGCAGTCGCCTCTCAGACACACGAGCACGGAATCAGCTCCTGAGAGCGGCATCCCACCTACCGCAACGACAACCCGCATTGCACCGAGGCCACGGAAGGCTGATCCTGCCCCATAGGATCAGTGACGCCATGGTGATGATGCATCCAATCAAGGTTCCTAAGGATGCAAAGTCGAACGTTTCATTCCGCCCTACGTGCAACTCTCCGCACGTGTTTCGTTGCCGCTGCGGCAACCAGCTCGGCATACGCAGAATGGCACTCTCCCGCCTACGCCATACCCTACGGATGTTTCGTTCACGACTCCGGGCTCGAGTTCATTCCGGCTCGATTCCAGACCCCGGAAATCGATCCGCTCGCACGCACGCTGACGGTCGAGCCCCAGGTTGAAACAGAAGCCACACGCCAGCCGAAACGCTTGCTCGATCCCGTCTCGGATTGCGCACTTCTGGCGGTGCGGTTTGAAAACCAACAACGATTTGGTTCGGCTCTAGCCGGAATCCGCCAACTGGGGCTATCGAGTTTGAATGGTGTTCAGCGAGACATGTTCGCTGGCTACCTTCAAGCCTCCAGGGTCTGGGAATCCAAACTTCGAACTTCGGCTACATCCCTCGCATTAGGAACCAACAACGCTCCATCCACGGTTGAGCTCTTGTGCGGCGTCCCAGCGGCGGATCCAAGCGACTCTGCGGTTTTGCCCGTGGACGACGGATTTGATGACGGATGGAATTGCAACGAACGATCGTCGATGGCGGAGATCGTAGCAGGCACCGATTGCCCATGGGACCGCAGTGAATCGCAGATGGTTGGACCTCCTTATCACCCAGGCACGAACAGCGTCGTCAACTCAGAATATGACGAAGAATATGACGAAAATGACTTGGGACTGCTGCCTTCAGGCAATCGCGCCAACATTTTCTTATTCACCTACGAGGTGCCTGGACCTAGCCTCGCCAAAGCGTTCCTGGGTCGGGACTATTGCATCTTTGCTCCGGAGTTCGACGTTGAGCAGCTACCGAACAACTGGTCCGCTCTTGCCATCGAGGCACCGATTTTTGATGCAATCTCGGCTCAGCCACCAACCACTCAGCCACCTACCTCGGGGCCGCCAGTCGCGATCGCATCGTTCGATGCTTCGATGTTTATCCAGAATTCTGAATGGATGAAACGCGCACGAACTGTAATCGACGAGTGGTCGCCTGTTTTGACAGGAGGATGGGATCATGGTGCATGGGGACGCAGCATGGGGGCGGCCCGCCTGAGCCAGTATGACTCGGCCGAAGCCATCCCGGTCCGTCATGCAACCCCGTTATCTGCCGAACCAAATCCATCCGGTGAAACCGGTACAGAGTCGAACTGGACGTGCCACGCCACGGCACCCGCGGCACCCGCAGCATTGTTCGCACGGCCAACATCCGTCCGCCAGCAGAGAATCGCGACACGTCAACTAGCCCGCGGCATGGAATGGCTTGGCAATGCTTTGCTGGACTGGTCAGCGAACCTGGAGAGCAGTATTCGCATAGCCGAGGCCAGCGAAGGGCCGGTTCTAGGAACAAAATAGCAACTCAGTTGGGAGTAGGTGTCGGCTTTTGCTTCGGGATGGTAACTGTCCACGCCCCGATATTCATTGTGCATTTTTGCAGCGAAATCAGCCGGAACGCGTTAGCGTCCGGTTTCTTCGAGATGTTACGGAAACCGGACGCTAACGCGTTCCGGCTAATCGGAGTGTGAACGGATACGCGGGAAAGAACCAAGTCACGGTTCTTTCGCGGAGCGAAAGACGACTATAAAAATCACAAGATGCTCAGGTGGCTTCGAGTTCACCGACAATTGCGATTGGCCAGCGCGAGATCGGGGCGAGCAATTCGGCATCGCCCCGATTAGGCACAAACACAAATGCCTCGTCAAAGGCGATGGACGTCAGACGCACATCCCCTGCCACGCGCCACTCCGCCTCGACCCTCCAATCGCGATCCCCGGGTTTTTCCGATGCCACCTGTGCGTAAACCACTTCGGTATCCGAAAGTTGTTTCAACACGGAGGGTTTCAGATACACCACCGGTCGAGCCCCTTGTTGTTCGAGCCGGTCGCGACGAATGGCAATCCCGTACGGCTCCCAATCCCAACGAGCCAAATGACTTTGAAACGCTCGCATTCTTAAGAGTTCCTGCAACGTGCGTCCTGAAAAGCAAACCGTGGGTGTGGATGCACGTCGCAATCGCTGCGTCGCGACGAGTCGTTGATGCATGAGAATTCGATGCAACGCTTCGATTGGCCGCGATGTCGGTTCCCAGGTCAAACGAATGGCTTCATCGTAGAACTGCGATTGCGATTGATCTGGCCAAGCGCCCGAGCGTCTCCGTGTGCAGTGGATCAGATAATCGCCACCGAGAAGCGCTGGTGGAAAGGGGACTATGGGTGCGCGGGTGCTGGGTACGATCCGCCTGCGGCAGCCCCAATCCGTCACACGATCCACGCGTCGCCCTTCGTCCTCTCCCTCCGGATCCGAGAGCCAGAGTACACCACCAGACTTTGAAAACCCTTGAATCAGCTTTTGCTCGGAGGAGGTTCGACGGGATCCGACCGCAAGGTAGGTGGATCCAGGTTGAATCTCCGGCCGAGAGAGTCGAGCCTGTAGCAATCGCTGGAGCTTGCCTCCCGGACGTGCATGCAACACAAACAACGCATGCGTCAAAAGGACGGTGGCCGCATCTTCAAATCGAACCTGGCCAAACGCCGCAATGTCCGACCGACTCGGATGGTCGAATAAGTGAACCTGGACTGGCATCGCCGAATCGCTAGAAGGAGTAGCGTATGCTGCTGTTTCCCGTTCGACGAATTCCGCATGCGCGACACCGAATCGTTGGCACGCGTGCCGCAGTCGATCCGCATACGGAGTTCCCGCTCCAAAAATCGGCGTCGCGCGTGAAGCTTTTGCGAACGACAAGGCCACCTCAAGTCCGCGCTGCCATTCCGGATGCATGAACGCATCCCGCGTACCGTGCGATGAGATCAAACCCAGCAGGGAAACTGGAAGGCTCGCATGGCGAGAAACGCTAAAGGCGACTGTTCCTAGGTATTGAGGCAAAATCACAGACCACGGACATGGCCATCGCTTGATGGATTCCAATTCGCCCCAGTCTGTAAATGATTGGCTCATTCGGAGTTACATGCTCGAAATCGTGAGCTGGGTCGGGAGCTGGTCCTTTTTACGATTCGTGTCCCCAACAAACACACGAACAATCGCAATATCATAGAATCATGCACTATTGATGTGTGCCCCAGTTCTACGCGATCCTTGATTGAACGATGACTGAATCTGTACCTGCTTCGATATCTGGGGATGCGGTGGCCGCCCCCAACGCCTCGAATTCGAATGCCGCCAAAGCCCTTTACGAAGCGGCGGTGGCCGAGATTAGCAAGGTGTACGTTGGCCAAGAAGAATTGGTCAATGTTGCGATGGTCGCACTCTTCTCCGGCGGCCATATCTTGATTGAAGGGGTACCAGGTTTGGGCAAGACGCTATTTGTCCGAACCCTCGGGCGTGTCCTTGGATGTCAGTTCGGTCGGATTCAATTCACCGCCGACTTGATGCCTTCGGATGTGACCGGAGCACCTATCTTCGACATGAAGACTCAGGATTTTCGGTTCCGGCCTGGACCTGTCTTCACACAGCTCCTGTTGGCCGATGAAATCAACCGCTCACCCGCCAAAACACACGCAGCCCTGCTCGAGATCATGCAGGAGGCCCGTGTCACGATCGATGGCGTGAGCCATGTTGTGCCGAAACCATTCTTGGTTTTGGCAACGCAAAACCCGTTGGAAAGTGAAGGGACTTATTCGCTTCCGGAAGCCCAACTCGATCGTTTCATGTTCAAAGCCATCGTCAGTTACCCAGACGAGGCCGAGGAGGCCCGAGTTTTGGAGCTCCACTCGAATCAGGTCGACTTTGGCACCATTTTGGAGCGCGATGTCGCGCAGATCGCGGACGCACAAACCATCGAAAACATCATCGCAGCCAACGGCCGCGTCCGCGTCGAACCGCAGCTATTGAAATACATCAACCGCATCGTCCGCGCCACGCGCTCGTGGCCGACATTTCACCTCGGCGCGTCACCGCGGGCGGGATTGGCACTCGTTCAAGGGGCTCGCACCCTGGCCGCATTTCGCGGCCGGGACTTTGCAGTCCCCGATGACGTGGTCGCTATCGTTTTGCCAGCTCTCCGGCATCGGGTTGTACTGAACGCAGAGGCTGAAGTCGAAGGGGTCGGTGTCGACGACGAGTTGAAAACCCTTTTGCGCAGCATCGAAGTTCCTCGGCTGTAGTCAACTATGTCGATTTACGATGCCATCGGCTCTTATCTGTTCTGGGCTCCTTGGATCGGCCTGATCGCCATCATCTCTCCGATGCTGATCTTGGGTGCGGGCTGGCGTATTTTCCCAACCCTACGCTGGATGTGGCTGCTCGTACCCCTGACGACCATGTCACTGCTGATGATTGCAGCACCTGCAATCGCGGGCTCCATGTTCGCAGACTCGAAATCGAGTTGGGTCGCGATGCTGACGTACGGCGCGAATCTCTTCATCTACTTCCTCGTCCTCTTGGATTTGATCGCGCTGACCATAGTGGTTTTGGACCTGCTGACCATCACCGGGCCATCCCGCGTTCAGGTTGAGCGCAGAATGCTGCGAAGCGCTTCGCTGGGAGGACTGCATGATGCCACGCTGATCGTTGAGAACCGTGGCCTCCAAACACATCGCATCGAGATTCGCGACGATCTGCCCCAGGGCTTTTCCGCTGATCCACCCCTCCACCGTCTCGTACTACCCCCACGCAAACGAATCGAGTTGCCGTACCAACTCCGGTCAGGCCACCGTGGTAGCTTTCGCTTCGAAACGGTCTACTTCCAAATCTTTTCACGGTTGGGACTGTGGCGCAGGCTGGTCCAGAGAAAATGTCCGGGGGAATTGTTGGTCTACCCGAACATGCAACAGCTCAACGAGTACGCGCTCTTGGCCAGAACCAATCGCTTGAGTTTGATCGGTGTCCGCCAAACGCGCAAACTAGGTCAAGACAATAATTTCGAGCGCCTTCGGGATTACTCGCAGGACGACAATTACAAACACATCGATTGGCGGGCTACGGCGCGTAGGAATAAGCTAACGGTCAAGCAGTTTCAGCAGGACCAAAGCCAACGCATTGTCTTTTTGCTTGATTGCGGTCGGATGATGACCAACGAATATCGCGGCTTGAGCCTTCTCGATTACGCGCTGAACTCCATCTTGATGCTCTCCTACGTTGCGCTCCATCAAGGAGATTCCGTGGGCATGATGTGCTTTTCGGATCGCGTAGAGAAGTACGTGCCCATCCGCGGCGGCAGCTCGCAAATGAATCACTTATTGCATGGGCTGTTCGATCGCTTCCCCACCATGAAGCAATCGAATTACGACGAAGCATTTTTGTACTTCTCGAAACATTGCCGAAAGCGAACCATGGTCGTGTTGATCACCAGTGTCATCGACGACATCACGGCCTCCCAAGTCACGGGCTACCTAGCCACACTCAGCAAACGCCATTTGCCTGTCCTAGTCTTGCTCCGCGATCATCGCGTCTTCGACGCAGCGGACAACCCAGCGATGGATGATACGACCCTCTTCCGAAGCGCCGCGGCGGCGCAATTGCTCTTATGGCGAAACGAGGTCATAAGAAAGATCCAAGACTCAGGTGTCCTAACACTCGACGCGTTTCCTGACGAACTCACCGCCCCACTGGTGAACCGTTACCTAGAGATCAAAGCCAAACACCTGCTTTAAACGAAGTTGGGGGTGGGAAATAGTCGCCTTTCGCTCCGCGAAAGGAACGTCCCCCCGAATCTTTCGCGGAGCGAAAGACAACTATAAAACGTCCCCCGAATCTTTCGCGGAGCGAAAGACAACTATAGAGCATCTCACGATTCTTTCGCGGAGCGAAAGACGACTATGAAAAACCACAAGGTGCTACAGCACAGGTAGCGGTGCACTCATGGATGGACGCGCGGCGATTTGATCAGTAACCGAACGCACCAGTGCGCGGCACACGTCTTCAAAGGGTTTTGCGATCCGAGGATTGGTCAGGGTCCGAGGCAACATGCCTTCATCGGAGTCGCTCCGCAATTGAATTTGGATCGGGACCTCGCCGAGAAAGGGCACTCCCAATTCCTCCGCTTTGTTCCGAGCTCCTCCACGGCCAAAGATCTCAAATGTCTTGCCGGACTCGGGATCGGTGAAACCACTCATGTTTTCGACCACACCCAAAATCGGAACCTTGGTCTTCTCAAACATTGCGATGGCTTTGCCCGCATCGAGCAATGCCACTTCCTGCGGAGTGCAGACGATCACTGCCCCAGCCAACGGCAAGAGTTGCGACAACGTCAACGCCACGTCACCCGTTCCCGGCGGCATGTCGATGATCAGATAATCTAGTTCGCCCCAATCGGTGTCGCGCAGGAACTGAGTAATCGAACCGTGCAGCATGGGTCCTCGCCACACCACGGCTTGATCCTTGGCAATCAAAAATCCCATCGACATCACGGGCATCGTGCCACATCGTATCGGAACAATCTTTCCATCGACGATTTCTGGGCGGCCATCGAGTCCCAAGATGTGCGGGATACTCGGACCGTAGACGTCGGCGTCCATCAATCCAACCTTGGCGCCGAGACGCTCGAGGGTCAATCCGATGCTCGCAGCCAACGTACTTTTACCGACGCCCCCTTTGCCGGCCGCGACCGCGATCACGGCCTTGGCCTTGAGCCCGATTTGACCAATGGCCATTGCTGGCCGGTACAGTGTGTCGAGCGTCACGTCGATCGACTGTAACCCAGTGACATGCGTCAACAAATGGTCCTTCAGTCGCTGTGCGATCTCGGCTGCGATGGGTTGGACCATGCTGGTCAAACTCAATCGACAACCGACGACGCCATCGGCCACGGTCCAGTCAGTAACCTGTCCTGTTTTGGCGAGCGACCGTCCGGACTCAGGATCCTTGAACGACTCGAGAGCGGTTTGAAGTTGTTGGTGGATCGTCAGATCGGACATCGGTTCCGGCATTGGGTTAGAACTGGAATTTCAAACTTTGAAGTCGACGTTGGGTCTCGGCCATCAATGCGTCTTCTTCCGCCTCGTTTGCGGCTTCATAGGTCACAGAGAACCGTAAGTAGCTGCCCGCATCATCCCAAGGAACGATGACGATGGAGTGTTCGGTAATGAAGTACTGGGAGGCTTCTTCAGCATTCGCAAAGGTCTGGCCACCGGACAACCCCTTGGGGGCTGCGGTGTACAAAAAGTAGCTGCCGCCCGGTGCCTGGCATTGAAAGCCGCAAGCCGTCAGCGTCTTAACCAATTTGTCGAGACGACGTCGGTACTTTTCGCGAATTCGAGTTGGTATTTCAGGAGTGTCGAGCGCAGTGATCGCGGCCCGTTGAATGGCCCCGAATTGCCCGCTATCGCAGTTGTCTTTCACGTCCGAGAAGGCTTGTACGATCCGCTCGTTGCCACATACCCAACCGAGCCGCCACCCGATCATGTCGAAGCCCTTGCTCATCGAATGCACTTCAACTCCAACATCCATCGCGCCAGGGATCTGCAAGAAGCTCAAGGGTTCACCGCGAAAAGTCAACAGCACATGGGCCGCATCTTGCACGATGATGAAGCGGTGCTGTTTGGCCAGTTCGATGACTTCGGCGTAGAACTCTTCGGTGGCTACCTGACCGGTTGGGCTGTTGGGATAGTTGAGGACCAACATCTTGGTCCGCTCCCACACATCGGCAGTGATCTTCGAAAAATCTGGATAGAAATGATTCTCGGGGAGCAACGGCAATCGATGAACGTTGCCCCCGTAGTAGCGTGTATGCGTGCCGGCCACTGGGTAGCCGGGAACGGTCATCATGGTGATGTCACCTGGGTTGATGAAGCACGCGGGTAGAATCGCATAAGCTGTCTTGCTGCCAATGCAATGATTGACCTGAGTCACAGGATCAAGCGTGACGCCGAACTTTCGTTGCATGAAGCGAGCGGCCGCCTGTTTGAAATCGGCTGGTCCATTGTCCATATAGCCGCGATTCTCAGGACGATTGGCTTGCACGTTCAAGGCATCGCGCACACTTTGGTCGGCCATCGAATCGTTTTCGCCGATCCCAAAATCGAGCAATTGACGATCGGGATAGTCGCCGAGGGCTTTGCGTTTCGCCCGCTTGATCTTCTCAAATTTATAGATCTCGTTCGATTTGCCGTACTGAGCACCGCCGATGCGATCGGCGAAAAGCTCTTGAAAATACGGGTCCGTGGAAACGGAGGATTCTTGCGTTTTTGGAGAGGCGACAGACATGGATGGATCGAGGGTTAAGGTTCGAATCGAGTTCGGAACCATCATAAGGCACATTCGCGAAATGTTCCATCCGAACCGATGCGTCCGACAGGATGCAGGCGGTCGGGGTGCAAGCGGTCGGGTGCAGTCCGACGGGATGCAGGTGGGAGAGCTACTTTTCCGCCAAACCGTCATCGACCATGAGCTGGAAAACCTGTGCGACGCTCTTTTCGTACGGTTCAGTTGAGATTTTGTACTTATCGCAGATGGCCAAGACGCGGCGATTGAATTCGCGGAGTTCTTCATCGCTCAACGGCTCCTTCAACAGCAGACGGCCCGAGCGCGGTTCCTTTTTGGCGGCGGACTGGAATGCAAACTCCATTTCGGTCATCGAGAGTTTGCCTTCGCCGGCCGCCCGTAGCCATCGATCGCATGTGTTTGAAAAATCAATCTTCTCTTGCTCGGACAGCCCCTTGGAGGCTTTGGCGACACGATTGATTTCCTCGACCACTCCCCATTGAAGAATCGTGGAATCGGTTAATCGCAGACCGAGTCGCGTTAATTGGCGGCTGGTCAGTTCGTCGCGCTCCATCTGCGATGCCATATCCATCAACCTCTCGATGATGATCGACTGATCGGAGTTGCTCAACGAAGATTGATCCACCCATGGAATGAGTTGCTCACGCACGGCATAAGCAGCTCGCACCCCCTGCTTGCCGGTGAGCATGAACGACATGTAAGCCACGACCAAACTCAGTCCGACCAACAAGAAAATGAAGACGACCAAGCATGCCGGTCCCAGCGGTACGTCCTTCTGCGGGCCCGATGGAGCGCCGCCGGATGCGGGTGGACTGGACGGGGTGGGATTGCTGTTGGTCAAGGTCGGGATCCTGTCCTCGAATGGTTTCGATGGTTGGGTTCGATGATCACTCTTCGTCAAACGTGATTTC
>JBGSHV010000117.1:0-3236 GCA_041752005.1 Pirellula sp. | reverse complement strand
CTCGAAGATCTTGTCTTTTTCTCCAGCTTCCCGCCTCAAGCCCCAAGCCTGCCCAACGCAAGCTACATCGATGAACCCGTGGTTCGCAAAGCCGCCGGTACGGGCGGTGCGTTCCATTACTTCCACCGCAACCAACAGTACAGCGTCACCGCTGTAACCACTTCGGCTGGTGCCGTAACTGAACGTTATGCCTACACGGCCTATGGACTGCCGACGATTCTCGATGCTTCGGCGTCGGTGCTCAGCTCCTCGGCCATCTCGAATCGATACACATACACGGGCCGTGAATGGGATGCGACGCTGGGCTTGCATCACTTCAGGGCGAGGTGGATGAGTCCGATCGCCGGAAGGTTCTTGAGTAGGGATCCGATTGGGTATGAAGGGAGCGAATGGAATCTTTACGAGCAATTCTGTGGTGAGCCATTAGTTGCCAAGGACCCAAGTGGACTAAAAACTTGCATGGCAGACTGGAAAGCATGTAGGCGAGAAGCAGATGCGGATTACCGTCAATGCGTACGGCTAGGGAAACGGGCATGCGAAGCGTGGCGAGCGTTTGATTATGCCAAATGTACCGCTACCTACAATGCCTGCATGGATCCGCCAAAACCCCGTACGAATATCATTAAGAAGTTTTGTGGAAAGATCTTTGGGAAACTCAACCTTGCTCAGTGCGAGGCGGATTGCGTTTCTTCCTACCAATCGTGCCTCGAAAGTAGCCTCCAAGAGTACGAGGATTGCTTGTCAAATCGGATGAATCCTGAATGGTTGTGCGACAGGACCTATAATCTCAACATCACTGCATGCCCAGCATCATACCTTGCTTGCGGTTTAACATGTTTGACTCCTTTCTAGGATCTTGCAATGGAAGACCGATCGATTTTTCCCAGAGATGAGTGCCGCGAATTTGACGAGCTACTTGCAGAGTTTCGAAGCACCTGGCCAAGTAGAGGGTTCGAAAACCACTTGATAGTTGTAGAAATAATTTCGAAATGTGGACTCTGCTCAGAAATCGTTTATGCGGGGTTTATCGAACTAATTGCAACGTCAAACATAAGTGATAATGAACTGGAGTACCTGAAAATCGTCGCCGCACTCGGAAGATCAGTTGTGCATGGACCTCGTTTACTTTGTCGCCAATCGATTGAGAGACTTAAAGTGATTGCGCCGCATGATGAGCTGTTAACTTATTCGATTTGCGATACCGATTTCGAGTAGTTCACCCAAAGAACAACGCGATTGAAACCAGTGACGATGGTCCGCCAGAGCTATGAGGGGAGGCGAGAGTTGGCAGTCGTCAGTTTGCAGGAGACAGCAGGAAGTAATTGCGTTTCCCTGCGTTTTCTCCTAGAGGTTTTTGTGCGACACGACCATCGTTGCAGGGTCAGAAGTGCTTTGAACAAGGCATTGCACTGAAGTGGCGATGCCGTGTTGCGGCTCTCGCAGTTGGTTTCGAGCAACTTTTTGAGCTGAATTACGCATTGCGTACAGTCCTTCGATCAGCTCGCGTTTCGTTTGCAAGTTGCTCCCAGCATTCTCGGTAATTACGACCTCGGGAGTTCGTGTCATATGTCCGGGAGTGGTAAAGAGCTCGATGATAGTGTGGTTTGCGAGCAACCCAATGCGCCGAAGTCGAGTGCGTCTCCGTGTGCTCGGACCTCGAACACACAGTGCGACTGCTCGAAGCGGACGCGTGAGAGCCAGTCATTGAATGTCGGTGGTAGATTCAATCGCTCCTTCATCGCATCTCGCCAATCACGCTTCATGAGGTGATCGAGCGTGGTCAGGCATACCGCGTAGAATGCAATGAAGTATTTCAGCTTTGCTACGTAAGCCAAGGTCTCTTTGCGATTGCGGTGCCCCTGCGACTTCATCCCAAGGGTTCCGCACTTCAGGCAGGTCGGCGTTCGCATCAAGCGATCGGTTTGCACGTCTTCGGATTCTGTCTCGCCTAAAGCAAGTCTCCGTGCCCGTCTCTTGGCATGAGCGGAGTCAATGCTGCGCTCTCGGTTATGCTCGCAGATCATCGATCGGATGCTGTCGAGTCGCGTCTTGCGGGAACGGGCATTAAAGCAGCCTGCGTAACGAACCCGGTGGATCGTTGGCGGTACGATGTGGAGCATGAACCGTCGCACGAACTCGGCGCCAGGCATCGTCTCAGTCGTCCACTTGTCGGTCCGGTAGTCCCAGACATCGATCGTCACGTTGATTCCATCGTCGGCCCGTATTCGGGCGTTGTTGATCGCTGTTCCGGTCATGTATCCGGAGACGTACCGGGATGCCGAATCTTTCCCTTGCAAGTGCTCCGGGGTAATCTTCGAATCGGCCACCCAAGGACGTTCGGCCAGGGGGCGAAGCCACCTGGCCAACGCGTCCTCACTCTCAATTCCACGCATGTTCGGTACGCTGTCGAGATCCAGCAGTCCGTCGCGATAGAGCTCGACGATCCCCGCTAAGAGCAAGTCGCGGAAGCAGTCGGCGAGTTGCCGCGGCTGGAAGGCCGGGGCATCGGCCGCGATCGGGATCCATTGCGGTGGTGGCTCGTCGGTGGAAGTCGTAGTAACTTCCAGTGCGCGAGAGCTCTTGCGTTTTCTAACCGGTATTCCACCTGCGGTGACGATGGCATGGATGTGGACATGGGTCCGCATCTCCTGGCCCCAGGTGTGCAGGGTCAAGATCACGCCCGGTTGGCAACCGAATTCCTTCGAGCAGATTCCTTACAAGGTCTTCTGCACCGCTTGGAAGAAGAGGCGGAAACTGGGGCCTCGATTCTGATTGAACAGTTCTGAGAGCTCATGCGGGGCTGTAAAGACGGTGTGGAAGTACGAGCAATCGAGCTCCCACGATTCGACCCGTGCGATCCAGTCCTTGCGCTTGAGCCATCCGCAGCCCGGGCAGTGTCGGTCGTTGCACTGGGTGTAGATCATTCGCGAATCACCGCACGCGTCGCAGGCGTAGCCGTGCGAACCGTAGGAACCATCCCGGCATGCAAGGAGTTTTTCCAGGACCCGCCGCTGGTAACTCGGGAGCGTGGCATCATAAAGGAACGGATTTCCGTAACGCCTCAACGAGGCTGTTACGGTCCGTGACGTATCGCTTCCAATCTCACGCGGAAGGAGATCGCTCAGGGAGACGCTATGGCAGTGGAACGCTTCATAGGCCATCTCGTTTGCCACAGCTATGCCTTACAAGCCTTGTACGATTTCTGAGATTTTTCGGATTCTGTGTTTCTCCCTCTT
>JBGSHV010000116.1:0-9180 GCA_041752005.1 Pirellula sp. | reverse complement strand
GGAATCGTCCTGGGCGGCAGGAGAAAAGGGAAGTCAAACGGCGACCGAAGTCCTACAAACTCATGCAGTGCCCTCGCAACCCGAACCGAAACCGTTATGCCACAGCAGCTTAAGCTTACGCCAGTGCCATTCGGGCCTGACCCGTGATTGCCCCGACAATTAGAGTCAATCCTTGTCATTGGAGATTTCCTCGAAAACAGCGGCGGCTCTTTTAACCGCTTTTCTCTTGTCTCGAATCTGGATGATTCCGGCTTCAGTTTGATGGATGACCATCTCCACCTCCTACTGCGGATCGATCCCGAGGTCGCTGAGTCCTGGACGGCTAGCGAAGTCGCACGGCGCTGGGTCGTCCCCATCGAAGACCGCAGGGCGCAAAGAGCGAAAGGCGAAGGGATCAAGGCGGGCTGCACGCTGGCCCAGTACTTGATACTAGTCGACTGCTTGAGCCCCTGGGTGCGAGAGGGCAAAGCGACCATCACGCAAGAGGTTCAATCGGTCTCCTCTATTTGTCAAAGTCCCCAATCGATGCCTGAGCTTCCTGACGCAGCAGCTCGATCGTTAGTCGGCGATTCCAGGCAAAAGAATTAGATAGTTCTTTGTCCGATAGCTCGTTAGCGATCTTCAATTGCACACGGGCCGCATCGGCCTGACCAAGGTGATGTTCGGTCAGTGCCAGAAAATAGTGTGTGTAGGTCTTCGACGTGTCATCACTACCAGTGCTGTTGACAACCCCTTCCAGATAGGGCTTTGCTTCGGCGTACATCCCGGCCCGCATCAGGATGGCTCCGAGGCCATTCAGGAATTGCGGATTTTTCGGCTCGGCTTCAACGGCCGCCCGGCTGAGTGCAATGGCATCGGTGTAGTCGTCGACAGCATTGGTCGACAGTGCACAGGCCCAGGCGGCAAAATTTTTTGCGATCGGCGTTGCTGTTACTGACGTTGATTCCACCAGCGTCTGACATTGAGCTTTGTAGCCTTCCACCTCCTCCAACTTAACCATTAACAAGGAAAGCTGATATTGCTGATAGTAACTGCCTGGAGCCTGAGAAATGCTCTTCTCTAGATCCTGTTTTGCTCTCTCCATTTCGCCCAATCCTGCCAGAAGTTGCACGCGTGCGATCAGCGAGTCGGCGGATTCTTTATTCAGTTCCACGCACCGGTCGGCCAGCTTGAGCATTCCCTCGCGAAATTTCGGATCCGCACAGGCTGCGATGTCGGCCGCTGGAATCCACGTGAGGTTGCTGACATCGTCTGGTGCAAGCTCAACGCCTTGTTGAAGGTCCGCCAGCGCCAGATCGAAGCGATCCAATCGAAAATTGCAGGCCGATCGCCTCTTGTAAAGGTATACCGCGTCTGGGTTGAGTTCGATGGCTTTGCTGTAGTCTGCCAGGGCAAGATCAAAGGCGCCGCGGTCCATGTACAGCGTGCCGCGGTCCACATAGACACTCACAACGTTTGGATCCGTGGCTACCGCCTGGTCGTAGTCGGCCAGCGCCAGCTCCAGATTGCCAATTTCCGAATGCAATCTGCCGCGTAAACGGAAGGGCCAGACGGTCGGGGATAGTTCGATCGCGCGGTCCGCGTCCTGCATTGCCTGCTCAAAAGCTCCCTGTGCTTTGTTGATTGTGGATCGGATCCTGAAAGCCCACGCGTCTTCTGAGTTCAGTTCAAATACACGCTCGACGAGCCGCAACGCTTTTTCATAATCTTTGGTTTTGGCGATGTACAGTTCCGCTAGTGCATTCAGCGCCCGCAGATTGTGAGGTTGTAGTTCCACGGCTCTCTGAAGATGCATCAGCCCGCGGTCACTGTTACGAAGCGAAAGTCTGGGGGTGTGACTAAGGAACCAGCCAAGGGCGACGTGAGCGCGGTCGTCATCCGGGCCGTTGTCGACGGCTTGCTCATACTTAGTGAGAGCCCCTTCAAAATCCTTCAAACTTTCTAACAACTCCGCCTCGAGCAGCAGTAACGGCGTGACGGATGCAGTGGAAGAAGTCAGCTCCGGCACGACTTCGCTGATGAGCTTTGCGGCCTCAGCCGTTTTTCCGTTGGATGTCAGATACCTGCAGAGTTCGGACGTGCGGTCGTTGAGAGAGTGCCAGGCTCGAGCATCGGCGCTGAACTCATGATTCAGTTGGCGAGCAGTCTCAAAGGCCTTGCGCCGGGTGTCTTCTGCCTCCTGTGTCAGATTCAGTCGCTCGTAGATAGCCGCAAGCTTCGCGGTCTCGAGCGAAGACAACCAGCGGGGAACGATCGTGTCGCCCCCGGTCGTGTCAGATGCTTGTGCATCATAAAGTTCAATTCCACGCTGGTACCAGCGGACCGCCGACTCAAGGTCACCTTCATCTCGTGCACGGTCCGCCAGCCAGATCTGTGTGGGTGGCAGTGGTGGTAGACCATGCGATTCGCATGTCTGAACTGAAAGTTGGACGTACTCGCGGGCTCGCTCCGTGTTACCCGGCATCGTTTCGGCGACCTTGTAGTACAACAACGCAAGAGTTCCAGGATCATTCATTAAACCTGCGTCTGTGCATTTCTTGACAATCTGGAGACATCGCTCGGCATCCGCGTGCCGCTGCGAAAGAGTGCGCCGCACACTATGCAGGCGGGTAAACAGCGGATACCTCAGGCCGTGCTGAAACTGAAGCTCTTCTGGGTTCTCTGCAATGATAGACTCCAGAATCCGAATCGACTCGTCCGTTTCATGAAGGATTGCTTCGGCATCACTTGTTCCTTCATAAAGTTTGGCGATGTGACTATGTGCCAACGCTTGCTTCATGCGCGCCCAGGGATCATTGTCATGTTCGTTGATAATCTTCTTGAAAAAACTCATTGCAGTGTTCAGGATGTCATCGCGAACACGGTCCATGCCGGGCAACTGAGCGAACTCCGGCGATGAAACGCACTGAACCATCGCATCCAGTGATTGAAGCGCCAGATCGAAGTCCGAATGTGACTGATTCAGGCGTTTCTCGGCCAGTTGTTCCGACTGGATGGCTTTGTCCTTCTCCTTATTTGCCTGCAGGGCATAGGACAGGCTTACCCCCGCCGCAATGACCAGCGTCGCAGCCAGCGCGGCACCTGTCACCATTGGCCCCCTGTGCCGACGACATAACTTGGTCAGGTTATACAGCGCTGTCGGCGGGCAGGCCTGCACCGGTTCATTGCTCAGATATCGCTCCGCGTCCGCCGCGAAAGCGCTGGCCGATTCGTACCGGCGATTGCGGTCTTTCTCCAGGGCCTTCATCACGATCCAGTCCAGCTCGCCGCGCAGCTGGTTGCTTACGCGTCGCTGGTCGATGCGGCGACGATTGGCCATCGTTGATCGGGCCTCAGGCTGCATCGTCGTGATGCGAGCACTAGGACGTGGCGGTTCCTGCTCGCGAATGATTCGCCGCATGTCGTCGAAATTGGCTTTCGAAAGCGACTCTTTATCAAAGGGGGTCGTCCCGGTTAGCAGCTCGTACAGCATCACGCCCAGCGAATACACATCACTGCGAGTATCAATGTCGATGCCACTCATCTGGGCCTGTTCGGGGCTCATATACAACGGCGTTCCCAGCATTTGCTGAAAACCGGTAAACAGCGTGCGATCGGTCAGCTGTTGACTGAGTGCCTTGGCGATGCCAAAGTCGATCACTTTGACCACCGCTTTGTCGTCGTGCATCGTCACCAGTACATTGGAAGGTTTCAGATCTCGATGGATGATCCCCTTTTGATGTGCGTGCTGGACAGCTCGGCAAATGTCGATGAACAACGTCAGGCGTTCTTCCGTCGTCAGTCTGGCCTCATCGCAATATTCCGTGACGGGAATTCCGCGAACGAGTTCCATCACGAAATAGGGTCGGCCTGTGTCCGTTGTTCCGCCGTCGTAGATGCGGGCAATATTGGGATGATCCATCATCGCCAGAGCCTGGCGTTCGGCTTCAAACCGAGCGATCACTTCGCTCGAATCCATGCCGGGCTTCAGAATCTTCAGAGCGACTTTGCGGCGGACGGGGACCGTCTGTTCGGCCATAAAGACAGTTCCGAAGCCGCCCTGACCGATCTGTTCGAGAAGTTTGTAGGGACCAATCTGGCGGCACTCGATCTGTGCCGGCATTGCATGGGTGGATACGCGTTCTTCCTGTTTATTTACGTTGGAATGTGGCAACGTTTCTTCGGGCCCGAAGGCATCCACGAAGGCATCCAATGGACAACCTCTGTTGTCCGTGTCCGCTGCTTCTAGAAGTCGTTGAACTTGCTGAAGCAATTCCGGATTTGCGCTGCAGTGTTCATGAAGTAAAGCTTCCCGTTCGGCAACGCTCTCAAGCCCAGCGGCTAGAATGAAAATCTCCTTCGCGGAGAGTTGCGTTGAGTTGCTTGGTTTCATGGGCCGTGGATTTGGCTTCTCAGGAAGGGAAGTTGCGAGTTTCGTTCATGGTCGAGCGGCAGGCTTAAAACCACCGATCATAAACCACAAAGTGTAATTGTGGGGGACCTGCGAGGTTGACCCTCGCTCACCGGCTTGCTGCGTTGAACCCACCCCCGTATCCCGCGAGCGTGAGCGAGAAAGACCGATCGTGGCCACGGGCGTGAGTGTGGCCACGATCAGCCGCTTATGAAAACAAAAGCCTTTGGGTTATCGCAATCGATGTCCTTTCGCGGAGATCTTCAAGGATGATATAAGCGACTCGTAATCGTCGCCATCGAGTAGCGAATCCAGATCTCCAAAAGCTTCGTCAACGGTTGTAATAGGTGCTGTGGGAGATGCCCCCCGCTCACGTACGATTGGTACAACCGAGGTCGTTGAGCCCGACACTCGATAGTCCGTCGCCACTTCCTTGACTACGCTATCTATCGTAAGATCAATCCGCCGAGCCAGACCTGGATCGCGACTTTCCAATGTGACCGCGTGGAACATTCCTCGGTACATCGCTATTTGCTGTTCATCTACACTGGATGCAATCTTCTTTTCTGAAGATATTTCCGACACCGCGATCCCGCTTGCCATAGCAGCCTCATTCGGAGCTGGTGGATCGGCGATCCCTTGTGGGTTGTTGTTGCCGGTGGCTAGTGCAAAGCTGAGTGCGGCCGATTGGCTGCCAGAATTTTTGCTCCGACTGTTGGTGTACTCGTAGACGCGATCGGTACCGTTATCGACGATCCAGATGCTCTGGCTGGCTCCCGAGGGATCAATTGTCAGGCCGGTTGGTGCCTTGTTCGCCGTGTCGATCGTCCAGCTACCAACCAGTGAGCCGGTCAGCGTGTATTTGAAGACCTTGTCCGTGGTGCTGTCATTGACAACCCACAAATTTGTTCCATCGGTGACGATGTCCTTAGGATTCCGATTGCCACTGTTGAGTGCGAAACTGCTGATGGCGTTTTGACTACCTGAGAGTCGACTGGCAGCATTGGCGTAGCGGTAGACGCGATCCTGTCGGGCATCGATGAGCCAGACATCGGTGCCGTCGGTCGTGATCCCTTCGATCGTGGCATTGGAGGCCACGGAACCGGCCGTCCATGCCCCCAGCAGGACTCCGCTGTCGTTGTAGACATAGACTTTCTTGTTGGCATCAACCACCCACACCTTGTCGCCCGCCACCGTGCTGGCGGCACCACGCGGGCTAGCGTTGGCACCGTTGAGCGAATAGCTCTCTACCGCACTACTGTCTGCTGCATATTCATAAGTGAGATTGGCAGATGCATCGTCGACCACGTAGAACTTGGTATCCGGGGTCGGCTTCAGCTTAAGGACGAACGAGGCAGGAATGGTTACATTAAACGCTCGCGACGGATGTGGATCAAAGTCGAATAACGTGGAAGCAGAATAGCCTGTAACGAGTAATTTTCCGGTTGCATCCTGAGCCAAGTTGGTTGCGCTATCGATGCTCGTTCCCCCTATCAAACCAGCCCAGGTAATGGAGCCTTGACCGTCAAGCGTCATCATCCAAACATCGTTGCTGCCTTTTCCGGCCACCGAAATGCTTGGAGTTGGATTGAAGCCTCCCGTTCCACCTGTCGTCCCCACTGCTGCGTATCCATCAGTGGTCGCAATAAGACCTTTGATCGATCCGAGATCACTGCCAAAGGCGGAAATCGCGGCAACTCCGCCGTTCAACGTATTTAGTTTTGCGAAATACCCTTTAAAGGAATCGGAATAAGGTAGTGACAGTCCGCCGTTCGACGAGAAACCAATAGTGCCTCGATAAGAACCTAGCACGGTAACGAAGCCGTCATTTCCAACTGCAACAATGGGCGTAATCATGTTCGAATTTGGATCAATGGATGGATTGGAGTTAAATGTTGTAGCCCACAGGAATTCTCCGTTGCCAGATAGTTTTGAAATGAAACTACTGTTCGACGTTGCCGACGCAGTAACCAATTGCACGCCGGATCCAGGATCCAGATCAACGGATTCTTTGAAAACACCGGACCAGTAAATATCACCGATGGCATCGACTGCCAAACTATTTGTGATGGCTCGTTGGGCGGGGAAATTTCCCGTCCAAACGACGTGACCCTGGCTGTTCAACTGTCGTAACTGCGTGATTCCAGGCGTGGAGGAAGGGCCGCTTGGTCGGGAGCGACCGGCAATAGTTAGATTGCTGTCTTGGTCCAGAACCATATCACTAAATAATTCGGGATCTGTCGTTCCCCAGTTGGTTGCCCAAAGATAATCGCCGTTTGCGTCCAACTTGGCTGCGAACTGATCGGAGTCTCCAAGGCTGCTAAGTGTATAAGAACCAAAGTTAGCGATATTCGAGAACTCCCCACCCACGTACAGGTTTCCGCCGCTGTCCACTTCTAAACCAAGGGCTGAACCATCCATCCGTTTCGCCCAGACAAACTGGTCTTGCGAGTCGTACTTGGCAATAAAACCGTTGGAGCCACCGCTACCAATAGGCTCCACTGACAAAATGTCCCGATTACCGGGCTGGACGGCGTGCCGATCAAAATCGACGGTGCCCTCAAAAATGCCGCTCATATATGTATTGCCTGTGGCATCTGCGGCGACTGCAAATGCGTACGTCTTTCCATCTGGCCAATTGCTTTCCGTTGAGATTACGGATTCAAACGATAGTCCCGCAAACAGGTTTCTGGCCTCAAGTTGTTCAGCGAGGAGTTTCCGACCTGTTCTTGATTTGCTAAGGGATTTACACGCGTTCCGACCTAAGCGGTCGCGCGGCGTCTTTTTGGTCGATGAATTGAGTAGTCCTGCGATTTTACGCCGGGAGTTTCGAAACATGACGGTAATCCTTGGACGGGATTGGGGTGCGGTGTAGAGATAATTCTGCCTGACATAGATCAATGCAGGAAACAGCTCTGAACCGTCCGAAGATTTCGAGAATTATTCGTCGTAGGAACGGAGGGTGTTGGTCGAGAACCACGCTCTGGCGAATTTCCAATTGCCGTAAGCCTCTGTGCGACAAAGGTTTAGCGACTTCCTCGCTTCGGTGACCGTTCTGAACAAATAGGTATCAGTGCGGTACCGAGACAGAGCCGACAAAAGTCAAAGTAGGCTGGGACCATTGTCCCGGCCGTCAATAACTCCTTGGAAAATCCATCCGCTCGGGACAATGGTCCCAAGCTACAGTCAACGCGGGACTTTTGTCGGGTGCGTCTACCGATTCGTTCAATCGCAAAAAACTAAGGCGTGATGAGTGCGACGGCTGGAAAGTAATTGCGGTATCGGGTGGCGTCCCGCGTTACTAAAGTCAGATTGCTTAGTTCAGCGTGAGCGCCAATATAGAAGTCGGGAAGCGGAGAACTCCTGGAACCACCCGCCCGTCGATACTTTACAAACGCTTGGGCCGCCAACCATCCCGCCCCGTAGGGCAAAGGAAGCCTCTCAAATAGCGATGGATCGAGCCATCGGTCGAGTTCCAGTTGAGTCGTAAACCCTGGTGCGATCTCGGCATAGATCAATGGGTTGATTAGAATCGGGCCGCTAGCTGCCGCGACTCGAAACTGCCCCTCGGACCAAGCCAGCCATGTCACATCTGCAGTCGCGATATCTAGCAACACGTTTGCGTCAAATAGAAACCCACTCATTCCTCACCGCGTGTAAGTGCCATTACATCTGCTGTCGTCACTCCCGACTGAATTGCTCCCCGAGCACGCGTCAACCAAGTTTCGACATCCGTTGGCGAACTTCTTCTCGAACGATAACCATCCAGCCATCGCGCGAGTTCTTCAATTTGAGGCAATGGCAAATGCTCTATTGCTTTTTCGATTTCATCGATTGTTGTCATGAAGTTAATTTTACCATCGAGTTGATGATATCTCTACACGACCAGTGCCATGAATAGGAAATCTGATGTCGTCTTCAATCAATGCAGGAAACAGCCCGAAACCATCCGGAGAATTCGGAGATTATTCGTCGTAGGAACGGAGGGTGTTGGTTGAAAACCACGCTCTGGCGAACTTCCAATTGTCGTAAGCCTCGGTGCGAGAGAGGTTTAGCGACTGGCCAGCTTCGGTGACGGACAGCCCGCCAAAAAGCCGCAGCTTGACCAACTCGGCAGACACCGCATCTTCTGCGGACAACTGCTTCAATGCATGGTCCAGGTCCAGGATCAGGTCCGGATCGGTCGAGAAGTTACTAGCCAGATCCTCCATTTCAATCCGCCGAGCTCCACCGCCACGCTTATCGGCACGCTTTGCCAAGGCCCAATTGACGAGGATCTGCCGCATCGCGTTGGCTGCTGCGGCAAAGAAGTGAGCACGTCCCTCCCAGGCTTGATCCGCGCCGACCAGCTTCAGATAGGCCTCATGCACCAAGGCAGTCGCTTGCAAAGTATGATCCGACCGCTCGGATGCCAGGCGGGAGGCCGCCATCTTCCTTAGCTCTTCGTACACCAACGGCATGAGGCGGCCAGCCGCAACGGAATCCCCGGCTTCGATCTGCTTCAGGATGTGGGTGACGTCATTCATCAATAGCTAACTCGAACGGTGCGTGATTGGAAACCAAATCGCATTCCAATGTAGCCCCAAAAGCATGAACTATCGATAGCGCCGGGCGCAAGAAGCCAAACGCGAAGCGCGCGTAATAAAGGTGTCAGGCCCGAATGGCACTGGCGTAAGCTTAAGCTGCTGTGGCATAACGGTTTCGGTTCGGGTTGCGAGGGCACTGCATGAGTTTGTAGGACTTCGGTCGCCGTTTGACTTCCCTTTTCTCCTGCCGCCCAGGACGATTCC
>JBGSHV010000115.1:0-4785 GCA_041752005.1 Pirellula sp. | reverse complement strand
CGACGTGGCTGTGACGATGCAGAGTGATCGCAAGTTCGTGACGCTGAGTGGCAAATGCCGCGTCGTCGACGATCCAAGCAAGATCGAGTCGTTGTGGAAAGAAGTCTGGAAAGTGTGGTTTCCCGAAGGCAAGACCGATCCTTCGCTCGTGCTTTTGAAAGTCGAGACGACGCATGGTGAGTATTGGGATAACAGTGGGATGGCAGGACTGAAGTATCTGATCACAGCTGGAAAAGCCTATTTGCAGGGTGAACGACCGTCGGTGGATGAATCCGTAAATGCATCGGTGACTTTATGATGGATAGTACCTTCACCATCAAAGATCGCACGACTCAGCTGTATGCGATCCTCGGCTTGGCGATTTTTCTGGTTTGCCCAGCGGCAGCACAAACGCCCCGTGATCGCGAGGATGATTCCGCTGCCGAACGAGCGCAGCGGACTCTTGGATTGACACGGCAACCGCGCCAGCCTCAGTTAACGCGGTTAGGCGTCTTTGCACGCAACACTCCGACCGGTGCGGTCATCGTTCGTGTTCAACCCAATTCGCCCGCCGAACAAGTCGGATTGGAAGTCGGGGACACCATCATCACGGTGGGTGGATATCAAATAGGAATTGTCGATGGGCAAACCTACGACCTAGCTGACGAATGGGGGCGACGGATGGATCGACAAGAGCGTGCGACTCTGCTGGTGCTCAATCACCGGACCGGTCGATTGACGAATATTCCATTGTCTCTGGATTCCAGATCTACCACGATCCAAGGAACCATTCAGACCAGCGCACGCAACCTAGTTTTTCCCGGCATGATCGCGAACGTCCGCTTGGTCGACGTGACGCAGCCACAGTGGGAATACGTCACGATCGCGGAAACGGAATTGCCGTTCACAGGCCGATGGCCGATGAACTTTGTTTTGGAATACGATCCACAGAGCTTGCGACCAAGGCATCGCTACGCACTTCAAGCAACGCTATCCCACCGAGGGGAAGTTTTATTGGTCACCCCGTCTCCCGTTCCATTCGACGCTCGCCAGGATACGGTTCGCCCAACACTGCAACTGATTCCGGCTGCCATCGCAACGCCCGCGCCCCCGAATCTCGATTCCCCGATCGATCAGGTGCGATGGTGGTACGAAGAATGGTTGGGACGCGAACTGTCGTCTCGCGAACGCGCCGTATGGCAACGGGAATTGGCCAAAGGCAAACCGCTTGACGATATCATGGCGACTGTTTTGGGCAGCGAGGAGTTTTTCGATCGTTTCCGCGGCGATAACGCCGCCTTTGTTGGCGAGGTCTACGTGATCCTCAATGGCCAGCCACCAACGCCACGCGACGTGCAGCGTTGGACAAACCGTCTCGCCCAACTCCGTGATCTGCGCTACAACCTTGTGGTGGAAATGATGCGTGCCCAAGGTCGGTAGCACCCAAACCACATTACTCAGCATGAGAGTCGATTAGAAACCGACGGCCTAATGCGACATTAAAACTTTTTGCGTACGATCTGGTCGGCCCATTGGGGCCAAACGGGCATGAGCGCTGAAAGCCAACGAACCTTGCTCGGAACTACGAGTTCCGAGTTTTTCTTTCGCACACTTTCTAGGATCTGAACGCTGAGTTCCTGGGGCGAGAGCCGTCGCAATTTCACCCCGCCACCGGGTTTGGCTTGGTCTGCACTGAGTCCACGCGATTGCACCAGATCGCTGTAGCGATCCTCCTGTTCGTCACGTTCGATAGGTCCCGGGCAAACCAATAAAAAATGGATTCCGGAATCGGCGGCTTCCAATCGCCATTGGCGATGCATGGCCACCAACGCATGTTTGGCCATCGAGTACGCGCCCAGTCCAGGGCCGGCGACAAGGCCCGCGAGAGAAGCAATATTGACGACACAGCCCGTGCTGCGCTGTAAGCTCGACCAACACGCCTGCGTCATTTGCAACGTCGATAGCACGTTCACTCGAAACAGATCGACGACTTCACTCGAGGCCATCTGTCCAAGCAGACCGCGATCGGATCGGCCGACGGCATTGATTAAGAGATCGAGGGCATGCGTGTCGAGATATTGCACGAACCGGTCGCATTCTGAATCGTGAATTGAAGCGGTCGATAATCCATCGCGTTTCCTCCATTCCGAGGCTGCGTCGAATGCGAACAGGTCCACTTGAGGCGCTCCGGCCGTCAAGGCTTCCGCACGAACTGCTTCCAAACGCGATCGGTTGCGACCGATGAGCACAAGCTCTGCTCCGTGGCTAGCAAGCGTCAGGGAGAGATGTCTACCTAATCCCGCAGAACCGCCTGAGACAACCGCTCGTTTCCCATTCCAATCGATAGTCATGCCAAATCTTTGACCTTGATCTCCCCGTCCAACGTTCCTTCGACCGCTCATGTGCTTGTCTGTGCGACCTCGCCACAACGTGGTTGTAGCGAAAAATCCGTTGGGAGGCCATCCATCCCGGCGTAGCGAGTCGCCTATACTGACATTCTCAATCGCCCTCGATTCGATTTTTTTCCCTTGTGAGATTCATCATGCATACGATGTCATTGCGTTGGAGTTGTACTTTGTGTTCACCGTGGGCAATCGCACTCTGCGGTTGCTTGCTCTCGGCAATGCTGTTGCCAGCGATGGTGTTTCACTCCACGACGACCGCTCAAGAAGGCAAGTCCACCATGCTGCGTCATTTGGTCATGTTCAAGTTCAAGGACGATAGTTCCGCAGCGGACATCGCCAAGGTCGTGGATGCTTTTCGTGGCTTGAAGTCAAAGATTCCTGAAGTGGCTGCGTTCGAATATGGAGTCGACAACAGTCCAGAAGGATTGGCCAACGGGTTCACCCATTGCTTTTTGATCACCTTCAAATCCGAAGACGATCGAGCCGTTTACCTGCCCCATCCGGCTCACAAGGCCTTTGTGGAAGTCCTCAAACCGCACTTGGACAAAGTGCAGGTCCTGGACTATTGGGCATCGGAGTGAGTCGCTCAGCCCGTGTTCGCTTGGCTTCGGCTGCGATCAAATCCTAAACCGATCGCAGCCATGAGCACTTAAGGGCGTTGGGCGCCCGAGGCTTCGTAGCGAACGGCCATCTCTTCGTTTCCGAGCTTGCGATACGCTGCCGCGAGCCCATTTCGCGTATTGGTTTTGTCCCGCATGCCGGGCAATGCTCGTTCGAATTCGATCACAGCTTGATCGTATTCACCGCGCATCAAGAGAACATGCCCCAAGGTATCTCGGTAGTTTGGGGCCTCGAGGGCAGCGAGCGCTTCTTCGGCTAGTTGTTTTGATCGATCCAACTGTGGAGGCTCCGCATCCGCCAGCAGCCAAGCGAGATTGTTCTTGGCAAGATGCTGATTGGGGTCGAGTTCCAGCGTCCGCTCCAGGAGACGAATTGCGTCCTCGAACCGTTTATCGACGATGGCGACCGTGCTCAATGCAAATTGCAATATTGCGACCTCTTGATTCTTGTCCGCCTCCTGCTCGAAAACCGTCCGAATGCGCGCACGGTTTTCATCGCTCGTGGATTGGTTGTAGAGCCCCAGCATGCGATCGTAGACCACGGTTGGCTCTTGCGACGTCTCGAGCATACTCAAGAGTTGTTGAGTAAGTTCATCCTCACTTTTTTTGTTTTGAACCATCCGGTCATAGCGCGTGAGATCTAAAAGGTTTTTGGCCCGGAGTAACTTTGCATCATCCGGGAAGAATTCGAGTCCGGATCGCAATGTGTCTTCCGCATCGTCCAGCAATCCGAGTCGGACTTGGGCTTGGCTGAGTAGGATGCGAACATCGGTTTTAAGGGGGTCTTTGGCCAAGAGTACACTGAATGAATTGCGGGCGAGGGTCAGTGCGCGTCCGGCTCTTACAGGATCTTTTTTCTCGATATACAGATCGGTTACTGTGAACCAATGAATCGGATTTATATGGGCTGCGGCTTCGATCCTATCGATGCATGCGTCTGCTTGCCGAGTCTCGCGGTAGTAGGTGGCTTTGGCCAGCAATAAGTCTTCGCTACTTCGCTCACCGGCTTTGTTCATGTGCCATAGTAAGGCGTTGAGGACCGTTTCGTTCGATACCCCTCGGGCAACGAGGTTCGCGTACGCGACCGCTCGTTGTTCGTGAGCCGGCGGGTAGCCGGCGGACGATTCTGGGGCGAGGGCTTCGATAATGGCGTTGGCGCGATCGAGCTGATCGTTGACGGCCAGCATCTTACAAAATCGGAGGGTCGGTTCGGGCGCCCGTCGAACGCCTGGTCGGATTAGACGGTTGGCCAGCAACGCGGCGCGGCTAATCTTAGAATCCCGGTTCGCTTGATCAAACTCATTGGAATACATAGTCTCAAGGATACGCCCCGAGAATGTTGGAGTTAGCATCACGTAGGCAAACAGCGCGAGCGCGATCAAGGCCGGTGCGGCGGCGGCCAGATGCCGAACGCGAATCGGATCGGAAAGCAAGCCTTGAAAGGGGAAACGCACGACCTGCCAAAGGATCGAAGCGGTTCCTGCAATCAAGCGGACTGGGAACAATAGAATGCGACGCCACAACGGAACGACGACTTCTTCATCATAGGAATCTCCTCCCGATCCTGCAGAGTGGGCTGCCCATTCGGTGAGTTCCAGTAATGCCCGAATCGGCGCGAACAGAATTCGGCCGAGAGCAAATGCGGTCTTCTTGATCAATCGAAACATGAGTTCAACGTAGGGGACCTAGAAAAGTCGTGGTAAAAGGGACCCCTCAATCGTAAGTCCGCCTTCGGTGCCCGACAATGTAAAGACGGCAAGAATTCATCGTTGCAATCGTGC
>JBGSHV010000114.1:0-185298 GCA_041752005.1 Pirellula sp. | reverse complement strand
AGTTCCACCGTGATTTCAAATGCAAAACGGTACGCCAAATGCTATCGATTGATGAATGCAAATTGCTAGCACTACTGGTAGACTCCGCCCAACGTCAAGCAACTACATGTTGATCCAACTCGATAAAGCCAGTGCCATTCGGATCTGGGATTGTTGGGGATCGTTGGTGCATGAAAATTTGGATCGATGCCGATGCGGCTCCGCGGGAAGTGAAAGAATTCGTCTTTCGAGCCTCGAAACGTCTTGAGATCGAAGTGACATTGGTCGCCAACCAATCGATTTGGCTGCCTCCGTCCTCGGGACTCATTACGCGAGTCACGGTCCGAGAGGGTGCCAACGTCGCGGATCAGTACATTGTGGAGCATTCGAAAGCGGGTGACATCGTCATCACTGCGGATATACCCTTGGCTGCGCAGTTGGTTGCAAAGGGGGTCTTCGTTTTGGAGCCGCGAGGCGAAGTTTTTGACGATCGCAACATCGCATCGCGCTTAGCCTCTCGCGATTGGATGGATGCGGCCCGCGGCGCAGGGATGGAATTGTCTGGTCCATCACCCTACAGTCAACGCGATCGCACCGCGTTCGCATCGTCACTCGATCGCATTTTGACGCGAGCCATCAAACTGCAGGAGCAAAACGCGAAAAACACCGAACCACCACCGCCTGCGGACTAGTTCCAAAACTCTGGGACCATAACATTGCAACATTGACCGACGACTCATCGGCTCGTCCATGGAAATGGGACACCGATACCGTGAGTTCCCTGCAATGGATCGATCACTCGCATGTTTTGACACGCAATCCGTGAAGAGCTTTATCCATGACTTCATCGATCTTCGAAAATACTTCGCCGTATCGAATTTACACACCACCGCTGGAGAGTGGTGATGTGTTGGACGCGCATGAGTATTGGCGGCGCTATTGCGCGGGTCCGAAAAAGCTGAAGGCGGAACGGATCATTGGGAAGGTGTTCATTACGAGTCCCCAACGCGCGGTGCATCAAGGCAATCCGCATCTTCTGCTCGCCCAGTGGATTGCTACCTATGCAATGCACGACCCGACTTTGATCGGTTCGGATAATGCAACCGTACGGATGAACACCGACAATGACCCGCAACCCGATCTTTGTTTGCTCCGCGCCAATGGACAAACACACTTCGATGACGAAGGCTATATCATCGGTGCTCCCGAGATGATCGTCGAGATCGCTGGGTCATCGGTCAGTTATGACTTCGGCGAAAAGCGGGCTGTATACGAAGCCGCCGGAGTTGGAGAGTATTTGGTATTTGAAACCATTGAAGGGCGGATCGAATGGTGGCGATTGGAGAGTGGCCGGTTTGTCGAGATTCGGCCTGATGGCGGCAGCTACAAGAGCGTGTTGTTTCCTGGTTTGTGGCTCGATGCCGAAGCCCTTCGCTCGGCCAATGCGATGAAGCTTATCGAAACCTTGCAGCAAGGCATGGCAGCGGTGTAGATCGTGCCGGATCGAATCGAGCACATTTCTCACGCTGACGCCTGCCGGCTTGTCGTTAAACGAATTCCGAGTCCGATTTTGGGCGAATAAGCAGAACCAGCGCGATCGAGACAATCGCAAGCAGTGCGAACGCGCCAAAGCTGACGTTGAGCGGTACCTTGGCATCTCGCAGCAATCCAAAACCCCAGTCGGCCAAACCACCGCAACTGATGCTGACGAAGTTCATGATTCCATATCCGGTGGCTCGGTATGCGGGAGGAACAATCTGCGACAAGATGGGCATGTTGTTGCAATCGAAGAAACCCCAACCGATGCCGAACAAGACCAAGAACAACACCGCAATGACGAGTGAACCTGCATTACCAACACCAAAGATAGCTGGCACGATCATCGCTATCCCAAGGGCACTTACATAGATTCGGCCTCGACGATTCCTTTGGACCCATCGATCCGACAACCAGCCTCCTAGCAACGCGCCGACGATCGCCGCGACTTGCCAGTACAACGTCGCCGCCACACCCGCTTGACCCTCGCCAATCCCAAATTCTTTCTTGAGAATCGCGGGCATCCAATCCCGAACGATCCAAGCCGCCATCGCGGGCAGGGTGAAGCACAGCACCAGCAGGATGAACGACGGGTTCTTGATCAAGGCATGAAACCATCCAAACGTATTTCGATTCAGCGGTTCTAGTGGATCGCGTTGGGCGGGTGGCGAATCCCGAAGAAACAACATCAACGGGATTGCGTAAAGCATTCCGACCACTCCGGCGGTTGTGAATGCAAGACGCCAACCCATGCTGGGGTTCGCAGCGATGTATCCACCGAAACCTCCAGCGATCACCCCCAGATAGATTGCCATCTGATGCAGTCCTACGGCACGGGATCGGGTGTGCCCGGAATGGAGGTCGACGATCAAGGCCAAGGCGGCGGGGATATAGAATGCCTCGCTGATCCCCATCATCGATCGGGCCTGAAGGAGCTGATCGTAGGTGGTGACCTGGCCCGTCCACCATGTGACCCCGGACCACACCAGCAAACTGCCACAGATCGTCCAGCGGCGACTGATGCGGTCCGCAACGTAGCCCCCCAGGAGACTGAAAACAGCGTAAACCCATTTGAACTGACCCAACATCAAGCCCCACATGGCTTGCGGGTTTTCCGCATTCGCAAAATCGGGAACCGAAGCCATGACCGAGGTCTGCATCGAGGCCATCATTTGACGGTCCATGTAGTTCAGCAATGCGACCGGCATGAGCAGGATTACACAGCCCCAGGCGGTGGTTCCCCAAGCCGTACCCTCGCCATCGCGGGACGAGACCGATGCATTGCGATTCAATTCCGACTTGGATTTCATCTCTGACATCCGGAATCTCGGCATCTGGCGGATTGGCGAATCAGTCTACGGCCTTGGACACGCGAACGCATTCTAGTCGTTTCGAAGGGATAGCAGATCGGCGGACTTTTGTTCCGGGTTCGCAAAAAAACTTGACGCGTCGGGGAAGGATAATTACTGTCAGACGGTTGGTCCGATTTACGTCCCTTCTGGCACCTGGGTACAAATTCTAATTGTGTTTCCAAGATGAGGTAAACCATCATGTCCTGCGCCCGATCCTTTCCCGCGGCCCTTCTTGTTTTGCTGTCGATGGCTTGGTCTGCCCATGCCGACCTGTACGTCTTTGATTTATCGCTCGCCAATAGTACGTTGGCATTGACCGGCAACGCCAATGTTGAAGGCGTTGGGAACTTCAATTTCAATCCACAAGCAGCGGGCGCATTGACGACCCAATTCTCGGGTACGATCACGGTCGACATCGATGATCTGATCAATCCAACCAGCATGACGTTTCAAAGCGCCAATATCTTTGGAGCGGTCAATGGGCAATGGGCTCCCAACAACGATGGCAGCGGATTGACTCCGCCGAGCGACGGCAACTACGGCATTGATGTCGGATTCGGAGTTGGAAAGATTCGCGATCTCTCGTTCAACTTAGGTTCGACGGGCGCCATCGTCGTCACTGGCGGTCAGTTTGCCAATACATCGCAATCCTGGCTTCACTCCGGTGGCAATTTGGATCTATTCTCACCTGCATTGGGGGATGGAGGAACCGCGGCCTTGACCGACATCGCGTCCGCCTCATCCACCAACGCTTCGGCGACCAACGGCATGCTTCAGGCCACCGGTGGAATTGCCACGCTAACCTTGCCAGTGGAAATCACCTTCGCGTACCTGGTCCCAGGGACGCCGAATGTCGGTGGTTTTTTCACCTACACGGGGACCTTGTCGGGCATCACAGCCGTGCCTGAGCCTTCGTCGATGGCGATGCTTGGATTGGTGGGTTTGGCCGCTGCGGGCTGGCGACGCACGAAGCGATTCGCCCCGCGGATCTGATACTCGGCGCCGCGCATCCTCGGATCCCCACCCGCGCATGGGTTTGGTTGGAATGCTAGACTTGGAATGTGTGAAACCAATCTAGCCTCGGGCTGTATGGCCGCGACGACAAACTTTTTCGAAATGGTTTGTCATTGCACGGCACCGGCCCTACACCGTTGAGTATGTCATGATCGATCGATGCGCGTTTTGGACGGTGCCGCTGTGTACGGCGCCGCTGTGGACGGTACCGCCCTGGGCCCGTTGCATGCTTCTGTTGACTCTTTGTTTGCAACTGGTTGCAGGCGGATCCGAGCCGAGCACGCCGGACGATGCCGAAATGGCCATCGTCAATGCAAATGTATTGGTATGCGACGCGCCGATGACGCGTGCGACGGCCATTGCGATTCGCGATGGTCAAGTGGCCGCGATCGGCGATCGAGCCGCCATCGAGCCGCTGCTGGGACCTGCGACTCAAATTATCGATGCCGGTGGGATGACGGTCACACCCGGTTTCATCGACAGCCATTTGCACTTCATCGGCCTCGGTCAATCGTTGCAGATGCTGGATCTGAGCCAGGCCGACTCGTGGGAGAAGATCGAATCGATGGTGGCCGAAGCCGCCCTGCGATTGCCCAAAGGAACGTGGATCGAAGGTCGCGGTTGGCATCAATCGAAATGGACTTCGCCACCGAGCGGCAACGTGGACGGCTACCCCCATCATCGCAGCATGAGTCTGGCGGTTCCTGACCATCCCGTGCTGTTGACTCATGCCAGTGGCCACGCAAGCTTTGCGAACGATGCGGCGATGCAGTTGGCCGGTGTGGATCGCGAGACGGCTGATCCCAAAGGGGGCGAAGTGCTCAAGGATCCGGACGGAAACCCCATCGGTGTCTTTCGCGAGAATGCGCAATCACTGATCCGTCGAGCCCAGGCGCGCACGAGCGATCGATTGACGGAGGAAGAGTTGCGGGCCGCGACGCTGACCCAATTGCAATTGGCGGGCCAGGCCTGCCTGCGTCAAGGCATCACGAGCGTTCACGATGCAGGGAGTAGTTTCGGTACGGCGAGATTGCTGAAGCGGTTTGCCGAATCCGGTGAACTGCCGCTGCGGATATTCGTCATGATTCGCGAAGGGAGCAACGCATTGACCTCTCAGATGGATTCGCATCGTTGGGAAGATGACGGCTCTGGATGGCTGAGTGTGCGGAGTGTTAAGGTATCGATCGACGGCGCGCTCGGCCCTCATGGAGCTTGGCTGCTCGAACCGTACAGCGATTTGCCCAGTACGGCCGGGCTCAACACGATTCCACTCGACGAAATGGAGCGGATCGCCAAGTTGTGCAAGGAGAAAAATTGGCAACTATGTGTGCATGCCATCGGCGATCGGGCCAATCGCGAAGTGTTGGATGTGTACGAACGCGTGTTGGGTTCGGATGCTTCCAGTGACCATCGCTGGCGGATCGAACATGCCCAGCATCTTGCACCTTCGGATATCCCGCGTTTTGGCAATCTGGGCGTGATCCCCGCCATGCAAGCCAATCACTGCACCAGCGATGCGATCTTCGTACCTCAGCGATTGGGAGAACGACGCAGCGCGCAGGGTGCGTACATGTGGCGGGCGTTGGTCGATTCCGGTGCCATCGTTCCCAATGGAACCGATGCACCGGTCGAACGAGTCGATCCGCGACCCAGTCTCTTTGCGTCCGTGACCCGGCAATTGCCCTCGGGCGATGTGTTCTATCCCGAGCAATGTTTGACGCGCACCGAAGCCCTATTGAGTTACACGTTGTGGCCAGCTCAAGCTGCCTTTCAAGAAGCCAAACTCGGTTCCTTGACACCTGGCAAGGTTGCGGATTTGGTGATCTGGGATACCGATTTGTTGGGCTGCGATCCGAAAGAAATATTGGACGCCAATGTGATCATGACCGTTCAAAACGGAGTCATCGTGTACCGATGGCAGCAGACCGAGACACCTTGAGCTGCACCGCGTGGGCCACGGCCGCGTGACCGCAGGCGGCGTTGCAGCACGATTGTAAGGATTCTGAGGGCCTGATTCTGGTCCGATCGGTAACGAGAGTGCCCGCTTTCGGGAGTTTGCGCGCCCCGAAAATATGCGGGTTGCGTAAAATAGACAGATTGCAACTCCAGCGGAAGTATATGTTTTCCAAAGGGGCGAGCGACCCGAATCCACGCACCCCTTGGACCATCACGTGCAGTTGGCACCGAACGCATTGAGAATCTGCATCGCACTGCGTGCCCTGCTATTTTGCATAGGGAGCATCGGACTGGGCTTGATCATTGCCGCAGCCAATGCGCAAGAACCTCCGGCTGTTCCCACGCCTAAATCGTATCCACCCGCGCGCCCTCCCGAGGAAGTTCCGCCGGGTCTTCGGCCCGACATTTACTATCTGCGTAATGAGCAGGGGGAAGAGGTCATTGTTCCCCGAGCGAGTTATGAAGAGTACGAGCGGATCCTTCGGGGGTCGGACGTGGAACCGCCGGAGGCGGGTCCACCACCTTCCATCTCCCAGCTCGACTTGGTCATTGAACCGGACCGCGAGTTCGCACGCGTTTCCTTGACTGCATCGGTTCAGCTGACCGGCCCGACGAAGTCATGGATTCCGGTCCCCCTCGCCTTGGGACAATTGCAATGGATTCCCGAAACATCGGAGAACACCGACAGCAAGACGCCGCGA
This sequence comes from Pirellula sp., assembly GCA_041752005.1. Taxonomy (GTDB): domain Bacteria; phylum Planctomycetota; class Planctomycetia; order Pirellulales; family Pirellulaceae; genus JBKCUI01. The sequence continues at coordinate 178,760 of JBGSHV010000114.1, read as the reverse complement.
CTTCAAAATGATCTCGGTAGCATCTCGGTCGTATCGCAATCCAACGGCTATGTGTGGCGTGTACAACCTGGCCCGCCAGGCGAGCGCACGTTGAAGCTCAGCGCGGTCTGCAAATTGACACCCTCGAGCAACGGATACTCGATGCGATTGGATTTGCCGGCGGCCTCCAGTGCAGTCCGATTGCGTCTCCCGCTGGGCGAATGGGAATTGACTGCATCAGGCGGAGGCAATGAAGTGGTCGAACCGTTTCGAGCGGTTGAGGATCGATCGGTCGCAATTGTTCGCACCACCGCCAACAGTTTGAGTTTGTCCTGGAACCGCAAAGCCGAACGGGAAGCGGTGGCGGCCATCGAAGTGTCGAGTTTGACAAAGTTCGCGCCGAGTTCGGATGGCACGCAGGTGCGAGCGGTTACGAGTTTGGCGTTGCGAGGACCACGCAAACTTGGTGGCAATCGATTTTTGGTAACACTCCCCAGCAATAGCCAACTTCGGGATACGGTCGGGGCTGCGATCGGTTTCACTGGATACCGAATCGTGCCTCAGCCTGCAGCCACTCCGAATCCGGATTCGCCGGCATCAGCCGCCAGCGATGCCGATCCTGTTGTCCTAGAAATCGAGATCGAAGAATCCCTGGCCCGATCCGACCTTGAAATACCTATCGAGTGGCAATTCACTCAAGCCGTAAAGTCGGATCATGTTGTCTTCATGGTCCCGTCGATCGAAGGCATCCAGCGGCATTCCGGTACGCTCGAGTGCGTGATTCCTCGCAACGTCGTCTTCGATTGGAAAGCCATTGGAGAAACACGTTTCGTCCGGCAAGGACCGTCCAATGATGGCAGCGATGCGTTGCTCTACACCTACCAATTCGAGCGCCAGCCTGCGGGCGTAGAATCCTCGTGGCGTTCGTTAACGGATCGACCGAAGCTCAAGTCGTCGCGGACGCTCGAGATTTTGGAAGACCGCGTCCTCATGAACGGTTCTATCGAGTTCATGAGCGATCCTTTCCAACTGCCACTCATGCAACTCGAGTTGGCCGGATGGCGCATCGAACGGGTTGTGCTGCAGCCGGCCCAAATCGAAATCGATCCCGCCACTTCAATCCCCAGTGACGACGGGGGCACTTCTTCCTTGCCGATCAATGCCAACTATTGGCTGAGCAACTGGAAAGACGTACGGACGGGCCGCAGCGACGGAACGGATGCTTTGGACTCGGCCGCCAATCGCAACGGACTCAGCGAACCGAGTTTGGCGACCTTTGCACCCGAGCGTCCCCTGGGAACTACTGTTCAGGAATCCAAGGCATCGCCGCGTCTCGAGTATGTATTGAGTTATCCATTGCTCGCTCGTGAGGACGCGCTCGACCTTACGCTGCCGCAGCTTTCATGGCTGGCCCAGGATACACAGCAGCGGACTCGCCGAACGTTGGCAGGTACCGTGTCACTTGTATCGTGGCCATTCCGCTTGACGCAAGACGCTGCGAGCGATGCCGGTTGGAACCCTACACCTCGAACCAGTGTTGCACCGGGCCTGGCGGGGCGAGTCAGCGCTTCGAGTTTTTCGCCATTTGTCTTGTCGTATCAGATCAATGAGTCCGACGCCTCGCTGCGATGGGTTGGGCGACGCGAAATGCGTCCATCATCGACCTCGGCACTCTACGAAGCCTCACCGACGGTCAGCGAAGAACAAATCACGATCCTGCATCGCTGGACGTGCCGCAGCTATGGCAACAGGCCTGCGGCCATGCGTATCGGTTTGTCCAATACGATCGCGACGACCGATGGTTCCGAGATCGATAAGCTACCTCTACCAGGACGCCTCACTGCGTTATCGATCGATGGTCAGTCCATCGAGTGGAACGAATTGGAGAAGCTTGAGAACGAAAATGAGAAGGGATGGTCGTGGTATACCATCCCAATCCCGAGCATCGCTGTCGACGCATCCCTTCGTTCGGACTTTTTGATCACAGCCACGTCGGAGCAATCCATTCTTTGGAGTGAGACCGGCAGTGCGCATGTGGATATCCCGTTGCCTCGGCTCGCAGTGGATCGCGATTCGGACGTCCTGTTCGTCGAATCGGCAACGGTACAGCCGCGCACACTCCAGGGAGTAATCGAACGGGATTCCATCGACACATTGGACCCAGATGCTGCGCGGTGGAATTGTAGTTTGTTTCGAAAAGGGGATGTCTGGATGCCGCCGGTCCGATTTGAGGCCGAGTGGCTGCAGACCATTCTGAACGCGCTCTACCAGCGCGATCGCTACGTCGCCCGGTTCACGACGGCTCAACCGTACATCGATCTGCGATTGCCGATCGGGCTTCGCAAGGACGCGGAAATCCTACTCGATGGAAAACGAGCGATGGCTACGGAGGTTCCGTCTGAATCCGATCACGTGCGGATCGCGTTGCAAGATGCCATCGAATCCTCCTCCAACGAAGCGAGTGAATCCGCGACTGAAGAACGGACCTATGTGCTCGAGGTCTTCACGCTTCGACCGAGTCAGGGTGGATGGGTACGACGATTGGACATGGCCCTACCAAGACTGGATACGGATCCGAGTAGCGCTCCGCTGGTTTGGCAGATCATCGTCCCCCGAACCGAACATCTGCTGTGGAACTCGGAACAGCTTGCACCCATGTATCGCTGGCGTTGGCGCGATCTCTTTCTCGCGCGCGTGAGCGACGTCACCCAGGAGACCATGGAAGCAGCCCTCGGTGCAAGTCAGCAAGTATCCGTGCCTCGACATCAAGTCAATCAGTACGAGATGTCGACCGTTAATAGTCAACAACCCTTGGTGGCTTGGTTTGTGCCTCGATCGTTGATATGGTTGCCGATCGCCGTGTTGGTATTGAGCATGTCCATTGCGATGGGTGAGGGACGCTGGTTGCGATGGCCGTGGCTGTGGACAGCCTTGGTCGCTGCCTACTTTGTCTTCTCCCAGTGGGCTTGGGACTTGTCCATTCTGGTAGCCCAATCCGCTTTCTTAGCCATCAGCATCGCGATCGCATACGGACTGTTGCGTTGGATGTTGGATCGTCGGGCGCGACGCCGCAGTATCTTCGTAAGCCGACCGACCAGCGCGTTCGGAGCTTCCAATCCGCGCAGTCATGCGTCCACACCCGTACCGATTACGACGTCGGAGGAAGCACCCAAAGCCGGATCGAACTTTAGCACCAATGCGCACGTGATTGAGGATGGGACATGAGTCTGCATCCGATAAAAATCCGGGCCGCAATACAGTCGAGGATGGGTGGAGCATTTTCGCAACGGATCGGAATGTTGGTGTGTGCGGCGTTGGGCCATGTACTAAGCCTGGTATTACTCGCTCCGGCCGTCACCGCCCAAGAACCGGGGATCGCTACGACTCCGGAAACATTGACGCCGGATGCGTTCATTGCGGACACTCCCATCGATTCCGCATCGGCACCGTATCGACGTGTGTTCGTGCGTGAATCGGACTTGTCGAGTTTGCCCCTGGAGGGTTACCGGCCATGGGAGTTGGCCGAGCTTCCATCGCTCATTGAGCAGTTAGCGCGGCGAGCCGAGTCGATCGAACGCGCGGAACAGTCGTCAGAAGTCGACATTCGATCGCTGCATTTGATCGGCAAATTGACGGGAGCCGACTTGAACTCCGATCGATCGCGCATTCAATGGCGGCTTCCAGACTCGGAGCGACCGTGGCGAGTAAACTCGGCACCTCGCCAGGTCTTATCCCCGTGGAGTTTGGCCATCGAAGGCACGCCCGGGAAAATTTTCGATGCGCCTGCTGTCCCAGCGGGGACAGCACCGAGCTGGCTGTACAACAGCCTAGGTTTGCCATGGGTGCGTCCAGCAGGTGAAGAAGATTGGTTTGCTTGGTCGCTTCATCCTCTTACCAACAGCACACCCAATCGCCTCAACTACACGCTGGCGATCCCCAAGACCGCGAACAGTTGTTTGGTGTTGCAATTGCCGAGCAGTGCCCGCATCACCGACTGCACGGTGGTGGCTCGGCCGGCGGAAAATTGGCAAGAAGTGTTGCGACGCTTGGAAACATGGCCTGTCAGCGCCTCCGCTCCCGATCGCATCCCCGATCTCAACACGTCCGATACTTATTGGCTCTTGGAGCTCAGCGGTCAGGAACAGGCCAGTTTTACAATCCATCTAGGATCGAGTCGCAGCCTGGTCGAAGCGGGATCACCACCGGATCGGGATAGCTTGCCCTACACGCGTTTGATTGCGAAACAGACCGTGCAGCACTTCGTCGGACTGGAACAGCTCCGAACGCTGTGTGAGTGGGATTGGTTCGAAGCTCCTACCGCCGACAGCACGGTTCGCATCCAACTGCCCGACGGCGTCCGTCTCCGAAGTTTGACCCTCAACGATCGCGAGGCCAGCTTTCAATTCGCGCAGCGCACAGTGGTGGTTTCCCTTCCTGCTGCCGACACGTCCCGCATCGCTGCGGCTGCCACTGCGGTATCCACAGCCGTCGCGACGTCCGCCACGCGTCAGCGGCTCAGCGCAGAGTTCCTGACGGATTTGACACAGCTCAAGATCGCCGAGGCGCCCGTGAGTTCTGCATCGAGAACGACAGCCAGGTACGCGCTGCCGGCCATCGAGATTCAATCTTCCTATGTGGTTTCCGGGTCCACTGCTTTAGCACCGCAGTCCAAGGTTCAGCTCCAGGAGATCACCTCCACCTCGGGGCGGTTGGTCGGGACGCGACCGCTGACCCATGGTGGAACGCGACTGGATTTTGCATGGTTTCAGAAGCCACCTATCCACCGCTTCCAGATCCAGTCCAAATCGCTCAGCCATCGGGCGGAGATCCTGACCAAGCTTGCGACAGAGGGTCCCATTGCAACGGCCATCGTGCGCATGCAATTGAGCCCTTGGCAGCCTGAGATGCCCGATCGACTGGTCCTCGCTCCGGGTTGGCAACTGATCGCATCGCAGATCAACTCCAAAGCCATCGAGTTGACCGTCGATGAAACGGCAGAAGATTCTCAGCGCCACTTGAGGTTACGACCAATCGCTTTGGTGGACGACACCCCCATTCAACTCGAGCTGCAGCTAACTCGCAATGTCCAGGAAGACCATGGCGAACCACTCGATGCGACGCCGTTGGTGGAACTTCCCGGATGGGAACGTACCGATGCTTTGGTCATGGAACCGAGCTACACCCTCCGTTTGGCCTATGTGGGTCGGTACATCGACGATCTGGCCGATGAGGATGACTTGACGCCATGGCAGCGCGATCGTTTGCCCAGACTTGGTAAATACATTGTATTCCAGATGCATGGCGGGCGATTGCCGCCAATCCAGTGGCGGTCGGAAGCAGCGCGGTTGGATGGAGTCATCGCGACCGAGGTCGATTGTCATGACGGGCGATGGCGGTTCCGACATGCCTTGAGTTTCGCGCACGATCCACTTCGAACCGAGCCGCTGGAGATTCGTTTGCCGGGCGATTGGCGATGGGAGGGCCTGCAGCCCGAGGGAGCCCGCCCGTTCTCCATGGTGCAGAACAAAAGTTCAGGTGTGTGGCAAACCCAGTGGGAGGCACTGCGATCGTTAGCCCGCGACGCTCAGGGAAATGTGCAACTGATTGCGACCATGGCCAACGATAGCGGCGAACCATCGACAGCGATGGAATTTCCGATTCTCTTAGGGTCGAGCAACACGGCTCGGACATTGCGTCTATCCTCGGAGCTTCACGTTATCGATCAAGATCCGCGAGCTCGTTGGGAGTTTGACGAGCGAGGAAATCGCCAACTGCGATGGCCATCGTTACCCAGCGAATCGATGCTTGCTCCGATCAAGCTGGAGTCCTTGCGAACGTCGAAGGATCCGTCGGGGCGATTGATCGCATCGCAATTCCATTTGGTCATTGATGAGAGCGGTCACCAAAGGGGACTTTTGACGGCGCAGTGGCTTGGGACTCCTGGCGAATCGTTCGATCTTGGGCTCGTATTGCCCGCGGATTGGAAGGCCATTGCGGCAAACATGCGGGCCGAAACCCATCCATCTACGGCCGCCCCTGGGATCGTTCGGCTACGGCAGGATGGGAATCAAACTTGGCTGCAAATCCTACCGGCTACGACCATTGCCGACTCCGTAGAAACCAGGATGTTCAACCCATCCGGCTCGCCGAGTTTGTGGATCGAAGTGCAAATCGATGGCCCCAGTCTCGAATCGACGGAGACGTGGCAGTACGGGTTGTTCCCCACACGTGGGATGGAGTTTGCATGGCCCGAAGTCCACTGGCAAACGGATGTGCTGAGCAGGGAGCGTTTCCTTTGGATCCCGACGCATCTCGAGCTAGTGGCCAAACAAAACTCTTGGGAATCGATTCTTGACACCGGGCGCGACAGCTCGGTGCGATCGCTCTATCCGTGGTGGACGCTCTGGGATTGGACCCACAGCGTCTTGGCCGATTTAGGTGTCGCTACGATTTCCTATGGCTCGGAACCATTTCCGAGTCAGGGATGGTCGCAACCTTTAGCATTCGAACCTCCCGTCGCGCTCATCCCTACGTGGATGGCGAGGCAGTACCAAAGAATTGCTGAACCATCCCCTAATTTTAATGACGGCACTGCTTCGAACAAATTGTTGCTCCGAAGTGAATCGCGATCCTGGTTGCAGATTCTCGCGTTCACACTGTGGCTGATACTGACTCCTGCGCTGCTTCGCGCGCGGCCTTGGTGGTGCTTTGTCATCGCGATTGCATCCATCATCGCGGGACATTGGTTGGTCGAGGACGTTGGCTTGGGTTTCCGCGCCAGCGTGGTAGGTATCGGTTTTGGATCTGCGTTGTACCTGACTTACCTCACGTATTCCTCGGTCGAAAGCCGTCCCAAAGACCGACCCTCTCGAAGCGAACGGTGGTCGCCGTGGAACGAACCCTCGTTGGCCAGCGAACAGCCAGTCTCTGCATCAAGTCGATCCAGGGGCGCGACGACGGGACTTCTGATTTTGGCGGTGCTCTCATGGGCGTCCGATTGGCGACCGGAATGCTGGACGGCTTGGGCATCGGGTCAAGAGCCCGCGGTGCGCACACAACTTCCGTTGCTTCCTACGTCCTTCGACGTGATCGTCCCAGTCGATGACGCTGGGAAGGTCGCGGCCACCACCGTATATGTTCCCTCCGAAGTACTGCGTATGTTGGAACAGGACAACACGGAACTTACGTATACCGATCGCGATGCAACGCTCATCGCAGCCCGACACAGCATGCGATTCGACAGCCGATCCTTGGGCTTTGGCAATACGGAACAGTCCTGCATCCACACCTACGATCTGTGGATCGGGGATACGGCGGTCGGTCGTCCCTTCAAGATCCCCTTCCCGTCGGATCGCTCGCGACTGAATCGATTCACTGTCGACGGGTTCGAAGTGGCCTCGAATCGATTGACGAAGAACGATATCGAATTGATCTGGTATCCCGATCGGACCGGCCGTCGCGTAGTGCAGATCGAATCGCAACTGCGTGTCCGACCCATCGAGCGCGGACCCAAGCCAGCCCTACCCCCAGCGACATTACTTTCGGACACCAAGCCTCCGTTGGGCTGGTCCATTGATGCCGGCGTATTGCCAGCCGCCAATGCCGTCATGGAGGTAGAAATCGAAGGCCCCTGGACGGTCGACATTGCAGGTCGTGGTCGAGTTTCAAACCCGTCAATTGGCAAGTACTGGATTCAGATCGGTGGGATCGATCGAATCACAGGCGATTTGGTCGCGGTCACCAACGCCGCGCAGCGTCTTTTTGGGAGTCTACCCTCGGATTCGCCCTCACTGGGTGGGTTGGAATCCCCGCAAATGAGTACCGAGCTATTGGTCGATCGCGAGCAACTGCTGGCGCGGACAATTCTCGAGTACCCGCGCGGAACCGAGTCGGCGACGGAAGTCGAAATTGAAACCGACATGCAATGGTTGCCAGTTGGGACAAACTGGGGAGATGCGCAGCTCATCGAAGTTCGTCCGGGCAGCACCCTCGATCGACGTCGCTACATCGTGCGATGGAACGCAGATCCATATTGGAACGATCTCGGTACGGCTGCTACCGGCGCTGCGACCTCGACCACTCCGCTCCCTGGGCTTGCGCCCAATAAACGGACCATCATCACGACTTGGATCCCTGTCGGCGAATCCAACCTCCGTACCATCCTGTTCGCGGAATGCCGTGATCGGCGCGTGCGGCAGGGGACGTTGCGTTACGCGCGTACGGCTGGATCTCCGTGGACATTGGAAGGCATCAGCACGTGGAGTCCACTGATCAATACCCGAGAACGGATCGAATGGAACGAACTGAGTGACAAGCCGATTGCAACCAGTCTCAAAATCCCATCCAGCGGCGGATTCGGCGTGTTGCGATTGCAGTCGGAAGTCAAGATCCAGCGGGCGCGGGTTGCGAATCAATGGCGGATCGAAGCGGACCGCGCGACGTTGCGATCGAAGATCGAACTTTTGTCCGCTCCATCGAACTCGACTGGGTTGTTGGTCCAACTACCCGCGGATTATACGGCTACCAAAGCGACCTCGAGGAATCGAGACATCCCGCTGGTGCAATGGACCGAGTCCAACAGCACGCGCATCCAGATTTTCCTCGATAAAGAAGCCAACGACTGGAACGAGATCGTCTTGACCTCAGAACGATCGCTGCGGACCATCGAGACGCTAGGTCTCACCGTGCCATCGCTCGCTTTCGAGGCGTTGTCGATCGCCGATCAGACCACCGAGATTGTGGCGGAACCGGACTGGCGCGTCCGTATGGACTTCGATTCCGCTCCCTCGTACCGTGGCCAGGGGAGTTCTCAAGTTCTATACACACTCAGCAGTGGTCCAGAAACCGAACCAGTCCGACTGCAGCTCGAACGGATGGTGGAGGATTGGACCGGTGCATTGATCGCCCATGAGCTCGAACGGACCGAGGAAGGAACGCAATGGGAACTCAGGTTCGCGAGTGGGGAAAATCGCAATGCGCATCCTTCCTTTGCCTTGACTCTCCCCACGGAATTAGCGCGGCAATGGACCGGGGAGGGACAGGCCAAAGAGTTGACGGAATCGGATCCTGGTTTGCGGCTGTTGATCGTGCAGCCGGCCTGGGATGAAGAAACCCAATCGCATGCCTTGCGTCTGCGGCTGACGACCGACGTGGGCGTGCGATTGGATCCGAGTTGGGTCGCCCAGATCCAACCGATCGGCGAACCGAATTTGGAATGCTGGATGGCCACCGAGCCAGCCCGCATCGATGCGATGGATTCCGATCTGTGCGAAGCGATGCCGCCAGAGCAATCGAGCGAAAAACTGTTGCAATTGCCGTTGGAGGGTCGAGCGTTGGTACGGCTGCGGATTCGCAATACGCCCATTCCGGACATGGGCACGCTCCATCGGGACGCATCCATGTCGGATGCGCACGCGGGTGCTTTGGAAGGTGCTTCGGAGGATTCTGACACGGTCTCCGAGGGACGCCAGCAGCTATCATTCCCGATTTTTTCGGTTCACCAATGGTGTGGACTCCGCGAAGACGGGCAGAATCAAGGGTTGATTCGAAGCACGTATTGGATCGATGACTCGCATGCCAACGAACGTTCGTCACGGCGTTGGGAGTGGGCATTGGCGTCGGGAGATCGATGCGAATGGTTGACGATCAACGGAGAAAGCGTCCCGTTTCGGCAGCAACAGAACACCCTCAGCACGGAAGGCTACGGGATGAAACTACCTGTACAAATCGACCTTTGGACGACGTGCAGGCTGGACGCAAAGCCGGTTGCAACCTGGGCGACGGTTCGCGCCCATCGACCGATTTGGATGGGCGATGTCATGGGTGGTGCGTTCCTAATCGATTCCCAAGAGGGAATCTACTCAGGCGATGATGCAGAAACACGATCGCTCGATTCCCTTTCGGCTGCGCGGACATTGGCCGGTTTGACGTGTCTCGAAGGTTGGTTGTTCGATACGTCAACGCGCAAGGTATCGGAGAGCCCGGAAGCATGGGCCGGCCAACGTGGTCGTTGGATGGCATACGGTGCCAAAGAAACCTTCGCCTCGCTCCTCGATTGGGCGAGAAGGCCCGTGCTGCGAACGGACCCTCGTTATTGGGATGCGATCGAACGCTGGCAGGACTTGGCATCGCGATTCCCCGAGCAGATCAAGACCGCGATTGCGGCCGCGAGCATGCCAGACACCGACGCCCAGCTGAACACGGATTGGGATGCTGGCTCCGCGCTGTTCCAGCTTCGTCCAGAAACCGAGTCGTTGGAATCGAGTCCCATGCGTGGCTGGCTGCTGCAACATTCGGATCGTCTGATCGCGACGTTGATCTTAACGTTGGCCGTCGTGCTGATGAGTTGGTTCTGGTCCGTGTTTCGATCGCGATTGCATCGAGGACCTTGGTGGATGCTCGTCTGCATCGGCGGCCTGCTTTGGATCCTCGTGGGTTCGGCCCTCCCAGCCTTGGTCTTCCTATCCATCGGCTGGTTGCTGGCGTTGGACACGTATTGGATTTTCAACGAGCGGTTTCGACAAACCGGGCTTCGCGGACTACGGTGACCTTGATTTCACCTGGGTAGGTCAGTTGCTCTTCAAAAGCCTTGGCGATGTCACGGCAGATCTTCGCCGCAACTGCGTCATCGGTATCTTTCGAACCGACAATGACACGCAATTCTCGGCCGGCTTGAATGGCGAAGGCTTGTTCCACACCGTGGAAGCCTTTGGCGATCGACTCGAGTTCCTCCATGCGTTTGATGTACCGCTCGAGAGATTCACGGCGAGCCCCTGGTCGCGATGCGGAGCATGCATCGGCGGTCGCCACCAGCAAGGTGTAAGGAAACTCGGTGGTTAGCTGGTCGTGGTGACCGAGGGCTGCATGCACGACGCTCTCATTCTCGCCACTGCGTTTGAGCAGATCGGCACCGATCTTGGGGTGCCCCCCTTCGAGTTCGTGATCGGCGGCTTTACCGATATCATGCAACAATCCGCAGCGCCGCGCGAGGGTGGGATTGAGACCGATCATTTCGGCCATCATTCCTGAAAGGAACGCGACCTCGACACTGTGCCTAAGCACGTTTTGGGAATAACTGGTTCGGAAATGCAACCGACCCAACATTTCGATAACGCGTTCATGGAGGCCTTGAAGGTTGACCTCTTGGGCCGCTTCTTCTCCTTTGCGGCGGATGAAGGAAACCATTTCCTTCTCGGTCGCGGCGATCACTTCTTCGATGCGGGTTGGATGGATACGTCCGTCGGCCACCAGTTTGGCCATCGATTGCCGAGCGACCTCGCGCCGTACGGGATCAAATCCGCTCACGATGACCACGCCTGGGGTATCGTCAATAATCAAATCGCAGCCTGACGACTTTTCAAAGGCGCGGATATTGCGGCCCTCGCGTCCGATGATACGGCCTTTCATATCATCGTTGGGAATATCGATGCTGCTGGTCGTGCTCTCCGAAGTCTGGGCTGAAGCGTAGCGCTGCATGGCGGTCAGCAAGATGTCTTGAGCCTTCTGCTGCACGACTTCGTTGACCTTCCGTTCGTGCTTGAGAATGACCGAACCGAGTTCGCCTTGAAGTTCCTTTTCGAGAAGTGTCATGAGCTGGGTTTTGGCCTCATCGGTGGACATTCCGGTCACGCGTTGCAAGTCGTTTTGGACCTGGGCGATGAGCTTGTTGTAGACTTCTAATTTCTTATTGGTGTCCTCCAATTTTTCGGCCAGCTTGCGCTGCGTGCTCTCGACAAATTTCTCCTGTTTTTTGAGATCGTCGCCGGATTGTTTGATCGATTGCTCACGCCGATCGGCTTGCGTTTCTTGTTGCCGTAGGAGCTCGCGCTGCTTGTTCATTTCCGAATCGAACTTGGATTGCAGTTGCAGCAATCTCTCCTTCTTTTCCAGCTCCGCAGTTTTGATTAGATTCTCAGATTCGAGCTTGGCCTGTTCGAGCGAACGGACCGATTGTGTCTTGGCATCGGTGCCGAGCATACGATTGGCAACGGCCATGATGGCAGCTCCGCATGCGGCTGCAACGATCGTCACTAGCCCCCACATCGCGATGGAACTGGAACTGGCGGACGGTTCGGTTTGAGCGAACCAAAGAAGATTCGTGCTCCAGTGCGAACCAAAAACATCGGCCAGCCCCAAATCGCTGGCGGCCAACAAAACGTACGAATGCGCAGCGAGCGGAGTCGCCATGAAGAGATCAAACACGCGGATAAGTCTTTCTCGGTATCAAGCGTCGTCGTGCAGCAGGCAGGCGAACCGCAATTGACCAAGATCACCTAGACATGGACTCTTCGAAATCATTCGCGGCCTCGCTCGTGCTGGGCCGGGCCGCGGGGAGCGAGCCATGACCCGGTCGGATGGGATGCACCCGAAACCGAACCGAGGGGCAAATGGGGTTCCTCAAGTCGTTTTTGTACGTGCTTTTGATACTCCGAATCCATCTCGCTAGCCGCGGGGGACTCGTCGCTGGTCGACGGCCCGGGTGATGGGATGCGCTCTTGAAAAAAGAAACGCCGCGCAGACGGTGAGACGGACCTTGGTCCGACTGCGAGCCACGCGATCCAGGCCAGGACGACGATTGCGATCAATAAGGCAGGCACAAAGAGAATCATGCAAAGGCAATCAAGCGATTGGGGCGAGCCTAACCCGCAAGTTCGGTCCCGAATGGGAGCCGACGGCGCGGTCATTTTGCTCAAAGGGTTCCAATATTGCCCTTCCGACCATCGAGTCCTTGACTCCTATGGCCGTTGGGAGTCGTCAGTGTATCACACCCACTCGGGGTCCGGAACACACCGCGACTTGAATTCCTGCAGGTCAGCCTGGCACGGCCACGGGTTGTCCCTGTGGCGTACGCACCTGAATTGTCCCGAGGCTTTAGCACTCGAACGACAGATCTTCGTCGGATCCGGCATCGATGCCCAGCCGCGATTGCAATTGTCCGAACTGCCTCGCGAATAAATCGCTGCTGCTGTGGACATGCTCGGCTTCGGTGATGAAGCGAATGCCTTCATCTGGGTACACATCGTGCTTGATAAGCACCCGTTCAAAGACCTCGAGCGGGGATCCATAGCAGATCAACATCTTGTGTTCATCGAACTGGATCTCTTGCTGCTTGCGCGGGTTCAGCACGGCCAAACCGGTGCAGCCATCATTGAGGAGCATTTCCTCGAAGTCGTAGAGTGTGCTCTTAAGCACTGGCAAATCCATATGTTCACGATAGAGGTCCTGGTGCTCGCCGGTGTCTCCATAGTGACTCGTTTCGAGCACGACATCAACGGTTCCTCCCAAGCAACTCAGCATGTCGATCAACAGATCGAACAAGCGTTCGCGGGACGCCGCGGCCATGATCACCGGTATTTTCTTGCCGGTCTTTGGATCGGTGTAGTGATCGTGGCGAAAGCCTTGTTTGGGGATCACCTGCAGATCGAATGACGGTCGGACCGCATCGGTCAAGTCGAAGGCACCATATCGGAACTGGTCCATATGAGCTTCGAGTTGTTCGCTGCTGAGCGATTCGAAACTGGAGGTGGGGATGGAACGCGGCGCCGGTTCGTTGGTGACCGATGCGCTGGATCGATATCCTGGAACTAGACCCATGGAATTCGCTCGTCTAAATCTGCGGGGAAAAATTTGGTAGGTGGCTACGTCGTTGGAACCCAAAGTGTTTCGGGAACAACCAAAGTTAGGTTACGTCCCCGTGAAGCAACCTGAATCGTCATTGTTTTCCAAGCTTTTCCTGTCGTTACAACCGCTACAATCAAGCTGTCTCCCGCACTGGGCCTCGGTGCATCTGAATCCTGTCCACACAATCGTGGCCCTGCCCCCGCCCGATGGTTAGGCTAAAGGCAGAGTTTGCACTCGCAAAGTAACGCAATAGCCCTCGGAACATGCAGCCGCATCGGAACGCACGACATGCTCTCCACCTGGAACCGTCCTCCTCGACCTACACGCCTTAGGTTCCCGCGTCCGCCGACGACCTGTTGGACGATGGCGATGTTCGTCAGCCTGGGCGTCACTTTGGTTGTCAGCCTCGGCTGCGGCCGAACCGATCAAGAAAAAGCCGCGGCCAAGGCCAGTTTGCTCAAAGAGATCGGTGTCAGTGCTCCACCGGTCCCACCGGATCCACAGCTGCCGTCACTCCCCAAGATCGTTAAGGACGATGCGACCGAAGCTTGGGTCGATGTCGCCAAATTGCCCCCAGAGCATTGGGAAATCCAATACAAAGGAAATGAACCGGTTGGGTACACGCATCGTTCAGTCAAGATGATTGAGTTAGGACAGGAGGAAGGATTGCAACTCCAAGCCAAAAGCCAAACACATTTCAAAAGCGGGAATCAATTGATCGAACAAGAGGTGGAGATTTCAACCATCGAACGGGCCAACGGTGAAGTGCGAAAATTGGATGGATTGGTTAAGGTTGGAACACTATCACGACGTTTTGAAGGCAATATCAAGGATGGCTACCTAATCTTGATTAGCGATACCGCGCGATCGAGTAGTCCAGACGTGCGAATACCGTGGACCGATCGCGACCGTGGCCCGTTTGCGATCGAGCAATCCTTGCAACGCTTGCCAATGCAGGAGGAGGAAAAACGGACGTTGCGTTACTTCGATCCGATCATGGGGGAATTCATCGATGTCGAGTTGCAGGCTTTCGACTACTTCGATACCCCCACCTTGGACGGAACGAAGGAACGACTTCTGGAAATTCAAATCACCTCCCGCACGCTCGATGGAGAATCGAGATCGCAAATTTGGGTCGACGAACAAGGGCGCGGCCACAAATCCTATGCACCCCCAATCGACTTGCTGTCATTTCGTTGCAACGAATCCACCGCCCGCTACATCAAAAATAAAACCGCACTGGCCGATCTATCGCTTCGACCTGTTTCTGTGTCCGGCAGAAAAATCGGGGAGTTTGTAACGGGATCCATCACGTACGAAGTCGTGACCACCGACGAAAAAGGCGAACTCGATCTTTCCAGCCGCACCAATCAGATCGTCTCCCCCGAAGGCAACGAACGGCGACGTGAAGTTACCGTGTATCCATCGAGCTTGCTCGAGGACCTCTCGGGCATCGACCAAGAACCCGCACCCGAAGCCAACACGCTGTCCGAATCGCCGTTAATCAATTCCAAACATCCAGAAATCCGACAACTGGCTTTGTCGCTTCTTCAACAGGCGGAACTCACCCAGCAGTCTTCGGTCACCGAACGGGCCATCGCCTTTCAACGCGGCATCGCCTCACGCGTAAAAGAAACTCCATTCGATAGGGTCGTAAGCGAAGGGCATGTCACCCTCAGACGCGGAGAAGGGGATTGTTTTGATCAGGCTGTGTTGCTCGCCGCTACCTGCCGTGCCGATGGCATTTCCTCGAGGATCGCCATCGGGCTGTTGCTGAAACCCGCCGACATTCGATCGAAAATGATCCTGCATGCTTGGGTCGAGTACCACGACGGTGCGCGATGGGTCCCCATCGACTCCACCCTTGCCGAGGCTGAGACCTTCGTGGGCGCGGACCGCATCAAATGGCGTGAGGACGCCTGGGATACGAGGAATCCCTACGCATCCATTTTGTCACTGGCGGAGGTCCTGGGCAAACTCAACGTTAAGGTACTGCGGTCTTCACGATGAATCTCTCGCGAACGATCCACAGATGGCGATGAGTAGATGACGTTGAGTCGAACCTGGATCGCAATCCTTGTTTTCGCCCTGGTGGTTCGCCTAGCAGCGGCGTGGTATTGGCAGGACCTGCTAGACCGGTCCGACGAATTGCTGCGATTCGGTGATAGCCAGTCCTACTGGACGATCGCACAGCGCGTTGCGAACGGCGAACCGTATCAGTACGGCAGTGAAAACTCGAAGATCTTTCGTGCCCCTTTGTATCCCTGCTTGCTCGCCCCATTTACTTGTTTCGATGCACACCAATCCCCATCGCGAATAGGGATTCTTTTGGCGCGCGGTATGGGTTGCCTTTGGGGCGTCCTGGCGGTGGCCTGCATCGTATCCATGACCCGTCGGATCGCGGACCAGCGTGCCATGCTCGTGGCGGGCCTTTTGGCTAGCATCTACCCAGGTGCGATCGGAATGAGCATTTTTATTCTGAGCGAATCGATCGCGACGCCGCTCTTCGTGCTCAGCGTTTGCTTACTCCGGATGGCGTGCCAAGCGTGGTCGCAATCCACCGCTCAAGTTGGTTCAGTGGCACGACGGTTTCCAGCCTGGTTCACTTTGTCCTTCGGGGCCGGAGCAGCCCTCGGACTGGCCTGCTTGGCACGTCCGAGCTGGAGCCTGTGGCCGGCCGTGGCCTTGCCTTATCTGCTCCTGGCTTGTCCACCGTTGAGGACCGAACGGCAGCGCAGTCTGTGGATGATTGCGACGTTTGTGTTTGCGATGGCCGTCGTCATGTCCCCGTGGTGGATCCGCAACTACGCCGTGACGGGCAAATTTGTACCCACCACCTTGCAGGTCGGAGCCAGTCTGTACGATGGCTGGCATCCAGGTGCTTCGGGGAGCAGCGATGAGAACATGGACTTTGTGCTCGGTTTCGTGATCGACCAGCAAGCCGAGGATGCATTGCTAGCAAATTCCGGCCAGCCTCTTGAATCGACCCTGGAATGGCGGATCGATCAGCGCATGCAAAAGGCCGCTCTGGCTTGGGCTTGGGAAAATCCCTCTGACGTTGTACGCCTGAGCTTGGTAAAGTCCGCGAAGACTTGGAATCCGCTCCCGGTAGCGAGGGAGGTTAGTGCCACAGTCAGGTGGTCGGAAGCGGCAGGGTACACCGTAATCCTGCTAACGGCCATTGTGGGCATGTACCGGTTGCGACGGGTTCGAGGGGCGTGGTTATTTGCGATGCCTTGCCTGTACCTGGCGATCCTGCATGCGATCTTTATTGGATCGGTCAGGTACCGCCAACCGGGCGTGGTCTTGCTGTGCCCGCTAGCAGCGGTGGGATGCATGGTCATCCTTGAATGGATTCGAAACAGTGGCCAACGAACACGCGAACCAAAACCAAACGACACTTGAGCGGGCGATCACCAAGCGTGATCGCGTGTGGGAGTATCGTATTGTCTGGCTGCTGTTCCTGTCGTTGTTGGGACTCTTTGGTTACTTCCAGCTCATGGGGCGGGTCGACTCCAAGTTGACTAGCGAGATCATTCGTATCCTCCGAAAGGAGTTTCCGCGTCATTACGTGACGGTCGATCGCGCTCGCTTGATATCAGGTCAATCGATCACCATTGATGGTCTTCGCATTGCCAAGTCAACCGATCAAGGGTTGCGCGATGTGGTGCGGGTGGGTCGGATCGTGTGCAATGGCCCGATTGATCTTGTAGGTCTCGCTCAGGGTCAACTGCCGGTCGATCGGGTGGTGATCGACAGTGCGGACCTTTCCTTTTGGCCTCTCTCATCGGGCCGCTGGAATCTAGAAGAGTTCAGTAGTGGCAAACCGATCCCGGGAAAATTCCCGGCCGTTGAAATCCGATCTGGGCTGATACGCATTGGCCACGAAACTGGAGGAACGGGACGCGAGATCATTTGCCACGACTTGCAAGCTGAGCTCGTGCCAGGCCACCAAACCAATACCAACGATCCAAGTCCCGCGCCGTTGATAGCCCGCGCGAGTTTCGCGAGTAGTTATTTCAAGCAAGCCAAGGTCCAAGGGTCGATTGCGCACGACAAATCGTCTTGGAGCGTGCATGGATCGGTTGCTCGGATGGAGTATTCAAATCGCTTGGTGGAGCAATTGCCTACGGTCCTTCGCGACAAACTTCAGAGCGCCGATGGCTTTTCGGGTGAAGTCGAACTCGGCTTCGACATCGCCATGCGGGCCGGCGCGATTCATTTCCAATCCAGTGCCAGCGTCCGCAATGGCCGCTTGCTCCATCCGCTGGTCCCGTACCCGCTCGACCGTATTGAGTGCGATGTGTACTGCAAGAACGATCTATTGCAACTTCGCGAGGGATCTGCCCGATCGGGTGACGCCGATGTGCAATTCAACTGCGACGTGAGCGGTTTCGGACCGAGAGCGCCCCTCGTAGCGACGCTCAAGGTCCAGAATCTTTCGCTCGACGATCGCCTCTACAAAGCCCTCCCGGGACCGATTCAGGAGCATTGGAATCGGATGCAAGTCAGCGGCGTGGTGGACGCCTCCGCGGCTTTGGAATTCGACGGTCAGCGATGGAACCCTCGATTGCTCGTTCGCGCCATAGACGGGCAGGTAGATCCCGAGTTCTTTCCATATCCCGTCCGGCATATTCAAGGGGACTTTCTTTACGAAAACGGGATGATCACGGCGCCCGAGCTGACCGCCATGGCGGGCCAGCAGCGACTCAATGGATCATTGACCCTCGAGCGGGCTCAGCCGCGATGGCTTATGGACTTGATCATCGCTGCCGATGGCCCAGTGGCCATCGATGAAGCCCTGCTGAGCGCACTATCGCCGCGCAACGCTCCGCAGAGCGGCTTTCATCGCTTTATCACATCCTTGCATCCGACCGGAACAGTCGCCTTGCGTCAGGCCCGTTTCGTACGATCGGCCGACAAACCGGATGCGATCGCCCGGTCACTCGAACTGACGTTTTCGGAATGTTCGATCAAATACGATGGCTTTCGCTACCCGATCGTCGATGTCCACGGACAAGTCACGTTGGACAACGACCGATTGGTGCTGAGAGAATTCGTTGGACGCAATGATGGAGCTCGAATCAAAGGCGAAGGATTCGGGCAATGCCGCGATTCCAATCTCGAGTCGATCGATCTAATTTTTAGCGCGTTCAACATCGCCCTCGATGAGGAGCTGCATCAAGCGTTGCCGTTGAGCGCTCGTAATCTTTGGGAACAGTTGCAGCCCAACGGGACCATCGACCGAGTGGCGGTGCAGATCAAGCGGAATCACTTTCACGATCCACTGGATCTCCGCGTAGAAATGACCGAGCTGCGCGATGCCAATGGCAGCGGAGCCCGTGGCATCTCATTCCGTCCGATCGCGTTTCCGTATGCGATCGATGATGTCGAATGCTCCATCGATTATCGCCCTGGACGCATCGATATCCGCTCTTTGTCGGGCGTCCACGACGCGAGCCGGATTCAAACCGAGGGTCAAATTCGATTGCAATCCGATGGATCATGGGATGGCCAATTGGCGTGGCTCCCGTCGACCCGATTCTTGGTCGACCAAGTGCTACTGGCTTCCTTGCCTACGGTTCTGCGAGAACCGCTATCGCGCGTCCAATTTCGTGGCCCTGTAAGCTTTACCGGAACGACCCGCATCGCATCGCTCGATGAGAGCAATCGATCGCTCGTCCGAAGCTGGATGCTCGATTTGGAATTGGAGGATGTTCGAATGGGTGAGGAGCTCGTCTCGGGCGTGCGCGGATCCATTCAGGTTCGCGGCGAAAGTACGGCGACTGGTCCATTGGCCTTTGGTTCATTATCCATCGATGCCATGGCTATCAAAAACATCGCTGTCACAGGCATCGAAGGGCCATTCGTACTGGACCGAGTGGAGATGCTGTTGGGCCGGGACGCAGCTGCATGGCAACTCCGAAACAACGCGGTCGCATTGCCCAAATCGGCGGGGATTCCAGGCAGCGATCCCAACGTTGTACCGGCCTCCTTTCGTTCGCGCATCAAAGAAGCCATACAGGAACGGCAATCGGAACCTCCCGCCCCTCCGCGATTCATTCAATCCGATGCGACCATCCCGCCCCTCGACATACGCGACAGCGACATCCGCGCCCGCACCTTGAGCGGCACGGTTTTCTTAAGCGGTACGGAACCGCTCAACGGAGATCGCGCACAGTACCGACTGCGGTTGGTGGATGCCGACTTCCACGGCTTCTTGGTCGACCTCGGTGAAACCCATACCGAGGCTTCCGGAACGGTATCGGTGCAATGCGATCTCACGGGATCGTTGACCAATACCGAAGCCCTCGAAGGTTCGGGACAGGCTTGGTTGCGCGGCGCCAATCTGTACGAGCTGCCATCGATGATTCGACTCTTTCGATTGCTATCGGTCCGGCCAGACCAAGGGGCATTCGATGCAGCCGACATCTCCTTCGCCGTCGATGGTGATCGCATCCCGGTAACCGATATGCAGCTCGATGGCGACCTGGTTTCGATGCGTGGCTCGGGTTGGTTCAACCTGCGTCGCGAACTGTATTTTGATTTGTACGCGCACGTGGGAAGACGCAGCATCGTCGGGGCCCTCGTGCGACCGATCACCCAACATCGCGCCGCCAATCTCATGCGCATCGAAGTCACCGGAACGACCAGCGATCCGCAGATGCGTCGTTCCAATTTCCTGATGGAATCGTTGGAGCAGGTCTTGCCGAATTCACCTTAACGCGCGGTCCTGGCGATCGCTTTCGCATCATGCAAATCGTCCCCAATCCGAATGTCTCCTGGGCCAATCCCGCAGCGGCCAGTCAGCAAGCCTCCAGTCAGCAGCGAGGTCCGACCAACGCGGCAAATGCCGACACCGGTCCGCGCGGTGGAATCGATGGCGTGGAGCGATCGTCCGAAACTTCGGATCGAGACGCCAACGGTCAGTACGCCGGTTCGGGTTCGGAACAGCAGCCGAATTCCGAAGACGAACAAATCCCCACGCCAGGTCCATCGCTTCTGGAACTACCTGCAGAAAACGACGGTACCGAGCCAACTCTTGATCTTTTGGGCTGAGTCCTCTCCCAAAAATGGGAAGCGGTCACTCGCCCGCGTAGGGGTTGCGATACCGGGAGCGCGTTGGGAAACTGTCGGCTGGAATTCGACGCGTTCTGCGTTCCCTCCGTTACCCTTCGAACGAGCTCCTTGTGCGAATATTCACCCACGGTAAAGCCGGTATCGCATTCATCATGATTGCGGTCCTGCTGGATGTGCTTTCCCTGGGTGTCGTCATCCCTGTTCTCCCCAAGCTCATCGCGGAACTGCTCGACGACAACACCGCCGAAGCTGCAGGCTATGTCGGGGTGTTCGGTACGATCTGGGCCTGCATGCAGTTTTTTAGCTCCCCGATCATGGGCGCGCTCTCGGACCGATTTGGCCGCCGACCGGTTCTTTTAATCTCGGCGTTCGGATTGGGTGTCGATTACATCGTAATGGCGCTCGCACCCAATCTGGCGTGGTTGTTCGTGGGACGCGTGCTAACCGGAATCACGGCGGCTAGCTTTTCTACCGCCAGCGCCTACATCGCCGACGTCACAAAACCCGAGAATCGTTCGGCAGCCTTTGGTATGTTCGGTGCCGCCTTCGGACTGGGCTTCGTCCTGGGCCCTGCCCTCGGAGGCTACTTGGGCGATTTCAATCTACGGCTACCGTTTTGGGTCGCAGCCGGTCTGACGTTGGCCAACGCCACATACGGCTTCTTCATTCTGCCCGAATCCCTTCCACCCGACAAACGATCGGCGTTCCGATGGTCGCGCGCCAACCCCATCGGTTCGCTCCAATTTCTTCGATCGCAAAAAGGCGTGCTGCCGATGGCCACGATCCTGTTTTTATACCAGTTGGCCCACCAGGTCTTCAGCAGTGTGTTTGTACTCTACACCCTCGAACGCTTTCAGTGGTCAGGAAAAATGGTGGGCGCAGCGTTGTCGACCGTGGGTATCCTCAACTTCATCGTCCAAGGCATCTTGATGCGACCTGCGGTCCGCACGTTGGGCGAACGCGTTTTGGTATTTGTGGGACTCCTAGGCGGGATCGGTGGCTTTCTGGCCTACGCGTGGGTCGATAACGGACCCGCCTTCTTCGCGGCGACGGTTGTCTTTGCCTTAATGGGCTTCTTCAACGCATCGATCCAAGGACTGATGTCCAAGCGCATCGATCCCACTCAACAAGGCCAACTCTCCGGCGCCAACAGCTCCCTCAATGGGATTGCGGGAATGATTGGTCCGACGATGTTTGCGACCGTCTTTCAATTCTCCATCCAGCCAGGCGGACCATGGTATTGGCCCGGCGCTCCCTTCGCATTGGCCGCAGCCATCCTAGGTCTAGGTTTTCTTCTCGCAAGTTTCACCATTCCCTTTGTTGGCAGAACGCCATCCGAACCCGAGAATTGAAGGTCATCGCTTCCCTGTTTCGGAGGGTGGCGAGTTCCCTGCATCCCTCAACCCTTCTTTAGAAACCCGAGCAAAATGCGACACACGAACGAAGGCTGGAAACCAATGCCCCGCAGGAGTGCTCGATGGCTGATATGCCTGCTGCTCGCCAGCCCCGCTGTTTGGAACCACGATGACGTTTGGGCGCATGACGGCGACGAACATCCCGCCACGACGCGAGCAGTCAAACCGGCAGAAGCCTACGCGCCCAGCCCCATGCCCGATCGTATCGTCTTGACGTGGGTCGACGATCCGACGACGAGCCAAGCCGTGACGTGGCGGACCAGCACGGAGGTCACGATCGGTAAAGCAGAGTTGAGCTTGGCGACAGCAGGCCCAGAATTAAAGACGCAAGCCAAGACATTCGAAGCCAATTCGGTGGCCCTCAAAACCGATCTCAACACCGCCCATTTCCACAGCATTCAGTTTCGCGACCTGGCGCCTGGGACCAAGTATGCGTACCGCGTCGGTGACGGCATCAACTGGAGTGAATGGTTTCACTTCACCACGGCCAGTCTTGAACCAGAACCGTTTTCATTCCTTTACTTCGGTGATGCCCAAAATGAAATTCGTTCGCTTTGGTCGCGTGTCCTCCGCGAAGCACATGGGGATGCACCCAAAGCAAAATTCCTGTTGCATGCGGGGGATCTCATCAACACCGCTCAGAGCGACGCGGAATGGGGCGAATGGTTCGGTGCCGGTGCTTGGCTCAACGCCATGGTTCCCAACGTTCCCGTCGTGGGCAATCACGAACAACACAAAGTCGACGACAAGAAACGGCAACTTACACATCACTGGCGGCCGCAATTCACTCTACCCGAGCATGGCCCCGAAGGACTTGAAGAAACCTGCTATACCTTCGTCTACCAAAACGTTCGCTTCGTCATACTCAACAGCAACACCAAACTCAAAGAGCAAGCCGTGTGGTTGGACGAAACCCTGAGTGGAAACACTTCGGCGTGGACAATCTGTTCGTTTCACCATCCCGTGTTTTCCACTGCCAAGGATCGGGACAACGCCGCCTTGCGAGCTGCGTGGAAACCTATCCTAGACAAGCACCAAGTCGACATGGTCCTGCAAGGTCACGATCATACGTATGGTCGAACCGGGTTGGATACACCCAGCGAACCTGCCGAAACGATTGGAAACATTCCTGCGGGTGTGACCCATCGCGATGATCATCATGGCACCGTATACGTGGTGTCGGTCAGCGGTCCCAAGATGTACCCTCTCGAACCTGAACCCTTCATGGTTCGGGTCGCTGAGAATACTCAGCTCTATCAGATCATTCACATCGACGGACTGAGACTTCGATACGAAGCCCGCACGGCCATCGGCGAACTTTACGACAGCTTCACGTTGGAGAAAACGATGGGGCAGCCCAGCCGTATCCTCGAGGCAAGCGGTCTGATGGCGGAACGACGCAGGCCGATCGCAACCGACGCAGCAACCAACGCGCCCGCCGGTCCGCCCAAAGCATCCGAGGCCGGCACGCGTTAGAAGGCAGGTCAGTTGAGCAGCGGTGCGTTGGGCGACAAACTCACGCCGGGAAACGACTCGAACACCGACTGGGCGACCCAATCCATGGCTTGATGCCACATGGTGGATTCCTCCGCAAACACGATGGGTGGCAACGCGGGGATGACGTACCAGTCCCCGTCGACAATCTGCCTCTCAAGTTCCGACGGAGCCCAGGTGTCATTGCCGATGAACCAACGCAAATGTTCCGGGCCTAGCAACGCCAGCTTCTGCAGCGTCTCAACTTGCGCTGACAAATACACGCCTTGCGTGTTTCCGCCTTCGGCCAAACTCGAGTCGCTATGAATTGCCAAGATCGGCCCATTCTGAGGTCCACCGAAATGAAAATGGCCGTTGGCCTCTGTCGGCCGGTTTTCCGGTTCGCCCTGGAACAAAGATTTCCAAAACGGATCTGGATCGATGAGCATGGGCCGATTGAGGACCACCCCAACGGTCGACGCCTGGCTGTGCTCAACGATTAGGCAGACCGATTTGGCGTGCAAAGGGTCCAAGACCGTCGGATGGGCTGCAAGAACGCAACCCGCCAACGAGACGCGCTCGGGAGTCTTCTCCGGTTGCCCCTTAAAAATACTTCGATTCATTTGCTCTGCCCCCCCAACTCACGTCTTTCGAGACCCTACTCAAAATGACACACCGTATAAACCGGAGCAATTTCCGTGCCAAAACATCCGACTCCGGAAATGAACAACGGTTTACCCCCCAGAGGTCCTTGAAAATTCCCCTCCGCGACGGTCCGCTTGGTCCTGCTCCCCGATCGACACGACGCATAGTCTTCTCGATCGTCACGTTCGAGCGCTAACGAGCGCAATGGGAACGAGTAGCAGCAATTGGGGCAATGTGTGGATCAGAGAATTTCCGAAACCCAAAGGAAGCGTTGTTGTGGACCGACGCGATTCTCAAAATCGATCCGCATTCCGAATTGGACCGCAGCACATGGAGGTGCGTAGCATGAAAGCTCCGAAGCCAACATGGTCGCATCTTTCCTTCAGAAGCCGATAGGTGCCGTCACGGTCCTCGGGACTGCGATCGGCGGGCCCTACGCTTTGTATGAAACCGACGTGGGTACCTCAGCGCGTGTGGCGGTACAAGGCTATCTCGATCCGGCCAATGCAGCCACGGCCAACGGAATGCCCAATGCCGATCCCTCGGCTCCCCTGTCTCATGGGATGCTGATCAGCGCCTACCAAGGCCAGTCTCCAGCAACGTCCTCTCCAACCGGCTATGGCTCTCCAACCGGCTTCGGTGCCAACACCGTGACTCCGCCCAACTCGCCGCCGGGTACGACCATCACGTACGGACCGGCGACGATCATTGCGATGCAACCGTATCCGGGTAGCACGCAGTATCCGAATGGCACGCCGTATGCGAGTAGCGCGCCGTATCCAAGTGGCGGGCCATCCGCAAACTTAGCAAACTATGGACAACAACCGTCGATCGATTTGCGGGATGTGTTTCGGTTCGACCTGACGCAAGAAGCCTTTGCCCAAAGATTCCCTCAGGTGACGACCTTATCGGCAACGGCTCAGTTCGATGCTCTTCGGGCAGCCTTGGTAACCGGCACCCGGCCTACCGACCTGGCAGGTACGTTGACCTACTTCTTCGATGCGCGACGGTCTGTCCAGAGAATTCAGTTCTACGGCAACACTGGTGATCCCTCGATGCTCACAGCGATCATGACCCAGTATTACCAATTGAGCCCCGAACCTAGTTTGGGCGGTCAATTGCTGAGCAGTCGGTGGAACAATCGAATCACCAGCTTTCTCCACGTTGCCAATGCGCCGGTCATGCAAGCAACGACTCCGAACACCAACTACATCGTGTTCTTGGAACTCAATCAACCCTCCGTCAGCTATGGACTGAGTC
Source organism: Pirellula sp. (assembly GCA_041752005.1). Classification (GTDB taxonomy): domain Bacteria; phylum Planctomycetota; class Planctomycetia; order Pirellulales; family Pirellulaceae; genus JBKCUI01. Next base: position 153,288 of record JBGSHV010000114.1, on the reverse strand, counting down.
CCGAAGCCATGACGTTCTTATCGCAAGTGCAAAGTCGCTGAGCATCCTACGGAAGATAAGTGTCGCCTTTCGCTCCGCGAAAGTAGCGTCGCTTCGTTCTTTCGCGGAGCGAAAGACGACTATAGAAAACCGCAAATGGAGTTTTATTGACCTGGCTTGGGTTCACCCACAATGGCGATCCGTAGTTCGCGGAGTTGTTTTTCACTGACGGGCGAGGGCGCGCCCATCATGAGGTCTTCGGCCTTCTGATTCATCGGGAACAAAATCACTTCGCGGATATTGGGCTCATCGGCCAGCAACATCACGATGCGATCGACGCCCGGCGCCGATCCGCCGTGCGGAGGTGCACCAAATTTGAATGCATTGATCATGCCACGGAACTTTTCATCCACGACACTTCGGTCGTAGCCTGCCAACTCGAAGGCCTTGTACATGATCTCAGGTTTGTGATTTCGGATTGCGCCCGACGACAGCTCGATCCCATTGCAAACGATGTCGTACTGGTAGGCCAAGATTTCAAGTGGGTCTTTGTTCTCGAGGGCTTCCATTTCACCTTGGGGCATGGAGAAGGGATTGTGGCTGAAGACCACTCGTCCTTCGAGTTCGTCCCATTCGAACATTGGGAAGTCGACGATCCAGCAGAATTTAAAAGTATTCTTCTCGAGCAAATCCAATTCGGTGGCAACGCGTGTTCGTGCCAATCCGGCCAATTTGGCCGCGTTTGCCGACTTATCGCAAGCGAAGAACACGCCATCATTCGGACCCAAACCCATTTGGGCGACGAGCTGCGCAACGCGTTCGGGCCCGAGATTCTTAGCGATCCCACCACCTTCACCGGCTTTGAAATTTATATAAGCCAAACCGGCGAAGCCTTCGTCGCGAGCCCATTGATTGGTGGCGTCGAAGAAGCTCCGGGCCTTGGTTCCAGCCTGAGGTGCCGGGATGGCACGCACCACGGCCCCTTGTTCGATGCTCTTGGCAAACACCGCGAAAGGGCCACCGCGAAAAATATCGGTGACGTCAGAAATTTCCACTGGATTGCGAAGGTCGGGTTTGTCCGAACCGTACTTGAGCATCGCATCCTTGTAGGCGATCCGCGGAAACGGCGGTTTGGTCACCGCGCGGCCTTTGGAAAATTCATCGAACACGCCATGCAGAACCGGCTCAATGGCCGCGAACACGTCCTCTTGCGTAACGAAGCTCATCTCAAAGTCGAGCTGATAGAACTCGCCCGGTGATCGGTCTGCACGCGCATCTTCATCGCGGAAACAAGGCGCGATTTGAAAGTAGCGGTCAAACCCCGCCACCATCAGCAACTGCTTGAACATTTGCGGTGCTTGTGGCAACGCATAAAATTTTCCGTGGTGGATGCGGGAGGGAACCAGGAAATCACGGGCCCCTTCGGGACTCGATGCGGTCAGGATCGGTGTTTGGAACTCCATGAACCCCGACGCGATCATGCGACGTCTCAGACTGGAGATGACGTCGCTCCTCAGGACCATGTTGGCGTGCAGCTTCTCGCGACGCAAATCCAGAAAACGATTCCTCAGGCGAACATCCTCTGGATACTCCGCATTCCCAAAAATCGGAAACGGCAGCTCCGAGGCTTCGGATAATACGGTCACCGAGAGCGCGCGGACTTCGATTTCGCCCGTCGGTAGATGCGGATTGACGGCATCGGCCCCGCGTGACATGACGCGTCCCTCGATGCAAATGACCGACTCGAGCCGAAGCCCTTCGGTCACCACAAAGGCATCGCTATCGCGGTCGACGACGACTTGCGTTACACCGAAGTGATCTCGCAAATCGACGAACAACAAATTGCCATGGTCCCGTTTGCGATGGACCCATCCGGAAATACGGACCGTTTGACCAACGTGATCCGCCCTCAATTGGGAACAGTGGTGCGTGCGATATGCGTGCATGCTCAGGTTACTTTCGCGGCCAATCGGGCTGCTTGAGCTCGTTTCTCAAGCCACAATAAGACAGGGGCCGCGACGAAGACCGAACTGTAGGTTCCAACGAGAATGCCGATTAGCAAGCAGAACGCGAAACCGTGAATTCCCTCGCCTCCTAAAATGTACATGAGTAGGATCGCGAGGATGGTCGTCGATGAGGTTAACAAGGTTCGGCTCAAGGTCTGCGTCACGCTGGCATTGACCATCTGCTCGTTCAGGTTCGGGCTCTTGCCTTTGACTTCGCGGATTCGGTCGAACACGACGATCGTGTCGTTGAGCGAGTAACCGATGATGGTCAAAATCGCGGCCACGATGACCAAGGAAATCTTAAAGTCTTCGATGAGTAGGAATCCCAAAGGTTTGAACAACCAGTGGCTGACGGCCAGGATAGCGATGGTGATGGCCACGTCGTGCAGCAGAGCGATCACCGCCGCGATGCCATACGAAACCTTGTTGAACCGGAACCAGATATAGATCGTGATGAAGACCAAGCTCAACAACAACCCGGCGATGGCCCGCTGTTGCATCTCACCTGCCACGCGTCCCTCGATTCGGCTGAACGATTGGAAGACCGGCTTGGTACGGATCTCTTGTTGCATGCTTCCTAGGACTGCCGCGGTGGTTTCACGATCGAAGGGGAGACGCACGGTCCATTCGGAGTAACCTACATCGGAATCCCGTGTCCAGGCGATGCCTTGCTTGGGCTGCAAATCGACTTGGGCATCGACCAAAGTCCGACCCTGCTTATTGGCAGCTGCGATCAAGTCTTCGATGATTTGCGATGAGTTCAATTTGGCCCCGGCCTCCCCCACCGTAGCCCGAAAGGTCAGGTCCGCCGCCGTGAAGATCGTGGGCGCGAGTGATGCCTGGAGGTTGGTGACATCCTCAGACGTTACTTCCGCAGGAGTTGCTTCAACCGGCGTGGATGGCGGCACCTGGATTGGGCTGGCATCGGTTGTCGCAGGCGTAGCGACTTCGGTCTCTGCCGGGGTGACCGCCGGTGTTACTGGCGGGGTGACTGGCGGGGTGACTGGCTCTGAGGTCGGTGGATTGGCTGGGTCCTGGAACGCGACCAAACGTGGCTTGGATCCGAACAGCATTCGGGACTGGTCCGGATTGGCGACTTGGAATGCCATGTCGTAGGTCACCAGCGAAGCGCCAACTTCCGAATTGAAATTCTTCAACAATCGCTCGCGCACTTGCGCGTCATCCTTGAGCGAAACGTCGAGCTTGTACACCGTGTTGTTTTCGGCCCCGAGCATCATGACGTTGGTCACTGAGGTTTGGATCGGAAGTCCGCGGTCGTCTTCCGCGAATGCCTTGTTGGCGATCGCGCGCACTTCATCGGGCTCCATGCCTCGATCGAGAACAAACACCACCGAGGTACCGCCGTTGAAGTCGATATCGAGAAACTCGCGACCACGCAGGAAGGTAGCCACCAAACCGATGACGATCAGAACACTGGAAATAGCAATGCAAATGTTGCGATACTTGAGAAAGTCGATCACGCCGGGGCCGAACAAACTTCTGCGGGCAGTATTGACGTAGTCGGCCATGCCCAGGCTCAAGAACTTCCATCGCTCGGCGATTTCGAACAACTTGTGGGCGAAGAAGACGGCGGTGAACATGCTGATCGCCAAGCCGATGATGAGCGTGATGGCAAATCCCTTGATCTGTTCAGTACCGACATAGTAGAGGACTGCGGCGCTGATCAAGGTGGTCAGGTTGGAGTCGAAAATCGTTGTCCAAGCCCGATCGAATCCGTTGCGAATGGCCATCCGCTGTGTTGCTTTGCGTTCGGTTTCTTCGCGGATCCGCTCGAACACCAGGACGTTCGCGTCGACACTCATGCCTACCGACAGTACCAATCCCGCCAAGCCGGCCAAGGTCAACGGCTGACGGAAGAGCATCATGCAGGCCATGATCATGGCGAGGTTCAGAGCCAACGCGATGGTTGCAACCACTCCACAGAATCGGTAGTAAGCGACCACGCACACGACAGTGACCGCCAGGGCGAGCCAACTGGCGAACTGGCCTTTAGCGATCGCGTCTGCCCCCATGCTGGCACCCACGATGTTTTGGCTGATAGGCTCCTTGCTAATCGCCCCGGGAAGGGAACCAGAGTTAAGGATCTGGACCAGGAACTCTACGTCGTTGAGTGTGAAAGCGCCTTGGATCACCCCCTCGCCGCGAATCGGGCTGTTGAGGCTCGGTGCCGAGAGAACGTTGTTGTCGAGCAAGATCGCCATCCGACGTTTGAAACCTGTGCTCGATTCGGGCTGATTGGCACCCGTCAATTTGAGCATCTTCTCCGCCCCGCCCGTGGTCATGGTGAACGCTACTTCGTAGTTACCGTTCTTTCCAACCTCGACCTTGGCCCGCGACAGGTCCGCCCCGTTGACTTCCATGTACGGGATACCGTTGCGTTGCAAGGCCAACAGCATGTCGACGCTTTGAATCTTTTCGCTCTCAAGCCATCGTTCAAAATCGTTGGGTTGCCCTTTCAGGACCGGATTGAGAATCTGCCCATTGAACCCATTTCGAATCGTATCGTTGAACTCGTAGCCTCGAACTTCTCGGATACCGTCTTTCTCGTCGCCGCGGCCCAGGCGACGCCAAATACCGACCAGTTCCGGCTCACCAGTTTTTTTGTTGATGCTATAGACTTCACTCCGTAAACGCACGTCAGCACTTGGATCTTCGGACTGGGCTTTGGCAGCTTTGATCAGGTCCTCGTGATCATTCTGGTTGGCGACGATCCGAAATTGAAGAATCCCTGCGTTGGTGATCTTGCGTTTAATGTCATCGATTTCTGCGGCATCGACAGCCGCGATGATGATTTCGATCTTGTCGTCACCGACTGGACGCACGACCGATTCGTTCATGCCGGATGGATTGATGCGATTGACCAACGGGGCCACGAAGTCCTTGGCCGAGACCAACGTCCCCGTATTGCCCATGGACGACGCATCGATCTGATAGATCAGGTTGGTTCCCCCTTTGATATCCGGACCCAAACGCAGCTCGCCTGTCGCCAGGACGATACCCGTGGCGATGATCGCTAAAAGAATCCAGCTGAAGGCCATGGAGTACGTCGGCATTTTGAGCGCGCCGGAAACGAACTTGCCCAAGACAAAGGGAACGATCACGGCCAACAAGAACAGTCCGACCGACACCAAACCGGTCCAGTCGGTCACGGTCGAATCCCCAGACCCCAACGAAGGGGTCTGATTGACCTGTGCCAGCACCAAGCTAAATAAGCTTTCCAACATGGATGTTTCAGTCCTTCTTTACAACTCGAATCGTTTCGCGATTCACGGTCAGTTTTGCGTTTGTGTTTTCGTCGATGCGGAGTGTTACCGTCCCTGAATCGTTGTGGATAGCCGACACGACGCCGTGAACTCCAAACGAAGTCACGACCCGGTCGTTCTTCTTCATGCTCGAGAGCCGCTGCTCCTGCTCCCTTTGGGTTTTCTTACCGGCCCGAAAATTCGGAACCACCAAAAGGACGTACATGACCACTAAGAACAACGTCAGCATCAGCACTGGATTGGACAAGAGCCCACTCCAGAAATCCTGCGTTCCTCGCGCGGCTCCCGATGTCTCCGGCATCAAACCATCAGCCGATTGGCCCGAGGGATCCAGTGTTGCCGGGGCAACGGGAATCGAGGCCGATGGCGTTCCAATGCCGACCTCTCCGTCTTGAGCATCGGCAGGGACCGCTAGCAATCCAAACGCCAACACCATGCTCCACACAACCGAACTCAACTGGCCCACTGGCTGGCTCATGCTCCGAACAAGGCACGAAAAAACGCACTATTTACGCGAATCGAGCAGTGTAAGGCCAGGGAAAAATCGTCACAAGTCCAACGGGTCGACGCCGACCCCGATTCATGCCGGAACAAAACCCCCAATATTCTCAGCTTTGCCAACCGGCAAAGACTCAAGAGACGGTATAGATTTTGCCGACAAGGATCGATACAGTCCCTTCGCACGTGATTTCCCAAGGATGGGAATGCAAGCCAGAAAGGAATCGATCCGATGCCCGATACGAGAAATGTGCAGAGTCCCTACCCGCGAGGTCAGGGCCCGACGTCGGTGCCGGTGTTGTTCGCATTGCCGAACGTCCAACCGGTAATCGCCGCCGAAAGCATGGGCAATGCATCTTCGGAACGCTCCCGAGCCGATTCCGCCCCTCCGGCAGCAAAAATGACTCCCACTGTCGACGTTCAGATGGTCGGAGCAAACGCTTCAGGAACCGAGATCGCCTCGGGAACCGCCGTCGTAGGCTCCGGATTCAGCCCCAAAGAGACAGCGGCCCAAGGCAAGAAGCTCGGTTCGTCGAACAGCTCTCGCTGGACGAATGTCACGATCGTCGTCTTGCTGGTGGTCGTCGGAGCCCTCTCTCTGAGGAATTATCAAGCCACGCAATCGCAGACCAAGTCGCCAAGCGGTTTGGATACGTCACTGACCGAACTTCATGATATCGAACTCCCCTCGCCCATGACGCCTGCATTGGAACCCGAATTTCCTACGAAGGCATTGGTCAATGCGATTCCCGTCTCTGCGCCGTTATCGCCTCCCAGAACTAATCCAGAAATCCTCGAGAGTCCGTCGCTCGGCCAAGCCAGCAACGTTCTCCATCAACCGCCTGCTATCCGTCAACCTCCTGCGACCCCGCAGCTCGCCGACGGTCCCGCAAATCCAACTCCAGCACCGCTTTTGCTGCCGCCCACTTTGCCCACGAGCGAAGCCCTGCCGGGCTCCTCGAACCTGAACGCTTCGGGATCCCCAAGCCCAAACGCTTCCGAGGTTCCGTTGGGTTCCGATGCGACCGTCGCGGCCAAAACGGTCGGGTTGCAATCGCCAGTGAACGCTGGTCCCTACGGCACATCAGCACCTTCGACGGCGACTCCCAGCGGGAATAGCGCTCCGGGTTTTCCACCCGCGATCGACACCGACACGCCTTCCCTGAACACACGGGACATCATTCTGCTTCGCAACAACCAACGGCGAGCTCCCACCGAAGGCTACGATTCCTCGATTCCCCGCGTTGAAACGGTGCCTCGCCAGACCAACGGCAATCCGACGTTCAACAGCAATCCGAACGGAACATTGATGAACGGACAGTCCTATCCACCAGTCCGCCCTCAGTACGATCCGATCAGCATGGCACCCAACCTTGGTACCGCCGGCCCATGGAACGCACCGGTCGATCCAAACGATGCGAACCGCAACCGCTACCAACCGACGGGCGGCGCCCCACCCCCTTCACCGCGGACCACTCAGCCAACGATTCTCTCAGGCAGCCCTACCAACCCAGGACCTGCCCAGCCCTACCAGCCACTCAGCCCAGCCCTGCCTAACCCAACCGGCTCGGACGGAATGCCGCAAAGCAATCCGCCTCCGCCTGTTTTTCGATAACCCACACCTGACCATGTTGCCCCTGGCCCCGTTGCCCCTGGCTCTCTTCCCTCGAACCTAGAACGACGCTGCACGAAGCGAAACGGAACCTACGATGAGCAATGTCAATCAAGCGTTCTTGCGAGCGTATGTGAAAACGCGAGCAGCCCAAGGAACTTCGAATGGGTCGCAGAACGACCCGGCACCTGCCTCCGCACCGTCCGGGCCAGCGCATGTGCAAACGCAAGCCACCCAGATCCGAATCGATCCGCCTGTCGGCCAAACGTCGAATTCAACCGGAACACCTGCCTCGAAACTTGGGGTTTGGTCTCCGCTTGGAGTCGAACGTGGCATGAAGGCTTCGGCGACCAACCAACCTGCCCCAGCCGTCGTTCGCAATGCCGTGCAACCCGTACCGATGGAAGCCACCTACCAAGTCCGCGAGCGTCGGCAGCAACCTTCTTCGGCAAACACGACCGCGACGCCCCTGCCCGCTCCACGTCAACCGGCTTCTCCGCCTGTGCCGCAGTCACGGCCCACTTCGCCTACCGCTTCGCAGCCCTATTCGGCCGCGAATGCAACGCCCCCGGTTCCCAAAAGCCCCAGTCTCGAGACCTTGGCCAATGCCTGGACCAAGAAACGAGCCCCCGCGTTGCAGGAACTCAAGCCACGACAACCCGCAGCCAACACCACCGTCCGAATCGATATCCCTGACTTTCCATCAACTCCTCTTCCATCAACTCCTCTTCCATCGACTCCTCTTCCATCGACTCCACTTCCTTCGCTATCCGCCGGAACGCCGCGACGTGAGCCCGAAGCCTCGGCCGCTCCGACCTCTTTCCGTACCGATGCTCCCAAAGCCCGTGGCGCGACCGGTCCGCACTCCCGACCCTCGATCGAATCAAAGTCCGCCGCTCCAACACCCATCGCCGCTCCGGCACCAGACACAACTCCGGCACCGGGTTTTGGGCGAACGAAGTCACCATCCACTCCTGCCGTCCAGCAACGCTCCGGTTCCGCAGCGTCCAAGCCGGTTGACCGCGAGCGTCTCCAAGAACTACCGCTGCAGGTTACCTTCGCACCGAGCTGGGAAGTCGACACGTTTTTCTGGCCAGAAGTCATCGCTCGGTTGGAAGAGTCCAACCCCGCAAGCTTTCGCCAGATCGGCCAACAACTGGCCAATGCCAATCAGTCCGGCCTCAAGGTCTTGGCCATCACCAGTGGCGAACGTGGCGTAGGTCGCAGCACCGTAGCCATGCACATGGCCCGGGCCGCAGCCACCGCAGGCTTAAAGGTCGCTTTGGTCGACACCGACGCATTCAACCCGAGCCTGGTCGATCAACTGCGACTCGATATCCAGCATGGCTGGCAGGACTGCTTGTTCGAGGCCGTACCGCTCGAGGAAGTCGCGGTCCATTCGATCAGTGATCGGATTACCCTATTTCCGCTCACCGGAGTGGTTTCGCAACAGCAAGTTCATGCGAATCTACACCGCATGTCGAAACTCATTCGCCGAATCTCCACCGCCTTTGATCTCGTCCTGTTGGATTCCAACCGCCTCAATCTCGACCAACGGGATTTGATCGGCGTGTCCAACGAGTCGGTGGTCGATGCCGCGGTCGTGGTGGTGGATACCGAGCTGAGCATCAAAGAAAAAATCGACTCGGCCCTCAGTATTCTTCAGGCCATGGGACTTTCGTCGATCGGCCTTATCGAAAACTTCCGATCCTAGGAATCTATCTGAACTATGTACGAATCGCATTGGAATCTGAGCGCCGCCCCGTTCGACAATCGCAACGATCCGTCGTTTTACTACCCGTCGGAATCGCATCAAGCAGCGTTGCTCAAAATGATGTACGCAGTCGAAATGCGTCGCTCAGCAGCGGTGCTGTGCGGTGATTCGGGCATGGGCAAATCGATGCTCATGGAATCGTGCATCGCACAGCTTCCCGAAGCCATCGGTCCGATCGTTCGCGTGCCATTCTCCACCATGCCACCGGAGCAACTGATCCGGTACATCGCGCGTCAAGCGGCACCCGAGGATGCATGGGATCGCAATTCGGACCTCAGTATGTCGGTGGAATTCTTTGAGCGATTTCTCCAGCGCAACCTAGAACTCGGCCGCCATGCGTTGGTGATCGTCGAGGAAGCCCACTTGCTCGAAGCCACCGGCTCTCTCCAGCCATTGCGCATGCTATTGAATCTAGCTGCTGAACATGCCAAATCCGAATCGGCTTGGACGTTATGTCTGGTCGGCAACATCTCTTTGGTGGGGCAGCTGGCACGGCACGGGGAACTGGAGGACCGTATCTCGGTCCGCTGTGTCCTCGACCGATTCTCTCTCGATTCGACGGTCGCGTACATGTCCCATCGCCTTCGTGCAGCCGGACATGATGGTCAATTGATGTTCACCGAGCGCGCGATCGAAGCTATCCAGTTGCACTCGCATGGGATCCCACGCCGGATCAATCGCCTGTGCGATATTTCATTGATGATCGGCTACGCCCAGGATCTTAATCAAATTGATGCACCGGTGGTTACCATGGCCCAGCAAGAACTATCCTCGCGCGTCACCGCCGCCGCGTAAGGCTTGACTGTCAGTAGCAAAAAGCAAAACTGTTTCCCGGCAGTGTGAGACATCACGTCCCCCATGTTGGTGCGCAGGTGTTATTGCGATTGGTCGGTAGGCTCTATCGGCTTGTCACCTTGCAAACTCTCCAGACGACGCTTGAGTTCCTCAACGTCACCTGCCAGTCTCACTTCTGAGATATCGCTGTCGAAATCAAGGGATGCGGACGCCAACTCGGACGTGGCAGCAAGGGTCGCCAGCAGCCGTTCCTCGATCGTACCTTCCGAGATCAAAATGTAGACGTGCACCGGTCGATTTTGGCCCATGCGGTGCGCCCGCGCGATCCGCGACTGGAGCAATTGGAATATCCTGGAGGTCTTGGACTCGCAATTCTTGAGGCGCTGACCTTCATCGAGGATGATCGAGTCCCATTGGATTTTCTGCACGATGGCTTCCGCCCGAACGATCTGTTCGTAGCTAGCAATCTTGAAGAAGGATTCGTCCGAGTACTGCACCGCTCGCTGCTCGGCGGAACCCAAAACGATCCGACTGCTACGATTGCAGAAGCGATGCCATCCATTTGATACGGGAGCAATTCAACCCTGAGCAACGTCGTGCGTAACGGATGATTCGTGGGCTCAATCCGAATCTGTGCGGTCTTCTCCAATTCGGGTTGATCCGGCAACACAAATCGCAGTCCCAGCGAAGCATCTTCCGGATTGCCACAATGCATTCGACGCGACAAGGACCGGCCGCGGGCAGGCGTATCAAGTGATTTGCGGGCGTACTTCTTTCCGACATGCTGCCACACTCGAAAAATGTGCTTGCAAACTCCAAGCTGATTGGTGCGAAAGTCTGGGCATGTGCAGTAGGAATCTCCGGGGGAATTACCAAACAGGGCAACCTGATACAGGAATACAAGCAAGCATCGTATCACCGATGATTTGGATATGCTGTTCAGGGCTGATGGCGAAGACGGAAGCGGCTCGAAGTTGCTCCGATCCGTGCCTCCCGAGCAATCTCTCGGCTTGGTAACCTTCGACGAGGTGGGCCCTTTGCGAGGTGGGCCTTTTGCGAGATGCCTGCGCGGTTGCCATAGGGGTTCCAAACCTCCGCGGTATCTAATGTGTGCCTCTGCCCCGACGCTCTGTCCTGCAAATGGGCAAAACCAAACGCCGTGCGTGGCAGACGATTAAGCTTGATCGATAGGCTAGCAAATGGTCATCGACCAAGAACAGAAAGGGCCTCGATTTCAAACACCGATCAGAGGATGCATCCACGGCATGCGTCCATAAAAAAAGCCCCATCGCGATGATGGGGCTTTTCTGTTATTTGGTGGGTCAAACCCACTATGAGCGACTACCACATGAATTCAAAACCAGCGGTGAAGCCTTGGTAGACGATGTCCGACTTGTTGTTGATCGATGCCACACGACCTTGACCGGCCAGCAACAACGACGGTGGTGCCGAGTTGTAGTTGTTTGCGGCCAAGGCGACGTTGTCGACCCAAATGACTTGGTACGACGTTCGAAACGCAACGGAATAGTTCAACCGGTAGACCAGCTGAGGAGACAACTGCGTGATGTACGAAGTGTCGTTCGCAAGCACGGATTCATTGATCGATGGGATTCCAAAGGCCGGCAACGAGTTGGCGAAGATGCTCGAGTGTTGCTGGGCGCGGTTATTGTAAATACCTGTCTTCAATTCACAGCCGAACTTGATCCCGGGAAAGAAATTGTACCAAAGATCGCCGCCGACTTGCCAACCAACCAACGAGTTGGTGGTGTTGACGTCGTAGTCAAAGAACCGTGGACCGTTATTGGCAGCACCATTGTTGTTGAGTCCAACCGCGGTGAACTCACTGCTCTCGTCGAGGTCCAAGTAGCGAACGCCGGTCAAGAAGCTGCCTTGGAAGAACCCATTCGGTTCAGCCCAACGGCGTCGGAAGCTGAGCTCACCGTTGTGAAGCTCCGATCGGTAGGACAAAGTATGCTGCAACGAGCGATCCGAATCGTCGAAGCCGCCTGCCGGAAGCGTTCCAAAATTGCTGATGAAGGAGTACAGGTCCGAGGTCGGACTTTGCACCGAAGCCTGCTCGTTCCAATCGTTGAGTCCAAAGTAAAGGAGCTCAAGGTTGGAGCCTGGGCCTGTTTGAATGTTCAACTGGACGTTCAAGCCCCAATTCATGTTGTTGATATTGACGTTGTCGGTCCCCAGCACAAAGTCGCCGGAACCCGCACCGAGCGAAGAGACATTGAAGTTGTCGGCGCCCGTTGTACGAGCCAACCCAATTCCCTCGAGCGAGAAGTCGTACCAGCGTTGGGTCGCAATGCCACCCTCGCCATACGGACGGAAGTATTGCGGTACTCCCGCGATGCAGCTTCGCAATTGATCGCAGAGCCCCATGAAATTACGACCGAAATGGTCTCCATGGGCTCCGCCGCAACCTGGGCACGGACCACCGCATTCGGGACAGGGCTGTGGCCCCATCGCACCTGGGTCCATCCCATAGGGACCATGTTCACCGGAGAGAACCATGTTGGCATCCGGTGGCATTCCAGGAGCCATCGGAGGACCGCCCCCGTCCTGCATGCCATAAGCGATCGGCATCGCATGGTTGCTGGTTGGGCCGAGCATGTCTCCACCCAAACCTCCTGGCATCTGGCCGAGCACGCGCCCGCCAGAACCCGCCAGCATCATGCTCGCCATCAAAGTAAGTTTCCAGCCTTTGAGCAGCCTCATCGAATTCACTCCAGCGCCAAATGCAACCGGTCCCACCGCTACGTCCGCTAAGCGGAACGTCCGGAATACCTAATACCATCGGCTTTATCGGCACACCTGTGCCCAAACGTTCGCTGAAAGGGAGTTTTTCTCGTTACAGCCGTCAAATTTGATGCGAAACCACCCGCAAAAAATGCTATCAATGGCGACACTGCGAATCTGTATTAGCCGAGCTTAACGCCATGCCTGAGAGCGAATTTCTCCATTGCCGACAGCGTCTCCGGCCCCACGTGATGCTCAATCCCTTCAGCATCCAACGACGCACTCTCAGGGCTGATGCCCAACGCGACCAAGAATTCGTAAACGATCGCATGCCGCTTCCGACAGCGTTCCGCCAGCCGCTTGCCCGCCGGCGTCAAGGAAATCGGACCGTAGGGCTCGCTCCAGACCAAACCATCGCGCTTGAGCCGTGCAATGGTGCGATTGGCAGTGACATGGCTGACGGCAAAGCGCTTCGCCACTTCCTTCAAGCGGCAACCACCGTCTGCCGCCATGAGGTCCGCAATGACCTCAACGTAATCCTCTGCCGTCTCCGTCGAATGATCGCGACGCACGCTCGCGTGTTGATTCGTCTTATTGGTTTCGGTTTTGGGCACGGTTTTTAAAAAGGTTTTGGGAACGGGCTACCCCAGCAGCGCAGACCACATTTTAACTCGAGATGTCGGGCCAGGCTAGCAACCCTAACCCAGGCATTTCTCCGGACAACACTCCTTCAAAATTCGATTGCCCACCCACCAGGACACTTGACACAGTTTTTAGCCTTGGCTACATTTTTTGTAACCTTGGCTACAATTCCATCCTAGCAATCCTTTGCACGGAATCCGAACATGACTCGAATCCAGCGCGCCCGCGCATTCACTTTGGTCGAACTGCTGGTGGTGATCGCGATCATCGGCATTTTGGTGGGTTTGCTCCTTCCGGCGGTGCAATCGGCGCGCGAAGCCGCTCGCCGCATGAGCTGCCAGTCGAACGTGCGACAACTCGGTTTGGCGCTCTTCAACTACGAAAGTGCTTTAAGATTCTTTCCGCCCTCCTATGCCGCGGACGTGCGCCATCCCTCGCGTGATCCTGAAACCTACGACGGACCCAGCGGGTTTGCTTGGGGTGCCCTTATCCTGCCCCAGTTGGAGCAACTGCCTATCTATCAACGTCTCAACTTCTCGGAACCTTGCTGGTCCCCCATCCAAGGGGATACAGTTCTCACTAGGGTCTCGACCTTCCTCTGCCCTTCGGCCAGCGATAGCGATTCACCTGCATTGGTTCGTGATGCAACTCAAACCGTCGTGGCACGCTTCGCGCGGAGTACATACGTGGCCAACGCAGGCCAAGAGGAACCCTGGGGATACGCAATCGAGGACGCAACCAACGTGGCCGATGGTCCGTTGTTCCGAAACTCCCGAATGCGAGTTCGCGATATCACGGATGGTCTTTCAAACACGATTTTTCTAGGCGAACATGTTCCGGTTCTAAGCGACAAAACCTGGGTGGGGGTCGTGCCCGGCGCTCAGGTCTGCCCTAACAATCCGCGCCGGTTCCCTAACTCGACCTGCGATCATGCCGCAACCTTGGTCAATGTCCATAGCGGACCTGCAGAAGCTGAGATCGATCCAGTATCTGGGTTCGCGCCTATCCATCCTCCCAATAGCCCACTAGCCCACGTATGCCAGATGTTCTCCGAGCATGGTTCCGGCGCGAACGTTGCGTTCGGAGATGGGAGCGTGCGGTTCATCGCAGCCAGCATCCATCAACCTACCTGGGCCGCCCTCTCGAGTCGGAACAAGGGAGAGATCGTCGGGAGTTTCGACGAATGACTCGCTCCAAAGTCATCGCTTCGTCGGTCCTCGGCCTACTACTATTGACGGCCGCCGTTTGGTGGTTTTGGCCCCAACCGGCCGTTGTGCATACGGACAACCTCAAGTACATCCAACTGCTTCGAACCGCTGTCTCGAGCCAACGGGTCGACTACCTCGATGGCGTTGAGCGATCCCTACAGCAGCGACGTGAGACCGGAGGAATGACGCCTCGGGAATGGCGTGAATTCGAAAGCATTCTCGCCATGGCCAAGGCAAACCAATGGAAACAGGCGGATCAAGCCGCCATGCGTCTAGAATCCGCCCAACAAAATCGCCGACGCTGATCGGCGAAAGTTCCCAAAGTTCATCCAGTCCTCACACTGCCAACTACGGACGCGTCCAGCGCAGAGATAGAATCGATGGGAAGGCCGGTGCGAGTGAAAACGTGCCGCTTTACCTGAAGCGATTTACGCATGTCACACAATTTCAGAGGTTTGGCTTCGATGATCCAATTCGTTAAGTGCCATGGCTGGAGAATCATCGCCATGGCGGCGTGCATCTTGTCCTGCTCCATCGCAAGTACCGCTGCCGATTTAGATCCAGCCGATCTATCGCTTCGGCTGAACCAAATCCAAGTCATCGGAACTCACAATTCCTACCATCTCGCCCCCGCGCCGAACTTGCTCGCTCTCATCGCAGCCACCAATGCGGACGTCGCGAAATCGATCGATTACAGTCACGCGCCCCTTCCGGCCCAACTCTCGGATCAAGGCATCCGGCAAATCGAACTGGATCTTTACGCCGATCCACTGGGAGGGCACTACAGTAAACCCATCGGGATGCAGTGGCTGGGTGATCAAGTCGTCGATTCCCGTATGCCCTTTGCCTTCAGGGAGACGATGGACAAGCCTGGGATCAAGATCATCCACTCTCCCGGTTTCGATTTCGCCACCACGGTCCCAACCCTTATGACTGCCTTGCAGGAAGTTGTGCAATGGTCGCAGGAGCATCCCCAACATCTGCCGATCCTGATCTTGCTCGAGATTAAAGAAACGGTATCCGGACCTGCGGGAGTGAAACCAATTCCATTCGAACAGGACCTACTGGACGATCTCGATCGGAACATACGCCAGTCAGTACCTGCCGAAAAACTTTTGTTGCCCGATACCCTGCGCGGGGGTCGCGATACTCTCCGCGAAGCGATCCTGAGCGAGGGCTGGCCACAGCTATCGGAGTGCTTGGGAAAATTGATCTTCGCCCTCGACAATACCGACGCCGTACGAGATCGGTATCTCGAGGGTCATCCGTCACTGAAGGATCGGGTGATGTTTGTCTCGGTTGATGAAGATCATCCTGCGGCCGGCTGGATGAAGATCAACGATGCGGTAGGGAACTTCGAAACGATCCAGCGTTTGGTGCAAAAGGGATTTTTGGTTCGCACGCGGGCTGATTCCGATACGCGCCAGGCTCGAACGAACGACACTCACACTCGTGATCAAGCCATGGCCAGCGGTGCTCAGTTCATCAGCACCGATTACCCGGTTCCTGACAAGCGATTGTCCGACTATCAAGTTCGATGGCCATCCGGAGCCGTGTATCGCCGCAATCCCGTTTCCTGTCCATAGCCGCCGCCGCCCGGCGTCCGGATGAGAATTCCTTCGCCCGCCTCCAATCGCAACTGACACGAACCGGGGAGTTGCCTCTCCGTCCCGTCCCGTCCAACCCAGAAGTTCTCGCCCAAAGCGCCGGATTGTCCACCGGACAGTCCGAACGGCGGATAGGAACCACGGCGACTGGTCACCAACGAAACCTCCAACGGTTCGAGTGCCTGCACGTGTCGCACCATGCCATCGCCACCTGGGTACTGCCCAGCACCGCCGCTACCGCGCCGAACCGAAAACTCAATCAGCCGCACCGGATAGCGACTTTCGAGCACCTCCACGTCCGTCAAACGGGTGTTGGTCATGTGCGAATGCACCGCATGCTCGCCACGAGCCGAGGGGCACGCTCCCGTGCCACCACCAATGGTTTCGTAATAACCAAAGCCCGCGTTGCCGAACAAGAAATTGTTCATCGTGCCTTGGCTCGCAGCGGCCAAGCCCAAAGCACCCAGCACGCAATCAACGACGCGTTGGCTGGTTTCGACGTTTCCGCCCGCGACCGCTGGCCAATCCGATTGCGGTCCGATTCCTTTCGGATTGAGGATTCCCTCGGGGATGAACAAATCGATGGCCCGAAGCACGCCTGCATTGAGCGGCATCGTATCGGCGATCGCACACCGCACGCAGTACAACACCGCCGCTTTGACAATGCCAGGGTTCGCATTGAGATTGCCCGCACTCACCGGTCCGGTTCCGGAAAAATCTACTTGCAATCGCGCCCCACTCGCTGCGGCTTGCTTACGCAAGCATACTTGGATCCGAGAACCGTCATCCATGTGATCGACGCGCGTGTAGTCACGGTCCTCGAGCGTCTCGATCCATCGCTGCGTTTTGAGTTGCGCGGCCTCAAGGATCGACTCGAGGTAGCGGTGCATGGTTGCACAACCAAGTTGAACCGCGAGCTCTCGCATCAACACGACCCCGCGTTGGTTGGCGGCCTGCTGGGCGGCCAAGTCGGCCATGTTCTCAAAAACCGAACGTGACGGGAACGGCGCTTCACGCAGCATGCGTTCGACTTCGAACGATCGATCGATTCCAGAATCGGACAATCGCATCGGGGGCAGGATAACCCCTTCCTCGCCTAAACGGGTCGAAGTAGGTGCCATCGATCCCGGCGCGATCCCGCCGATCTCGGCATGATGGGCACGCGAAGCCACGTAAAACTGAGGTGTTTCCAACACAGGCTCCCCATCGGCGGTTTTGCTCACAAAGACGGGGGTCACGACCGTCACGTCGGGCAAATGGGAACCACCGCGATAGGGATCGTTGGTCACAAAACAGTCCCCAAGCCGCATGTCCGGAAATTCCCGCATGATGACTTGAACGGTCTGGCCCATCGCGCCCAGATGAACCGGAACATGCGGAGCGTTGGCGACCAGTTCTCCATCGACGTTAAAAACCGCACAACTGAAGTCCCGCCGCTGCTTGACATTGACGCTCATCGCCGTCTGCTCCAGCGCAATGCCCATCTGATCGGCAATCGCCGCGACGCGCTGCGCGAGAACCTCGCGCAGCACTGGATCTATCCCCTTCTGGGCACCCGAGCTCCTATCCAGATTCGGTGCAGAGACTTGTTCGTCGCGCTCGATCATCAGTGCAAGATCATCCAAGACACGACCGGTCCATCCGGCGTCGATGAGCGTGGTGCTGCCGTGCGAGTTGATGAGCATTGGCCCGGCCAACGATTGTCCAACGTGCAAGGACGCGCGATCCAGGCTCGCGATCTGGATCCATCGACCACTCGAAAACAAGGCGTGGTCGACACCCGCACACGCGCTCCTCGGGTTCGACGGGTGAAGGGACGCAGAAGCCAGGGAACCGAAGGGAACGTCCGGCGATGCGGCTTCGACCCAGATCTCGACGAGCTCCAGCTCACGACCCGGCCGAGCGTAACCGAACCGATCACGGTGCAACGCCTCGAAAATTTGCACCAGTTCCTGTGGATCTTGATCACCCCACACCACCCGCAGCCCGCCCTCTGTACCTGCGTAGCGCATTGCCAACTCGCATCGAGACTGCATCGGATCGATCGCAACGTCTTCGAGAGCGAGCGCTTCGACCGCCTGATCATGGAGCATCGCTCGCAACCGATCCAGCTCGCGCCAATCGATGGCCGACCAGGATCGAAGCATCGGAAGACTGCCCGAACGTTTCGTTTGAGCCAGCCCCATGCCGAGGGCGCTGAGCAACCCGGCATCGGGATGGTCGAGGATTCGATCCATCCCCAACAGTTCTGCAATTTCGCAGATATGTTGCCCCGCGGCACCTCCAAAACCTGCGAGCGCATGCTCCCGAGGATCGGCCCCTTGTTGGATCGTGATGGCCCGAACGGCCGATGCCATTTGCTCGTTGGCGAGCCGTCTTAGACCGGCGATCAATTCCGCCACGTCCATCGTTTGAAAGATCTCCGATGTTCGGACTTGATCCAACAGTTCATTCGCGCGCAACTGGGCTGCAGATCGATCGAGCGGGATTTGGAAACGACGGGGATCGATGCGCCCCTGCAGCACATTCAAATCGGTGATGGTCAGCGGTCCGCCGCGGCCGTAGCACGCGGGGCCAGGTTCGGAGCCCGCGCTTTGCGGCCCAACCCGCAACTGCACGCCGTCGAACCAACACACACTGCCACCCCCCGAGGCCACGGTGTGGATGGCCAAGGTCGGGATCAGCATCCGCACCCCGGCCTTGATCGTCTCATGCTCGAGCTGTAGTCGACCATCGACGCGACAGACATCGGTGCTCGTGCCACCCATATCGAGACCGATGAGTTTGGGAGTCCCGTAGTGCCGGGCCATAGACTGCAACGCCACAGCGCCTCCCGCAGGCCCGGACAAAACCGTCTCACGACCGCAGACCAACGAGGCATCGACCAGGCCTCCGCTGCTGGTCATGACCCGCAAGCGTGTGCCAGGCTCGGATCCAAATTGAGTCTGAACGCGATGCAGGTAGTCCTGCACGACCGGGGTTAAGTAAGCGTCCACCACGGTCGTCTCACCGCGTGACACCGCCTTGATCATCGGCGCCACCTGACTGCTGACGCACACGCAGGTGAAGCCGATCGACTCGGCCATCTCCGCCAGTATCCGTTCGTGTTCACCGTTTCGATACGCGTGTATCAAGCAGATGGCCAACGATCGATAGCCTTCGTTAAACCGGGCTTGCAGTTTCCGACGGCTATCCTCATTGTCGATCGGACGCAGGATGGCTCCGTCAGCGTCGAGCCGCTCGCGAATGGAGACGACACAATCATAAAGAGGCGGACGTTTGCGAACCTCGAGCGCGAACAAATCCGGTCGTTCTTGATAACCGATCTCGAGCAAATCAGCGAAACCTTCCGTCACCGCAAAGACCGTCTTGGCTCCGGTGCGCGTCAGAAGGGCATTGGTTCCGCGGGTAGTCCCCAGCCGGATTTGAAGCGGTGGCAACGGCTTCGTCAAAGGCACCCCGAGCAACCATCGGGCACCGAGCACGGGCGCCTCGATCCCGGGCCGCAACTCGTAAGCCGTCATGGATGCATGGTTCTCGAAACTCACATCCAGCGTCAAGGCTCCGGTTTCCGGATTGGAACCGATGCAAATCGCCGAGCCGATCGCTCGGCCCTCGACGTCGAATCCGACCAAGGTAGCGCCTTCCCAAAAACCATTGGGATCCATCGCGCGCTGCGGATCGACCAACTCCGAGGAAGATACCCAACGTTGGACGCGGCCGGGGACTCGGCCATGACTCAGAAATTTGATACGGCCCATCCGCCCGCGATCATCGACGACAAAACAATCGGTAAAGGTCCCTCCAACATCGCACCAAACCTGCGCGGAGCGTGGCGATTCAAGCTTTTCGGACGGCATGGCGGTATTGGATCGAAGGTGCTTCAATGATCGTCGAGGTAGTGGCCCCACAGGCTGTCACTGAGCATCAGCCCTGGCCGACTCAATCGTACTCGATCTCCTTCGCGAAGCATCCAGCCAGCTGCCACATGCTCGTCGATTTTCTCTTCGATCGACACACGGGTCTCGGCGTCGGCTTCCTCGCTCAAACCGCTCCAGTCCACACCTTTGAGTTGCCGCATACCGAACACAAAGCGTTCTCGCACGCGTTGCTGCGGGCTGAGCAACTCACGTTCATCGACCGCCGATTGCCCCGATTCGATGCGTCGCATGTACGTCAGAGTGCTCCGATGATTGACACTTCGCACACCGCCAACATACCGCGCTGCGCTCGGGCCAAAAGCCCACCAGGCGTCCCCGTTCCAGTACGCTTGATTGTGCCGGCACGCGTGGCCCGGTCTGGCAAAATTCGAAACTTCGTAGTGCTCGAAGCCGGCGCCCGTCAGCCCGTCTATAGCATGCTCGTACATCGCCAACTCCAAATCCTCATCCGCGGCGACCAAACGCTCTTGCTCGCGAAGGGACCAGAACTTGGCCCCCTTCTCATACGTCAATCCATATGTCGAAACGTGGTCGACACCGCATTCGATGGCCCGCTTGAGATCACGCATCCATGTAGCGAGCGGCTCGCCGGGTGCGGCGAAGATCAAATCGAGTGAGACCGATTGCATGAAGTGTCGGGACCGTTCGATGGCCGACCAGAGCTGGTCCGGAGAATGATCGCGTTCGAGCATCTTAAGTTTAGCGGGGTCAAACGACTGACCACCGATACTGACACGTTGAATGCCTTCGGACCGCCACAGCGACAAGGCCGCGTCATCGAGGTCAATCGGATTGGCTTCGATCGACCATTCTCCCCCATCGCGGAGCGGCAACCATTGCCGGAGTTGCGCCAGCAATCGAGTCATGAGTGAGGCAGGCAGGATCGAGGGTGTACCGCCCCCTAAGAAGATCGAATCCACCGGCCTGGGCTGTTCGAGCCCGGCTAGCTCCCGTTCCAGGGCCACGAGAAAGCGTTCGAACAAATCGTCTCGATTGGCGAGCAGCGAAAAATTGCAGTAGCCACAGCGATGCCGACAAAAAGGAATGTGAATGTAGGCGGCGACGGGATCCGTTCCGACCGTCCATCCCCATTCCTTCAAAAGTGTCAATGCAGCCAACTTCCTGCGCGATGCGTACCTCTACAACTGCTCTTCGTCGATTCGCAACGGTCGGTACCCACCGATACTTCGGTAGTAGAGAAGCAAGCCCAAATAGATGACGGCCATGATGGCGGGAATGAAGGAGTCGACACGCAAGGTCGTACGGTCACCGCGTTGGTCGGCACTCACCACCGTCTGCTGGTTCTCGGTTCGCGGATCCGCTTTGCGGGCTTCCTCCAACATAGTCCCGTTCAATCCATACACCGAGGTCGCAGAAATATTGAGGAACGTGCTAGGCTTCTCGGCCTTGTACTCCGCGGCCAATTGGGGTGCCACTCGTTGCAGTTCCTCACCGGCAAAACGGTCCTTGGAATAGCCCAGACCTGGACCACCGATCATGCCTGCAGACAACATGCCGATACCACCCATGATCGACATCGCTACGGCGCCCGACTTGGGATATCTGTCCCCGACAACTGCTAGCATGGTTGGCCAGAAAAATGTCTTGCCAACCGCATAAATTCCGAGAGCAACCAAAGCCATGGTGAAGGTCTGCATGCCGCTCGCCAGGTTCAAACCAATGCATGCGATGATGGAACAGACCAGCAGCAACGCGATCGGCTTGAGTTTGAGCGTGTTCTCAATCCAGTGTCCACAAAATCGAAGACCAAACATGATGGCCGACGTCCAAAGGAACAGGTACTTGCCTTGTTCGGACGTGAACAGATTACCCGTGATGTTTTGGATCCAAGAGTCGGTTCCCAATTCGACCGAGCCAACCAAGGCATGCGTGATGTAGAGAATAAACAGGATGACCGAACCCATCGAAAAGTTGGTGATGAAACCCGCCGTGATCAACAAGGCACCACCGATGGCGTACCCAATCCAGACGGCGTATTCAGGAAAGAAGCCCTTCAAGATGTCACCAAAGAACAGTGACAATAGGAAGCAAGCCACAAGTGATCCGAGAATACCAACCGATTTGTACATCTCAGCAAAGCTCGTCCCGGTCGCTGCCGCTTCGGACTTCGGAAAATGTTGACCGAAGAACATGATGGCGTACAAAGCCGTTGGTAGCAGGTACAGAGCCAATTGATATTGCCAAGCTAGCTTCAACTGGTCGTCGAGAACCCAGCCCAAGGCGGACCCGATGACGAGTCCGGCCGGCCAACTCGCATGCAATATATTGAGGTAATGCATCCGGTTGTTTGGGAAGATCGTGGCTACCAGTGGATTGGCCACAGCCTCCAACGTGCCGTTGGCATAGGCAAAAATAAAACTGCCCCAGAAGAGCAGGTTGTAAGCGTTGTCCGGAGTAGTGGCTGCAAAGGTGACGAAGGCCGACAGGATGTGACCCAGCAATGCCAAAGCAACCAGTTTGCCATATCCGAGTTTGTCGACGATCACCCCCCCAATGATGATGCCAAAACAAAAGCCAGACAAACCGGCACCTGTGATGGAGCCTAACTGCTGCGCGTTGAATCCGAATTCAGCCGACCAGTTGTCAAGGATGCCGCCGCGGATCGCGAAGCCGACACCGGCCGCAAGAATTGCCATGAAGCCCGCCCAAAGCAATCGATGGGCATTGGGTACGAGAGGTCCTGCTGTGCTGGATGCATTCATTTCGGTCTACGCCAAGGTGTGGTGTGGGTTGGGTGGAAAGGAACCGTTTTGCCGGAATGGCAAGAGTCTAATCCGCGAGGGTGCCCTCCGCTACCACTTAAGCCCCATAAAGGATGCCTGCTAGCCGTAGGATACTTCGTTGGGGTGACCAAATATCCGACTTAGAATGCGCAGTCGGCAAGGTCGAGCCGGTCGTAGCCAGTTTCGAGCCAATCGCGCCCATTCCTTCCCGCATGGCCTCTCGGTTAGAATACGTCGGTATGCGCATCCCCAATTACCGAGGTACCAGCCGAGTCACCATCAACATGACGCCGATGATCGACGTCACGTTCTTGTTGATCATCTTCTTTCTAGTTAGTAGCCATTTGGCCAAGCAGGAGAATTTCCTGCCGCTCGAATTGCCGTCCGCAACGGCAGGCATCGCCGATCTCTCGGACCGCCCGACCTTGACCATCCAAATCCCCAAAGATGGTTTGTACCAACACAACGGGACCACCTTGGATCTCGATCAAGTTCGAATGCTGATCCTCGGCCGGATGCAGGCCGACGGAGGCCAGCCACTGCGCATCCGCATCCGGACCGATCAATCGGTCCCCTACGCTGCCATCGCGCATCTACTCAAGACCTGTGCGTTGACCGGCAATTCGGACATCGTGTTCGCCGTTTATGAAGGAGGATGACCAGCGACCATGAAGACCCGCTTCTTTGGAGGTGCCGACCGCGGCAGTTTGGACAGCATGATGACCCCCATGATCGATGTGGTCTTTCTGCTGCTTGTATTTTTCTTGACCACCTCGTCCTTCCAACGGCTTGAGCAACTCCTACCGGGCGCGGTTTCTGCAGAGTCCGAATCGAAACCGGGTGGCGAGTCGGACGAACCGCCCCAACCTTCCGATTCGGACCTGAGCGATTGCATCGTGAAGATCGCGCAGGACGGAAGCGACGTGCGTTATCGATTCAACGATCAACCACTCGCGTCGATGCAGGCGTTGTCCGATCAATTGAAGCGCGTCATCACCCTACGACCGGACATCCCGATCATCGTCGACCCAGAGGATACGATCCTCGCCCGCTACGCGATCGAAGTCTACGACGCGGCCAAAGCCCACGGCGGACTAGCGGTCTACCTAGTCGCCCGCTGAGCGACATCCCTAGACTCGGATCAATTGCACCGCCCAAGTCGCTTACGTGGCCTGCTCGAATTGGTCGAATAACACTACGTCGACGTTTGACTTGCATTCAAGCGAACAACGCGTTGCCTCAGGTCTGGAAAGATTTCCAAAATTCCGAGCGATCGCTTGTCCCCTTTGCCTAACGCCGAGACATTGACTAGAGATCGCACAACCAGAGCTGCGGTGGCGCCGTTCATTTTCGCCGCTGGATCCATTCATGGACGCAAATGACCTTTTCGAAATCCTCGTCCGAGAAAACTCTTCCATGTTGGTTGCGTATTTGCGGGCCAGCATTCGCGACGCCAATGTTGTCGATGATCTTTACCAAGAAACAATGCTGGTCGCATGGCGACGTTTGAACGACTACGACCGTGATATTCCATTTGGTGCTTGGCTCCGCGGAATCGCAAGCAAATTGATTCTGGCTCACTATCGAAGAAATGCATCCAAAAAAACCATGTCCATGGACGAAGAAACCCTGGCATGGTTCAACGACCAGTTCACACGGCTTCAGAAATTGCCTGGAGATGGGTTCATGGACAAACTCGAAGCGCTTCGCCAATGCATCGCTGCATTGCCTGAACACTATCAATCCCCCATACGACTACGTTACCAGCGCGAACTCGAATTGAGTGCCGTCGCGACCGTTTTGCAAATCAATCTGGATGGTCTGAAAAAGCGATTGAGTCGAGCGAAGCTGCAATTGCATGACTGCATTCAGAGAAAGATGGCTTTGCTGGAGTCGTCAACATGAGTGAATCGATTCGACCCGACAGTGATTCGGAGGCATACTCGGAGATTCCAAGCGATCCTATCGTCGAACGTCAGGTGTGGTTGATGGATGCATTATTGCAGACCGCATTGCAGTCTGACGGCGCAAATTTCGAAAGGCAGAGGATCACGAAAACGCTCGTAATGATTCGCGAGGAAGAAGAAAGCCTTCGACCCATGCGAGCTCGCAATCCTAGAACATCGGCCTCGATTCCGGCCATTTCTGCCTTCTTGGCGGTTGCCTCGATATTCATCGTTTTGTTTGTACTGAATCAGGGGACCGATCCGATGCGAGCCGCGTCGGCGGTTATTGACCGCAGCCTTTTGGTCGCGAACGATGATGCGATACGGCAATATCGGCTGACGGTGAACCGACGCAATCCTCTCGTCGGTTCGCAGACGGTGGTAAGCGATTTGTACGTGCAGGGAAACGATCGTTTTGCACTGTGCCGACACAGCCCTTTGGGCGCGGCGGATTTCTGGCTGGGGAAAGATGGCGAGCTTGCGTGGGTTGCCCCTCCAATCGGCCCAGTGCTCGTAGGCGGCCAGCGCAACTTAGCCAATTGGCTTGATTCCATCCACGATCTGGATACCCCTTATCTGCAAGTGACCAGCCTGCTCGAGCGCATGAAGCATGCATATAACTTGACCCTCCTTGAGAATGAGGAACTACCGATCGCGCCAGGGAAATCCCAGTCGGCGAACTGTCGACATATTCGTGGCGCTTTGCGCGATCGATCGGGCAATCGTTCGGGCATGCGGAATCTTCCGGATTCCTTGGAACTGTGGGCCGAAACCACGAAGGGAATGGCGATTCGAATCACGGCGACTTGGAACGAGCAGTCGTCTCCATTCGGGCCCAAGGAGATCTCCCTCGAATTGGCGGATGTACTTCCAAAAGACGACGCCTGGTTCCGACATGAGTCACGTACCCCTAACCGTCTTGTACTCGGGTTTGGCGAAGCCGAATCAGTCGAGTCAATTCCATGACAGGCCGTTGTATTTTTGCAGCAAAACTTAGGCAGATGATCCCAACAGGATTATCGGCGACGACGAATCGATAGAAAAATCCCCAACCGATAAGTGCTGATTGCTATGAAGGCAAAGGAGAAAGAATTCATGTCGAAACTACCTCGAGGTGCCTCGCACGGCACGATGAAAAAAGGGGCGTCAAACCGTCTGCGATGGAAGTACTTGGTCGCGCTCCAGTGGCTTGCATTCGTTTGCGTTTTGCCGGCCGCTTTAGGACAAGAACCGATCGGCGAAAGAGTGCTGAGCTCAGAGGACGATATTACGTTTGCGAAGGATATTGCACCGATCATTTACGAGAAGTGCACGGCCTGCCATCGCGAAGGGCAGGTCGGACCATTTTCGCTCATCACCTATGCCGAGATAGAACGTCATTCGGAAACCATCCTGGCGGTCATTGAGAGCGGCTACATGCCTCCGTGGAAACCGACGAATCGCAATGTGACCTTCGCGAATGATCGAAGCCTTAGCGACATAGAAAAATCCTTGCTCGGGAAATGGGTAGAGCTCGGATGTCCCCAAGGAGAAACGAGCCAGATGCCTCCACCGCCAGTTTTCGCGAATCGTTGGTCTCTTGGCGAGCCGGATCTGGTGGTCCAAATGTCAGGCGCATTCAACGTTCCCGCCGACGGGCCGGACCTTTATCGTTCCTTCGTATTCCCGCTCGCTCTTTCGGAAGATCATTGGGTGAAGGCCGTCGAGCTCAAAACGCATGCGACCTCTTCCATGCATCATGCTCTGTTTTTTTTGGACGACACTGGCAATGCTCGACGCCTAGATGGCGAGGATGGTCAAGCGGGTATTTCCGGAATGGGGTTTGTCGGTGCGGCTGGGATTGTGCCGGGTGCGGGTGCTGGACTGCTCGGCAGAGTGGGTGGTTGGTTGCGTGGACGCAATGCGCGAGGCGACTCCGGTGCTGAAAACCGTAGGCTCGATGAAGCGATGGCGCGGGGACTTGGTGGCTACGTACCCGGCACTATTCCGTCCAAGCTGCCAGGTGACTTGGCACTTCCGTTACCCAGGAACAATGACGTCATCATGCAAACACACTTCCATCCCTCCGGCATAGAGGAAGTCGAAAAGGCGGAGTTGGCCCTCTACTTTGCCGACCGTCCACCGTCGAAACAGCTCGTCAATATCCAGATTCCACCATTGTTTGGCTTCGGTGCTGGGATCGATATCCCCGCTGGGGATAAGAACTATCGGATTGAGGACGAATTTACGCTACCCATTGCGGTGAAAGGAGTTAGTGTGGGTGGTCATGCCCACTACATCTGCAAGACGATGAGCTTGAAAGCGTATCTTCCGGATGGGGACGCTATCCCGTTGTTGCAGATCGATGATTGGGATCTCGATTGGCAGGATCGATACATCTATCGCGATTCGATCGACTTGCCTGCCGGCACCACCCTCAAATCGATTATCGAATACGACAACTCGAGCGACAATCCCGAAAATCCTTACTCACCACCTCAGCCGATCCGGTGGGGTCGACAGTCCAACGATGAGATGGGGAGCATAACCCTATCGGTGGTGGCAAACGACGAAGCCGACAGGCCGAAACTTCAAGACGCAGTCCGGGATCATTTTTCCAAATCCATCGTGAATCAATTCACTGCGGGACCTGGACTCGAAAGACTCCTGCTTCAACTGGATGAAAATCGAGATGGCAAGTTGCAAAAATCGGAAGCACCGCCGAGGCTTCAAGGGGCCGGCTTTGCTCTGCTGGACGCCGATCGAGATGGCGCGCTCAGCATGGAGGAGCTGAAAGGTCTTCGAACCCTACTGAACAACGTCAGAGGTATTGAAACAGGGAGCGGCAAATGATTGTGCGAAAATGGGGCTGGGTTTGCATGTTGCTTGGCTTGTTGGTTTACTCCCCTTGGGGGTATTGCCAGGCACCCTCGCAGATCGAGTTGGTTGAGTCGACTTGGGTGGACACGCTAGGGAAGGAGCATCCCTTGTTTGGGACTTCTTTGAACAAAGCCATATGCTTGGTGTTCATTTCAACGGATTGTCCGATTTCGAATTCATACCAACCTGAATTGAAGCGTATCCATTCAGAATTCTCAGACCGAGGGATCGAGTTTCTGTTCGTCCACGGGGTTGCGGAAACAACGCTCGAGGCAGCGAACAGGCATCGTACGGAATATCGCATCGACGCACCGGTTATTCTGGATCCCGAACACAAGCTTGCACGGTGGCTTCATGCGACCACGATTCCATCCGTGTTTGTCTGGAAGCCAGAGTCGCGCCAAATCCTTTACGAGGGCCGGATCAGCAATCTTTATGAGGGATTTGGAAAAAAGCGTCCCTCGGCTACGCGGCATGAACTGCGCGATGTCTTAACCGCAATATGCGAGGACAACGAGATACCGATTCGATCGGCCCCGCCGATCGGTTGCCGGATCGCATGGAATAAAGAGTAGCTCCTGCTACCGGCTTCGTTGCAGGCGATATCAGAACGATCATACCGGGGGGCGTTCGCTATGATCGGCCATGCCTTTGCCAAAGATCGGTCAGCGCGATGGCGTGTCGGACAGCGATCTCCATCTCATCGAGCGACGCGAATTCCTTGGTCGAATGGATGTTGTATTGCCCAACCGACAAATTCGGTGTCGGCAATCCCATCTCTGTCATCAACGCTCCATCGGTGCCACCCCGAATCGATGCCCGTTGGCAGGCCATCCCAAGTTCCGCAAACGCCTTCTCCGCCAAATCGGCCGCCTTCGGGAATCGCTTCAAACCGTCGGCCATGTTCCGATATTGGGTCTCGATCTCCACGCTACACGTCAAGCGCGGGATGGCCTGACAGATCTGCTCGGCCAAGGCACGCAATTCCATGGCGTACTCGGCAAGTCGCTCGGTATCGAAATCCCGCAGCAGCAGCTGCGCACTGGCTTCCGTTACCGAGCCTTGCATGGCGTACGGATGGATGAATCCTTCACGATCGGCTGTCGTTTCCGGCGAACGTGTAGCGCTCGGTAGAGAAGCGAGGAACTTACCCATACCACGGATGGCATTGACCATCTTGCCTTTGCCAACCGACGGATGCGAATTGATGCCGAAGAAACGCACGGTGGCCATGTCCGCGGAAAACGTCTCGACATCGATCGTGCCGGCACCACCGCCATCGAGGGTGTACCCGACAACCGCGCCGGCTCGCTCCAACGTTACATGCCTAGTCCCTCGACCGATTTCCTCATCACAGGTAAACAGCAATCGGACGGGCCCGTGCGGCAAATGCGGATTCTCCATGAGTTGCTGCGCCATCTCCATGATCGCGGCCACCCCGGCTTTGTCATCGCCGCCGAGCAACGTCTGACCATCGGTGGTGATCAAGCAATGACCGACCAATTTCTGAAGCTCAGGGGTATCGACCTCGAGAATGGCATCACCATTGGCCAACGGGATATCTCCCCCTGGGTAGCTATCGATCACATTCGGACGAACGCGATCGCCGCTGGCTTCCGGCGAGGTATCCAAGTGGGCATTGAACAGCAGGGTGGGAACCGGGCCGTCAACCGTGGCTGGAACGGTCCCCCACACCAAACCATTGTCGTCCTGAGTGGCATCCACAATCCCAAAGTCTCGCATCTGTTCGACCAACAATTGGCCCAAAAGCCACTGACCGCGACTGCTCGGATAGTCGTTGGTGTTCGGGTCCGCTGTCGTACCGATGCGGACGTATTTCAGGAATCGGTCGAGCAACCGATCGCGGTTGATCAGGATCGCATTCATAAGCATTTCTCTTGAAGATTCAAAAGGCGCAGTGTACCAAATTGCGATCGCGAGCCCATCAAGACAGGGCGCGCGCTTCGCGTTCGAATGGGTTGTCCCAATACGGATCCGCCCCCCGCCACATCAACCACAACGAGCAGAGCAAATAGGCCGGTACAAAAAACGGCCCCCAACGCTCGTATTGCCGCACATGCACCGCCTCATGCTCCCACGTGCTTAAGAAAGTTTCGTGCGATTGAGCCAATATCGTATGCCCCAACGTCATGGCCACCGCTCCGCCCTGTATCGGCGCACACCGCAACAACCGGGCGATGGCCGGACCGATCACTCCCAGTGTCCCACGATACCGGATCAATCTCCGTCGACCGGGCAACGGGACGAACAACATCGATAACCCGAACAAGGTGTAGGGTGATGCCCAAGCAATCTTGACGAACCGGCTCAATGGACGCAGGAGGGTGCGCATCGCGTCAGCTATCTCGACGGCTGAACAATCCCACCAACAACATTACGACGCACAGCACTCCAAACGCCGAGAGCGCGGGGATCGAACTGTCCAACCACCATGTGGGCAACATCCCGGCAAACATGGATACAACCTCCTGTCCCTCGGCGGGTGCGGGCGCAGACATGTTCACGCTTTGCAGCAGATTCGGACGAAAGTTCATGAACGAAATCAAAACGGCCGCGATGGCACCTCCGGCGATGTATCCGGAACTCAGCAGTACCGCGGGACTCGAATCGTCTTCGCCGCCCGGCACAACTCTGTGGTAACGATCGACGGCCCATCGAATCACACCTCCGACAAAAATCGGGGTCGAAGCGGCCAACGGCAGATACACTCCAACCGCAAACGGCAAACTCGGAACGCCGCTCAACTCCAATGTCAATGCAATGAGAACACCGAACATCACCAGTCCCCACGGCAATCTGCGATCGAGGATACCGTCGATGATCAATTGCATCAGTACGGTCTTCGGTGCATCGAATTTGTTCTGCCGGATGTCATTGCCTTTGTCGTCGGATTCAAGCATCCCATTGATGGCGGGATCGACGAGGTACACCGCGTGGCCGGTTGCATCGATCAGATACCGTCCCGGAGGCAATGGCCCACCGGTCTCGGCCCGACCGAGATTGAGTACAGAGTATTCGTTTTTATCCTCTTCGTAGTACTGTCCCGAATGGACCGTATCTTTGGGCAAGCCCTCGGTGTCGATCTGGACATCCGCATATCCCTCCACAGCCTTTTTGCTGTACGTCGAGTTGGCTTCGTTCATGGCCAACAGCACCAATCCAACCACCAAGGCGGAAGTAAATGCGCCGACCAAAATCGCTATTTGCTGGGATCGAGGCGTCGCACCCACCAAATGCCCAGTCTTGAGGGCCTGGGCCGTACTACCGCCATTGCTCGACGCGATGCAAACCACACCGGCGATGGTCAGCGCGGTGAGTTTGATCTCCTTGTTGATGGTCGCAATCCCCATGTACTCAAGCAGCAAGAGGATCAGGCAGGTCAGCAATAGCGTGGCTACGGTCATGCCGGAAATCGGATTGGAGGACGAGCCAATCTCTCCCGTCAGACGGGCCGCCACCGTCACGAATAAGAACCCAAACACCACGATCATCATGGCACCGGCGATGCCCGTGTAGCCAAACCCAAGGCCCAGTTGAGGGACCGCCATCAATCCGATAACCAGCAGCACGCTACTTGCAAATATCAAAGGAAATGGAAGATCGCGTTCGGTTCGACGTTTGGTTTCATCGGCGTTGGCGCGGGAGGCAAACAAATCCCGAAAGCTGGTCAGGATGGCGCCAAAAATGATTGGCAACGCTTTGATCATGCTGAAGATTCCACCCGCTGCCACAGCCCCGGCACCGATGTAGAGGATGTAACTGTTGCGGATCTCGTTGTCCGCCATTTCGCTGATCAACTTCGTCCCAGGATCGAGCGGAGAGGTGAGTTGCTCTCCAAAAAACATGATCATTGGACTGATCACAAGGTAAGCCAGCACGCCTCCGGCGACCATGATGCTGGCGATTCTCGGACCGATGATGAACCCAACCCCTAAAAGGGATGGGGATAGTTCCATGCTCAGTGTGGCACCCTTGAGCCCAACCGTTTTGCCCGCCGCACCGACCCAGTGCAACGCGGACTCGGCTACGTCCTTCCAGACATGAAGCGCCTGCATGCAGAACTGGTACACAAATGCCAATCCGAACCCGGAAAAGACCATCGACGCGGTCGCGCCTCCCTTCTCACCGGCGATCAAAACCTCGGCGCATGCCTTGCCTTCTGGAAACGTCAGCGTCCCATGCTGCTGGACGATGAAGGCTTTGCGAAGCGGGATCATCATCAGAATACCGAGCAACCCACCGAACACACTAACGGTCATGACTCGGATGACATCAATGTCGAAACCCAATAGCAACAAGGCCGGCATAATAAGCCCCACGGCAAAGGCCAAGGATTCCCCGGCGGAGCCGGTCGTCTGCACGATGTTGTTTTGCAAGATCGTGGTCTTACTCAACCCAGTGACACGCGAAATAACGCGAAACAGGGTGATCGACAAAACCGCCACGGGGATCGATGCCGAGACGGTCAACCCGACCTTGAGCACCAAGTACATCGACGAGGCACCGAACACGATCCCGAGCAAGGCCCCCATGATGACGGGGAACCAAGTCAACTCGGGGATATTCGCTTCCTCGGGGACGAAGGGCTTGAACTCAGGATTTATGCTGTCCGACATGACTTTGGCCACTCACCAATTTCTTTTGAAACATTCCGAATTCAAACGGTGTGGTTTCCACCGCAACAGCGCTGCGCGTTCAGTTGATGCCGTGCATCATCTTCTTGATCTTCGGCGTCAACATCCAAATGACGAATCCGCTGAGCACCGGAATCACGGTGAAGATCAAAAAGAAGATCGTCAATCCATATTTCTCGGAGATCGGGTCAATGAAGCTGCCACTCTTTCCAGCCAAATAGTTGGCGATAGCGGTTGCTACAAACCAAATGCCGAACATCAACCCCACCAGCTTCAGTGGAGCCAATTTGCTCACGTAGGATAGACCCACAGGTGAGACGCACAGTTCTCCCAAAGTATGAAGCAGGTAGGCCAAAATGAGCCACCACATGCTGACCGCTGCCGTCTTCGCCTCTCGGTCAATCCCCATGCTACCGATGGCCAAAATGCCAAAGCCCAAGCCCAATAGAATCAATCCAAAACCAAACTTCCATGGAGCCGAGGGGTTCCAGGGACTATCCCATAATCGACTCAAAAGCGGAGCAAACGCGATGATGAAGAACGAGTTGAGAATTCCGAACCACGAGGCCGGAACCTCCGTTTCATTTTGCTTTTCCTTCAGCACCGTCGCCTGGAATTCACCTTCGAACTCGTTAGCCTGCGATTCGGAGATGATCTTCAGTTTGCCTTCGCCTCCTTTACCTTCGCGGTCGACCAATAGCAACTTTTGCCCTAGGGTCATGGTCAAGTCCGTCTGAATGGTTCGCTCGAGATTTTTCGAACCCGCAGGCTGACCCTCGACCGCCTCCGTCGGCACGATGAGATTCACCGCGTAGGCCCGCATGTTGAATTCTTTGTTGAGCATCCACAAGGCGATGATCCAAATCAGAACGAAGCTAAAGGCGATCGCAAGATTCGAAAATGGAATCCGGTGGTAGGACGCGCGGATCAATCGAATCAATACGTAAGTCACCAGCGCGAGCGGAATCACCGTCAGGGCGGTATTCGACCAAAAGAAAAGCGTCGCCCAAATTCCGCTGAGAATCCGCGCCGTGTAGTCCTTGGCGAAAATCGTCATTGACCCACCCGCTTGTTCAAACGCCATCCAAAAAAAGATGGTGAAGAACGAGAGGATTCCAATCACGATCAATCGATCGCGAACGACATTCGAAGGCACTGCGGCAACACCCGTCGAGGTCGTGTCCAATTTGGACGACATCGATTTGCGCGTGCCTATCTCACCAAACAACGAACGACCGAGCGCGAACATGATCAAACCCAAACCCATGAATACACCAGCCAGTCCGAAGCCGTAGCTCCAGCCCACTTTCTCACCGATGTAACCACAGAACAGAATGCCCAAGAACGCGCCCGAATTGATACCCATGTAGAAGATGGTGTAAGCGCTGTCTTTCTTCTCGGACTGGTCGGCATACAGTTGCCCTACCATCGACGAAATGTTGGGCTTGAAGAATCCATTGCCAACAACCAGCAATGTCAACCCAACGTAAAACGTCGTGTGCGATTCGATTGCCATCGTCGCGTGTCCCAATGTCATCAGCAACGCACCAAGCATGACCGCGACACGATAGCCCAGTAACTTATCGGCGATGATTCCTCCGAAAATCGGGGTCAGGTACACCAAACCGGTGTACATCGCATAAAGTTCCAACGCCTCTTTGCGCGACCACTGCCAGCCACCGTCCGCCAACTGACTCACCAAAAACAGCACCAGCAGAGCCCGCATACCGTAGTAACTGAAACGCTCCCACATTTCAGTGAAAAACAAAAGAAACAGTCCTGGCCGGTGTCCAAAAATCTCATTCTTCTTTTCGTCGATCATAGCTCTCTATTTCAACGCGAGTTTATTCAGATTTCTATCGATGTTTGCGGGCTCGGTGTATGGTACTCGAAACGTCGGTCCGCGAGGGCAACACAACGGGGTTATTCGTCGCGAATGTATCCGGGAACGCCCGCGCGGCGATGGGCGGATCCATAACGTACGGCGTCAGGATAGTATTCGGTTTCGTACTGAACGCGACCGGCCATTTCATGGCCTGCTACTTCAGCAATCCACCGCAAGGTTAAATCAATTCCTGCCGAGACACCGGCCGCACATCCGATCCGACCATCCCACGTCCAACGCTCCTCGACAACCTCGACGTCCCCCAACGCTCGCAGTCGATCCAGAGATTCCCATTGGGTTGTCGCACGCCTACCCGATAACAAACCCGCGGCATGCAGCACAAACGCTCCCGTGCAGACCGACAAAACAGCTCGGCAACGACGGGCTTGCTCCACCACAAATCCGACCAACGCTTGGTTGTGAACCTCGACCCGCGTTCCCATTCCTCCAGGAACCAAAAGGCAGTCCAAGGCAGGGCATCCCGCAAAATCAACCTGAGGTAGGATCGTCAAGCCGTTGGCGCATGTTACCGGTTCCAGAGTCTGGGCCACTAAAATGCACTCCACCTGGCCGTCCGAGAATTGCTTCCAAGTCGCAAGCATCTCCCAAGGTCCGACGAAGTCGAGTTCCTCGACCTTGGGAAAGATCAAAACACCTATTCGCATCATGCCAAAATACCTACCCGAATCAGGACTGACTACTTTCAACCAACCAACGTATCGAGCTGTCGCAAAAACGCTCGCAAGGCGCGCGAGCGATGGCTGACCGCACGTTTGACATGGGCGCCTAACTCCGCGAATGTGCGATGGTACTCGCGAATCTCAAACAAAGGATCGTAACCAAATCCGCCCGCCCCACGCGGTTCAGTCCGAATCCTACCCCAGCATTCGCCTGCCGTCTCAATGGCGATGCCGCCGTCCGGGTCGGACAGCACGATGGTCGAAATGTAGTACGCATCACGCTTCCCCATCGGCAGCGCTCGCATCTGCTCCAACAGCTTGGCATTGTTCGATACATCGGTCGCCCCCGGCCCTGAAAATCGGGCAGAAATCACTCCGGGAGAGTTGTCCAGGGCTGGAACGCAAAGGCCGCTATCTTCCCCAATGGCCCACATGCCCCGCCGCTTGGCTTGCGCCACCGCTTTGAGTCTCGCATTTTCCAAAAACGTCCCCCCCGTCTCCTCCACCTCAAAGGCATCGGGAAAGTCGGCCGGTGTCCGAAGCGAGAATCCGCGCGGGCGAAGGTGCGCGTCCATCTCGATCACTTTCTTGCGGTTGTTCGTCCCCAGCAATAAGGTCATATCGGCCAATAGTCGATCGATAGCTAGCATGGCAATCGTAAACGTGAAGGTGACTTGAATAGGAACAAAACCTTTGGCCGTCTGCGTCATGGCCATGGGAACCGATGGAGGATCCGCTGGTCACCCGTTGGGCACCATGGTAATGCCTACCTCCAAGCAACGGGATAGGGCTGCATCGCTATTGACGCAACGCAGGCAATCTAGGTATCCACCCTAACTAATGGCGCGTACCGCCGCGCCCCGGTTCCATCCACCCTTCTCTCGGGCAGTACCTTCATGAGCCTCCTTGCTGCATGGCCTTTCGGCAGAACCGTGGACTCGATTGCCAACCGTCGCCGACGGAGTCCATCCCAGTGGCTTTGGGTGCTCGGATTGTTGGGGACGATCACGGCCGGAGTCGGATGCCAATCCTGGACGCATCGCAAGAAGGAAGACGCGTTCGAAAAAGAAAACCGCCGAATCAAAGAACTGATGTCGGATCCCGATCGTCCACGACTGGTCGGTGAAATTGCGTCCGCCCTAGGAATGACTGCGCGTCGCTACGACGCCATGGCGCTGATCAGCAATCTTCCTGGCACCGGCGGAACCGTCAAGCCAAGCGCTCAACGCGAAATGATCCTCAAGGAGATGCGGCTACGCGAAGTTCCCAATCCACAATTTGTCTTGGATTCGCCGGCCACTGCCATGGCCAAGGTCCGTGTCTACGCCAACCCTTGCGATACCAAGGGGGACACCTTAGACATCCTGGTCGAATGCTCCTCCGAATGCAATGCGACCGATCTACGCGACGGTTACTTGATGCCGACGAAGCTCCGCGAGTACATGTTTCTCGACCGGGCGCGAGAAAGCAATGACAAGGCCGATGCGTCGGGCGAAGTGGTCGTATTGCCTCAATCGGTGATGGGGGACACCGAACCCAATCTGTTGCGCGGCGTCGTGATCGGTGGTGGACGCCTGATGGAAACACCAGCTTTGAGTATCCGCGTCGAGAATAACTACCAACACGTGACTGTTGTCAGCGCGATTGAAAAAGCCATCAACAAACGTTTCTTCTATCAGGATGCCAACAAGCAACTGACGGTTGCCAAGGGCAAAAATGACTGGCAAATTGAAATAGTCACGTTGCCCAAATACCGATGGGACCCGATGCATTACATGTCGACGTTGTTGGCCACTGGCTTTGGCGAAACCGATTCCCAGGTAGCCGAACGGATCGTTGGATGTCGCACGCTTTTGATGCGGCGCGAGACGGCGCGACGGGCCGCCTGTGAACTTGAGGCGATCGGCAATGCACCAGCCGCAGACGTATTGCTGGAAGGTTTGGGCAGCAGCGATACCGAAATCCGATTCTACGCGGCCTATTCGCTGGCTTACCTCGACCGTCCTGAATGCGTGCCGGTTCTGCAAAGCTTGGCGATTTCCGAACCTGCCTTTCGCCCCTTGTGCTTGATCGGCTTGGCTATCAACGAACATGCTTCAGCTCGTGATGCCCTGAATGAATTGCTCCAAGAAGCCGAGCCAGAACTTCGGTACGGAGCCATTTTGGCTCTTCGTCAGCGGAACCCTCGCGATCCCGCCGTCATGGGCGATGCCATTGGCGAATTCTGCAACTTGATCCAGATCCCGAGCAAAACACCGCTGATCGCTGTATCTCTGGAGCAGAAAAAGGAAGTCGTGCTCTTCGGCAGCAACGCCACCATCGACCTGCGCGAAGAACTATCGCCAACTCCTTCGACGCGACTGACCCCACTCGCGAGCGGCATGATTCGAATCGCGAAACGACAAGTCAATGGCGAAGTATTGCAAAACATCATCGCTAGCGACCTGCAATCGTTGCTAAAAGCTTTGCCCACCATCGATGCCAATTACAGCGACGTGGTCCACACTTTGGATCGATTGAATCAAGACGGGTATTTGTCGATTCCGGTCGCGTTCAATCCTCGGCCGCGTGCCGGACGAGTTTACGAACGCGAAGAAAATGTGATCGAAGAAGCGACGGAGATCGACCGCTCGATCACGGTGGATGGCGCCTCGCGCAAGTCCGGTTCTACCAAACTATCTTGGCTACCAGAAATGTCATGGCCGAGCTTCGGATCCTCGAACACGAGTGACACCAAAGTTCTCACGACCGAAATGCGAGAAGTGGAAGGCAATCGCTAGCCATGCTCAAGGCTCTCGAACTGGTCGGCTTCAAGAGTTTCGCAGATAAAACTCGCTTCGATTTCCCCGATGGCATCACGGTCGTGGTCGGTCCCAACGGATCGGGCAAATCGAACGTTGTCGATGCCATCAAGTGGGTACTCGGAGCGCAGAGCGCCAAGGCCTTGCGCGGCGCGGACATGTCGGATGTGATCTTCAAAGGGTCCGCTGAGGGAGGCCGTAAACCGGCCAACAGTGCCGAGGTTACCCTCATACTCGATAACCAAACGCGACTCCTGTCGTTCGATGCCGACGTGGTCGAGGTCTGCCGACGCGTCTACCGCAGCGGCGAAGGGGAATACGCAATCAATGGCCAGCCATGCCGGCTCAAAGACGTGCGCGATGTCTTCCGTGGGACAGGCGTGGGAGTCGACGCCTATAGTTTGATCGAGCAAGGCAAAGTCGATCGACTGCTCCAAGCCTCGGCTCGCGATCGTCGCGCAATTTTCGAAGAAGCCGCCGGCATCTCACGCTTCAAAGCGAAAAAGGCCGAAGCCGAACGCCGCCTCACCCGCGTCGATCAAAACATGCTTCGAATCCGAGACATCGTCGACGAACTCGGCAAACGCTTGGCGACCCTCAAGAACCAAGCCAACAAGGCCCAACGCTATCGCGAATGGACGAGCCAGATCGAAGTCAAACGGATGCAGTTGGGGCTGTTCGATCTGCGCCAATGCGATCGACAACTCGGGAGCCTCGATGCCAAAACAGCCGAATCCCTCGCCCAGCGCGATGCCCTCGTCGCCCAGGTAAATTCCAGCTCGCAAGAACTGCATTCCCAGTCGCTCGTCGTGCGAAACCTCAATGACGCTTTGGAAGAAGCCAAGAATCAAAGCCTTAGCCATCAACGCCAACATGTCCAGGCCACGAGTGAATTGTCTGCGGCCCGAGAACGGTTGTCGGAGTGGTCCGCCGAACATGCGAACATCCTCGAGCGCATCGAACTACTCGAACGTCGTGTTAGCCTTGGGGAGGAAGAGATTCAAGAACGCCGCCGTGAGCTGACGCGGTTGGACGAAGAGCGGATGGCAGCCCTCCGCGGTATCGAAGCCATCGAAGAGGTGGTGGTGCGGTGCGAGTCGCAATCGCAATCCGCAAAAGAAGCTTTGGAATCCCAACGACGCGAGCATACCGCGTTACGCGATGAACTGGCGCAGCACAAACTCGACGCAACCTCGCACACCCGCGAAATTGAACAACTCGCTTTGGCCATCGGTCGCATCGATGACGAAATCGCCCAGCGCTCGATGCGCCGCGAACACGTTCGGTCGGAGATCGAGCGCATCGCGACCGAATTGAATACAGTACGCACCGAATTTGATGCAGCCGAAGAAAGCAAACGCGTTGCCAAACACGCCTACCAAACTTGCAGCGATCAGCAACGCGCACAACAACAGATCATCCTCGAGCTCCAAGCCCGTATCCAAGGCATCCAAGAGCGTTTGAGCTTCCTGGCACAGCTCGAGGAACAGTTCACAAACGCTGGCCGCGGCGGACACCAGTTGATGCGTTCCGCCCATACCGTGGCCGGGAACAGTCCTGCGGGCAATAAAGCAGTCCAGTCCATCCTCGGCTTGGTAGCCGATCTGATCGCCACCGACCTGCATCTCGCTCCCTTGGTCGACGTCTCCCTTGGTACCACCGCGGACGCCGTTGTATTGTCCGACGGCCATTTGGTCGACTGGATCAACGAAGGTCGCCTGGTGCCTGAAGGACGCGTGACCTTGCTCCGAATGGATCGATTGCCCACGCGGCGTACGGGAGAAAAAATCCAACTCGATGGTCTGCGCGGTGTCATCGGTCGCGCCGATCGACTCGTCCGATTCCAGTCCAGCCATGAACCGTTGGTCCGGGCTTTGCTGGGAACCACATGGTTCGTCGAATCGCTCGCCACAGCTCTGGATCTAAGCCATTTTCGCGGAGCCGGACTGCGGTTTGTTACGGCCGAATGCCAGCTCGTCGACAGCGATGGCAGCATCACCATCGGCTCGTTGCAGACCGGGCTCGGATTGGTCTCTCGACGCAGCGAAATGCAGGCCACGAACGAACAGAAACAGGCCCTCATGGCCTCCCTCGCCGAGGCCCGCCAGGTCCTGGAAGCCATCGACATCCAGTGGCATGCAGCCGGCGAGAACGTTCGCGCTTCCGAAGATTCCTTAGTCGACGCAGCCCGAAAATTGGCTTCCATCGAGCAGCGACTGGAGTCGATGCACGATCAAAGCCGCATGGAGGAGGAGACGCTGCAGGTGCAGCGAGCCGACCTTGATTGCAAAGCCCAGGCTCAAATGGCATTGGCTCATTCGCTGTTGAAATTGCAACAGATCGTCCTGAGTTTTGAAGACACAGAGCGTCAGCATGCGTCCCGTGCAGACGAGCTGTTGCAAAATATTCACGATCGGGAACAGGAACTCCAATCGGCACAATCGCGACTGGTCGAACACCGCATCGAAACGGCCCGGCTCGAACAACGTGTCGATGGCATGCGACTAACGCTCGACCAACTCCAACAGGACGCATCCGAACGATCAACGCATGTGGAAAGCGCTCGCAGTAGCTTGACTCAACTCATCGAGCGCATGGCGACGTCGCAGCGAGCGACCGAAGAATTGAATCGGCGAATCGAATCGGCAGACCAAGGACTCTCCGAATGCGAACTCCACCGCCAGTCCATCGCTTTGGAGTTGGAAAGCCAGCAGGAGTTGGTTGCACAAACCACCAAACTGCACGATCTGCACCAGCGACAGCTGGACAAACTCCTCGATCGTATCGCAGGCTTAGAGCACGATCGGCAGCGCGTCGTGGCGGAGCGAGTCGCCTTGCTCACTCGCTACCGCGATGAATATCAAATCGATCTGGCGGATCCGGAAAGCGCGGCCGCAGCTCAGATGGATCAAGCGTCCGACGTCGAAGACTGGAATCGAAGTGAGTTGGAATCGCAACTGGCGCAACTGAGACAAGAGATCGCGGCGGCGGGTAGCGTCAACATGGAAGCCCTCGACGAACTCGATGAACTCGAGTCGCGATACAACCGACTCTCAGCTCAAGAAAACGATTTGCTCGAAGCTAAGGCAGGACTCATCAAGACGATGCTGAAGATCGATGTCGACTCGCAGGATCTTTTCATCGAAACGCTCGAGGCCATTCGACTCAATTTCCAACAGTTGTATCGGAAATCCTTTGGCGGCGGTTCCGCGGATATCGTCCTGGAAAACCCAGAGGATCCCGAAAGTGGGATCGAGATCCTTTGCACGCCTCCCGGGAAAACCACCTTCAGCAACAGCCTGCTCAGCGGCGGAGAGAAAGCCCTGACAGCCGTCTCGCTCATCATGGCTTTTTTCCAATACCGACCAAGCCCTTTCTGTATCCTCGATGAAGTCGACGCGCCCTTCGACGAAGCCAACATCGGACGGTTCGTAACGGTCCTCAACGAATTTTTGGACACCACCAAGTTCATTGTCGTCACGCACAGCAAAAAAACCATGACCGTGGCCAACATGATCTACGGCGTCACGATGCAGGAAAGTGGTGTTTCGCGGCAGGTGGCCGTCAAGTTCGAGGAGGTCAACGATCAGGGTGAAATCATCCAACGGGACAATCGCCGGGTCGCCTAGTCGTCGTTAAACTAGGCGGACCCCGTTCGCAGCCTGTCACAGGGCCACATCCTCCCCGCGATTCAGACCCGACCACCAGGAATTCCGCGCCATGAAATCGGACCGCAATTTGATCCATCCCAAGGATGAGATCATGCAAACCATGGAGCGCATCTATCGCTATCGCATGACCACAACCTCCGGTGGCAATCTCTCGATACGCGATGCCCGAGGTTCGATCTGGATATCGCCAGCCCGCGTCGACAAAGGCAACTTGACACGCGATGACATCGTTTGCGTTCATGCCGATGGCGCGATCGAAGGCCGACATCCTCCATCGTCTGAGTTCCCGTTCCATCAAGCCATCTATCGACTTCGTGACGATGTGCGAGGGATCGTCCACGCACATCCCGTCGCCTTAGTCGCCTTCAGTATCTGCCACGCCGTGCCCAATACACGCTTGTTCCCGCAAGCCCATTGGATGTGCGGCCAAGTCGGCTTTGCACCCTACGCCTTGCCCGGCAGCCAATCGTTGGGTCAATCCATCGCTCATCAGTTTCATCAAGGCTGCGACAGCGTCATTTTAGAAAACCATGGCGTGGTTGTAGGTGGCGATTCATTGTCGCAAGCCTTCCAACGCTTCGAAGCCTTCGAGTTCGCGAGCAAGACGCTCATTAAAGCATCAAATCTCGGATCCGTTCACCCATTGACCGATGAACAATTAGGCTGGGCGCAGCAGCGAAAACTAGGCATGCAGCCGGACACACCAGCGGCCATCACCGATACCGAACAAGAACTCCGGCGCCAGCTCGTGGAGTTCCTGAGGCGAGGATGTCGTCAGCGTCTGTTGATCAGCACCGAAGGTAGCTTTTCTGCACGCGTTTCTAATTCAGCGTTCCTC
This sequence comes from Pirellula sp., assembly GCA_041752005.1. Taxonomy (GTDB): domain Bacteria; phylum Planctomycetota; class Planctomycetia; order Pirellulales; family Pirellulaceae; genus JBKCUI01. Next base: position 111,118 of record JBGSHV010000114.1, on the reverse strand, counting down.
ATCACTCCTTCGCAAAAGGATCGCGAGCGATTGCGTATCAGCGATTTGGTGTTGGTCGATGGCGACCACCATGAATCCGATCGCGTGCCGAGCCGAGCCACCCGTCAACATCAAGCCATTTACGATCGTCACCCCGAAGTGCAGTCGATCGTCTTTGCCCATCCGGTAAACGCCACTGCGTTCAGCGTTACCGCAGCGGAGCTGGATGCACGCACGATCCCCGAAAGCTACCTGTTCCTGCGCGACGTCGCCCGGATTCCCTATGGCATTCAATATGGAATCGGCGACCCCTCGATCGACGCATGGATCGGCCCGAAAACGCCTGTCGGGATTGTTGAGAACGATGGCGTCGTAGTGGTTGGAACGAGCATTTTAGATGCCTTTGACCGACTCGAGGTCCTCGAATCAACGGCTGAGGCCATCATCAATGCCCGATCGATTGGTCCCGTTGCACCCATGCGCGCCGACGCGGTTGCCGAGTTGAGGCAAGCCTTTGGAATGGATTCTTAGCGGGCCATCTCCCGCCTGCGCCCTTCCGGCCGCGATTTTCTGCCGACGAACGTGAAACCCGCTTGCGCGTTAAACTACTCGTTGAGCGCGTCCTTCGCATCGCGTTCGCTTTTTTCACACGTTGGACGAATCCTTATGAACTCCCTGAACGACCATCCGTTCCGAGCCACGATCGCCACCTTGGCCATGGTCCTGTGCGTGGTTTGGTCCCTACCAGCCATCGCGCAAAAAGCGTCCGTAAGTAGCGATCCCAGCGTCACGACCATCGCGTCCATAACCGAGGTCATCGATCGATGGTCGGCCGATCGACACCTGTACGTTCAAGGCGACATCGGAGTGGGACCCGAGCAATTGCGAGAACTGGGACAGTGGCTGGCAGCCAACGGAAACCATTGGAGCGTCGTGCTCATGGACGATGCGTCTCAGGCGCGTTTCACTTCCGCTGATGGACGCTCGTTCACGGGCATGGACGCCGTCGAAGTCGCATTGGGCAAAGGCCTGACCAATCGCACTGCTTTTGGTCAGTGGGTGAATCCAATCACAGGCGAGACAGATGGCGCAATCTTTGTATTGTTTCTAAAAGAAAGAAAATTTAGCTATTTTTCATCCGAAGCCCAGGACCGCCGCGGTCTCGGTCAATCGAATTGGAAAGGGGAACTCGATCAGCCCGCGTTTCGCGCCATGAAAGCCGGCGGCCGGATTGTCGATGCTGTGAAGGATACGGTCAAATCCATCAACCAACGTTTGGACCGAGCCATCGAAGCCGAAGCGGAGTCGGCTCGCCAAGCCGAACTTGAACGGCTCCGCGATTTCCAATCGGCTCAACAATCGATCGCACATCTCCGCGACACGATCGCCCAGGTCGAATCCGAACGCACTGACCTACGCGACCAACAGCCCTCAGCGACAGGTGATCTAGCCAACCCTCCCATCGAGTCTTGGAAAATGGAACTTAGCAACATCGAAGGCACATTAGCCCCCGACAACGCCGCCGCCAGCGAACAAACTCTTCAACAAACCGACAATCAAATCAATGCCTTCCTCAACGGCTACGCCGCGCTTCGCGGTTTCGAAGTCAATCGACGTGAGATTGAATCCGCCATGACAGAGTTGGCATCAGCCCCCAACAATGTCGCTCAAAAACATGTTGTACAAATACAGCAGCTATTGGAAACAGCCCTAAAGAAGGCTCGCAATGGAGACAGTGATCTCGCGCAGGTGTTGGCCGACGCCGAGGAGCAGGTGGTGGCGGGCCGCACGGTTCGCGATCAAGAACTCACACGAATTGAAAACAGCCAGGCCCGCAGTCGATTGCTGCGCCAGGTTCTTGCAGGAGCCGGGTTGGTGGTGGTCTTCCTGGCTGGCTTGATGCTCTTGCTGCTCAATCGTCTTCGGAGACCCGCAATGGAAAATGCATTGAAATTGTTGCGTGAACGCGAAACTTCGGTCGCCAAAGAGACCGATGGCTTGGACCAACTCTTCACCCAAAGCGCGGACTTGCTCGGCTCGCGCGAACGTATCGAACAACGTGGCTACACCGGCGCCACACGCGACCTCAGTTACCGCGCGCTTCAAGACATCGACGACTTGCTCATTATGAACAGGGAAGTTCGTCGCGCACTGGCAGAAACGCGAGCCATCGTCGAGCCCAAAGGCCTGTGGGATAGGATCGTAAACGCCTTTAGCAGTCAGCGATACCAAGGCATCGTTCAACGGGTTTCTGGCCAGCCCCTGAAGTTCACGCGAGCCAACGGCCTGCCTTTGGTCCTCATGGATGTCATTCGACAACGGGCGGTAACTCAGGGCCAAAACGTTCCCGATGCGATCCCCGACGAAATCATGCTCACCTTCGATGAGATCTACCGTGCACTCCAAGCTCGGCGTACGCATGCGGAACAAGCCCTGCAATCCTTGGAACAAGCCCTAATGAACATCAATGAGGCATTGAACCAACTGCAGCGCCAACTTCAGGCCGCATTCGATCAAGAAAAACGCCTAGCCGATGCTGCTGTTGACGGCCGATTCGCCGTCCAGAATTACTTCGATCGGCTGATTCCTGAAGCCCAACAGGAGATGCGTCGCGCGGAAACACTCGCCACCGCCGACGCGGTCACGGCCATGCAAGATCCCATCGCACGCGCCGATCGCTTGTTAAGCGAAGCGGATACCCTGGCCGATGCCATCGAAGGGTTCCGTAAACAAGGCTTGCCGGAACTTCTTGAGTGTTCCCAGAAATTGCAAAGTATGGGGTATGAGGTGGACTGGATGGATCGCGAACTGCAACAGCGCTCCGAATGGGCCAATCATTTGTTCGAGCAATCCTTGGAAGGCTCGATCGATGAGGAATTCGATCGATGGCATGCGTCGATGGAAGGAATGCAAGTCACAACGCGCGTGGCGGTCGAATTGGCCGAACAGATGCGAGACAAGACAGCCACACGTATTGAGGCATTGCAAAGCGAGATCGCACAAGCCCGACGCGAACTGGGTCAAAGGCTGTCTCTGGATCCATCCCACATGCTTAGCGAACCCGATCTCAATCCCGATCAATCGGTGGAGTTGGCACAGCGCAACCTACAAGCCGCTGCGACCATGCTCCGCGAAGGCAAGACCGAGGCATGTCGCGAGGCGCTCGTTGGGTGCGATACCGCAATTTCCAAAGCCATCCTTTTGATCGAGAGTTCGCAAGATTCGGTGCAACGGTTTGATAAGGAAAGCCAAGCCGCAGAATCTCATTTGCAAGAGTCGCTGGCGCAGGCTGTCCATTTGGGAGAAAGTGTTCGAAACGCTGCGCAAAGGTACTCCAACAATGCCTTGCGTCTGACGTACACGCGCAAGGAATCCACCGCTTCCGCCGACAACGACGCCGAGCTGACGAACGGCTTGGCAGCCCAGTTGTTGGATCGGGCTCATGAGCGTGCAAACCAATCGCGATCGATACTCGCATCGGCCGGAGATGCGTTTCAACGTGGCCAAGTATTGAGCGCCATGCAGCAATTGCAACATGCCACCGAAGTCGTCGCGCACATGGACAGTCGCTTGCAGCGGGTGGTGGAGCATCTCGCACATCTTGAGCAAGTCGTGATCGCCAATGAATCGGATTGGCTGCAGCGTCGGGCTGCCGTCGATCGCTTGAAGCAGGCACAAGGCGATCGCCAAGTCACCCAGCCCACGTTGCAACAGATCGAAATCCTCGCGTCCGAGCTCGAACAAGTCCAACACGGACTGACGGGAGAGAACCAGTTCAGCAACCCGTTCGAATTCGCGCAAGTATTGGCGAGATTTGCACAACGCATCGCCGAGCTCGACGGCCAGGTCGTCGCGGACCTTCGCGGGTACGCGGAAGCGGCGCGAGCCGTCGATGGGGCCATGCGGCAATCGCAAGTAGCTCGCCAGTTTGTCGAACAAGCCCGTGGAGACAACATCCCGGACTCCCCTGCGACTTCCGAAGGTCTGCAACGCGTGCCTGGGCTGGAGCGATCATTGCAGGGTGTTCAACGCGACTTGCAACAACCGCATGGAGACTGGAAGTCGATTGGTCAGCGAGCGGCAGCCCTCCAGAGCGAATTGTCGACGGTATCGAACCTGCTCGGAAGCGAATTGCGGCAAGCCACAGAGGCGTTGCAGGCCTTCCAAGTCGCATCGCAATCGGTGTACGACGCCGAGCATTGGTCCGGTGCATTGGGAGTGCGGGTCGGCGGTGCGCCCGGTGTGCAGTTGCTCGAATCCGCGCGCTCTGCACTGCAGCGAGGTCAGTATGCCGTCGTTCTGAACGCCAGCCGGCAAGCGCAATCGGACGCCTCGATGGCCGTGGCCAAGGCAGAGCGGGAGGTGGCGGCCAAGCGGATGGAAGAACAACAACGGGCCGAGCGACTGCGCCGCGAACGGATGGCCGCCGATGCCGCTCGCTACGGCACTATTGTTTTGGGACAATCTGGTAACAGGTCAGGTCCATCGATCTTTGGCTCCAGCAGCGGCTCCAGCGGAGGCTTCGGTGGCGGTAGCGGAGGCTTCGGTGGCTTCGGTGGCTTCGGTGGTGGAGGCGGAGGAGGCGGAGGTGGAGGTGGAGGTGGAGGTGGCAGCGGTGGATCCAACGATTCGGGTTTTAGTCGTTCGGGTTGGTGAATTCGCGCACGTCCGGCTACATTGCAGTCTAACGAATCTTCCAATCAACTCCCGAACTCCCGAGGAAATGAACGCACCGATGCATCGCAAATCGCGAATCAAGTTTCGAACGTACGTGTGGCTTGCTCTTTGTGGCCTCACCCCCTCAACGTTGGCGCTAGGTCAATCGAGCCAGGTAACCATCGAAAATCCAAGCCCATCGGCCTTCGTCGTTTCCGAGGCAGCCATGGGAATTCACATGCGGGGCTACGTGTTCGACGGGCACAATGATTTGCCATGGGAATTGAGAACCAATGCGCCGCGATTGTTCGAAGACATCGATATTCGCAAACCGCAGCCCAAACTCCATACCGACATCGATCGCCTGCGTGCCGGGAACGTCGGCGCGCAATTTTGGTCGGTGTTTGTGCCTTCGGACACCATGGCTGCCGGCAACGCCTTTCAGATCACCACCGAGCAAATCGAGTTGGTAAAGAAAATGATCGCGCGCTATCCCGACGTTTTCGAGCTGGCCCTCGACGCAGACGATGTGGATCGGATCCGAGCGACGGGCAAGATCGCTTCGCTGATCGGTATGGAGGGGGGCCATAGCATCGAGAACTCGATCGGCAAACTGAGGCAACTGCATGCCATGGGAGCTCGCTACATGACGTTGACTCACTCGGACACGCTCGATTGGGCCGATGCAGCCACCGATGTCGCCAAGAGCGATGGATTATCCGAGTTTGGTGAAGAAGTCGTGCGAGAAATGAATCGACTGGGAATGCTGGTCGATATTTCGCACGTCTCGCCCGCCACCATGCACGATGCGTTGCGGGTCAGCAGCCAGCCAATCCTCTTCTCCCATTCGTCGGCCAAGACCATCGCGGACCATCCGCGCAATGTCCCCGACGATGTCCTGGCCAAATTGCCTGCCAACGGCGGCGTGGTCATGATCAATTTCTTTTCCGGGTTTGTCGTTCCCGAATCGGCGGCCGTGATGCAGGAGATGTTCAACAAGCGACGGGAGCTGAGGGCCAAGTACCCCGAGTCCAAAGAAGATCAAGATCGCGAATGGAAGCAGTGGCAACAGACACATCCGTATCCCGCTGGCGATGCGAACATCTTGATCGATCACATCGAACATGTCATTAAGGTGGCTGGCATCGATCACGTCGGCTTGGGTTCGGACTTCGACGGCGTGGCAAAACTACCCGTCGGGATGGAAGATGTCAGCAAATACCCAGTGATCACAGAATTGTTGATGCAGCGAGGATATAGCGAGGCGGACATTCACAAGGTCTTGTTCGGCAATATGCTGCGCGTGCTTCGACAAGCCACCGGCAACGCACCTGCATGAGCGCAGGTGTCTGCGGCCAAGGCGCATGCCCGCTTCAACGCCTCGGCCAGAGGTTCATCGGCCAGCATGCTTAACAGAATGGATGCCGTGAACGCGTCCCCTGCGCCGACAGTGTCTTGTACGGTCGTCGTTACAGCGGGCTGTTGGAAGCCGCCCTCGGCAGACACGAGCATCGCACCCTCCGCTCCACGCGTTAGCACGACCATGTCCAAGTGCATCTTAGACATGAGCAATCGCAGACGGGTATCGCAAGATTTGTCCTTGGGGATCTCAACCGCACTGCAGACAATATCAAGTTCTTCGTCGCTCAGTTTGAGGATACTAGCCGCTTCGATCGACTCACGGATTAAGCGTGCGTCGTAGAACGGTGCCCGAAGATTGACATCGAGAACGCGAGGGATACTCGCCGCCATGGCCACATCCAGAACGCGACGAAGCGTGGATTTCGATTTCTCACAGCGTTGACCCAGGGTTCCAAAATAGACCGCGTCGGTCCGATCCAACTGAGACTCAATGGCCGCATTCCAACGGATACCGTCCCATGCGGCACCTGGGTAGATGGTGAAACTAGGTTTGCCAAAACCATCGACGGTGACACCCACGGTTCCGGTAGGGACATCGGGAACGATTTCGACCAGCGATGTATCGACACCGTAGTGCTGGAGAATCCCCAGGGCACGGCGGCCGCGATCGTCCTCGCCAACCGCACTCAGGATACTTACATCCCCTCCCAATAGTGCAACATGGCAAGCAAAGTTAGCGGGTGCGCCGCCCAAACGTTCGCCCTCGGGAAAGAGATCCCAAAGGATTTCACCGAGCGCCAGGATCCGCGGACGTTTCATGGATTGGTTTCCATCGGTGGAAGAAGAGAGCGATCAAGGCTGTCTGCATTGTAGCGTGCAGATCCCAAACGCAGACGCGACAGGGAAAACCTCCACCTTGCCCTCTGGATCCTGCCCCGTCGATGGATTACCCTGACCTTGGAGTTTGCCCGGTACCCATGTTGGGTCTCTAGCGAAACGCTACGCATTTACTCCCGTTGGATTTCATTAGGGCGAGCGATTCGTATGAGATCCGCAGACATGGAATCCACGTCGCTATCTCTACTGAGTAAAGTGCGACGACACGATGAAGCTGCGTGGAGCGAACTTGTTCGTATTTACGCTCCTTTGGTAATTCACTGGTGTCGTCAATACAATATACCTTCGGCCGATGTTGATGATATCGTTCAGACCGTGTTCATGGCCGTCTACCATCATCTCGGTCGCTACGGTCAAAACGAGGAGCAAAATAATTTTCGAGGATGGCTTTGGACCATAACGCGTTCTAAGATTTTGGATCATCTTCGTAAAAAGCGAACTCTACCAATTGCCTCGGCGAATTCGCACCTAGAAAGCCTAGAGGGTTTTTGCGATTCCGTAGCGAACAATCGAAGTACAGAAGATGCCCGTCATGACTTACTCATTTTAGTCAATCAAACTCTTGGTCAGATTCGCAGAGACTTTTCAGAGAAGACTTGGACTGCGTTCTGGCGTGTCACGGCCTTGGGTGAATCACCTAGCCTCGTGGCGGAAGATCTTGGGATGACCATCGCGGCTGTATGCATGTGCCGCTCGCGCGTGCTTCGACGACTGCGCGAGACGATCAACGACGCCTGATCGAAACTTGTTGCTCGATCCCAATTAAATGCCGGTCCGCGATCCCCTCGAAATTTTCGAGTGAACGTCAATCGTTGTACTCTACGACGCAAGAAGTTCATGCTGTTTCTCGATGAGGACCGTACAATGCCCCCACAGGTATCCGCACCGAATTGCCCTGGACTGGACGAACTGCGTCGCTATATCCAAGGGGAAGGCGTATCGGAAAACCTCGAGTCGATCGACGCGCATATTCTTAGCTGCAGCCTTTGCCAACAGCAACTCGAACAACTTGGCCACGCTTCGGATTTCATCAGCCATTTGATTTCGGATGCCGTTCAATCCCCCCCGATGGAGCTGCCGCGATCCCTGGAACGCGCTCTAGAAAAGATTCGGAACTCGCAACCAGCGTTCGAAGATCTGCGGAATCCGCCGACGATGGACTCCCGAGAACCCGCTCAGATTCGAGACTATCGGATCTTGGAATCGATCGGCGAAGGCGGCATGGGGCATGTCTACCGGGCGGTGCATGTTCGACTCAATCGCCCCGTGGCCATCAAAGTACTTCGCCAAGATCGCGTGCATTCGCTGGAAGCCGTGGCCCGCTTTTCGCGTGAGATGCAGGTCATCGCGCAGCTGGAGCACCCGCAAATCGTTCGCGCGCTCGATGCGGGCGAACAGGACGGAATGCATTACCTCGTGATGGAGTTTCTATCGGGTGTCGACGTTGGGCAACTTTCTTCGCGCCTGGGCCCCCTTCCCATCCCCGACGCTTGTCAAATCATTGCCTCGGTCGCAACGGCCTTACAGTACGCACACGACCGCAGGATCCTGCACCGCGATGTAAAGCCCTCGAACATATTTCTAACCGTCGATGGAGACGCGAAGGTTTTGGATCTCGGACTTGCACAATTCTCCGAGTTCAATTGCGAGCCTTCACTCTCGCGAGCGGATCAGGCCTTGGGAACGCTGGCGTACATGGCACCTGAACAGCTTTTTCGTCGCGAAGAGGTTACCGCCCGAGCGGACATTTTTAGTCTAGGAGTTTCGTTCCACCAGATTCTTACTGGGCAACGACCCTACGAACGAATAGGAACGGCACCCCTACTCGCGGAACTCTCAACGACGCGACCCGATGTCGACACCGCCCTCCAAGCATTAATCCGTGAAATGGTTTCTTATGCTTCGGCGGATCGACCGGCCACCATGCAAGCCGTGGTGGAGCGACTCAAGCCTTACACCGTCTCAGCCGACCTGACCTCTCTCGTTCTGGAGTATTTCCGCTGGGATCGGAAAAAATCCAGTGACTCCATAGCCAATAGTACGCAGAAATCCAATCCATCGCATTCCCTTGTCCAAACAACCGAGGCAACCATGTCCACCCAACCGTCGGCGATCAGCAGAGGATTAGAAACCCGTACAGTGACCACACGACGCAATGCGTGGTCGCGGGAATATGGTATTGCAATCACCATTTTAGCAATTGGGCTCGGTACCTGGCTGATCGCAGAAAGGTTCTCGACACCAGAGACCAAAGAAACAGAGATTCCGTCCAACGATGCAGCACTTGTTGAATTACCGCCAACGACAACCGGCAATCTTGAAATCACGCCCGTTGGCGAAGTTCCCCAGCAACTACTCATGGAGGGTGCTGTCATCGCGATAAACAACGAAACCAAGGAAAGTATTAGTCTGCAAAATGGCGAGAACGCGATCGATGCAGGATCGTATTCGATCGTGTTCGATGCACCGGAGGAAATCGATCCCTTGATGGACGTTCAAGTCGCGAAAGGCGCCGCGCGCAAACTGCAATTGACGACCTCACTGAAAAATCCTTTTCAGTTCCCTTCCCTTCCTGAAACGATCGGCGCGTTCGCTTCGTACCATGGAACGCTGTGGCACATCGGTTGGCCGAAAGGTAAAGAACTGCCCTTCAACATTCGGATGCAAATCATCGGCAATGAAGCCAGCACAGACAATACCCGATGGACATGGCTCAAAATGGAAACAACGATTCACCATGCGTTGGGTGACTGTACCGAAACAGGATTTCTTCTGATCAACGCCGACCGTTGGATCAACGAAAATTTCATGGAGATCAGCAAGGGATACATTCGAGCTTCCGGAAATGCGATCGCGCGATTGCCAGCGGAAATACTCGAACGGTCCAAAGCCAATCGGCGAAATGTAGTCGACGGAGAACTTGTTGTTCGGTTTGACCAACAGCGAGACACATTGAAGGAATTTGCATCCAGCGCGGTCCAAGAGCAACGCTTGAGCCTCCATGACTTCGTTGCTCTATTCTTCGGTGACGATCAAATGGCAGCAGCCGCGGAACCCATTCGAAAATTACGAGCGGAGTTACCAAGAACCGGCGATCGAAATGCATGGATCCAATCCGTTCCAAACAGTCGCGGAGAAGTGCCATGCTATGTTGTCAGCTCGCGGCATCGCGAAGATTCCTCAGATAAAGTCGGCTATTTCATGGCTCGTAACAAGCGAGAGCCGTTCAGTTTCGTGCGTCTCGAAGTGAACACGCCAATCATGAAGGCCCTTTGCGTCATCACCGGGTCCGGAGTCGGCAACGTCGATGCTTCGGAGCTTTCGCGTGTGGAAAAGAGCATCATCGAGATCCCCCCTGAAAATGAGCGGAATCAATATTGGGACCGAGCAACAATCCCTACGGAAAGTGCCTCCACGACGTTGCAGGGTGTCATTGCGATCGATACCAAGCCCCGTCAATTGATCCAAACGACCGTTAGCACTCTGGGTACCGAGACCGTCGATAATGTTCAATGTCGATGGCTAGAGGTCGAAGCCTCGAGCACCCTTGAACGCGGCGAAGACCCGTACTTCGAGGCGGCTCGTATATTGGTGGATGACGAGCAATATCGATTGCTCGGAAAATTTGAAATCAAGAAAGGTTGGATTGCCTACGGCGACAAGGAGACTGTTTTCGCGGTCCCGTACAACCGCAATCTTCAAGAGATCGCTCATCAACGTTTGATCCTTATGGAAGACCCAAAGTTTCAACGCTTTGGCGTGGTCGATGTTCTATCCATGCTCTTCGATGCCGATTTCTTGCCGCCGTCGCAGTTGAGTCTGCTGCGGAAAGCCATCCGGAGTGACCGCGTAGGGATGAGCCCCATATGCACACCGGTCGACATCGTGGTGGGAGGTGCGCCTGCAATACCCGGAGAGCTATGGACATCACCAGAGAATTCGGAGTTTGAGTACCAGATTCGCAAAGCGTCGCAAATTCCATTCAATCTCGTGGATGTGGTCTTGAAACGTGGGTCGATGGCCAAGATTTCGCTCGAGATCAAAAACCATGTCTGGTTCAACAACGCCACCTTCCCTGGGGTTTTGGGCTCCGACCGACTACTCGCTGCTCATCATGCTGAAACCCAATCGCGCGTCGAAGAAGCCAGCAACGTCAATTGGCGCGTATGGACTTGGCAACACGAAGGTCGGACATTCAAAGCATTTGCCGAATATGCCGGGACCACCACTTGGTTCGGTGCGGTAAGCGACCGATCGAACGTCGTTGTCGTGTTGCGAAACCGACGTGGCGATGAAATCCGAGTTCCAAGCAGCGCGCTGTCCGATGACGACTGGAATTGGGCCCGCAACGGTCGCATCTGGGTCTCCATGCTGCCCAGCCATCAGGACAAACAGTATTTGATGGTCGGTGAAAGTAAAGACACGATCAGTTTTCAATACCGAGACACACTCAACATCTACAAGAAAGACCTCAAAGAGTTGGATGCGGCCGATCAAACCTGGATACTGGCTTTGCGGGAAGCAAGAAAAATTAAGGACGATCTCCCTGGTCAGCCAGCCAAGTGGATGCAATTTGCGCCGTACATCCGATGACCGGTCGCGCATCACAGGCCAAAGCGAATCGGAAACGCAATCATTTCATTACCCATGGTTGGCAATCAACCATTTCCGAAAGGCAAATAACCGTCACCCTAACCCCGATTTTCTTAGGGATGGTCGGCCGCGGGAAGCGCGGTGCTACGGCATCCTTTTCCAATCGGTGGTATACTCCTGCTGGGCGTTTTGTAACGCGAAATGGTTCGAAGTTTTCATCCAGTTAGTCGGGTAGCGGTTCATTCGTGGCGAGCGAAGTTTCAAAGTCCCTTCGCGAGGGTATTCAAGGAGTATTTGCGGAGGCATACAAGGCGCAATTGCCGTGGAGCCAAATGACGGTTCGAGCCCGAGGGGCGATTATCGGCCGCTTCGCCGCCGCTCTTACGGAATCAAGGGTGGGGCTAGCGAGCCTCGTTACCGCACCCATGCGGACCGATTATCGCGAAACCGTTTCCAGTGAACTGTTGCCGCTCGCCGATGCAGCTGCTTGGCTGCGCAGCAAAGCTCCCCGCATCCTCGCTGCTCGCTACTTGGACGGCGGGGGTAGCCCCGTCTGGTTGGGTAGGCTTCGCTCCGTGGTGCACCGAGTACCCCATGGCCTTGTCCTCATCATTGGCACCTGGAATTACCCGATCTTCTTGACCGGCGTGCAATTGATCCAGGCCTTGGTCGCAGGCAATGCCGTGGCCATCAAGCCCGCACCGGGGTGCGAGGAGGTGACTCAACGCATGGTGGATCTGCTCCACAAGTGCGGCGTGCCCGAAGGGCTCATCGTGGTCCTCGATAGCAGTGTGGAGGCGGGCAAACTGGCCATGGAAGCGGGGGTCGACCACGTCGTCATGACCGGCAGTAGCAATAGCGGTCGGGCGGTGCTCGCTCAAGGAGTCGCATCGTTGACCAGCGCGACCTTGGAGCTAAGTGGATGCGATGCCGTTTATGTATTGCCGGGGGCAGACATGCATCGCGTGTGCGATTTGCTCCGGTTTGGTCTACGGCTAAACGGCGGTGCGACTTGCCTGGCACCACGCCGCGTTTTCGTCCCCCAAAAATCGTCCGAAGTCTTTCACCGAATGCTTGAGGCTCGCCTGTCGGCTCCCGAACAGCAGGCTTGGCGGACCCAAGTCTCCTCGGCCACGTATCGCAAGCTCTGGGATGGCGTCGCCGATGCGATTGCCAAAGGAGCACGCATTTTTTCAGGGGAGCCCCGGAAAACCGCAACCACATCCGGCCCATTGCCGGACTTCCTATCGGTCGGCCATCTCGTGCTGACCGATGTGCGGACCGACATGCGTCTCTACCGCGAAGACATCTTCGCACCGCTCCTGATGATCGTACCCGTCGAAAACTGGTCCGGAGCTCTCAAGGCCGACTCGCAGTGCCCACTCGCACTGGCCGCTTCGATCTTCGGCCCCCTGGAAGATGCCTTGAGGTTGGTCCCATTTATCTCCGCTGGAACCATTACGATCAACGATTTGATCGTACCAACGGCCGACCCGCGTTTGCCTTTCGGTGGTCGCGGCGAGAGCGGATTTGGGGTCACGCGAGGCGTCGAGGGTTTGCTAGCCTTGACGACTCCCAAGGTCGTATCGACGCGATTGGGTGGCTGGTTGCCGCACGCCTCGTTACCTGTGGCCGGGGACGAACAACTGCTAGACGGGCTGCTACAATTCAGGCATGGGCGAGACTGGTGGGGACGAGTTTTGGGTCTTCGCCAAATGGTTCAAGCGATCCTTTTGCAACGAAAAAGAAACAAATCGAATGATTGAGAGATCCGGACGTGTTCTCAATGCAGCAGTCGTTGGTGGTGGTTTGGCAGGACTCGCGGCCGCATGTACTTTGGCGGCCCGAGGCCACAAGGTCACCCTTTTCGAAAAGAACGATTGGGTGGGCGGAAAAGCCGCAGTCCATCAACAAGATGGATTTCGATTTGACATGGGGCCGACCATCCTGACCTTGCCCTCGGTCCTCAAACGGATCTTTTCCGAAGCAAGTCGTCGGCTTGAAGACCATCTGGAACTCGTCGCCCTGGATCCCCAATGGCGCTGTTTTTTCGACGACGGCGGCGTATTGGATCTGGTTCCCGACCTAGCCCAGATGAAGAAAAAGCTAGAAGCCTTCTCGTCGGTCCCAGGCGTTGGCCAAGGCTACGATCGCTTCATGCAAATTTCGAAAAAGCTGCATGAGGTGTCTGACAAATTCTTCTTTTGGCGGAGCGTGGGCGGGATCGGCGACACGATGGAGGTGTCGGGCGCGTTTTCGGCATCGGTGCTGATGGATGTCCTGAGCTTGAGAATGGGCCAGTCAGTGGCCGGTTTGGTTCGATCGTGTGTCAAGGACGAACGGGCTGCCCAAATGATCGACCACTTCACCCAGTACGTTGGATCGTCTCCCGAAGCGTCGCCAGCAGTGCTATGCGGTATCGCGCACATGCAGACCCAAGAGGGTGTCTGGTATCCGATGGGGGGCACACGGGCTGTGCCGCTGGCTCTGGAGAAGCTCGCTCGCGAACTGGGAGTTGAGTTCCAAACCAATACCGACGTCGCCTCCATCGAAAACAACGGAACGCGGGTCACGGGCCTGACCACGACGGCTGGTGACAAATACACTTTTGATGCCATCGTGTCCAATTGCGATGCGGTCCGGACCCACCGTGAACTACTCGAGGGTTCCGACGCACAGAAGCGATTCGACAAACGCCGCTCCTACGAGCCAGCCTGTTCCGGCGTTGTCTTGTACTTGGGACTCAACAAACGTTACGACCACCTTTTGCATCACAACTTTGTCTTTTCCAAAGATCCACACCAAGAGTTCGATTTTATTTATCGACAAGGCAAACCGGCGCCGGATCCGACCGCGTACGTGTGCGCACCGGCAACGACCGAACCCGGCGTGGCTCCCGAAGGTGGCGAGGCCTTGTACATCTTGGTCCACACGCCCTACCTGCGTCCCGGTCACGACTGGTCGAAGATGCTTCCCGAATACCGAGAAGTCATCTTGGACAAACTCGAATCGACGGCCGGCATGAAGGGTATCCGCGATCGAATCGTCAGCGAGAGCTCGCTCACGCCCGAGGGGATCCACAAGCGGTACCGCGTCCTTAACGGTGCCATCTATGGTCTGGCCAGTCACGGCCGTTTCACCGGCGCATTCAAGCCCGCCAATCGCTCTCGCGATTTGAAGGGACTCTATTTGGCAGGCGGCGCGGCCCACCCGGGGCCAGGCATGCCAATGGTCATGATGAGCGGTTGGATCGCAGGCGACACGGTCGATGGTGATGCTCAGGCGGGCAAACTGGCTGGCAACACCACGGGTCAAAACCGCGAATCCGCTACCGCCACCTAAACCATTGGGTCGAGAGTTTCCGCATGACCCTACCAGAATCCAAGGCTTGGTTGGTCGACGGGTTTTGTCGTTACACCCACGGCATGGTCCGTCGTCGATTCTATTGCTTTGGGGTCCAGTACGCTGTTCCCAAGGAAAGATTGTGCGACCCGCAACATTCTTTAGTCGTCTTTACCAATCATGTCGGGTGGTGGGACCCCATTGTGGCCATGTTGCTGCGGCGGGCTGTCTTTCCCGATCGCATCCTCTACGCACCGATCGATGCGGCGGCCCTCAAAAACTATCGCGTGTTTCGCAAGATGGGGTTCTTTGGAATCGAGATGGATCGCTTGCAAGGTGCTGCAGAATTTCTAAAGACCTCGCGCGAAATCTTGGCCACTAACCGTTCGAGCTTATGGGTGACGCCCGAAGGTACCTTTGTCGATTGCCGTCATCATGAGCATCCCTTTCAACCGGGCGTGGCCCACTTGGCGGCCTCCGTTCGCAATGTTTCTTTTGTGCCACTGGCCATCGAGTATCCATTTTGGGAAGAAGCTCGCCCCATGATCTTGGTCCGATTCGGACAGGGAATTGTTTTTGAGCCCGAGCAAACCAAACAACAGTGTGCTGAGATCCTGCATGCCGCCTTGCGGCAAACGCAGCGCGAGCTCGCGGATGCAGTCATGGAACGTCGAGCGGATGCATTTGAATACCTCATCGCCCCCAAGGGATCGAACAACTCCTGGTACGACACTGTCCGCGCCTGGTCCGCATGGTATCATGGCCGCTCGTTCGATCCTCGTCACTCCGCAATCACGCGCAAGACCCAGACTTAGACTAGCCCCAGGGATGCATGTTCGTCGTCGCCGTGATCGTACTGCTGTTTGCCGCTCTACCTGCATTCATGTTCTGGCGGAACGCTTCGCTGTTTCTACCAGCCACCGCGGAGCCCGCTCTACTGGCCAGCGCGCGACAAGTCGGTGTCAGCGTCTTGATCCCAGCCCGCAACGAAGAAGCCAGTATCGGACCGGCCCTCGAATCGATCCTGCAATCCGATCATTCGAATTTCGAAGTCATCGTGATGGATGACGCCTCGGAGGATCGCACGGTCCCGATTGTCGAAGGCACCGCTGCCCAAGATCCACGGGTGGTGTTGGCCCATTCACAAGGGCTGCCCGACGGTTGGAATGGCAAGCAGAACGCGTGCTGGCAGTTAGCTCAACGAGCTCGATTCGACCGATTCCTGTTTTTGGATGCGGATGTTCGACTCAGCCCCGACGCATTGTCCCGGATCGTTGCCGAGTCGATGGTCCGTCAAGCACCACTCGTCAGCGGGTTCCCGCATCAAGAAACGGGCACTTGGTCCGAGCGATTGCTCATCCCTTTGATGCACTATGTGCTATTGGGGTTTCTGCCGATCGATCAAATGCGAGCTGGCCCTAAACCTGAATTCGCAGCCGGCTGTGGCCAATTGTTTTTGGCCGAGCGCACCGCTTACATGGCAGTCGGTGGTCATTCAGCGATCGCAAGTTCGCGGCACGATGGGATTCAATTGCCCAAGGCGTTTCGACGGGGCGGCTTTCCAACAGATATTTTTGACGCAACCGACGTGGCTCGTTGCCGCATGTACCATAACTTGCCTCAGGTCGTGCGAGGCCTGTTGAAGAACGCTACCGAAGGCATCGCGAACCCCAGGCTGATCGTCCCGTTTACCGTGCTGTTGGTGGCGGGAGCCGTGTTGCCAGTAGTGTTGTTGGTAGTCGGCTGGTTGACTGGGTCTGGTCCGGTAACCATGGGGATTTTGGCTCTGGCCTGCATACTGGCCTGGTTACCTCGCGGCTGGGCCGCAGTTCGCTTTTCACAGTCCTGGTTCGGCGTGGTATTGCATCCTGTATCGGTGGCTTGGTTCGTGGCTTTGCAATGGACGGCTTTGCTATTGAAGTCGCTGAATGTACAAACCCTCTGGCGCGGCCGACAAGGCTAGCTCCCCTCCGCGTAACTCACTACCACACAATTCGACTTGGTACCCAAAGATTCGATTCGTGCGCGAAGTCATCGTCGTTCCCTATCAAACCGCATGGCCGATTCAGTTCCTGGAGATTGCGTCGGAATTGGTCGAGGTCATCCGCGCTCGAGGCGCCCAGCTGGAGCATATTGGCAGTACGGCTGTACCAGGTTTGTGTGCGAAACCTGTTTTGGATGTACTACTTGGCGTTGCTGAACTCCAAAGTATCAAGGAAAACATGCCGCACTTGCGGACTCTCGGGTACCGCTACCGACCGGAATACGAAGCCCAACTGCCAGAACGCCGGTACTTTGTCCGGGATGCTGCCGCCCTGCCCAGAGTTCACTTGCACGTCGTTCTATTGGATGGCGATCTATGGCGAGCCCACATCGCATTCCGGGATACACTTCGGCGGGACGAGTCGCTCGCACGGCAGTATGCCGAACTCAAATGGCAGCTTGCGAAGCAGTATCGGCACGATAAAGAATCCTACACCGAGGCCAAGGCCCCGTTCATACGGCAAATACTATCCAGGTGATGGTTGCGAACGAGCAGTTTTGAGTCCCTCCGCGCTCAATCGCGATTTATCGTGTAAATCACAGTGACTCGTATCCAGGGCAATCGCACGTTAATCCCTTTGAAAATTGCGGAGGAGCTGCGTTAGGAGCGAGTCGTCATACCCACAACGAACGCGTTTCCCCCTCATGTTGTCTTTAATTGTCTTGTCGCGTTGCAAAATATTTAGCGCCATCCGTCGAAAACCCGCTGAGACCTCAGGAGCGTTTCCCGTTCGAATGCGACTTGCATCTTCGTGGAAAGTTACGTCGAGTACGTAATGCTGGCTGTTTTCGATTGCCCAGTGATCTCGGATCCGTTTCGCGTGGTCTTTCACCCCAGAATCTAGGCTCGATATAAACAGTTCCGAGTACTCCTGCATCTTGCCGTCCACTGTTCGCGATCGAAAGACCATACCGACCGTTTTGATTCCTTTCCATTGATCGCGCAACGGATGACTCTTGGGTATTGCCACGATAACAGATTCTCGAAACTCGTCCCTTCCTCGATTCCTTTCCCGTTTGCTTGTTCGCCTTGATGAGTCGATCTCCATTGCGTTGGAGAGGAGTTCCTTGACGGTGCTATGGAGGTTCGGTTGGTTCTCCTTAACCATCAGGACATAGTCCGCACGCTTGTCGACAATCTTCTCTACGGTCTCCCGTTGGCAGTGCATGGCGTCTGCTGTTACGACCGCTCCTTTCAGGTTGAGCATATCGATCAGTTGCTGGGCAGCTGGGATTTCATTGGACTTGCTGTCAACGCTCTGGAGACCAATCACCAATTTCATTTCCGTCACATAGGCGCTCACCATGTGCAAGGCCTGCTTGCTGGCCGACGCGTCGTGGGAACCTCGAATCGTCTTGCCGTCGATCGCGACTGTTTTGCCTTGTACGACCGATGCGATATCGCCAGTCAAGGAGATGAGCGCTGCATTGAACTCCGCCGTGGAGAGCTTTGAGAAAACGCGCCCAAGCGTATCGTGCGAAGGGATTCCATTTTCGAAAGCGAAGAATTGTCGTAACCAATCGATCTTCAGCTCCCCCCAACGTTCGATATCAACCCAGCCGTCCGCTCTTGAAATGGTCGCACATAGCGTCAGAAAGATCATTTCGACGAGGCTGTGGTTGCATCCTCGATTCACGCGCACATCGATCAATTGCTCAAAATGCTTGCTAACCAACTTTGGGAAAGTTGCTGTCATTCCATAGGTCCTTTCGCTCCATCCATGTGCCCCGAAATTACGTCCTCGGGGCTAGTCTCAAGCGAAATCTATGCAAAGGATGAATCGCGGACAACTTCGACGTGCGATTGCCCTGGACTCGTATCCATCTGGCATCGGTGCCAAAACGATTTTCCGAAAGTCTATTATCCGGAACGTACCGGAGTACGAGTATGAAACACAGCCCGACCATCACGCTGTGCACGAAGGTCTCGATCAGCGGGCCAACCAATGTGTTGAATTGGTGTTCACTTCCTTGGTGATCGCGAGTGATATCCCACCCATTTATTTCGCAAAACTTTACTTACGGAGATTCCAGTGGAACGCACTTCAAGACCAGTAACCTACCGAGTATTGGCTACCAGTTTGATCGAAAACCTGAAGATCTATCTGGTTGTTAAGCCACTCCAATGGCTATGCGGCAGTGAGCGTCTCGCACGCCAACTTGAGGCCATGCGAGTACTCCCAGAGAATACCATTGGCCATGATCTCGCGAAAACACTTGATTCGCACAACCTGAGCTTAATTCCAGGGTTCCGTAACCACGATTTGCATCATCTCGTCCTCGGCTATGGCATAGAGTCGGAGGACGAGCTATCCATGCAAGCCTATCTGATCGGAAATGGATACTACCGATGGCAGTGTTTTGTGTTTCTGAGTAGTGCCATCATCATCCCGGCTCTCTGGCCAACACTTTTGCGACATTTCCGACGAGGCAGGCGCTGCGTTGCAATCGATTCCCTGGACATCGTACAATGTTTGGGAGAAAGAACGGCAGTTGTTCGCGCTCAGTTCACGCGTTGCAAGTCGGACTCACGGTTGCGAAGGATTCACGCGAATGGAAAAGGCACCCAGGTTCAGGCACTGAAAATACGCTTCTTGGCGAAATCAAGCTCGACACAAAACGGAAGATTTTGATCGCGGCGTTTCGCTGCCCGGAGTGTGGACTCTTAAGGTAATTTTCAACCCAATAACATCTTCGACTCGCGCGCCTCAAAATTCATCGTTACGAGCCTAGTTCCATCGGATAGATGGACACTCGTTCTAAGTGAGCAACTCCGCTCTTCCGACCGAAACCAGCTTCGACAGGGGAAATGCACCAAATGAAACCATCCGACCTAATCATGTGGGCTACCTTCGCGGGAGTGGCTTGGATACTGTTTTCGAGCATCACCGGAGCGGACGAGTGGCTAAAGTCCATCTTTGGGACAAGCGCCTTGAATGAGTTGAACCATCGAGTGGCCGAAATGGAAACGCGTATGGAGGCGATAGAAAAAAGTGAACATCTGAAATGACTGCGGATGCCTGTCTTCGAACCTCCTGGTGAAGGCCATACGTTGTGATATCTGTGGCCAAACGCGAGAGAAACAGAACGCCAGGGGTCGAACATCGCATTGCGGTGACGGCGAATCAACATTGGCGAAAATTCATGGGCCATCAGCGCGCAATGCATGTCCTTGTCTTCATCTCGATGACAGTTTGCTTTGCGAGCAACCCAATGCGCCGAAGTTGAGTGCGTCTCCGCGTGCTCGTACTTCGGATACACAGTGCGACTGCTCGAACCGCATGCTTTCATCGCATCTCGCCAATCACGCTGCATCTCCGCCACGGCGGTTCTTCGACAATGATCGAGCGTGGTGAATCACTCCGCGTTGAATGCAATGAAGAACAATGTGGGGCGACGCTCCGCGTCGCGGGTTCAAATAGATTCGGCGAATTCAAATTCGAGAATCACGACGCGGAGCGTCGTGCCACATTGTTCAATTCCATGCCATTGCGATTCCCCACGTCCTCGGATTCTGCTATTCCTCCAGCCTCCCGTCTCAAGCCTGCCTACGGGTATCGATGCCATGTTCTCGATTGTGCTCGCAGATCATTGCTCGGATGCGATTGAGTCTTGTCTTGCCCGATCGAGCCTTAAAACAGCCAGCGTCGCGGACCCGGCGGATCGTCGGAGGTACGATGTGGAGCATGAACCGCCGCACGAACTCGGCTGGGGAGGCTGGAGGCAAGAGACCGGAGACGAGAGGGCAGAACCGATCGCGAGTGAAAAGAAGAACAACCAGCCTCGTTCTCAATTCGTGGATTCCAGCGTGATTCCTTGCACGACGGCAAACCTCCAGCGTCCTAAACGCGTCGAGGTCGGTACCCAGAGGACCAGAGGCCTAGAGTGGTGTCGGAATCGTGAACGCAAAGAATGGGTGGCCCCAGGGAGCTCCCATTTGATGTTCGGATTTTGAAGAAGTTTGGAGTTTTTCGGAACCTAAGCGTGATGGGATGGCTTTTCTCTAGTGTTCGGTTTAACACTTTCAGAATTCAGAAAGGGAATCAGCGATTGAACCTTTACAAAAATGTGATTTGAAATGGGACGATTTCACAGAGCGAGAGATCGTCGAAATGGCCAAGTCCGATCCCAAGGCCATTTCCGTTCTCTATCGTCAACATTATGGAGCCATTTATCGCTATGTAAATCGTCGAGTGGGGGATGTGCACGATACCAACGACATTGTCGCGGAGGTGTTCATGTCCATGGTGCGATACTTGCCTCGATTTCGATGGACAGGAGCACCATTCCGCTGTTGGTTGCTTGTCCTTTCAACGACTCAAATCAGTCGATGGATTCGAAAACGAAGGTTTTCAACGCTTTGGCGATCGTCTGACTCGTTTGGAAATCTGATATGCGATCCGAATGCGGTTGTGGATGAGCGACTTGAATTGGTGCGTAGGGCATTATTGGCAATGCCATTGGCGATTCAGACCGTTTTGACACTGCACTATTTTGAGGATCTTCCCGTCGATTCGATTGCAGAAATGATGAATTGCCGCCCAGGAACGGTCAAATCGCGATTGTCTCGAGGCAGGGAATTACTGCGACTAAAACTTACGAAACCTGAGGAGAAAACAGTTGAACAACGAACAGATCGACGACTGCTTGAAGAAGTTTAGGTCTAGCTCGCGTGAGCCGGACAGGATTGATAATTGCTTAGAGGAGCGAATGATGGATTTGTATTCGAGTATGAGGCGAAGGCGATTGAGAGCCAGTCGATGCGCGGCTGCCGCTGCCCTGTTCTTGGTTTTAGGGACGGGATTTGTGGCCTTGGGTGGTGATTCGGCAGTGATCAACTTGATCTCGCCATCCACCGAAAAGGACGCTGAAGGGAACCTGATACCTCATGATTTTAGTGTTGGGAAATGGCTTCACAGATTACACGACCACTTGTGGGATCATTTTCATGGACCACAACAAAAGAAAGAATGAGAACACCCTTAAGCCGGGGCTAGACCGCCCTCACTTTGTAGTCGTCTCTCTCCGAGAGACCATCCTACTCGGCAGTCGTCTCCCTCCGAGCGCCGACCCCGCATCGATCCGAAGCCATCTCTCGCCGGATCCTGGGACCGCCACCTCAAAAGCAAGCTACCTCGAGGAACGTTGTCTTCGTCACCGGTAGTCCCAGCAACTTCTCCGGTAAAATGACTGATTTCTAGCTGAACCAGGAGAAATTTGCCAAATCCCGCGCAATGCCCCCTAATAAAGGGGCTGGTCGATGGTCTCTTCTCTAGTGACCAACGAATCGGCTGGATCGGGAGAAATACAGCGTGAAGAGGCCATGTTGAAAACGACGCCGGAAGTCAATCCGACGGAATCGCCCGATTCGGGTTCGCCGACGTTACGGACTTTGTTCGATAGCGAAGAGTCGAATCTGCTGCGGTTCGCGATTTCACTGACGGGACGCCGTGCCGTAGCGGAAGAGATTGTGCAGGATGTTTTCTTGCAGCTGCACGTCCGATGGGCGGAGGTTTACGAGCCGCGAGCGTGGCTGTTCCGATGCGTTCGCAATCGCGCTTTCCAATACTTGCGCAAGAGCCGTCGCGAGACACTGGGTACCGACGACGACACGAACCCGATTGCCGATAGTTTGTCCGAAACGCCTGACGAATTGATTGCACACATGGAGACCGTAGCCGAACTGAGGCATCTGGTCAGCCAATTGCCTGAGAAAGATCGACGGCTTGTGCAGTTGAAATATTTCGAGGAGCTCAAGTACCGAGACATCAGCCAGCGTACAGGACTGACGATTACAAACGTCGGCTACAGGCTACATCAGGTCCTAAAGAAGTTAGCGGCCGGCCTGCTGCCAACGGGAGTTGAAGACGAATCATGAATCAAGAATTTAACGATAACAATTCCATCGATACAGAGCTTCAGGTTCGCTTGATGAATCTTGCGATGGGAGAAGCATCCGACTTCGATCGCGATCAACTGCAGTTGTTGATGGAACAGCGTGCCGAAGTGGCCGCTTATTATCAACATCTCGAGCATCTGCACGGTTTGTTGTGCCAAGTCCGAGCGGGCGAACCATCGATGCATATCGATGCCGCAACCTCCGAGGAGACTTGGCAGTTGTCTCCGGATCGGCGTGAAAAAGTACTCGCGGTATTGAATGGAGACGAGCCGTATCCAACGGGGAAGGTCGCGTTATCAAACTCAACTACTCCCAAACCGGGAGCCGCGTGGTCGCGGTGGTGGACGGCTGGAGTATTGGCTGCTGCAGCCTGTGTGTTGGTTGGCCTGTTTCTCCTTCCGAGTATTCAATCGGCCAGAAGCATCGCTAGAAGATTCAACAAGGAAGCTGCGATTCGGCGAGGAGCAGAATCGACATTATCTGCGAACGTGGAAACTGAGTACGAAGCAATGCCTTCCAGTGTCACCGGAAAACCACTGGAGGGTTTGATACTTCCTTATAGAACGTTAGACGAAGGAATTCGCGACTCGAATGGTGCTCCAATCCAACGTGCTGAAGCTGGCCAATCCGCTTCTAGCTCGCTTTACGACCAACCTGGAAGTCCAACTGAAATACCCGCAATTGATACGCCGACTATGGATCGCGGCGATCAGCCATTGAACTTCTCGGAGGCTCACACCACGATGGCTGGTAGCGGTCAAGTTGGCATGGGTGGTGGTGCACCAGGTGGTGGTGCAGGTGGAATGCTAGGTGGAGGCGGCTATGGTAATGGCGTATATGGATATGGTGGCGGCATGGATGGAATGGGAAGTCGCAACCTTGGTAGAGAATCGTTAGGTTCGACCGGGAATGTTGAAGGCAATTTCCGTCAAGGACCTGGCGAAGTACCAGTAGAGAGCAATTTAAATGGTTACGCGGGTAGTGTTGCCTTCGGGATTCAATCGAGTCCATCTTCCTCGGTCGATTATTTCAGCGATCAAGGCCGATTCGGTGGAGCTGCAATCGTTCCATCGAAACCGAGTGAACCGAGATTCGACAACGGGCCAGTCATCGGTCTTAGCGGTTCGACTGAGTCGCCCAAATCAGAAACAGTCCTGTGGGAAGATGCGGCTCGGGATGGAAAGGCATCTGCGGACGAGCTCGCTGCAGTAATCCCATTGCCAAGTGCGGACGAGGTCCACGTGGAAGGTCGGTTGTTGCTCGGAGGAATCAATAGACTCTACTCCGAAAGTAATATCGAACAATCGACCGTAATGCGGACGGTAACGCCTCGAATAATAATCCCTGAAGTAGATGAAAAGCCAAATGAGTTGGCTGAACAAGAAAAGGAGCTATCGGACTTGCCAAAGCACCTCAGCCAAGTGTTGCCTGCGGACAAAGAGTCACGACTCACTGACCTATCGAAAACACAATCGAGGTCTGACGTAAAAGCGAAAAAAGATTCGGTTGCTGGAGTATCGCAGTGGCAATTGGAAGGGGGACGGGGGCTGAAAGAAGAATCGGTGGCGAAATGGAATAGGGGGGAACCAGGATCGAAACTTTCCGCGGATGACGCATTTGGATCTCAAAGTGGAAGCCTCGATGAATTTAAACGGATCCAAGGTGAATCAAAAGATGCAGCAAGCGATTGGTCTGGGCGAGACGCAGATTTCGCCTATGACCTCAGAACAAAGAACTCGAAAGGCGACGGGGCAACCGCGTCGGGTGATCTTCTCAATGGCAGAGGTTCTAATCGCCGCGGGTGGGTTTCTCCAACGCTAAGTCCCGAGCTCTCTTCAAGGGAGCGAGCTCGAGTCGAACTGGAAAGAATTCCGGCGGCACCCAAGCAAGCGGTAACACTCGATGAGCAATCTGCCTCAACGCAAGCCTTCTCAACCTTCTCTCTGCATGTGAGCGATGTTTCTTTCAAGCTGGCGCAGGCGGCACTCAACCAAGGTCAATGGCCGGAAGCCACCAAGATCCGTATCGAAGAATTCGTCAACGCATTGGACTACCACGATCCATTGCCCAATGGCAATCAGAAGGTGGCTTGCCGAATTGAGCAGTCGATTCATCCCTTTCTGATGCAGCGCAACTTGCTACGCGTCTCGATGCGAACGGCAGCAACGGGCCGCTCGCAGAACACTCCGCTGCGGCTGACTCTTTTGCTCGACAACTCCGGTTCCATGGAACGCCCGGATCGCCGCCAAGCAGTCGTACAAGCCTTCCAAACGCTAACGCAACAATTGAGCCCTGCCGATCAAGTTACTTTGATCAGCTTCGCCCGCACGCCGCGACTGTTAGCCGACAAGGTGCCTGGCAATCAAGGTGAATCGCTGCTCCGATTGGTCGAAAACCTGCCCAGCGAAGGTGGCACGAATATCGAGGCAGCCCTGATGCTGGCTCGCGAAAAGGCGACAGAACAACAAATCGCTGGGGCACAAAATAGGATCGTGCTGTTGACCGATGGCGCCGTCAATTTGGGTAACGCCAATCCTGACAGTCTCGCAAAGTTGGTTACACAAATGCGTGATGCTGGTATCGCCTTCGACGCTGCTGGAATCTGCTCGCAAGATCTCAATGACGAAGTGTTGGAAGCCTTGACTCGCAAAGGTGACGGTCGCTACTACTTGCTCGATTCGGCTGAATCCGCCAGCGCGACCTTTGCCGCTCAGATCGCCGGAGCGCTGCGTCCGTCGGCCAAGAACGTCAAAGTGCAGGTGGAGTTCAATCCGCAGCGAGTCGGTCACTACAAGCTGCTTGGCTTCGAAGAGCATCGGCTCAACAAGGAAGATTTTCGCAACGACCAAGTCGATGCCGCTGAGATGGCTGCAGCCGAGGCCGGAGTCGCTGTGTATCAGTTTGAGATCAAGCCCAATGGAAGTGGCGATGTCGGAAACGTTTCCGTACGGTTCCGCGATCTCTCGACGGGGCAAATGGTCGAACGTCGCTGGCCCATCCCCTATGAATCGAGTACTCCAAGACTGGAGCAAGCGCAATCATCCATGCAACTGGCTGCCAGCGCCGCTTTGTTCGCGGCAAAACTCAGTGGCGGACCATTAGCCGACAGCGTCGATTTGTCAGTATTGCAAAGCGTGCTATCGAAACTACCCGAACAATTTGCTAGTCAACCCAGAGTTCAACAATTGCGCGCGATGATTGATCAAGCGACAGCGATAGGGCAGTAAGAGATTCAATTGTTTAACGACTAGCCGCAGGCGACTGCGTTCACGCTTGGATTTGCACCAAATGAATTTGGAATTCGATCACGCTTCAATGAAGACACCCAAACGAAAAAACGAACCAACACGGTCGCCTGCGGCTAGTCGTTCAACGATTGTCTAATCGGCTCACAAGGGAAACACAACATGTTCCATCACACTCGTACGTACTTGCTCGCTTGTTTTTTGATTTCCCTTAGTCTGAATTGCTTGGGCCAATCTCCAGACTCAGGCACAGAGAACACTCAAGAGGCTCACACGATTATCTTGACGCCTGGGAATCCAAAGCCGTTAGCGTTTTTGTACGCGGCCAACGCTCGCGCAGAAGTACGGGTTGGCTTTAAAGAGATCGAACAGAGTATCAAAATCCAGCTGCGTGTTGTACAGGGGGACAGGAACCGGGCGGAAACGGTCAGCCTTGGACTGAGCGCAACAGGCGAGGTGGTCGACGTCCAGGGTGATTCCATTGCTTCGTGGGCGGTTCGAACCGAGGGAATTCAGCGGTACCTAGATCTGCAAATCAAGCCGACGGATAGCAATGACTCGGAGGATGGCAATGCGGCCATCGATAAAACGGTCACGATCCGCATTCGCAGTCAGCATGCGGCATTGCCAGCGAACGTGGAGCTCGCGCATTTGATGCCAGGCAAGGCACTAGGATTCGATTCACAGATCGAGATCCAGTATGTGGATGGCGTTGCGGGTAAGATCGTCTCCGCGAACGGCTTCGCGCCTTTGGTCGCAAGCAATCGAATCGACCGACTGCAGACAACCACTGGCGGCCGCATAGAACTGCGGCTCGATCGCAATAGTTCGCTACCACCTGCTGTGGAACTGCTCGACACGACATTGGTGGGTGAACTTCACCCGAGCGGTAAATCAATTGGCTTTCAACTGCGCAGTATGGCTAACGTTAGCGTGGCGGGTACGCGTCTCGGCGTCTTGTCTGGCAACGTGGCAATCCGTCAACTACCTACGAGTTCGGACTATCGCTTGGAGTTGCGGAGTTCCGATTCTGGCCCGGTGTATGAACTGGTCTTTCCAAAGGTCGGCAACTATTCGATCGCGTTGGATTTTGTGGCAGCGATAAAAACCGATTCTGCAAACTGGCAAGGCATGGATTTCACCGTCGCGGCTAGCGCTGTGGTACCGATCACTTTCCGTGGGCTAGATGCGGATATCGAGTTCGCAACCGATCCACAGTCCGTCGTTCCTCTGCTCGTCGACGCGGACTGGCGAGGGTTCCTGCCGGCAACAGGCCACGTCAACATGCGTTGGCAGAATGCAAGAAGTACCAACGAGGGTAAATCATTCTTCACTACGAGCGCTACGATTGAAGCGACCGTCGGGCCCGGTCTGCTGCGACAAGAGCACCGAATCGCCTATCAGTTGCTGCAGGGGCAGTTGAAATCACTGACCATTCAACTGGTAGGACCTGGCGAGATCTTAAATGTCGAAGGAGATCACATCGTCGCATGGAAGGTCGTCGGCGACGGCAATCAGCGACAGCTGGAGATCACGCTCAATCAACCACTCAGCGGTAACAGCCAAGTTACCGTTCGAAGTCAGACGCCGCTCGGAGCGTTCCCAGTTCGCGTGGAAGGGCTTAGCCTGCAGCCCGAAAGGGCCATTCGTAGTTCCGGTCATCTCCGGATAACCAATTCCGGTTCTGTCAGTGTTGAGCCAGCCGCGCTACGTGGTTTAACGCAATTGGCTCCCGAGCAATTCCCAGGCGAACCAGTTCAATCGCGTCAGTTATTCGTTTATCGGATTCCGTCGGCCGATTACGGTTTTACGATTGTTGCCGACCGTGTGCAGCCCGAAGTCAGTGTGACACAACTTGTTCTGTATCAGCTTTCCGAATCCGATCGCGTGATCATGGCTGATATCGAGCTGGATATTCGCGAGGCAGCCATTCGTGAATGGAATCTGAGCGTACCTGAGGACTACTCGATCGTGTCGGTGACGGGTGCCAGCGTGACGGACTATTTGGCCTCCTCCGAAGTGGTCGATGAACATCGAAACTTGAAGATACTCTTTAGCCAAGATGTCCAAGGTCGACAACTTGTTGGGCTGCGGCTGGAGAAGAACGAGGTAGCGATAACAAGCCAATGGATTTTGCCGCATATCCTATTTCCCGATGCCAAAGCGGTCCGCGGCGACATCGGTATCGTCGCTGCTCCTGGATATCGCGCGAGTGTGGGATCGATTGACCTGTTGGTGGAAAAGCCGTTGTCTTATTTCCCGCGACCAGTAGCCAATCTTCAACAAGCCTTTCGAATTCGCGAATCGGATTGGGCCGCGACGATTGAAATAGAGCAATTGGAACGCAGCATTCAGTCGGATGTCTTTCATTTGTATTCGCTTAGCCAAGGTACGGTATACGGCAGTGCGCTGATCAATTATTCGGTCACCGGTGCTCCGATTGCCGAATTGCAATTGACCGTTCCACCTGCGTTCGGCAACCTCACCGTCGATGGTCCGGAGATTCGCAACTGGCGACGTGAAGGTGATACGCTGATTGTCTCGCTACAGCAACCGATCCTAGGAGCGTACACATTGTTGGTAGCCTTCGAGGAGAAACCCAACATAGCCGATGGTTCTTTTCAAGCCGGATTGGTCGCTCCCTTGGGAGTGCAGGGTGATCGCGGCTATGTCGAGGTGGTCAGTCCCATGCAGGTTGAAATAGAGTCACTGTTGGTTTCGAGTCAACTTTTGGTACTGGATCCACTGGAGTTGCCACCTGAATTCCGATTGCTCAGCACAGCACCGGTTTTAGGGACATGGCAATACACGCAACGACCGTTCGAGTTGAGGCTCAAGGTCCGGTGGTTCGAACCAGGCACAACCGCAGCGCAAGTTGTCGAATTCTCTGAAGCCAATAGCCGTGTCTCGCAGGATGGAGAGTTGGTAACGGATGTCTTGTACTACGTAAAGTCGCGCGGACAACGCACCTTGAAACTGAAGTTGCCCGGTGATCCAGTTCGATTGTGGGCCGTGTCGGTCGGTGGCCGCCCCGTGACAGCCCGACAAGCAGGCGATGAGACACTCATCCCATTGCCCGGCAGCGTCAATCCCAACGATCCCGTCGAGGTCCGATTGCGGCTGGGCAAACCTGCTCAAGGTAATGGACAGGCGTCGCTGTTGTTGCCCACAGTACTCGCACCGGTTCTGAAGACTCAATGGAACGTGCGAGCTGACGAGAATCACACGCTCATCCTCACCGGCGGCAACGTTGAGCCAACACTGCCTGTCGCGTGGCCGAACGGCTTTGACTGGCTGGCCGATCGAGGCTTGATACCATTGGTTGTGTTAGTCCTACTGGCTGCATGCGTGGCTGCATTTAGCACGTTTCCGATCCGACAAACCGCTCTTGCGATTGCTATCTTTGTAGCAGGTGCAGCGTGTTTCGATGCTTTCACTCAGATAACACCCGCCGCACCGCTCGATCTTAGCCTCCCAATATTGGCCTCAGGTGAAAGCGTAGGCTTAGATGTAGCAAACCTACCGGCTTGGCGGGCGTCGATTTCATGGCCCGGTATTGCGCTCGGGGTGGGCGGCCTACTATTGCTACTGATCACCTGGCGAATTCTGCCCTCAAGATATCGCTGGATGTTGCGTTGGATTGCTTTCGGGCTGATCGCCACTGGATTGTTGTTGCAATCCAATGGTGCAGCGTGGTTCTTTGGGCTACTTGCCTTGGCGATCTTGGCGTTCCAGTTCCTACCCGCAGTTCAACAATGGTATGGAAATATCAACGCGGTGAAGCAAGCGGTGAAAAAGGACGACCCGCCGTTGTCGGAAGGTGAAAATGAAAACCCGATGGTTCTCACGTCGATTTTTGTTTTTCTTCTTAGCTCCGCTTTCTTAAGCGTGCCGAGTCGAATGCTGGCGGCAGATGAGGCATCCCAAACGATTGCACCTCACGTTGAAAACATTGAGCCTGGGACAATTCATGCGGCAAGTTCAATGTTACAGAAGTGGAACGTTTCCAATCGCGAAAAACGCCTTACGGCAACCGCCGAAGTTACATTCTCGGGACAACCTGGCGATCGCTTTGTACTGCTTCGTGCCCCCGCAGTCCTTACACAATTCGTCGGCCAAGGTCTCCGGCTCGGCAAGCTAGAATCGCATGATCAAGGGGTGATCTACGTCGTAACCATCCCTGCCACGGAAATCGCGACAATCGACGAACAGATCCGTGCGGAGAATCGACCACTAGTTCAGTATACCGCCACCTTTCAATTTCAGTTGGAAGCGATCCAGCCCACGCTTGGTATCCCAGTTCTAACTGGCAATGCGGCCCTACAGCAGATCGAATGCAGTCATGACGAACCCGATTGGGAAGTCGTTAGCGACTCGGCTGCGAGAATCGAACCGATAACAACCGAGCATCCATTGGGCTCCGCGTATTCTAGCGTCCGCATGCTTCTAGCTCCTGGCCCAGCCAATGTTGTATTGCGCCCACGAGCCCGCGATTTGACAAACGAAGAGACGCGGTTCTTTGTGGAAGGCTCGGACCTTTACACTCCTGGGCCAGGTGTCATCGACGGCAAGCACCGGCTGAAGGTTCGTACGGCGCAGGGCCGGGTGAAGCAACTGAGCATTGAAATTCCGTCGCGACTAACCGTCAGTTCGGTAGACGGTCCGGTGACTTCGTGGCAGTTTGACGCGGACAAAGGTCGCTTACTTCTACAGATCGATCCCGCGACGCCTTCCGAGTTTTCCGTAACGGTGGAAACGCAACGAAGCCTTGATGCATTGCCAGCCGTTGCCCTGCTCTCACCCCTGCGCGTTGAGAATGCGGAGGGGGAGGTCGGGCTGATCGCTTTGGCCTTCGGCTCCGAAGCACAACCCGAAAATGTACAATCCGAATCGCTCTCGCAGGTAAACCTAGGCGACTTCGATGCCAGCTTAGTAACCAATCCTCAATCAACGTTGCATCGTGTCTATCGCTATGGGTCTGAGGAGGGAAGCCTGTCGGTTCAAGTGGCACCTGTTGCACCCGAAGTGCGAGTAAGCAGCAAGCAGGTTGTTTCCTTTGGCGATGAGCGAGTGGTTCTGGGGATTAATTTTGTTGCAGAGATAACCCGCACCGGCCTGTTCCAGTTGAGTTTCCCGCTGCCAATGGGTTTGGAGGTTGAATCACTCACAGGCGAGGCATTGCATCACTGGTCGGAACTTTCGGAGAATGGTCTGCGGCAGATCGTATTGCATCTGAAGGGCAAGACAATGGGTAGCCAGCAATTCTCATTGACGCTGGCCGGAGCAGCGCCGAGCGAGGCGGTTGAATGGTCCCTACCACGTTTCGAATTGAACGAATCAATACGCCAATCGGGGGAGTTGGTCGTGCAACCGATCACGGGCATTCGACTGAGACCTACGACACGGCAAAATGTCTCGGAAGCTGATCCGCGATCGTTGGGAGCGCAGGGACCAGGCGCCCTCGCATTCCGATTGCTACAGCGGGACTGGGTTTTGCAACTGGGTATTGAGAAGTTGGCCCCATGGGTTACCGGTCAAGTGCTTCACGATATCACCTTGCGCGAAGGGCAGACTCGGTCCACCTTGTTCGCTGACTTTACGGTGCAGAACGCCGCCGTGCGAATGCTCGAGATCAAGTTACCGACCATGGGAGTCGAGGAGCTTAAGACCGTGCGAGCCAATGGGGAGGCAGTCAACGATTTTGTGCGATCAACGCGAGATGAAAACGTTTGGGAGTTACGATTCAAACGACGGATCATTGGGCCTGTCCAATTTCAGATTGAGTACGAACGTCGTGGCGAACGCGCAGGAGATAGCGAATTACTGAACCAATTTGAGTTCCCAGAAGCGCGGCAAGTAGGATACTATTTCGCGGTTCGAGTTGGTGGTCGATTGGAAATTGAACCTGCAACGTTGACGCAGGGATGGCAACGTAGCGATTGGAGTACAGTCCCACAACCACTGCGCGAACTAGGCCAACGCAACTCACCGGCTTTAGCGTTTCGAGCGATGGAACCTACAGTGCCATTGAGTCTACGCGTGATACGAAACTCTCTGGCGGAAGCGCTCAAGTTACGTGTCGCGTCGGGAACATTGACCACCGTTCTCTCACCAACCGGTGACCAACTCACCGCCGTTGACGTCTCCATGGAGGTGATCCAACGCAGTAGCTTGAGCATTCAACTACCAGTCGGCGGCGAGCTATTCAGCATTTTCGTCAATGGCGAAAGTGTCCATTCCATAAGGCAGGAGGACAGCAACAACGCTTGGCAGTTCTACATACTTCCCGGCATCGATGATCGTACGGCTCAGGTACGCTTCGTCTACTCGCTGACTGGAACCAATTTGCGGAATCTCAATCTTACAAGTCCCAAGCTCAACGTTCCTTTGGAAAATATTCAATGGAACATAATTTCGCCAACCGGTTTTCAACTGATCGCCAATGATGGGAATATGGAGCTTACAGGACAAAGCAGTAGATCCAACTACGATCTCCAGTCGTACCTTTCGAGCCTTCAAGGCAAGCGTCAGGATCAGGCACAACAGGCCGCGAAGTTACTTGAACAAGCGAATCAGTTTCTGCAGACGGGCATGCAGTCGAAGGCTCATTGGGCATTCAACAACGTAGCCAATCGCCATGCACTCGACGCTGCCTCGAACGAAGATGCTCGAGTCCAGTTGGAGAATTTGCAAACTCAACAGGCCATCGTTGGACTCAACACCCGACGCCAAAGGTTATTTCTGGACAGCAACCGAGCAGACACTGCAATCGCAGATAATGAGCAATTGCGTCAGGCGGCGGCCATCAATCCAATTCTTCAACAGGAGCAGCTCAACTACCGCCCACAAGAAATAAGCCAACTACTAGCTGGCAACAGCAAGGAGGACAACGCCATCCTACAACAGATCGCTGGACGTCTGGTTCAGCATCAACGCACGACCGAGCCGGCTCCACAAGCCATCATCATTAGCCTACCTGAGGAAGGTAACGTTTATAGTTTTTTACGGAGCGTGCAGGTCGCCGAGAATACGCCGCTGGAGCTCCAGCTGGAGTTTGCTTCGCAATACAAACTTCGTGTTTGGCAGTGGCTGATGCTAGCCGGGCTCGTTGGTCTGCTCGTCGCCGGACTCGCCCGGAAGGCTCGTTGAAAGCGGCAAGGATGGAGAGAGTTGCTAGATATTTTGTAAACCCTCCTATGGCTTGGCTTACCTCGCGCGGCTAGCGCCTGCGGCTTGCATTTTAGAACGCGCACTGAGGATTGTACGCTCCAAACCGAATGCTGCAACTTGCTCATCGATTTCGCAACCCAAACGCGAGCGAAATAGAACGCGAGTTGACGAACATCGCATTGCGTTGATGGGACCGCGGGAGTCGGTTGTCGTTTAGTGCATGGATACCATTCGATGGTTTCGCTTCGATCCTTTGAAGGTACATACGGCACTGACCGCAGAGTTTCAGGTGTTCTTCGATT
Source organism: Pirellula sp. (assembly GCA_041752005.1). Lineage (GTDB taxonomy): Bacteria > Planctomycetota > Planctomycetia > Pirellulales > Pirellulaceae > JBKCUI01. Next base: position 77,630 of record JBGSHV010000114.1, on the reverse strand, counting down.
TTTTCTCGGGTGCTTTCGTCCAGTTTCTTGTCTAGATAGGAATACGCGTTGGCGCCTACTTCAGAACAGCTGATGCCGCCGTAGTGATACTCCCGCACGCCCACGTCTGCACGGGGGGTGAGGATCCACAGCAAGCTCAAGACGATACCCGCGACGGCCACACCGCCTTTGATCCATTCCCGTTGCCGAACGCTGGCTCGATGCCGATGGGCGGCCTGCTTCAATGCGCCCGGCTCGAGCTGCTGCCATGGGGTGGGCTGATCGTTGGTCGAAGGATTGTCCGATGGTACTTTCATTTCCGATTGCTCTTTTTCTCTGAATTGGCCCTCAAAGCCTTGGTCGAAAATTCCGCGTCCTTCGTCGCTATCGCGGACGGAACCTTGAGGCTGGGTGCCACTTCGTTCCTCAGCCATGCCATGTCTTGTACGATCAAACGTCTTCGCACAACCTTCAATACGCCTTCGTGCACCAATTCACCCAGCACGTGCGTCACGGTTTCTCGCGTTGCCCCAATGATGGACGCTAGGTCTTGATGAGAAACAGAGATGCCGATGGCCACCCCCAGCGGATGAGGTTGCCCGTAGTCATCTGCCAAATCCATGAGGAGTTGCAACAGACGATCGCGACTGGATCGAAACAACAGGGAGCGCAATCGTCGCTCGATCCGAATACGGCGTAGTCCGATGAGCTTGGTAACCCCCAAGGACAAATGGGGCGACTGCTCCATCAGAGAGACCAGCGTTGTTCTGGCCAATTGGACGACGGTTGCATCCACTGCGGCTTCCGCCCTCTCCTCCCTCGCGTTCTGGTGCACCAGCGCCAATTCACCAAAGAGTTCGCCGGGTTCGACAAACGCCAATATGGCTTGCTTGCCATCCGGCGTGATCGAGCACAAGCGTATGCGGCCTGACACGAGCAGAAAAACGCTGTGATCGTCATCCCTCGGCAAATAGACGGCGGAGTTCCTTGGGTAGACCCGTACGCGTGCAGACCGCTCTAGCATTGCCCACTGCAGATCCGTGAGTCGTAGGAAGAGTGAGCAATTGCGAAGGTGCCAAAATTCAGAAACAGCCAATGGCGATCGTAACTCCCTCTCGAGACAAATCAGCGACTCTCGACGTGGTTCTAAACTTCGAAGCATTCGAGACCCTCCGTACTATACGCAGCTCCCCAGGGGATAGCATCTGCGTTTTCGCCGCAATCCCCAGTTTTGACTCCTAGCATGACGCGATTTTTCGCCCCTATCTTTGGGATAGATCACAGAGTTCTTGACCATCAAGGAGCAAACTCATGCGAGCGATGGCCGGTTGTCTCGGTCCATTCCTGATGTTTTTTCATTTAGGGGTTTTTTGATCATGCGTATTTTTCGTTTTGGATCGCTTGCGATCCTGTTTGGGCTCCTCGCCCTCAATACGGCCGCGTCAGCGGCTTCGGTGTCCGTGAAGGTCACGGTCAAGAATTTGGTGCCTGAGAATGGTGTGAGCTTCGCACCATTGAGGCTAGGCTTTGGAAATGGCACTTTTGATTCCTTCAACATCGGTGAGGCTGCAACGGCACCGATCATTTCGATTGCCGAAGGCGGAAGCGGTTCCGATTGGTTTCCTGCATTTGCAGCTGCAGAACCCAACGCGGTTTTAGGATCGGTGGGCGGTGCGCTCTTGCCCGGCCAATCCGCTTCGAGCTCGTTCATCGTGAACCCGGCCACGAATCGGTACTTCACCTTCGCATCGATGGTGATCCCGAGCAACGATTTTTTCATCGGCAACGATGATCCGATGGAATACCAACTGTTCGATGCCAATGGCGATTTGCAGATCACCAGCATCCTTCAGAATGCGGGCGAAATCTGGGACGCTGGTTCCGAAGCCTTCGATCCCGCCAACGCAGCGTTTCTCGTCGGGGGAACCAACGCCCTTCGAACCCCGCAGAACAGTGTGGTGTCCTTCAATTTCGCGGAATTGGCTGGATTCAATGGACTGGAGACGGCTGGTGGCTATTTCCTCAATAGCCAATTAAGCGCTTCAACCCCCATTTACGAGATCAGCTTTTCGGTCTCGCCTGTGCCCGAACCATCCACGATGGCGATCACAGGTCTGATGGCCGCAACAGGCTTGATTCGATTCATCCGTCGACGCAGAAATGCCTAAGGGATCCTCGGCCCAATGGTTGCCTGCGCCCCTCACGGATCAGGGCGCGGGCAACAGGCGGGTGGACGTTTTAGTAACGAAAATGTGCCGCATCAATGACCGCCACTATTGGTCGTACTGCCAATGTTGCTCGCTGGGCCGGAGTTGCCTTCACGATAGATCCAAGGTGCGCGAGGAATCTGTTCGCGCCATTCGGGAGTGCGCTGGGCTTGAACGAGTAACTCAGCGGCCGTGATAGGTGTCGGTTCGCGAATCAGCGCAAGTGAATGCGCAAGTTGGCCGATCAAGAACTTCGGTTCAAATCCTTGTTCACGCAAAGTGGCCAACCGCGTATCGCCATGGCGCTTGGCCAGCCGTCGCCCATCGATGCCAACGACGAGTGGGACATGAAAGTAGCTCGGTGGCGACCATGCCAGGGCGGCGTAGAGCGCGTTTTGACGGAACGTGCTGTACATCAGATCGTCCCCTCGGACGACCCGACCGACGGCCTGATCGTGGTCATCGACCACCACCGCCAATTGGTAGGCAGCAGGACCATAGCTGCGCGCCACGACAAAGTCCCCCAGAACGATGCGGGCATCGAGCGATTGAGGTCCGTGCAAGGTGTCGTGCCACCGAACCATCCCTGGCGGCATACGAAAACGCCATGCAAAGGGGGTACCATTACGCGACAACGCTTCCGCGTCGTCCGGTGTTCGGTGCTGGCACGTTCCTGGATAAACCGCACCATCCAAGGACGAGTTCGGCAGGGCCAACGACGGTTCGTGCGGGGCCGATGCAATCGATGCAAGTTCGCCCCGCTCGATTTGACTGCGTGTGCAGGTGCAGGGATAAACATCATTGCGAGATCGCAAATCACTCATGACGCTCGCAAAACGCTCGGCTCGGGTCGATTGGAGAGGTGCCACCGCATCCCAATCCAAGCCCAACCATTGCAGGTCCTCGACCGCCTGTTGTACCGCCCACGCTTTGGTCCGCGGCGTGTCCAGATCTTCCACGCGCAGGAGCAACTGATCACCGCGACAACGAGCATCGAGCCAAGCCACTAGGAACGTACGCGCGTTGCCCACGTGCTGCGCCCCGGTAGGTGATGGGGCCAATCGACTGCTAGCATTCACCTCCGTCATAGGATTCCTCCGCTGCATTGCAGCAAATCTTGTTCCGTTTTACAAAAAGTTTGCTTTTCGAGACTGCACTGTGCGGTAGCTAAGTGATAGAGTAATGGGACTGAAGGTGGAAGCTCCTGCGAATTGCTTGGCCCTCCAAGTTACACGCGGCGGCCCGACGGTTGTTTCTTTTCCTCTGGAAATACGTTTATGCGGCTTTCGTTCGGACTCGAAGCGAGGCAGATACAGACCCAAAAACTGGCGCCTCGGATGATCCAGTCGATGGAGATTCTGCAGCTCCCGATCATGGCTTTGCAAGAGCGGATCGAACAGGAGATGGAAGAGAATCCCATGCTGGAAGTGGCCGAGCGCGACGAAACGTTGCCCGATGAAGAGACGGAGTCGGACGAGAGTTCGGTGACCTCGAGGACCGAAGACGAAAAGGAATTGGTGGTCAAAGACGACTCGTCCAACGCCGATGACTTCGAGCGGTTGGCCAACATGGACAACGACATGCCCGACACGTTCGATGACTTCCGTCGATCGAGCAGTCGCATTCAAGAAGATGGCGATCGTCAACACGATCTCATGGCCAATGCCGTTGAGCGGCCCGAGTCCCTCAATGATTACTTGCTCCACCAACTGGCCGAGATGGACATCGACGACGACGTCGAACGGATCGCCGAACGCATCATTTCGTGTTTGGATGCCCGTGACGGCGGCTACTTCAAATCCTCTCTGAGCGACATGCTCCCGCCGGACCACAAGCCGGCCGATTTGGCCCAAGCCGAAGAAGCCCTCCGGATCGTTCAGTCACTTGATCCTCCTGGAATCGGAGCTCGAACTCTCAGCGAATGCCTGCTAAGCCAACTCCGCGACGACATGGACCTGGTCGAAAAAATGCGGGTCCTGATCGCCAATCATCTGGACGACTTAGCGGAGAACAGGATCCTTGTGATCCAAAAGAAAACCGGCTATTCGATCGAAACGATACAGCGTGTCCGCGAAGAATTGCACAGGCTCAACCCAAAGCCCGGTGCGTCCTTCATGGAGACGCATGTCCCGTTGGTCACGCCTGACGTAATCGTTGAGCAGAATGACGAAGGCCAATACACCGTCCGATTGATCGACGATTACCTGCCCAATCTCCGCATCAGTGAATACTATCGCAAGCGGCTGATGGATACCAAAGCCACCCTGGAGGAAAAGGAATTCATCAAGCGGAAAATCGGAAGCGCGCAGTGGTTGATCGAGTCGATCCAACAGCGCCGGCGAACGTTGACTCGCGTCGCGCAGGCCATCGTCGACTACCAGAAGAAATTTCTGGACGAAGGACCCGAAGCCATCGAACCGCTGAAGATGCAGCAAATTGCCGATCAAGTCGGAGTGCACGTGACGACCGTTTCTCGGGCCGTCGATGACAAGTGGATCCAAACACCGCGAGGGATATTTCCCCTGCGTCGCTTCTTTGTCTTCGGAACTCAAGGCGCCGACGGCGAAGACGTAGCGTACGAAACCATCCGTTTGAAATTACAAGAAATCATCGACAAGGAAGACAAGAGCAACCCGATGAGCGATGACGATCTGGTCGATGAACTGAAAAAGGAAGGCATGGGCGTCGCTCGCCGTACGATCACCAAATACCGTAAGAAAATGGGCATCCCCAGCAGCCGTCAACGCCGTGATTGGAGCCGCCAGGCATAGCACGTTCGATCCTTGGATGATCGAATGCTAGCACGCGTTGCACGGCCAAAAACCATCTTGCAGTTTCTCGCAGGCTCTTTGTATGGTTCCTTCGCGAGCTCGTTGAAACGAGCGATCGAACGAATAGCAAGACGGCAAAGGATCGAGACATGAAGCGAGCAATGCGTCGTAGGTTGGAGGATGGTTCTGCGGTCTGGACCAGCGTATCCATGTCCCTATTGGCGTTTGTCGGTTGCCAGGGGTCGCCAATATCGGGTGTCGGTGCTTGGAACCAACCCACGCGCGTTCCGGCACCCGCCACCGGCTCCTTCCAAGTCCCCGGGGCAGCCTATCCAGGTGCCACCGGAGTCGGCAGCACGCCTGCAACACAGAATCTGGGTCAACAGCCCCCCAGTGGCATTCCGATGACCGCTTCGTTGCCAAACGCTGTATCGCCCGCCAACTCTCCTCCTAATGCATCCGCCATGACGGCACCCACGACATGGGCCACCAGCCCCTTCGTGGACAACATCGCGGCAGCCCAAAATCAACTCAAACAGGCCACCGATAGCGCCAAGGCCGCTGTACTTCAATCCACCAATCAGATCCAAAGCCAGGTCGAACAAGCCAGTGGGCAGGTCGATCGTTTCGGTGCCGGTGTTGTTCAGGCCGGCCAAGTTTTATCGGATGCCGCGATGGCTCCCTTGCCACCGGTCATGCCGACATCGGCTGCAGGCAGCATCGGGGATGGCCCGATGGTTTCCGCCCCGCCCATGGTTTCCGCCCCATCTACAGGCTCCATTCCAGGGGCAAATCTAGTGCCGACCGTCGAAGACCCCAATGCACAATGGCGCAAACCGACACCTCGCTAGTTCCGACGAGCAGGGTCAGCAGTCTTTAAAATTCGACTCGCGATGCGACTTCTCGTGTGACAACCGATGGATTAGACTGTTCGCGAACAAGCTGGCCGCTTGGTGAAATTGGCAGACACGCAAGACTTAGGATCTTGTGCCGCAAGGCGTCGGGGTTCGACTCCCCGAGCGGCCACTCACGCAATCGCTATCCCGCGGATAGCAACTGCGTTCAACGGCGAATCACGACATCATCGAAGTCCCGTTTGTCGATCTCCGGAACCGTGCAATCCGCCGCCGGAAATCCAGCCACCAAAATCAGATAGGGTCGCTCATTCTTGGGCCGACCCAAGATCACATTGAGGAACTTCATCGGGCTGGGGGTATGGGTCAACGTGGCGAGACCGGCATGGTGCAAGGCCGCGATCAAGAAACCAGTTGCGATCCCCACCGATTCTGCAACGTAATAATTCTTTTGCTGCGACCCATCACTTCCAGGCTTCCAACTTTCGGCAAAGATGCAAATCACGACGGGCGCCGTTTCCAAAAAAGGCTTCGAAGCGTCGGTGCCCAGCGGTGCCAAAGCATCGAGCCACTCCTCCGGTGCACGTTCGGCGTAGAACGCCCGCTCTTCGGCCTCGGCTGCTGCCCGCAACTCCTGACGTGTGGCTGGATCGCTGACCACGACGAAGGTCCACGGTTGCCGGTTGGCTCCGTTGGGGGCCAACATGGCCGTCCGCAAACAATCCTCGATGATCGCATCATCGACTGCTTCTGAAGAAAAGTCTCGAACCGTCCGGCGCGTCTGCATGCAAGACAAAAAATCAGCCGCCCGCTGCTTCATTTCCTGCGGAGGCATTCTGCGAAATTCATCGTAGCGGCGTTGGAGATGGCTCATGAAATTACTTCCAACACCGCACAAACAACTTCGTCCTAGATACCTCAGGTCCGTTTGCATCGATTACTCACGAATCGATCACTCGCTAATGTCGTAGCAAAAAATCTCGTCCTGGGCCCGCAAATAAAGTTTGCCGTCGAGAATCACCGGATGGGCCCAATGTGGACGTTCGCTCTTGCTCGGTATCTTAAAGTGGCTGACGACTTGATACTCAGACGGATCGGCTTTGACCAACGCCAACTCGCCATCCTGGAATTGCATGTAGAGCATGCCATCGCCGCCGATCACAACTGTCGATCCGCTGCCTGGCCCTCTCCCTTTCCACTTGATGTCACCGGTCATCAAGTCGGCACAAATCGGGGTACCGCGATCATCGGCATCTCCGTAAAGCAAATCACCCAGGAGCACCATGCCTCCGTGCTTGTTCCCCAACTTGGGATTCAAAGGGTAAATTTCTTTGATGTCGACTAGTCCATTGGTTCCGCCGACTTGTTGCAGCAACGCGCCACCTCGGCCATAACCGACGGTGAAGAAAACCAGATCGCCACGCACGATGGGAGTTGGAATCACGGCGGTCGTCTTTTCGATGGGATAGGACCATAGCAACTTGCCATCCTTCGCGGACACTCCCAATACTCCACTGCCCGTCGTCTGAACATAGACGCGTGTGGGACCGATCTCCGAGATGACGATCGACGCATGACCTGCGCCAATATCCCCTGGCCGAACCGCCTTCCAAAGCAATGCACCCGTCTTCTTGTTCAAAGCCACCATCGTGGCTTGCTCGCCACCAGGCGTGCAGACGAGCTGGTTGCCATCGATGAGGACCGATTCGCTGAACCCCCAGGGATCGGCTTTCTTGCCGCCAATCTCACCCACGAGATCCTTGCGCCACACTTCTTTGCCTGTGTTGGTTTGGCAAGCCACCAATACCCCTTTGGGTGTGATGACGTAAACCAAGTCTCCATCCACCGTTGGGGTACTGCGTGAGTTGTGCCAATCTTCGTTCATTTCCTTCCAAGCGGGACCAGTCTTGGTCGCCCACAGTTGCTTGCCCGTGGCTCGATCGAAGGCAATCAAGTATTCGTCTTCGTCCCCGGGTTTGGTCGACAGCGCATCGCCGAGCGTGAAGATTTTGTCCCCGACGATGGCCATGCTTGAGTACCCGCGGCCAGCGCCTTCCATCTGCCAAACAAGTTTCGGACCTGATTCTGGCCACGAAGTCAGGAGATTTTTGTCAGGTGCTACGGCCGTGCGATTCGAGCCACGAAATGTCGGCCAATCATCTCCCTGGACACCGGTAGGGAGTCCTAGAGACGCGCAGGAAGTAACGAGCAACAGCAAACCACGAGACTTAACCACCAATGACATCGTCAAATACTCCCTGAGTTAACCTTCGAAATTCAGCCAAGAAACGATCCTGGAACCTTCGAAGCCTATGGGTCGGACGGTGGACCGTCAAGCCGCAGAAAGAAATCTGGCGTCCCAGGACGCAGATCGATACAATGCTAGGAGGCTACGTCGTTCGGATCCGTTGTTGATTGAGGTGATACACGACCCGTGTGGACTCGCTGGTTGAATTTGCTGTTTTGCGTGCAAGTGCTGTTCTGTCCAGCCCTTTGCGCCCAGTGTTCGGACGCCTGCAGCGGAAAGCATGCTTGCGGAGTCGGCGTAACGGCCGATGCGAACGGCCATGCCAGTCATCCCCCGCACACGTGCGATACGGACCATGCCCCAGGCCATGCGGCTCGCACCGAATCAGCCGTGGCTCGTCAGCCTCATGCACCCACGGCTCATTCTCACGGGCAATTTCCTGGGGAACATCACGACCAGAAGCACGGGCAGCATCACGGGCAGGACTCTGGCTGTGAGCACGCCTGCTTCTGTTCGGCCTACTTGCCATCCCCATCCCCATCGGAAATTGGATCCGATGCATACGTTTTGACTACGGAACCGTTGGCTGCGATTCGAATGGACTCAGGTCTCTCCGAACGCAGGCGGAACCTACCGTACTTACTGGTACACATTGTCTGCGATCAGGACTACGGTCGTGGGCTTCTCTGCGCGCTGGGCGGACTTCGGATCTGAAGCGAAACCCGAATCTGCAACCATTGCTTTCGTTTGCATCGCAATGAGTGAGGCTCTTTCTCCGCCTTACTACCACCGGATCGATCACCACCCCTGGGATCAAATTCCATATTCCTGCTCGCGCATCGAGGTTTCTACATGTCCTCCGTTCGTCCCATGCATCTCCTTTGGAATTGGATCCCGTCCGTGGCCGTGTTGAGCACGCTCGGAGGTATTGCTTGGCTCGGTCATCATTACGAGTGGAAGCTGCCCAAGTTCAGTCAACTCACGGCATCACTGACCGACGCGGAACCCACGTGGTGCGACAGTCATGGCGTACCCGAGGAAGACTGCATCGCTTGCCAACCCGATCTCATCGAAGGGAGTCCGGAATTGACGTTTTGCGAAGAGCATGGGGTCAAGGGATGTGTACTCTGCCATCCGGAGTTGGCGCAAACCAAAGAGCCTGTCCAACCCACTCCTTCGGATTTTCGCCGTGCCAGCCGCGCCCTCGCGCTGATCGCGCGGAAAGAGAATTTATCGGCCAGTACGTCGCCCGGCACGCGCATCCAATTCGCGTCGATCGAGAGCGTGACCAAAGCGGGTGTGGATGTTGAATTGGTCGAACGCCATCCCATCATCGAGCGGGTGATGGCGGCCGGCGAGGTCCGCTACGACGCCACGCGGACTGCGGTCGTATCCCCACCTTCCGATGGAATCGTGCAGAAGGTATTGGTTGAGGTTGGAGAATGGATCGAGGCCGGAAATGTGTTGGCCATTATCGATTCTCAAGAGGTGGGTCGACTTAAATCCGAACTGACGACTGTCTTTAAGCAACAGCGGTTGCATCAGCAAACCGTCGACCGTTTGCAGGGTGCTCGCGACTCGATTCCGCTGCGGCGATTGCTCGACACTCAAAATGAGTTGCAGGCCGCGTCGGCAAAACTCGAAGCGGTCATGGGTTCGCTGGGCAATCTGGGGATTCTCGTAAATGAGCAAACGCTCAGCCCACTCGAAGACGCAGAACTTGCCGACACCATCGATCGACTCGGCCATGACGCGATTCCAGCAAATGCGATGCGAGGAATCGCCAACCAACGCAACCTTGTTGCCATCGTCGCACCTCTTTCAGGCCGCGTTGTTTCCCGAGAACTGACGATGGGTCAAGTCGTGGCCCGCGGAAGCGAATGCTTCCGCATTGTCGATACCCGCCGCATGTGGCTCGATCTGCGGGTCGCCTCCGAGGATGCCGCGCTGATCGCACTGGGTCAGGAGGTGGGTTACATGTCCGATGGTTCGGTTCAACCGCGCGAGGGTCAGGTGACGTGGATCAGTAGCGATGTCGATCCGCAAACCCGCACCGTACGCGTTCGAGCCGAACTACCCAACGAGGATGGCATGCTTCGAAATGAATCGTTCGGTAAAGGCAGCATCGTGTTGCGGGACGAAGCCGACGCGATTGTGATCCCCGAGGAGTCGTTGCACTGGGATGGTACGGGACATCTGGTTTTCGTTCGGGACGCTCGCTACTTCGAAAAGGATCGTCCGAAATTCTTCATCGCGCGGTCGGTTCGACTGGGAGCCAAACAGGACGGCTACGTTGAAATTCTGTCTGGCGTGTTGCCCGGTGAAGTAGTCGTCACCCGCGGTGGCGATGTACTACGAGCGCAGTTGCTCAAGAGTCACCTGGGCGCGGGCTGTACCTGCGGGCACTAAGCGGAACGACCAGCCATGCTCACCAAGCTCATCGATCTCGCGCTCCATCATCGGGCTGCCGTCCTTATCGGCGTGGCGGCTCTGGTCGCGTGCGGCGTGTACGCGCTCAACCAACTGGACATCGATGCCTTTCCAGATACGACGCCGGTGTTGGTCCAGATCAATACCATTGCGTCGTCGTTGGGCCCCGAAGAGATCGAAAAGCAGATCACGTACCCCATCGAGCAGTCGCTGAGCGGTATGCCTCGCCTCGAAAACATGCGCTCGGTTTCGAAGTTCGGCTTCTCTCAAGTCGCCGTGACGTTTTCCGATGGCACCGATATCTACTTCGCCCGTCAAGTGGTCGCGGAACGATTGGCAACCGTGTCGCTGCCCACCGGGGTGGAGCGACCGCGGATGGGCCCCGTCGCGACCGGATTGGGCGAGGTCTTTCATTACGTGTTGACCTACCCCAATCTCGACACCTCCGGACTGACCGCACCCCAACGCGAGCAGCTCATCACCGAACTTCGCACCGTCCATGATTGGGTGGTCAAACCGCAACTGCGAACCGTGCCTGGCACGGCTGAAATCAATAGCTGGGGCGGATACGAAAAGCAGTTTCAAGTACGGATCGATCCCGTAGCCCTGGCTTCGCGCGGACTAGCCTTTGACGAAGTCATTACGGCACTTCAGGCGAACAATCGCAACGTTGGAGGCGGGAACATCGATCGGATGGGCGAGATGCTGCTGGTCCAAGGCCAGGGACGGACCAGCTCGGTCGAAGAAATCGGCAACATGGTCATCAAAGCCACCGACGGCATTCCCATCCGTGTGCGCGACGTGGCCGAGATCGTCGTCGGACACGATGTCCGTCGAGGTGCGGTGACCGCCGATGGCTATGGCGAAGCCGTGATGGGTCTTGGCTTCATGCTCATGGGCGAGAACACGCGGCAGTACACCGAACGACTGAAATCAAAGATCGAAGAAGTTCGAGGCAATCTTCCAGCCGGGATGGCCATCGTCACTCTGTACGATCGCACCGAATTGGTCGATTCGGTCATGGACACCGTCCGCAGGAACTTGTTCGAGGGCGGACTGTTGGTGGTCGCCGTGCTATTTCTCTTCTTGGGCAATCTCCGCGCCGGTTTGATTGTCGCATTGGCCATCCCTCTGTCGATGCTCCTGGCCTTTACCGGCATGTGGCGTTTTGGGATCGCCGCCAGCTTGCTGAGTCTGGGCGCGATTGATTTTGGATTGGTGGTCGACAGCTCAGTGGTGATGGTCGAGAACTGTGTCCGCCATCTGAGCCTACCCAATCCCCTCGGCCGCTCACGCTTGGAACGCATTCGCGATGCCGCCGTGGAGGTTCGCAAGCCAACGATGTTCGGCGAGTTGATCATCATGATTGTGTACTTGCCAATCCTGACGCTCGAAGGGATCGAGGGCAAGATGTTTCGACCGATGGCGTTGACGGTTGTCTTCGCCTTGATCGGATCCATGATCCTATCGATGACCCTCATGCCAGTCCTGACCAGTTTATGGTTGCCAACCAAACTCGATCATCGTGAGCCTCTGCTGGCTCGCTGGGCCAAGCGTTTGTACCTGCCTGTTCTGCATTTCACGATGCATCAGAAGGTGGCTGTAATCGGTTTTGCTGGCTGCCTGCTCGCAGTAGCCTTCGGTTGGATCGCCCCCAATCTCGGAACGGAGTTCATGCCTCAGCTGTCCGAAGGAGCTGTCGCTATCAATGTGGTGCGACTGGCTGGCACCGAGCTCGACGAATCGCTTCGATTCAACACGCAAATGGAGCGCACGTTGCTCGAGCGATTTCCGGACGAAGTTGCCCACGTATGGAGCCGCATCGGCTCGGCCGAAATCGCGACCGATCCGATGGGATTGGAATTGACCGATGTATTCATTACGCTGCGACCTCGAAGTCAATGGAAACAAGGTTCGACTCAGGAGGCGATCACGCGACTGATCGAGAAAGCCCTTCGCGACTTGCCGGGGCAGAACCTCGCATACACGCAGCCAATCAAACTGCGGATGGACGAACTGGGGACGGGCAGTCGCTCGGACATCGCCATCAAACTCTATGGAGACGATCTCGACGTGCTGGCGGCGAAGGGACGAGAGATCGAGCGTGTGCTCATGGGCATCCCCGGCTCCGCTGACGTCGCGGCGACCCAACTCACCGGCCAACCGATGTTGCAAATCGCTATACGGCAAGACGAAATAGCCCGCTACGGAATTCCTGCCGCTCATGTTCTCGATGTGATCGAATCGATTGGCAGTCGGCCCGTCGGGGACGTCCTTCAAGGCGAGTTGCGATTTCCGCTGACCGTCCGATTGCCCGACAATTATCGGAGCGATCCAGAGCGTATCGCCGCCATTCCCATCACGACCGCGCAAGGCGAGCAGATACCTCTCTCACGTTTAGCAACGGTTCAAACCACCACCGGTCCCTCGCAGATCGCAAGGGAGTGGGGGCAACGACGGATCACGGTGTCAGTGAATGTGCGAGGCCGCGACGTGGGCAGCTTTGTGAACGAAGCTCGCGAGCGTCTCGAGGCTCAAGTCGCCATGCCCTCGTCCCGTTACCACATCGAGATCGGTGGCCAATTCGAACACATGATCGAAGCACGTGAACGACTCTTAATCGTAGTCCCACTCGCGCTGTCGATGATTTTCGCGTTGCTCTACCTAACCTATGGCAATGCCATCGATACGTTGCGTGTCTTTACCGGTATCCCTTTTGCGTGGACTGGCGGAATCATCGCGCTTTGGATTCGCGATATGCCTTTTTCGATTTCAGCCGCGATCGGCTTTATCGCTTTGTCCGGCGTGGCTGTCCTCGATGACATGCTCCTCGTATCACGCATTCGTCAACTGAGGGATGAAGGACTGGGACTCGAGCAAGCGGTCGAACAAGCCGCACTGACCCGTCTAAGGCCTGTACTGATGACCACGCTCGTCGCGGCCCTCGGCTTTGTGCCGATGGCGTTCAGCACGGGTGTCGGAGCCGAGGTCCAACGACCTTTGGCGACCGTGGTTATCGGCGGTGTGATCAGCGCCATGCTCATGTCGCTGTTGGTACTCAGAGTCCTCTACGTCGTCTTTCAAGCTACCGTGCGTTCGAACGCAAATTCCACGCGGATGCGAGTCGACGATGTTCGGACTGTCCCGATCCCTAGGGAGCTAGCCGATGTCGGCTCTCCACAAAATTGATCCTCTTTCTGTATGGAAAAATAAGATGAATCGTTACTTCGCTGCAGGGTTTGCAATGGTCTTGAGCGCCTCGGTGATGGGATGCCAAGGCACAAAGGAAACGCCCGTGACAACTCAAACTTCGACTCCCTCAGGCGACTCCCATACCGATCATTCCGGCTGGTGGTGCGTGGAGCATGGAGTCCCCGAAGAGGAATGCGCACTGTGCGAACCGAGCTTGGTGGCTGCATTTCAAGCCAAAGGGGATTGGTGCAAAATACACCAACGCCCTGAATCGCAATGCTTTCAATGCGATCCAACACGCTTCGAGCGGTTCGCTGCGCGGTACGAAGCCAAGTTCGGAGAAAAGCCACCGCAACCGACGGAGTAACGGTTCGTCGGTCTGGTCTGGCCAAGATTAAGCCGTGTACCTCAGTGGTCGTCTTGGCCCTCGAGTACGCGTGATACTTTGAGTCCGTCGTTGCGGATACCCTTTTCGAGCGTGTACCAATCGCGGATGACGCCATCGAGATCCTGCATCCGCATGCTGAGCTTGTCGCCAAAAATTTCGATCATCACGTAATGATGCCCTGGATACGTTTTGGCGCTAAAGAAAGCAGGGGTCGGCGCGAAATCTTCTAAATCTCCACCGCCGCCTCCGGCCAGAAGATGCATGGTTCCACCGTCCGTACTGACCTCACCGTCGCGAAGTGTGTGCGAACGCTCGTACAGATGGAGATGACCAAACATGGCGATATCGACACCGTACTTCTCATACAAAGGCACAATCCTTCGAACGAACGGGTCGCCAAACTTGGCTTGTTCCTTCCAGCTATCGCCATAGTCATTCTCCTCGCCCGTGTACGTCGCATGATGATGGCACACAATTTTCCATCGAGCTTGGGATTTGGCGAGTTGTTCCTCGAGCCAAGCGTATTGAAGGCCGCCCGGCGAAAATTCTTCCTCGCGTCGATTGCTATCGAGCATAAAAAAGGCCGCGTTGCCATAGTCAAACATGTAGTACCCTTCGGGTTCTGGGTAACGATGGTAGCGTTTGTACCAATGCAGGTCACTCTCGCCATTCCCTGGAACCGCAAACACGGGAACTCGGCTGGTGAGTTGTGTCATTCCGACGAAGTATTCATGTGTCCATTCGTAACGATGGGCCGTTTCGCCAGCATCGGTCAAATCCCCAAGATTAATCATGAAGTTCGGGCGTTCCGACCAAATTTGCTTGGCGAGTCGATCGTTGATATGAGGACGTGATTCGGTGTCTCCGACGACTGCAAAGCGAAACGGTGCGCCGGGTAGAACCGCAGTCTTGAACGTGAGCAGTCCGCTATCGATCGAATGATTTTCCGCGTCAGTCGCTGATACCTTGTAAAAGTACGGGGTATCCGACTCAAGCCCGACAAGCGTGGCTTCTTGGAGTCGATCGACAACAGGAAGGTCCATCGAATTCTCAAGCTGGCTGGTCTTGCCCCATGCGAGTTTGCCGGTGGAAGGTCGATCGGTTTCCCATGTCAGGTTGATGCTGTGCGTTGTGGAATAATTCAGATAGGGACCGGCATTGAAATGGAATAAGTCCCCGTACAAGATGCCTTCTTCAACGCGGGCTTTGAGTTGCTCAAAGCGACCAGCAATTTGAGCGGGCGTCAACGCTTCCTCATGAATTCTCGCCGCATGCACGAGATTTGCGAGCTGCATGTGAGGTTCTGCAGACATGTAGGCTGCCAACTCCAACTCCGGCTGCTCCGGCCATTCGATCTGATCGTGGTGCAAATGGCCTTGCGCAACCACATCCCCATTCACGTACAAAATCGGCGTGTGTCCATCGTAAGTGAAGACCAAGTGAATCCAGCGTTGTTTCCATCCCCCCCACTTCTTGAGCTTGCTCTTGAATTCCACCGCTGCTCCGTTGGAACCGCGCATCTCGAGAAACGACTCCCAATCTTGAAACCCAAGCGTGATGGGAATCGCATCACCCGTCTTGCGTCCGCGAACCGACATCAACACCGCAACAGGCCGATTCACGTGGTGACACAACCACAGCTCATACGTGAACGCCTCGTGCGGCACGGACGTTGATGGCAATAGATTCAGCAACCGCTCCGTCGGCAATGAACCTCGGAATCGAATCGCCGGCGAATCGAGTTCGGCCAGGGGATGATTGCCAACAGGGTTCGCAACCCGTGGACCCGGATGATTGGCGGCACTGTTGGGCAAACGGTAGTCGGGCACAAACGTCCAGTCGGCAATCGGGTCTCCCGCCCCAACGATACTGGCGTAGCTGACTGCCAGACAAAGCACAAACAACGATGAAGCTCGCATGCAATTCGTCTCGTGGAGTTACTCGACTCACAATGCCTTAAATCCGACGCGGCGATTCTAACGATTCCGCTATCCGATTCATGAACACCCCGAGCAAACCAAAAAGGAAATCACAGAAACTTCACAATCCATAAATTGGGGTCACCGGGCACCGCAATGTGGTCCGAGTGGCTCGGGCATCGCTTACGGATTGGCAGCATGCAGATGCATTCGGAACCAGTTGCTTCGGCGATCCAATAACGCAATTCAACGGTTGCAGCGCCGGCCTGCCCAACTTCTCGGGCAACGCTCGATTGTAGAAGTTTTGAGCGATTGTATGTTATTAGCCGGCTTCAACCATGCTTCACGTCCGACCGTTCGCTACTAGGAAACTCCACACCATGTCCGCACACACATCGACCGATCCCGTAGCGCATGTTCTGGACTGTTTTCGACGACGCGGTGGCTCCAATTACGGGAGCGAATCGGTAACTCAGGTTGAGCACGCGCTTCAAGCCGCCCATGCCGCTGAGCGTTCCGGTGCCTCGCCACAGTTGGTCGCGGCCTGCCTGCTGCACGATATCGGACACATGTTGCACGATCTGCCCGAGGACGCACCCGATCACGACATCGATGACCAGCATGAGCAGTTGGGAGCCGCTTGGTTGACCGAGTATTTTCTACCAGAGGTCGTCGAGCCGGTCCGGCTGCACGTGGCCGCCAAACGTTACCTTTGCTATGCCGATCCAACCTATTTCTCTCAGCTCAGCCCTCCGTCGGTGCAAAGCCTCGCATTGCAAGGGGGGCCGATGACGGCGTCACAAGCCGAGCACTTCGAAAAGCACCCACACTTTCGCGCCGCCATTGACCTGCGTCGGTTTGATGAACTGGCCAAAGTTCCCGGCTTGGAAACGCCACCAATTGAGTACTACACCGAACATCTCAAGCAATCTCTGCTCGGAACGCAACACCGTTAAAACCAACGCGATCGACTGAGCCGAGTCGCCTTGCCACCGGGTACTTCCACCAAGGATGCAAGGCGACGAAAGACGCATTTCAATATCGCGCGCGCTAGCGTACTCTTCGCTCGTTGCTCAGTTCTACTTCGACCTCATCTACCGACTCGGCATCTACCGACTCGACGTCATCCGATTCGAGGTCAATCACCGCCTCGACGTCATTCATCGCTTCGACTTCGTCGACCTGCTCAATCCCATCCAGCTCTACCCTCTCATCCTCTTCATTCTCGATGGACCGTTGATTGAGCAGCTCTTGCTCATACGCATGGAGCTCCGTCATTTTTTGTTGAAGCTCACTCGACATGTCCAGGAGCATTTGAGAAAGGCGTTCAGCGTTTCTGCGGGATGCCGCGAGTTCAGACTGCAAGTTCGCATCGATACCTTTTCTACCTTGCGTCTTTCGAACCGCGGAATTCATGGACTCCCTGGCTCGTTCAAGCTCGAAACGAACTGCGTTTCGCTTCTCTTCATCGGCTTCGATCGCTTGCTGGAGCTTCAACAGGCCAAGTTGCTTTTCATGAGCGACCTCATCGGAATGCAATTTCGCTCGCCCAGATCTGCGACCCACCCTGTTCAATGAACCCGATCCATCGGATGCCCTTGTCTCGATACCTGGCGTTTCAATACCTTGACGCAGTTCAGGAAACACAGCCGTAACCTCAAAGTTCCAATCCAGAGCTGAGGACTCACCCAACAAGCTATTGACGCGAGCTTCTATGATCGATTCCATGTTTTTGGTGCGCAGCTCGAGCGTGCGTTTGATTTTGGCGACGCGTTCTTCGATGGCTTGAATGTGCCGTTCTCGAGTGGCTTCGTGTTCCAAGAACTGCTCGCGGGTCAAGGCCGTGATGCGATTTCGCAATTCCGACTTTTCACCTTCTTCACCACTCGGTCCAAGCGAGCGAAGCCTTGCCACCAATTCATCGAGTTCCGAGTCCTGTTTGGACAGCAATCGCGAAGCCCATTCGGCCTCACGGTTGGTTCGCGCCGTCTGAGCGGTCGCCCGTCCCAACGTCAAACCGATTGCGACGGCGACGACTGGTAAAGCACTCCATAGAATCCAATACTTTGATTTCATTTTCATTCCTGTTCTTTCGTTCTCTTTGGAAAAAAGCGTTTCAGATGACTCGATTAAGGAGATTGGAGCCCGGGTCCGAGTTGACTTTCCATCGTCTCCAAAAGACGATTCAAAAGTTCCAACTCGGGATCGAGCGGATCCGACAAGGGTGCGTGTTTTGGTTCACGCTGTTGCACGGATTGGACGGGTGCGCTGGGTGTCGCATCCCATGGGAAAATGCTGTGCGCGGCCAACCAGTAAAAGCTCAATCCAAGCATCAGCCCGCATAGCACCCACAGGAACATTGCTATCCAAGTTTTGATCTGGTTGTGGTGTTGACCCCGCGGAACGAGCGATGGTGGGATCGGTTGCCGCTTGGGGTCCAAACGGTGCGCAAGCAATGCTTTGACGAGCTCTGCCAACTTGTCCGTGGATTCGATGCGAGACTCCGGGGACTTGGCGAGCAGCCCGTCGACCAAGGCTTGTACCGAGTCGGGAATCTCTGGCCGATGTTCCTGCAGGGGCCGAGGCGTGTCCCGCTCGATCCGTCGCAAAACCGCTAGCGCCGAGTCGGCTCGGAACGGTGGGTTGCCTACCAACATGGCGTAGAGCACGCTGCCCAAACTGAACAGGTCGGATCTGGCGTCGAGAGTGTCGCCGTTGGCCTGTTCCGGAGACATGAACTCAGGGGTTCCTGCAATCACACCACTGGCTGTCATGGTTGCGTCGTTGAGCGCACGAACCACGCCAAAATCAGTCAACATCGCGCGTTCGGTGCCGTGCTCCAACAGAATGTTTCCAGGTTTGATGTCGCGATGAATCAAGCCTTGAGCGTGCGCAGCCGCCAGACCATCTGCGATCTGACTAGCAATCCGCAATGCCGAATCGATCTCCAACGGTCCATGCTGGTCGATTCGCGCTTGCAGTGTTTCGCCTGCCACGAGCGGCATGACCAAATAAGGAGGATCATGATCAGCGCTAACGCCGTGAATGGCTACAACATTGCTATGAACAACAGCTGCCGCCGCTCTTGCCTCGCGGACGAATCGCTGTCGCGCTGTCCCATTGGCCGCCAGGTGCGGATGCATGGCTTTGATGGCAATGGTTCGATGGAGTCTGGGATCCCAGGCATCGAACACGACGCCCATGCCACCTAGACCCAGTACGCGGCGAATAGGATAGCCATCGAGGCTGCCGATCCATCGACCCGTTTGCTCAACGGATTCTGGAATGGGCTCCAGCCATCGCACGAGCGAACTCGTTGACGTAGAACTGGTGGGTTCACAGCCAGGATCAGAAGCTTTGGGTACTAACAAGGCTGTGGGAATGTAGCGATCCCGACGCAAATCCTGCAGAATGACTTCGCGAGTCTCTGCCCAATCTGCGTCTCTTCGTTCGATGGCTTCCAATCGTTGCCGGCAGTGCGAACAATCGTCTAAGTGCGTTGCAAGGGTCGCCGATTGCAAATCGTCCAAAGTGTCGTCCGAAAGACGGTCCAACAACTGCAAATCACACTGCGATGGCGGTATGTTTCGATCAAGTCTTTGGATCATGGTAGATTCTCCATACCCAATTGGGATTGTCGTTCAACCCAATGACGCAATTTGCTCAGGATGCGGCTGCGAGCCACATACACGCTACCGAGACTCAAGCCTGTTTCTTTTGCCACGCGTTCTGCAGGCAGCTGATCCATCGTGGTTTTCCAAAATGCATCCCAGGTGACGCGTTGCACTGTCGGACGGACCACATCCAACGCCAAAATAAAAAGTTGATGCTTCCAATGCCGATCCAACGCATCGTCAATCGCGTCAATGGATTGATCACTTAGACTGGCTAGGATCGCGACGTCGATCTCTCGGATCGCGATCTCTCTGCGTCGATGTCGCAAATGATCATGGATCTTGTTGCTCGTGATCGTCGCCAGCCATCTGCGGAACGATCCTACACGGCTTCCGGCTTCAAACTTAGAAATCGATTTCATCACGGCCATGAGTACTTCTTGGGCGATTTCCTGCGCATCTTCGGCCTGAAGACCGCGCGCTGCGGCGACGCGAATCAGGATAGGACGATAGATCGCCACGAACTCCTCCCAAGCAACCGCGTCACGCGGATTGCAAATCCGGATCAGCAGGCTGTTTCGTGTGGCAGGTGAACTCATTGATCGTCGGTCCCATAGTCCGAATTCAAATTCATAACACTCGAAGAACGCGGGCATCCATCCAACCTTACACGAAAAGTGTTCATTATTCTCGCCAGTTGATCTGCCCGTTGCGCACTCGCAGGCCTAAACCCCTGCATTTTCGCTTGGTCACGGACCGTGTTACAATTGCTGAATGAACAATTACTTTGCTGCAAGCCTGGTTGTCGTATCGTTGGCAATCGGTGAGACCACGCGTGGCCAGGAATGGATCCCATTCCGTCCGACCGCTCCCATGGAATCGGATAGTCGAATCGATCTTCGTTGGCTAAATGAAAGCACCGCCGGTGAAAACGGCTGGGTCCAAGCAAAGGACGGAAAATTTTGGCTCGGGACGACGCAAACGCCGGTGCGATTCTGGGCCGTCAATGGCCCTCCGCACGACTTGCAAGGTGAGGACCTCAAACGCTGCGCACAGATGCTAGCACGCTACGGCGTCAACATGGTCCGCATCCATGGGGCAATCTTTGACGATCGCGGTGACGTCGACGCGAAAAAGATCGCCCACATCCGCGATGTAGTTCAAGCCATGAAACAGCAAGGAATCTACACGCACCTGTCGGTCTACTTCCCGCTATGGTTCACTCCCCCGGCTGACCTGGCTTGGATGCCGGGCTACGACGGAAAAAAGCATCCGTTTGCGGCACTCATGATCCATCCTGGCTTTCAAGAAAAATATCGAGGTTGGATCCAAGCGTTGCTTACGAACCCCGATCCTAAAACCGGCAAGGCGTTGATCGACGAGCCGGCGGTGTTCGGGCTCGAGATTCAAAACGAGGATTCCTTCTTCTTCTGGACCTTCAACGAACAAAACATTCCCGATCCTGTACTGAAGGTGCTCGAGAAAAAATTCGGGGATTGGCTCGTATCCAAATACGGCTCGATCGAAGCCGCATTTGCTGCATGGAATCGAATGGCATTGCCGCGCGATCAATTCACCGATGGCCGTGTGGCGTTCCGTCCTTTATGGAACATCGCCAACGAGCGCAAGCCACGAGACATCGATACGGCCATGTTTCTGTACGAAACACAATCGGGTTTCTATCGTAAGACGTACGAATTCGTGCGCGGACTGGGATTCCGTGGATTGATCCATGCCAGCAACTGGACCACCGCCAGTCCAGAACGACTGGGGCCACTCGAAAAAATGAGCTACACGACCGGCGACTTCATCGATCGACATGGATACTTTGAATGCCATCATCAAGGTGATAATGCTGCCTGGTCCATTCGCCAGAACCAAACGTACCGCGATCGAAGCGCGCTTCGTTTCGAAGCCAACGAACCGGACAAGCCGCGCGAGTTCACGCATCCCGTGATGGATCCACAGTACGATGGCAAGCCCTCCATGATTTCGGAAACCACCTTCACCCGACCCAACCGGTATCGGTCCGAAGCACCGTTATTCTTCGCTTGTTATGGGGCGCTGCAGGACAGCGATGCCATCGTTCACTTTGCACTCGATGGCATGGGATGGAACGTCAAGCCGAATTACTGGATGCAGCAATGGACCCTAGCCACACCCGCAATGATGGGTCAGTTCCCAGCCGCGGCGATCCTGTACCGTCAAGGACTCGTAAAGACCGGACCGGTCGTGGCTGAGGTGCAACTCAATCGCGCCGACACACTTCGCTTGGCGGGGACACCGTTGCCGCAAGGAGCATCGCTCGATGAACTGCGTGCGAAGGATCTGCCCAAAGGTTTGCCGACGACTGCTGAACAACGCATCGATCCGTTGCTGCACTTCGTCGGCCAGACGCGGGTGAACTTCTCTGAGGCGCCGAGCGATGCCAAGATCCTTGCACATGAGCGGCAATCGACCGTGATAGAAAGTGGCACCAAAGAGCTTTCGCTCGACTACGAGATCGGTTTGTTGACCATCGACGCGCCGATGGCTCAAGGTGTCAGCGGCGCATTGGCATCCACCGGATCAATTCCGCTGAGCGATCTGACAATCACATCGGCCATGGATCTGGGACACATCGTCGTTGTGCCCATGGATAACCTACCGGTCACGCGTTCGAAGAAAATGCTGCTGCAGGTTATGTCCGAAGAAATGGCCAGCGGTTTTCTGACCGAGCCTACCGGCAACTCGGAGAAAAAGATCCTCGATATCGGTCGTGATCCGTGGCTGTACCGCAAGCTCAACGGTCGCATCGAATTCCGTACTGAGATGCGCGTAACACCCCTCGACATCGACGGAAGTCCTCGCGGAAAGGCCATTGAGGGCAAAAGAATCGAGCTGTTGCCCGATGCGATTTACTACTTGGTCGAACCAATGCAGTGACCAGCCCAACCGTGGTACTTCTCTCTAAAACGAAGTCTAGCCCGCGGCTAACCCTTGGCGCATCTCGCTAGGTTCACTATGTTCATGATTGCGACGGCTTAAATGCCCATTTTGCTCTTTGGCAAAGTGAAGGGAAGCGAGTGCAAATCTCGCGCGGACGCGCCGCTGTAAGGGAACAACCAAAGCTTCAACCACGAGTCACTGTGCACGCAAGTGCTACGGGAAGACGTTGAGCCGAGTCCCGAGCCAGAAGACCTGCTCGCAAAGGTAGCTGAAAACAACGTGTTTTCGCCCTGTTTTCAAGGTGTCCTCGCGAATTTGGGACAGCTCGATATGCGTGCATGCGCTTTGGCAATACCGGTACCGCTTCGCTGGCGGCCCCCGATGTTTCGTTCCCAACGTGGTCCATGTCACCATCGGGTTGCACACTCAATCCGCTAAGGCACCTCGGACCCTGTTCGTACCACGCGTTGCCTTTGCTCACGAGCACTCAGGGCATGGTACAAGGAGCATCCATCGTGTTTCGTGTTTTTATGCACACCCGTCTCGGGCTTAGTCTCGTTGCGCTCGCGTTTTGTTTGGCCGGTCAGGCTACCCAGGCGGTAGGTGATTTGGTGACCTTTGATGAACTCACCACGTACACGGCCAACACGGCCCGAGGCAGCTACTACAACGGAGATTCCGGTATCGGTAGCAACACCTTAGGCTGGAGCAGCGGCGGTGTCGGTTTTGGCAACAATTACGATTCCCGCTTCGGCGGTTTCTGGGGTGGATTTTCCTATTCCAACATTAATGATCCCTCGACCCCAGGGTTCGGTAACCAATACGCGGCCAATACCGCGACCGGAGTGGGCGGTAGCGAAAACTACGCGCTTGCATTCGGGGGCCCCCGCGCCTATTTCAATTTACCCACGCTCAGACAGCTACAGTCGGTATTCGTGACCAACACGGCCTACGCGACCTTCTCTATGCAAGATGGCGATCAATTCGCTAAGAAATTCGGCGGTGTCAACGGCGATGATCCGGATTTTTTCTCGGTACGGTTCGAAGGCTATAGCGGACTTAATGGGACCGGTGCGCTCACTGGATCCGTTGATTTTCTGCTGGCCGACTACCAATTAGACAACAGCCGCGACTACATTATCCGCGATTGGACGCAAGTCGACTTGACCAACCTAGGGATGGTCAACTCAGTGCGATTGTCCTTTACTAGTAGTGACGTCGGTCAGTTTGGAATCAACACACCGACCTACGTCGCCTTAGACAATCTTGCGTTTTCTGCGGTTCCCGAACCATCGAGCATGGCGATCTTGGCCACCAGCCTAGGCGCGATCGCTTGGCTGCGACTTCGGAAGCGATAAACCAGATGTTCTCTCACAAACAAACGGCGAGCCAGCATCGTATCCATCCAAGGGGCTTTACCTTGGTGGAGCTGCTCGTCGTGTTGGCCATCATCGGCATCGTCATCTCGCTACTGCTGCCGGCGGTCCAAGCCGCTCGCGAGGCGGCCCGCAAGGCATCGTGCCAGAGCAATATGCGTCAGATCGGTCTGGCTATTCAAAACTATGAGAGCACGCTACGCAGCATGCCTACAGGTTGCTTGCAATGGAGGCCTTGGGGTGGTGATCCCAAGTGGAAGAATCTGGCATGGTCGGCCATGATCCTGCCCTACATGGAGCAAAACCAATTGCATCGCATGGTGAACTTCGACTACGCGTTCGACCACCCCGTTAATGCGCCCGCTGCGCAGACGCGGATTTCACTCTACCTATGCCCCTCAGTACCAGAACCTAAAACGCAAAGCATCCGCGCGCGAACCGACTACGCGGGATTGTACGGACAACGGATTACCAACCGACGACAAACCGACAATGGCGTATTAATCTACAACCGACCGATCCGATTCAAAGAAATCTCCGACGGCATTACCAATACATGGGCCGTGGCTGAGGATACCGCAGGCCCTGAAGGCGAATGGATCAATGGCAGCAACGTCTTCGAACAATCGGGGCGGATCAATGACCCGACTGCTTGGGTTGGGGACAACGAGATCCGATCGCAACACGTCGGGGGTGCAATGCTGTTGTTCTGCTGCGGCCGAGTCGCGTTTGTGAGCCAGTCCATGGACATCAAAATCGTCGCAGCGCTCATCACTCGGGATTACGCTGAGGTAGTCGCTGATATTCCGTAGTTCAAGTGGCAGCCGTCACCGAGGACGATATACGAGTACGCGAGTTTCCAATGCGATTCGCCCCGATGCATGCATTGCCCTCCGTGCCCTCCTACGAAATTACACCTTCAAAAAAATTCGGTTGCGATAGAGCCAGTATAAGAACAACCAGCCTATGGCCACATATCCCACGGCGCGAATGAGAGGTTGCCAGTCGCTGGGTAAAACGGCGCCCAAGCCATCGAAGAAGAACTCGTTGGCCTTGTCCAAACCGATGATGCGCTCGGCCAAGTAAATCGTGATCGGATTGAGGCCGATGACCGTGAAGAAGAAAGCCCAACTGCGATATCCGAGCACGTCGATGACGGCATGAAACAAGGTCAACAGCAGGAGACTCAGACCACCCACCCACAGCACGAAGGACGACGACCATAGGTTCTTGTTCAGGGGAAATGCGAAACTCCAAAGCCAGCCGGCAGCCATCAACAGGACCGATGCGGCGAGCATCCACAGCACGCGTGTCCAGGGCGCCTCACGGCGCAATGGCGACCGAAGAAATTCACCGGTAAACATCCCGAGCATGGCGGTACCGATGGCAGGCAGGGTGCTGAAAAACCCTTCGGGGTCATGGATGCCCAAATAAAGTTTGCCTGGCATGAAGAGGCGATCGACGTAGCTGGCAAAATTGCCCTCCATCGAAAACGGATCGCTCGCCCCAAGGTCGGGAGCTAGCGTGAAACGGAGCAATAACCAGTATCCGAGCAACAGCACGGCGAAGCATGTCAATCGCGTTTCCAACCGAAGGTGGACGAAGAGTAACGCGGCAAACATCCAAGCCAATCCGATCCGACCCAACACACTTCCATACCGAAGCTCCGCGAATTCGAAGGAGATGCCGTTGTTGTACAGAATGCCCAGGACGACGAGCACAATGCCGCGAAAGACGACATGCCGATCGATGGATGCCAACGATTCGCCAGCGCTCCGCCGCTTGGCAAAGGAAAAAGGAAACGCGACTCCAGCAATGAACAAGAACAGTGGGAAGATCATGTCGTAGAACCGAAAGCCATCCCAGGGAACATGCTCGAGTTGCTCGGCCATGCTGTGAAAGACGGACCAGTGCGTGAGTGCGGCCAAGGCCACGACGACTCCTTCGCCTCCCATGATCCAAAACATATCGAAACCGCGCAGGGCATCGAGAGAATACAAACGCTGTGGCTCGTTGGGCGACGACGGTTCGGTTGGAGCAGAAGAAACGTTCAAGGTTTATTTCCTAGGTTGACCAGCGATCCTGAATTTAGGAGACCAATGACGAGAGCACTTGTCCGTGCACGTCGGTGAGCCTTCGTTCGATCCCATTGTGGTAGAAGGTTAGCCGCTTATGGTCAATCCCCAACAAATGCAGTGCCGTCGCGTGCAGGTCGTAACAATAGGTAGGCTCCACGGCACGAAACCCTACTGGATCACTTTCGCCGTGCGACGTACCGCCACGGATTCCACCCCCTGCAAGCCATGCAGTGAAGGCCCCCGGATTGTGATCGCGACCCCGCTGTTTGCCCTGCAAAAAAGGCTGTCTGCCGAACTCGGTCGTACAAATGACAAGGGTCGAATCCAATAGCCCTCGCTGCTTGAGATCCGCGAGCAGGGCGCTGGCACCTGTATCAAGCACGCGTCCCCAATACCCGTGGTCGCGCACAATGTCTTCGTGGGAATCCCAGTTAGGTCGCACCTTCAACTTGGATGTATTCTCTGCACCGCAGAAAATTTGCACGAACCGGACGCCTTGTTCGACCAGTCGACGCGCCAGCAGGCATTGGCGACCAAAGGGCCCGATGTCTTCATCGTCGACGGCGTATGCGGCCAATGTAGATACCGATTCGTCCGTCAATCGGATGACATCCGGAGCACTCAGTTGCAGCCGTGCGGCCAATTCATAGGATGCAATGCGCGCATCTAGCAAACTCTCGTTGGGACGCTCGTCCGCATGCAAGCGGTTGAGGTTTTGGAGTAGCACGCGCGCCTGTTCCTCTGTCTCAAGCGACCGAACTTGTTCTGGAAAAAGATCGCGGATGGGAGGCCCTTCGCGGTTCACCTCCATGACTGTTCCTTGATGAACCGCCGGCAGAAAGCCTGCCCCCCAATTGAGAACGCCACCTGGCGGTAGACCACGCGGGTCGGGCAACACCACATAGGCTGGTAGATTTTCGCACTCGGTCCCCAATCCATAGGTGACCCAGGCACCCATGGTTGGAAAACCGGGTCGTATGAAGCCGCTGTTCATCATGAACATGGCCGGTCCATGCAATGCAGACTTGTTCTGCATGGAATGAATGAATGCCATGTCGTCCACATGTCGGCTGAGCTGGGGGAAAAGATCGCTCATCCAGCGTCCGCATTGACCGTGCTGGCGGAATTCCCAAAAGCTCTTCGCAAACTTACCTGCCGTTCCCGCAAACGTCTGCTTGCCCAACTCCGCGTCAAACTCCTGCCCGTCGACACGGTTCAACTCAGGCTTGTAATCCCACGAGTCGACATGGCTCAATCCACCCGGGCAAAAGATCTCGATCACCCGCTGGGCAGTCGCCAACGAGCCGTTGCCTAAGCTTAAACGATTCGATCGATCCTCAACTGCTGGAAGCAAATCGGACGCCAGCAAATCGGCGATCGCCAATCCACCGAGTCCCGTTCCCAAATTCCACAGCCATTCGCGTCGATGCATGATCATCAATCCATGAATACAAATTCGTTGGAGTTCAGCAGTACCCGGCACAACGCGGCGAGTGACTCCACCGGCTCTTCACTCGCCGACGCCAGGT
Source organism: Pirellula sp. (assembly GCA_041752005.1). Lineage (GTDB taxonomy): Bacteria > Planctomycetota > Planctomycetia > Pirellulales > Pirellulaceae > JBKCUI01. The sequence goes on along the minus strand of JBGSHV010000114.1, from coordinate 50,117 downwards.
ATGTCTCGCTCATCCGCAGCTCGTCTTCGGTTGGATCGCGGGCCAAAGCCTGATGAAATGCCTTCCTCACCTGCGCCTCACGCGACGTGTCCCGGGCGATTCGTTCTGCCATCTGACGGGCTTGGGACAATACGAAGGAGTTGTTCCATAGCGTCAGTGATTGCACCGCCGTCGTCGTGACCGTGCGCTTCGATGTCAAATTGGCTGGATCAGGACAATCCAGGGGCGTCAAAAAAGGATGGGGCGTGGTGCGGACCACGAATCGGTAGATGCTGCGCTTCCACAACTCCGGTCGATCGGCGGTTCGATAGCGATAGATTGGGGCATATTCTTCCTGGTACTCGAAATCCTGGAAGCCCGGTCCGTATTTGGAACGATTGAGCGACCCTGCCACACTCAGCACGCAGTCCCGCAACACTTCGGCTTCAATACGCCGCGGTGATTGACGCCATAGAAAACGATTCTGCGTGTCGATCGCGATGGCTTCGCGATCGGTATTGCGTGAACTCTGTCGGTAAGCATGGCTGGTGCAGATAAGCCGCTGCATGGCTTTGATCGAATATCCTGATCGTCGAAACTCCATCGCTAACCAATCGAGCAGTTCGGGATGCGAAGGTGGCTCGCCTCCCAAACCAAAATCACTGGCTGTATTGACCAACCCCGACCCGAAATGATGTTGCCAAAGACGGTTGACCATCACGCGCGATGGAAGCGGATTCGACAACGATGTGATCCATTCGGCCAAGGCAGCTCGACGTTCGAGATCCGTGGTGCTCGGCTGAAGCTCCCGATCCAAGGTCGATGGGATACAGGCTAGAAAACCTGGCGCGACCCTCTCGGTGGCTTGCTCCGTGTCCCCGCGGGTCAACACATGCACCGGTTCGGGCGTTTCACTTCGGATGGCATAGACGCGTTCTGGGCTGGGCAAACCTGAGATGTCTTTTTCTAAGCTGGCCAATCGAGACCGCAAGCCCTCGAGCCTTGCCAGTTCTTCTCGGCCGAGTGCAGCCACCGCAGGCGCCACACGAGGATCGCCGAAGAAAATTTGGTCGTGTCCAATCCCATCGTTGCCTTCGGTCGCAACCAGACTAAGAAAACGGATCTTCTGCGGAATCGGGATCGCAAATGCAATGCGGCCAGACTCAGGACCAATCGCATCGAGCTCAAAAACAGGAAGACCATCCAGCAGGATCGCTACTTGGGCCGAGGTATCCAATCCTTCGGGACGTCCTCCGTAGCCAATCTCGCCTTGAAACTCGAGGAGCTCATCTCCAAGCGATTTCCGCAACGCAAGTACGTCGAACGTGATCGCTGCATTGGCGTGGAGGCTGAGCAATCGATGGCCAGAGGAAGCGAAATCGACGGCCCCGATCGTGGTTGCTTTTTGCGCTTGAACCGGTCCGTGGCGAATCGCATCCCAGGCTTGCCCAGAGGTCGAGGGAAGCTTTGCCAGGATGCCCGTGGATGAGATCACGGTTTTCGCATTTGGAATCACAACGCCATCGATGAAGGGATGGTCGACCGCTACGAAGCGGTTGGGGATGGCATCGGATAGAAATCCCAGAGGATCTTGCTGAGGTTGGCCAGTTGCGACATTCAAGCCTCGTCCGAAATGTCCGGAACCTCGACCGTCTCCTTCACCGATGACATCGGCCAAATCGATGCCGGGTCGTTCGAGGCCTTGAATCTCGGTGAGCACCTGCTGCTTTTCGGATTGAAGAGCGGAACGCTGTTGCTCGACCGTCCGGGCTGCCGCGGGATCGGAGTCTCGATCGCCGCGTTTGCTGCCCGAGAGCAAGGCCCACATTTGGTAATATTCTTGTTGCGAAATAGGATCGAGTTTGTGGTTGTGACATCGGGCGCAATGAATGGTCACGCCGCACGTCGCCGTCATGATCTGGGCCAGCATGTCATCCAAATCATCTGCCCGAGCTTGACGTTTGATTTGGGGGCTCGGCGTTTCGACTTGTCCGACGAAGTCCCAAGGGCCCGCAGCTAAGAAACCCGTCGCAACAACGGCTTCGGAGCGTTCTGGCCAAATAGCATCGCCAGCGATCTGTTCACGCAGGAACTGATCGTACGGCTTGTCGTCTCCAAGCGAACGGATGACATAATCGCGGTAACGCCATGCGTGCTCTCGCTTCTGGTCCCTTTCGAAACCGTGAGTGTCTGCGTAGTGGGAAATATCCAGCCAGGTTTGAGCGAAGCGTTCTGCGTACTCAGGCGACGCAAGGTAGCGATCCACCAGCGCCTCGTAGGCATCGGGCGAGGGATCAGCGATAAACCGCTGAACCTCTTCGTAGGTGGGCGGAAGACCGAGCAGATCGATCGAGAGTCTTCGGATCAACTCGCGCCGACTAGCGATGGCCGATGGTCGAAGCGAATGCGATTGCAGTTGAGAAGCGATGAAGGCATCGATCGGATGATCGATCGTGTTGGCTGACTCGGGTTGCAAGTTTGGGATCGCTACCGTCGCGAGAGGCTGCCAGGCCCAATGGTCCAAACGTCGATCGCGGGTGGTCAATTCCTCTTCCGATTCAGGCCAAACTGCTCCCGAAGCAATCCACCGTCGAACGCGATCGATCGAAGCCGAATCCAAGGCGGAGTGCGGTTCAGGTGGCATCCGCAGATCCAGATCAACGCTGATGATGCGCTGATACAGCGGGCTGGACTTAGGATCACCAGGAATGAAGAGCTGTGAACTGGATTCTTTACCTACTGGCCGAATGTCAAGCCGAAGTCCTGACTCGGCCGTTTCAGGGCCATGGCATTGCAAGCAGTGTTGTACGAATACGGGAAAAACATCCCGCTGGAAATCGACCTCCGATGCGTTTGCTAGGACACTGCACACATAGGTGTGGATGTGGATGAGCACCACGCAGCTGAAAACGACGATTCGAGTGAACGATGAATAGGGCATGGCCGAACCCGAGTGGGTTGGAGCGAGGAGGAAGGTGGGGGACAGTCGATTCAAACAGACTGTACGACGAATCGAACGATTGATACGCCTAGAACGTTCGCCATCATTCTCGGGATCGCGTTGTGGTCAAACACAGCGCCCTTGAGTTTAGCTGATGACGCTGGCGGCAGGGTAAGAAACTTTCTAAAAGCTCCCTGGACTTCGTTCATCAAAGCGTTCGCAACGTATCGCCAATATGGGCCGGTTACGGGCAAACGAGATCCACGGCTTGCATCTGTCTGGGCAGTTTACAAATGGAAGAAGCGAACCGGATCGGTTCGCTTCTTGAGGACTTATGTTTGGAACGGTGGTGGTCGACTAGCGGTTGATTGCGAAACCGAAGGTCACACCCGGCATTACCAATTGTTGGTTGGTTTCATCCGGTGGTCGGTTCGAGAGAGGGGTCGCCCCTCGCCAGATACCTTGACCGAAGTAAATCATTTGGAAGCCAGCCCGCAGGTCGAGGTACTTGAAGGCTCGGTACGATCCTTCGACTCGCAAGTCAAACCCGACGGGTGTCTCGCTGTTCTTGCGACCGCTGAACGTCGTGCCGGTGTAATCACCGTCGAACGATGGTGGATCGCCGATCGTAACGGGGTTGGGATAGGTCGTGTTGGTAACCAATCGCGTGAAGTCTTGGCTTTGGAAGGTGTGACCTGCAAACGCTTTGAACTCCGACGACATGCTGAACTTCTGCCAGTGCTTGAAGTATCGGAAACCGATTTGCCCTAAGAGCATGTCGTTTCGCGTCCAGACCAAGTCGTTCACGTAGGTCTCTCCAACTGCGATAATCGTAGTAGGGTCAGCCGGGTCAACGAGTCCAAAGGTCTCGTAATCGTCATTGCGTGCCAAGTCCTCGAACTTGGTATATCGCAAACCGATCAACGGTTCCAGCATTCCTCCGTATCGGTAAGGCTCGAATCGCCAAGTCTTGTTGGCTTCGAAACTGTTGTAGTTACCGACGTTCACGCTCTGCAAGATGTTGTAGGTTCGCTCCCGGGTATAGGGATCGTTACCGAAAACACTTGGTCGGAACGGATCGGATGGATCGAGCAAGTCGTCGGTGGTCACGCCGTTGGGTCGCAACTGCTCGTAGCCATCGTAGACGTTGGGTCCAGTGACCTGCTGTGTCGAAAAGTACCATCCGCTCTCTTGGTCGTTCATCCAACCAAAGTCAAAACGGTTACCCCACGTTCCGTCTAAGACGTAACTCGGCGTTTCGTTCTCCGGCCGGGTCATGCCTGTGTAGACCCGATCGTAGGAGAAGAAGAGACCGTGCGGGGCTCGTTGCCGAGCCGTAAGATCCTCAACGTCTTGCAACTGAATCGGTGCAAAAAGTTGATAGTCCGGATCGAATCGCATGGGTTCCGAAAACGGATGATATCCGGAATCGGCAAACCCCAATTGACCAGCCATCGTGGCTGCCCCCAGGACAAACAGGCGTAACGTTCGCTGCAAAATGGACATAGTCAATTCCCACCGTTCCTCAAAGGTCACGTGCTGCCAAGCCACAATCCTGCTCGGCGCATTCGATCGGTTTGTGCTGCTAGTATCGGAACGGTGGCCGGACCAAATTGAGTCGGTTTAGGTAAAGCGTAGCGAAAAATCCGAACCCAACGCCTGTTTCTTTTGCATGCATTATTACGCGCCGTGCTGATGGTAGAACGCGCAGGGCACAGTCCAAATCAATCAGAAGCCAAGCAAAACAGGTGTTTTTCGCCTCGGACGAACAGCTCATTGCCCACGGCGGCTGGGGTCGCGTCGACTCCTTCCTCAAGGGAGTTGGTGGAAACAATCTTCAACGTTGGCGAATCTTCGATCACGGTGATGGTGCCGCCGCGATCGGTTAGGTAGACGAATCCGTTGGCCGCGATTGGGGAAGCGTAGGTGACGTTGACGCCGGGCACACGGCTGGAACTATAAAGAGCCTTGCCCGTCTTCGCATCCACGCAGGTCAGCAGCCCAAGTCGCGCCTTGTAATAGTAGAGACGACCGTTGGATAGCAGCGGACTCGCAACGTCGGGCGTATCCTTGGCCTGTGTCCAGAGAACGCTTTTGGTTCCTTTAAGGTTTCCTTTGCCAGTCAAATCAAACGCACCGATGAAGGCACCACGGAAGCCGCTCGCCACATACGCGACCCCGTCGATGGCCACGGCCGATGCGCATGGTCGCTCGGTTTGTCCCTCGCACTGCCACAGCTCCTGACCGGTTTTCAAATCGTAACCGCGGGCAGCGGTTTGACCGTTCATCACGATTTGTTTGCGACCGGTTTTATCCTCGGCGATCAACGGAGTCGACCAGCAGGTTGGCTCATCACGCGGAGTTTCCCAAAGGATTTCGCCGGTCGTCTTGTCGAGCGCATAAAGCATCGACTTGCCCTCGTGATCCCAAGGCACGATGATCATGTTGTCCACGACGGTTGGCGAACTGCCTTCGCCGAATCCATTGCGGACTTTCATGTCGCCAAAATCGCGTTTCCAGACCAGTTGCCCATCCATGGTGTAGCAATACAGGCCTCGCGAACCAAAATGAGCAAAGACGTATTGACCATCGGTGCATGGCGATGCCGAGGCGAAGCCATTGGTCTCATGCGTGCCTTCGTGGGGCAAGGCGGTGATGGCTACCTTGGACCACTTGATTTTTCCTGTCGCACGGTCGATGCACAGAATTTGGAAATCGAACTCACCTCGTTTGCCCGATACGGGAACCGCAGTGGTTACGAACACGGAATCGTCCCACACGATCGGGGATGAGGAACCGATACCGGGTATTTCCGTTTTCCATTTCACGTTCTTGCTGGCACTGAATTCGGTCGGGGGTTTGGCGTCGGGAGCAACTCCGTTGCCGGTCGGCCCTCGCCAATTCGACCATTGATCGGCCACTGCCCCTACGCCACTGATGCTGCAAAGCGTCACCAACACGCACGCGGACCAAAATCGGGTTCGCATAGTTAAACCTTTTCTCCTGGAGAACAAAAACACAGCGCTAAAGCGCGTTTCCGCGCGGCCTCATTCTACTGCGAGGAAATCCCTTTGGGCCAGCAAAAACCCGGCGTTTTGCAGATCGCAATCGTCAAAAGAAACGCTCACTGCGATTCCCGCAACGCGTCCGCTAAGGACGCGTTTCACGGCCCCCTCCGCCATAAAAAAACCGCGACCGTTGAAGAACGGCCGCGGTTGAAGTTGTCAGTCGCATTACGTGTGACAGGAGCCTAGGGCTTTTGCAGTGCCACCGTCTTCTTGGCGGGTTTCAACGAGGGATTAAGATCAAAGCGATCGAGCGTCATGACCTTGTTCCAGACTGCCACAAAATCATTAACGAACTTCTTCTTGCCGTCTTCGCTGGCGTAAACCTCGGCGATGGCTCGCAGTTGCGAGTTCGAACCGAACACCAAGTCGACGGACGTAGCGGTCCATTTAACATCGCCGGTTTCGCGATCCAGCCCTTCGAACACATACTCGCTGTCTCCGGACTTGTGCCACACCGTGTCCATGTCCAACAAGTTCACGAAGAAATCGTTGGTCAAGGTCTCAGGTCGCTCGGTGAACACGCCCAACTTTGACTGGTCGTAATTCGCGTTCAGGACGCGTAGACCACCGATCAATACAGTCATTTCCGGAGCGGACAGCGTTAGCAAGGCCGCGCGATCGACCAACAGTTCTTCGATCGGCCGGTCGTACGTTTCGCAAAGGTAGTTTCGAAAGCCATCGGCCTTGGGCTCCAGAGGTGCAAACGCTTCCACATCCGTCATCTCTTGTGTCGCGTCGGTTCGACCTGGGACAAATGGGACCGAAACAGCGTTACCAGCTTTCTTTGCGGCTTCCTCCACGGCAGCGCAACCGGCCAGGACGATCATGTCGGCCATAGAAACCTGTTTGCCACCTGCCTGCGACTTGTTGAATTCCTTCTGGATCTTTTCCAACGAGCCCAGTACTTTCGTCAATTCCTCTGGTCGATTGACGGCCCAATCCTTTTGGGGTGCCAATCGGATGCGAGCTCCGTTGGCTCCGCCCCGCATGTCCGTTCCGCGGAACGTGACGGCCGAAGCCCACGAAGTCGAGATCAACTGAGAAATGGACAACCCTGAGGCGAGCACCTTCTTCTTGAGGTCCACGATGTCCTTGTCACCGATCAATGCGTGATTGACCGCTGGCACCGGATCTTGCCAAATCTGTGGTTCGGCGACTTCGGGGCCCAAGCAGCGAACGTAGGGTCCCATGTCGCGGTGCGTCAGCTTGTACCACGCCTTCGCGAAGGCCTTTTGAAACTCCTTTGGATTTTCATGGAATCGCTTGGATATCGGACCGTAGATCGGATCCATACGGAGCGACAAATCGGTGGTGAACATTATCGGAACATGCGATTTCGCCGGATCGTGCGCATCGGGCACGGTTCCTTTGGCAGAGGCTTCCTTAGGGTTCCACTGCCAAGCTCCGGCAGGACTCTTGACCAGCGTCCATTCGTATCCAAAAAGATTATCGAAGTAACCATTGGACCACTCCGTTGGGGTGGTGGTCCAGGCGCCTTCCAGACCACTAGTGATCGTGTCGCCGCCGTTGCCGGTGCCGAAGGAGTTTTTCCATCCCAGGCCTTGCTCCTCGAGACCGGCGGCTTCGGGTTCGACCCCTACAAACTTGCTTGGGTCCGCAGCTCCGTGGGCTTTACCGAAGGTGTGTCCGCCGGCGATGAGGGCCACCGTTTCTTCATCGTTCATGGCCATGCGACCAAACGTTTCACGGATGTCCTTCGCGGCGGCAATGGGATCTGGTTTACCGTTAGGGCCTTGTGGATTGACATAAATCAATCCCATTTGTACCGCTCCGAGTGGATTATCCAATTGGCGATCACCGGTGTAGCGTTTATCGCCTAGCCATTCGCTCTCCGGGCCCCAGTAAACATCCGATTCAGGTTCCCATACGTCTTCACGTCCGCCCGCAAAGCCGAAGGTTTCAAAGCCCATCGTCTCCAGAGCGCAGTTGCCGGTGAGGATCATCAAGTCAGCCCACGAAATCTTGCTGCCATACTTTTGTTTGATCGGCCACAACAAACGACGGGCTTTGTCCAAGTTCCCGTTATCAGGCCAGCTATTCAAGGGTGCAAAACGCTGGTTGCCAGAAGCCGCGCCGCCCCGTCCATCGCCGATGCGATACGTACCAGCGCTGTGCCAGGCCATGCGGATGAAGAACGGGCCGTAATTACCGTAATCGGCAGGCCACCAATCCTGCGAGTCGGTCATCAAGGTCTTGAGGTCTTTCTTAACCGCTTCCAAATCGAGCGATTGGAATTCTTTCGCATAGTCGAAGTCCTCGCCCATCGGATTGCCCTGGGGAGAGTTCTGATGCAGGATTTGCAAATTCAATTGATTGGGCCACCAATCACCGTTGGACAAGCCACCCGCAGCCGTATGTCGCAACATCGGGCTCTTGATCTCACCCGCCACGGCGCCCGTCACTGGGCAAACTTCGCCTGGCTCCGCATCACCATGGGAAATGGCCGTTTCCGCCTTCACCGCTTTTGCACCTGCCTCTTGACCCAGTGCCCAACCACCTTGAAGTCCAATGCCTTGAAGTCCCGAGATTGTTCCAAAAAACACGGCAGCAAGCCGCAGTCCACGCATGTTCCGACGTCGCAATTGGCGTTGTTTACGCCCAACTTGGGGGATCGATCGAGTCCGTGCGTTGGTCTTTACCGAAATGTTCATCATCCATCTCCTCGCCTGAGCAAACAACAATATGCGGATCCGGACCTTCTCGTCCGGTGATCTTCAATCAACCTTGAGTGTGGGCTGCTTGGTACCAAAAGTCAAATGCATGGATTGCATGCATACCATGCACGAAACGCATAAAACTGCTCTGGGGCGTTTCTCTCGGACGTGGCTGGAAGGGGGCAGGAGTCATGCGTGGGCAGAACTCGCAGAGAATGCATCGATCGAAAAGCAATGAACAATTATGGGATTGTTCGAATCACGCTCAATGCAAAGACACCGAAGTGGAAATCGAAGTACGTTTCGAAACTCAGAGTGTCCTACGAATGCAAGTCGTCGATAACGCTACGAACGATTGGCTGCTCGCGACAACGAACCGCTTACCCATTAGTGATTCGCATTTCATCGAATTGCAGTTGAAAATCACGCAGTAAACCGCTTGGTCCGTTATTATACCGTGCATGCACCGGCAAGATGCAGGGCGAAATCACAGTCCGCTGGAATTCGGCATGTGGATGGCGGGGAAAGGAGACCATGGTGGTTCAACCATCGGCGCCACCTATTCTTGTCAAAACGTCAGCGATTGAGTGATTGATGGAATCGAATAAACAAGTCGGGATCGCACTATGGATTTCGCTCACCATTTTTTTGAGCGCGTTTCTGCTCTTCCAAGTTCAGCCGCTCATCAGCAAGTTCATTTTGCCATGGTTCGGCGGCAGCCCGGCTGTTTGGACGACCGCCATGCTGTTCTTTCAGTGCACTCTTTTTCTCGGTTATGTCTACTCCCATTTGTTGGCAAGCCGATTGAAGCTGAAGACCCAGGTCAAGTTGCATGGAGTATTACTCGTCCTGGCTTCGATCATGGCGATTTTCGTAATCCCGATCGGCGCGCTCAAGCCGGATGCTGATGACGATCCAACATTGCGAATCCTGATGCTCCTAACCATTTGCGTCGGATTGCCCTACTTCGTTTTGTCCACGACGGGTCCTCTCATTCAAGCGTGGTTCAGCCATGCCTATCCTGGCAGATCTCCCTATCGACTATTTTCGTTATCGAATATCGGATCACTGCTAGCGTTGGGGTCGTTTCCCGTCCTGTTTGAACCGTACCTCGAGATCAAGACGATGGGCTACGTCTGGATGGTAGGATTCTGGATGTTCGCGGGTCTTTGCATGGTTTGTGCTTGGAAGGTTCATGCGATTGCCGTCCAACCGCATTTGGCCCAACTCGATTCGCACTCCGTCGGCCAATCCGAGGGAAAGTCGATCGCGTCCGACACGATTCCAAGTTTCTGGCGCCGCATTGCGTGCATTGCCCTTTCCGGTCTTTCCTCGCTGATGTTTATCGCGACGACCAATCACGTTTGTCACGACATCGCAACGGTCCCGTTCCTTTGGATTGTCCCGCTGGCGCTGTACCTGTTGTCCTTTATTATCTGTTTCGATCATCCTCGCTGGTACGTCCGTGAGGTCTGGAGCGGGCTTTGTGCACTTGGGATTCTTGGGGTAACGGTCGTTGACCCGGATCTTCCATTCCTCGCGAGCCTCCTATTGCAGTTTGGAACCATGTTCACGATCTGCATGATTTGTCATGGCGAGTTGGTTCGACTGCGACCCGCCAACAGCAAGTACCTGACCGAGTATTATCTGTTCATCTCGGCGGGTGGGGCGTTGGGGGGACTGTTCATCACCTTCGTTGCGACCCCGTACTTCGATGAATACTACGAATGGCCTATCGGTCTCTTGATCAGCCTTTGGTTGTCCCTTTTCGTATTTCTATCGACCCTTTGGCAAAGGGGATTTTCCGCAAATGCTGGCCTTCCAGGAATCGTGTCCTTCGTATCCCTGGCAACGCTGGCTGTCACGTGGAGTATTGACCCATTCGACTGGCGAACGCCACCGATTGGGCAGGGTATCGTGGAAAAAACTCTCCTGAAAGCGCGCAACTTCTACGGCACGGTTCAAGTCGAAGAGCAGGTTTACACTCATGAGATACCTGCGGAGAAGAACGATGGTCTTGCGCGTAGCCCAAGTGATAGCCGTCGCAGTTTTTGGAGTGGAAACATTTTGCATGGTCGCCAGCTGACCGACCCAAAGCTGCGCAGCGTCCCGTTGACCTATTACGATCACGAAAGTGGCGTCGGACGAACACTTCAGTATTGTTTCGACGGTGATTTCAAGACCAAGCCTCTGAAGTATGCCGTCGTTGGCCTCGGTGCTGGCTCACTAGCAACCTACGCGCGCGCAGCCGAAGGAGATCGCGCGGCCGACGAATGCGTCCTCTACGAAATCAATCCATTGGTGGAAGAGATTGCGCGAGAGCATTTTTGGTATCTTCCTGACTACGAAACGCGACTGGGAAAGCCCATCGAAATGCGTCTGGGGGACGCGCGTTTGACCATGGAGCGTGAACCACCCCAGGAATACGACGTGATCGTACTGGATGCATTTAGCGGTGACTCCGTTCCCGCCCACTTGCTGACACGCGAAGCATTCGAGATTTACCGTCGACATCTCAAAAAAAACGAGGATGGAACGCTGAAAGGCATGATTTGCATCCATATTACGAACACATTTCTCAACCTGTATCCGATCACCAAGAACGCGGCAGAGCAAGTTCTGAATATGCCTTTCACCAGCATTTATCGACAAAGCGAATCTCTGACAGGGGCGATGCGAAGCCATTACTTCATCATTACCAATGACCTTCGGTTCCTTGCTGAAACGCCGATGGTCCCTCAGTTTAAAACCGTTACCGATCCGTCAACGGGCGAATCCCAATCCATTGCCATCGATCGAGACTGGCCAGGTATTGCGATTTGGACAGATCACTATAGTACTATCTTCAATATCATGCTCAACGAATGACTCTGCTAAGCGTCACAACATTCGACACATTTGCGTTCGAGAATTCGGTCAGACGCTGCGCGGCTAGAAAGTAGAATTGAGAAAGTGGAAAGTAGAGTAGAGCCAGATACAGAGACTCGATTTCGAAAATGGTTCAAGAGGGAGCACATCGGAGGCAGGAGTATCAGATTGGGCGAGACTCATTGAGTAACAGTCTCTCCCGCCGACGCCTCGCGGCTCGTCGTTAAACGAATCGGTTCTGGACTTATCTGTTTCTACTCACTACTGCGCCACTCTCTCGACGCCCAGCCTCGCGGATCGCTTTTAGACCCCGTTGGTGACGAGGGGGGATGCTCGCAGGGGCATCGACCATTTGCTCGGTAAGTCTACCTTAGATCGTCATCGCTTGAATTTCTCAAACCTCGTTCCATTGAATTTGTACGCCCCGCCATTGTGCGTGCCAAGCCACAAGGCACCCTGATTATCTTTGTAGATGGAAAACACAGTTACAACGTTATCCCCATCCTTGATCAAAAATTGGGGCTTTTGCTGACCATCGTATCGGAATGCGCCCAGACCAAAAGAGCCGGTCCATATTTTGCCGTTGTCATCTTCAATGATCGACATGCTTTCAACGATGGTGCCCTCCGCCCGCTCTTGCGCTTTGCCAAAGTCATTGACTGCCCTGAATCCGTCAAACGAAACGTTGCCAGAGTAACTGAACCAAAAGTTGCCCTTTCGGTCCTCAAGAATGGATCGAACTGGCGCTTCCACAAGTGTACTGTCTGTAAACCAGTGAAAGTCATTCCCGTCGAAACGGCAGACTCCAACGCAGGCAGTGCCGAACCACAGATTGCCTTTGCTATCTCTCAAAATATAGTAGACGTCATACGGGCTGTAGATCGCGTTCGGGAACTTCGATCGCGGCATCCTTTCCAAGTGATCGTCGCCGAGTTTCGTCGCAGGAAACTGCAAACGATGCAGCGCTCTACCGTCGTAGCGGAAGACCACTCCTTCATCTGGAGGCCCGACAAACCATAGATCATTAGGCTCCAGTTTCCATTCCTTTGAATCGGCCTCGGCTGGGGCGTCCAGCGTCATGAATGAGTGCCCGTCAAACTTGCTGATACCTTCGTACGTTGTGAAGTAAATATTCCCTGCGTTGTCGTCCTGAATGCCTCGAATGCGATTGCTGACCAGGCCGTGGTGCTTCGTATAGTTAACCAGTGCCTTACCATCGTAGCGGTACACGCCTCGGTCATTGCTTCCGAACCAGTAGGTGTTGTCCCTGGCCTGAAAAATGTAAAGGATCGCTGGATCAAGTTCAGCAACGATTTCGCCGTTGGCAACGCCCACGTTTTGTTCGCTACCGGTGCGTTGTTCTACCGCATGATCGTTCGAGACATCATGCTGCCCAGCGGCATCAACAGAAAATCCCGCGAGGAAGGACAGGGCAATCACGGCGCATTGGCAAGTTGTGATCCGCCGCAGCAAAAAATTATGCATCTAAAACTCCAAATTCAGTATTCGACATTTACACATCACTTTCAATACGTCCTGATCGTTGAGATCGTCGACCATCAGTTGCATCATGAAATGGTTTCCCAGTCTTACTGAAAATGCCGCTGAAGTATGAAGCCACCGCTCCCTGGGTTAAAGATGGCGACCTCGCCGTCAAGGACCTTCTCAAACCCCAGCGCTCCGTAGAATCCCTTAGATAGTTCGAAATCTTTGGTAGGCAGAAACGGGCGGGCGAGGTAACCGTTCACACCCCGATATTCATTGTGCATTTTTGCAGCTAAATCAGCCGGTACGCGTTAGCGTCCGGTTTCTTCGAATTGTTACGCAAACCGGACGCTAACGCGTTCCGGCTAATCGGAGTGTGAACGGATACGCGGGCGAGTTCTGTTCCAATTGCTATGCTATTCATTCTTCACTTTTGATTGCTAACGAACGTCCAACGTCACCCGGTTGCTGCCGAGAGACTTTGATCTGGCTATTCGCCGGATTGGCAACTCGCGTGTTTTTTTGGTTTGCCCGTTATGGGCAATCATTGAATTCGGTATTTTCTTGGCCTTCATTCACTGTCCCTCACGCCGAGCAGTTGGTATGTACGGGATCAAGCCATTTTTGAGGGCGACCTCCTGGGCTTCTCGTGGCGCATCACGGATGTCCATCATGAAGCCGTTCACTTGCAGAAACCACACCATCGGGTTGCTATCCAAGCGGCTCGGTAGGCTCCAATTTGGGTCAAGCTGGTGCATACCGAACATCGTTCGGATCGCAGATAGCTTCGCTGCCCCGCTGCTAGGACTGGTTCCAAGATAGTCGTCGATGTCTGCGGAACGCATGTACGGCGTCTGGCTCTTGTCGTGGAGGAAGTTGACCCCACCAATGGCCCGAACGATCCCGCTCGCCCACGCATTCGGACTGCCTTGGAGCAAAGGCGAAGGGCGTTTGCGGCTCAGTTTCTCGGCCAGACGCCGGCAAAGTTCGGCGTATTCATCGTTCAGATGTTCTTTGCAGAACTGGTTGATGAGGCCGACGATAACTTGAAGTACTTCGTCCTTTTTTTCTTTCGACGGTGGCTTCGGAGCAGGCTTGGCTTTCACCGCTTTCGGTGATAGCGGCATGTCTGACCCCGGCAATGACGTCACGATTCCGTGTTGGGTTTTCGCTTCTTTGAATCCCTCATTCAATCCGCGCCGGAAGCCGGGGCCGAATGAAATGTTAAAGCTACTCATCAGGCCGTCGTATACGATCATGCCCTTGAACGGCAGAAGGAACGTCTCGACCATGACCGGCAGATTCGACCCGATTAAGTCCTCGAAGGGCTGCGAGAGAGCCACGACGCCATAAGCGATCTTCGGTTGCGTAGTCGAGAGAAACACCGTGTATTTTTTGAGTTCACGGTAGACGAAAAACTTGCCGAGAACACCGTGACGCCAGGAACGAACGATGTCGAGTTCGTCTTCCGCAAGGTGAGCCGGATTTTCAACGACAAAGGACTCGATCAAATCGAGGTTTCTATGAAAGGCGTCCCGAACCTTGAGGCGTACTTCCGGCGACAGTGCAGCAAATTCTTGGGGCGTGGCGATCCTATCTGGAATCGCCTTGACGCGCTGGTTCACGAAGAACATGAGCGCCGGGTGCAGCTTGAAGAAAAGCCCTGCATCCCCTGAGTTTAGTAACATTTAGGTTCACCTCCCTCGACAAGCTGGCCGGTGAGCCGAAGACGAAATCGTCCGAGCGTGCTGGAAATGCGCAATCCCCTGAAAACGCAAGGGAACATCTTGATTCCCTAAGAGTTTATTGCGGTTCCATCAGCGGAGGGCACGGGATTCGAACCCGCAACCCCTTACGGGGCACATCATTTCCAATGATGCCGCTAACCATTCGCTTACCCTCCGATACAATCCCCAGGATCGACATCGCCATGCCAATCGTCCGAATGCACTGGCAGCCATCCGGTTCTGGGATTCTTGTTCGCAAAAGCATATCCTAGGTGCGTCGGACCACAAGTCAGCCCTGGCCCCCTTTTTTACTGAAAATCGACATGCAAACCTACCGCACATGGTTGTATCGCAAGGGAAATGCGTCCTATGACCTCGTCCCTGCCGCTCAGGAAATCGCTGGTTCCGAAGAACTGCAACCGCAGGAGGTGCTCGTCTCGCTTGAGGGTGTGTCGCTCAACTACCGCGACCTGATCGCCTGGAAAAACATGGCCAATCGCAACGTAGAAAACCGCGTTCCGGCTTCGGACGGGGCTGGGACGGTGGTGGCCGTGGGAGCTGCCGTGAGCCAGTGGAAGCCAGGAGATCGCGTGGCGGGCTGTTTTTTCCCGCGTTGGCAGACGGGTCGCTTCGAGCTGTCGAATCACCAATTCGATCTGGGTGGTAATCTCGACGGGATGCTCCGTCAGCGGGTCGTCATGCACGAAGACGCTTGGGTACGTGTCCCTGAACACTTGGATACCCTGCAAGCCGCCGCGCTACCGTGCGCCGCATTGACCGCCTGGTACGCCTTGGTGGCTCGCGGAGGGTTAACGGCCGGACAGAGAGTGCTGGTTCTCGGGACCGGTGGTGTATCGATCTTCGCATTACAAATCGCACGTGCGTTCGGAGCCGAAGTTGTGATCACCTCAAGCGATCATGCCAAACTGGCCCGCGCCCGGGATTTGGGGGCGACGCACGGTATCAACTACGCCGAAAACCCCAAGTGGTCCGATGCGGTCTGGGCATGGAGCCAAGAGCGAGGCGTGGATCACGTGGTCGAGGTCGGAGGCCCGGGAACGCTCGAACAGTCGATGCGGTCGGTGGCGGGTGGGGGCCATATCGCGTTGATCGGTGTCTTGACGGGCTTCGGAGCGCCCAGCACCAGCCTCTTTCCTCTCCTGGCTCGCAACGTGCGTCTGAATGGAATTTACGTTGGTCCGCGCGACGAATTTGTCCGCATGAACGCGTTCTTAGAAACGCATCGGATCGCGCCGGTGATCGATCGCGTCTTTCCGTTCGATGCAGCTCCCGAAGCCTTCGCGTATCTCGCCAGCGGCCAGCACTTTGGCAAGGTCGTTATTCAGGTCCAGTGACCGCATTCTTAGCGTGCGCGCGAAAGCGTTCGATCTGCTGCCGATGATGGCTGTCTCGGGGTTGCATCGCGCGGCATCGCTCTGAGACTTCAATCGCCCGATCGACGTTGCCTCGCACAAATTCAATCTCAGCGAGTGTGTCCAAGTACGTATCGATCGGATTCTGGTCCACCACGTGTTGAGCGAGGACTAGGGCACGGTCCAATTCGAACCCGCACTTGGCTGCCAACCAGGCCGTGTTGTTGGCGGTCAAGGTATCGTCCGGAAACCGCTCGAGCTGATCGGACATGGGCCGATAGTAGACGTCGAACCATTCGCGTAACACGGCATCACCAAAGCGATCACGGACCAAACCCACAGCGTCGATGAGAGTATTGATCTGCTCGGGATACAGACGGTATGCGGTGCGAATCAATCGATCGGCCAATTCTCGATCCCCATCCTTCACGGCTTGCCAGAAGCCCGCTGCAATGCATCGCTCGTATTGCATGGACCACATCGCCCAGTCCAACTCCCACCGGGCTGAACCACCCATCCCACCGGCATCAGGTGATTGTTCGTCTGCCAGCGACCGAAGTTCACTCAAGCAGTGCAACCTGGACATCGATGCGAGCGCGTCGATGCGTTCCGGGTGCTTGGCAATCGTTCGGTGGTACCAATCGGTCAGAATCCTAGCTCCGTACTTCGAGTATGCATCACCAAACCAAATCTCATACCAAGTTGATGGGTGGTTGCGGCCAAGCAATTCGAGTGTGAACAGGATTTCCGGCTGCGTCTCCAAACGTTCGCGACGGCGCGCGGTTTGAAAGTACCGTTCCACCAGCTCCCAGGTATCGAGCCGCGACAACGTACGACGTTGCAACCGCATCCAATCATCAAACCGATGGGCTTCGGCGAGACGCTCTCCGGCGCTCAAATAAGCGTTCACGTCATCCGGATGCTGATCGACCAATTTCCAACCGAGTTGAGCCCCCTCGTCCAGTCGGCCCAGTTTGGATGCGTATTGCGCTACCATCAAGTTGGCGGCATGGGAATCGGCGAAGTCTTGTAGCAGCTCCAGCGCCGATTCGGTTCGACCCATGACATCCAATACATCGGCCATGTCCACCAACATCGGCTCGACTTGTCCGGGATCGGAGAGTGAACTCCGAACGGTATCACGAAAAAAACGTTCCAACTCAGTAACATCCCAACCTGCCGGCAATCGCCCTACATTGATGTCCTCCAACATCGCGATCGTCGACTTTGGTGTAGCCTTCGGCGTTCGGACTCGAAGCGCAACATAGAGTGGATACGCAGCCGAACGGATGTTTGTAAAATTTTTGAAGAAGATGGTTTCGAGCGTGACGGACTTAGGATCCCCCACAGCCTGCATTCGACGCGCCAATCCACTCGCGTCCGAAGACGAATCCGTCTCACCGTATTGATCGGCTAGCTTAGCCAACTGCAAAAGACGCCGCTCATCCAGCGAATAGCGACTCCACTCGCTCAGGATGCCGTCCCATTGTCGCAACTGCTGTTCGCGTTCGGAGGTTGCGACAAAACTGGCGATCCGTTGGTACACATGTTCTTCTAGGTCATTCCGCCCCAAGCGTTTGAACAACGACTGAAATCGAATGGGCTTGGTCAACGGCTTGCCACTCTTAATCGCTTCATCGAACCAGCGATCCACCGCTTCATTGGTCAAGGCCGTCAGGTCTTCGAGCTCAAGCAATTGTTGCAGGTCATTGCGCAGAAAAAGGACACCGATCAATTCCTCACGCGCGTGCGTCTTGAGAGGTTCCACCCAGCCCGCCTCATTGCCGACGATGAAGGACAGTTGTGCCAACTGGATCTGGGACGTGACACCTTTGGCTTTGCTGGTGCGACGCAATTCATAATAAACTTCTGCCTCTTCATGCCGACCCAGCGACTCGAGCAAGATGGCTTTCTCAAGATCGATCCACGAAGCAGTGCCGCCCACCAACTGCCGAGTCGGATCCAAAGCCAGCCATTGATCCCAGCGTGCATGCCGCAGCAATAATTGCTCGTACTCCGCGATCAGTCCCTTGCGCTTAGCCGTCGCGATCGCTTCATCGATGCGCCCATCGCGCTCGAGGGCCGCCACGGCGACTTCTGGGATGTCGAGCGGTTCTTCGACATGCCATGAGTCGGGCATGCCGATACTCTTCCAACGTCCATTGAGTCCGACCCGTATCGGACTCTTGGGCAGGATCGCATTGAGTAATCTCGGCAGTACGTCCTCACATCCATCGCGCCAAGCGCCGTCGATGATGGCGTCGAACGGATTGTCGGACGATCGATACAGAATCAATCCTTCGCGGGTGGATTCTGGTAGCATCTCGATCAGATCGACCAAGACCTCGATCCGGCGGTTGTCGACATACGCTTGAATGATCGATAAATCGCCGGATGCGAGGGTCTGGTAGTCACGCATCATGGCCAGTCGTTCCTCAAGACTGCCTGGGACGCTCCGCAATCGTTGCAACCATCGGCAGAGCGAAGCCCGCTGGCCGTCGCCCGACTTTGTTTGTTCCTCCAACCACGCATCAATGTCTAGCTGGGGATCGCAGAGCTTGAAGAACGCAGCTTGACGTTCAGAGTAACGACGGCTCTCGAGTTGCGCAACCAGTGGTGCCGCCAAAAGCCGATCATCGCCAATCGCGGTATCGGGGTATGCGCTGGCAACGATGACGAATCCTAAGAGACTCCCCACGAGGACAGCAAACCGCACCAACCGTAATCGACCCTCATCATCGCGATGCGCCAATGCGTTTCGAAGGGTCCATCGAAGACGAAACATCATGAAGTCGGACTACCATCGGATTGGAGTTGCGTTAGGCGATGCCGAAGTCATGAGACCTTGAGGCGTCTGCCTTAGTGGCGGGACTATTGAAAATATAGCAGGGAAGCGATCGTCGGTCGTCGAAACTTTCCTAGGCACACATTAGTTGGAGGGTTGTTCGAAGGGGAATTTCTGTAGCACCAACTGCAGGGCCTGATCGCATGGCTCGACGGCATCACCCCCCATATTGCAAGCCGCCAGGATACCACGCTTCTGTTCGAGTGCCAAAAAGACCACGCAGTACCAATGCCTGTTCGATCCATTATGCATCAAAATCGGCCCTCCTGCCCATGGTTTTTCATCGCAGACCCAGCCCCCAACGTACGATTCGCCTTCATGAGCGCGATGGAGGTAGGCCAGCGTTTCTGCACGGATCGGAAGTACTCCAGCACCGGCAGGATCGGTCATCAAGTGCACTCGCAGGTATTTGATCCAATCGCCCATCGACGCATGCACTGTCCCGGCCGGGCCAAGCACTGGCGGATTGTCGATTTCATCTGCGATCGTCATTCCGAATGCGTTGATATGCCCCCAGGGAGCAGCACCAGGATGGGCATGGGTCGGAGGTCCAAAACCTGCCGAGCTCATCTCAAGAGGTTCAAAGAGTCGCGTACGGATTTCGTCTTCCCAGCTACAGCCTCTCAATTTCTCAATGACGTGTCCCAGGACTGCATAGCCAAGATTGGAATACAAAAATTCGCCGATCGCCTTTGGCTTGCGGGAACGTTTCGTAAGCCAATGCATCACCTCCGCCCGACGATTGACAATGTCATTCGTCGGAGAGGAGAAAAGACTCCACGGCGGATTGGCCGGCGCACCGCTGGTGTGTCGCAAGAGCTGATCGATCGTGGCCTCACCCCAAGGCGAATTAACGACCAAGGGATCGTCGGCAAAGACGTCGACCAAGCGTGTGTCCCAAGCCAATTTGCCTTCATCGACCAACATCCCGATCAGCGTTGCCGTCATGCTTTTGGTGCAAGAACCTAAATGCATGGGGTCCTCCGACTGAAGCGGATCGGGGAGGCTAGCTTTTCGCCGTCCAACGGCCACCAGCTCCGGATCTCCATCGAGGGAGAAACAACCGGCGATCAATCCGGGCAAGCCGTGTTCGGTGCGAATGCTTTCCAGAGCTTCGGCAAATGAGGGCTTCGCGGTCGGCTGTGGATCCTGTGCGGTTGCGATCGCTAACCAGCCAGTCGCGCCGATCGCCCCACCAACGAGCCCGACGCGGCTGCCGTAGCAGACGCATCTGCAGAGCGAAACAAGGAGCCACAAAATCAATTCAAAGTTCTTATTCATTTTCGTCCTTGGTCCTTCGTGCGAGGTAGAAGACCGACCCGCAAATCACAGACGTTGGTGTGGGTAGGGCCCGTGATCAGAAGATTGCCTGTAAGGGAAAACAAAGAATAGGCATCGCAGCGGTGCAGGAAATCGCCAACGTCGACAGCTTCCTCGCGACAGCGAGCAAACCAGCGACGATCGATCCAAGCGCCAGCGGCTTGGGTGTTTCCGTCTTCGCCATCGGTTCCGCCCGACACCAACGCAAACGGCCAATGGATCTCGTCGTGTCGCAAAAGAAAATCCCCTGCAGCCAAGACGACTTGCTGATTGCGCCCCCCCTGGCCACACAATTCGGCGTCGGGCAAGACGACGGTCGGCTCACCACCTAGGATCAAGCAATCGATCAAACCGTTTTCGCGACTGGTAATAAGTTGCCCAGCGAGCCGCTGAGCAAACGACTCGGCGGGACCATCCCCTTCGGTTGCCGATCGCATCCAATAGCGGTAGCCCAACGCGACGGCCTGGGTGCCAGCAGCATCGACTGCGGTGGCGTTGTTGCCGACGATGTGATGGTGGACATCACACCTTGTTGAGTGTTGCGAGTTACTTGGTTTTTGCAAATGCTCAATGACACCAGGAAAAGCTTCCGGGCAAAGAGATTCCAGGATAGCGATCGCTCGCGAGGGATTTGGGACTGGATCTAAAACCGTGGGACCGGATGCGATGAACTCGAGTGGATCGCCCATCACATCCGACAGAATCAGCGAGATCATGGTCGCGGCTCGGCAACGCGAAGCCAATCCCCCTCCCTTGACCTGACTGAGGCAGCGTCGGACTTCGTTGAGTTGTTGGATACTAGCGCCGGCCGCAGACAACCGCCGCGTGAGCGCAATCTTGGTCGCCAAGGAGATACCGGGCGCGGGGGCGCACAGCAATGCGGAGCCACCACCGCTCAGTAAGGTAACCACGCACGTTCGCGCGTCGGCATTTTCGACCAAGCGAAGGATCTGTTGCGTGCCGGCCACAACGCGGTCTGTCGGTTCATTGACGCCGCGTGGCCGAGCTTCACACACCTCGATCTCAAGATCGTCTCGATAGGGTTGTTGTTCGTCGCGATGTCGTTCGTGATGGAACGCTTGTTCACCTTCGGGAACATTGATCCAGCCCGACCATTTAGGTGTAGGACGCCCCGATTGTTCGAACACCGCTCGCAGTCCACATAGCATGCCATAGGTGGCTTTGCCCGCGCCGACGATGACTAGGCGGTCCATGCCTTGGAGGTCGTAAGGGGTCTCATCAACGGTCAACCATCGACCATCCCAGTGAACGCGATCGATCACGACACGGTCGGCACGAACCGCATCCACTCCGGCCTGCCAGATCGCCAGCGCATCGCTGACCAAAACATCGTCAATGCATTCCCGAGCCCGGCTCACGTTGCTCGGAAAAGTTCGGTGATGACGGCTCCGTTGCTGCGAGCCAAAGGTCGGCCGATGGGCGTTTGCAGTTCTTCGGCAAAATCGATACCGAAGGCGCTCAACAGCGTGGCGTGCAAATCTTCTACGCGAACCGGGTATTTCACCCCTTCGAGTGGATCACGTCCTTCGGCCAGCAGTTCGTGGGTTGTTTCACCATGCACGTATCCACGTCGGAAGGGGCCACCAAACAGAACGGTACTAAAGCCACTGGGCCAATGGTCACGACCTCCGGTGATATTGATGGCAGGTGTGCGACCAAACTCACCACCGCACATGATGATCGTCGAATCGAGCAAGTCGCGTTCGATCAGTTGCGTAACCAATGCGTGCAGGGCCGTGTCGAGAATCTTGCAGCGGGCTGATTGGAGCGCGTGGTTTTCGATATGCGTATCCCAACCCGAGAGTTCCACTTCGATGCACGTGGCTCCTTGTTCAATCAAACGGACGGCGGCCAAGCATCCACGGCCAAACGGAGTGTCTCCAAAGGAATCTCGCACTCCATCGGTCTCACGATCGATCTCAAAGGCTTGGATCTGATCGCTGGCCATCATTGTGGTAGCCCGTTGCGTAGAAATGCTATGCAGCGTTTTCGTCGTGTCCATATTCTGGATGCGGCCACGCCGGAATTGCTGTTCGATTCGTTCGAGATCCGACACGCGTTGATCGAACAGGTCCGATGCGACATAGCTTTTCAAATTCGGCAGCGGATCCTTAGGGTCACCCAACTGGAACGCGTCGAGCGAACTGCCGAGGTAGCCGCCACGGCTGGACCACTCCCCTGCTAAAATGGAGATGTGCCTCGGGATTTCGAGATTCGACTCGGTCTGATGGCAAAGGACCGAACCGATGGCGGGATGGACCAGGGTGGGATCGGGACGCCAGCCTGTTTTCATGTTGTACGTGGCTCGTTCGTGATCGCCTTCTTTGGAGACCATCGAACGAATGAGCGTCGCATGATGCATGATCTCCGAACAGAACGGGAGCGTATCGGCGATCGACACTCCCGTAAGCGAGGTGGATAGGGCCTGGACCTCTCCGCCGACGGCGGTGCCCGGATGGGGATCAAACGTTTCTAACTGGCTGGGCCCCCCCTGCATCCACAGCAAGATCATTCCCTTGGCCCTTTTGGGTGCAGCCTTCGCATCCGAGGCATCGTTGGCCCGGGCGATCCGCTCGGCAACTTGCGTCAAAAATCCCGCTTGCAACAAGCATCCGGCCGAAACCGACGCTCGAATCCAATCGCGGCGATCAAACAACCGGGCATACGAATCGCAGCCCTCACCCGCAGCCTGTGTCGAATTCCGCTGAATTGTCATTTCGAACCTCTTCAAAAACAAACTTGGATGCCGTTTTTAGTATACCAACGGCCCTAAACATGTTCGAAGATTGCCATCGTTTCTTGGCCAAGTTCCCAGGACGGAACAGTTTTTCCAATGCGACCAAGCGAATGCTAGCACTCAAAGAATGATAAAACGCGGTCAATCGGATTCAGTATTCGCTGCTTGAGGTGCTGATGAAAACGGATGCGTGGGTAGAAGATACTGAAGGTGAACCAGACCTCTGGGAGCGAGCAGGATGCGACGATACACAGCGATGACCGCCGGGATGGCAGTTCTTGGGACACTGATCCTGGCAAATTGCGGTTGGGCCCAAGTTCACCAGCGATCTCAGATTCTGTCTGGCACCTATCTCGATCCGGCCATGCAACGGGCCGACATACTCCCCCACGTCTTCCGATTTAAATTCGATGAATATCGCCAGGTCTACAATCGGCCACGGTATCTGACCGGCAAAATGGCCCACAAGTTCGAACCGTCCAGTCAGGAAGCCATGGCTTGGGAAACCAATCATGCGATGGGGAATTATCGCAAGCACGCGGGGGCATATGTCCCGATGTATTGGTACCCCAAGCCTTGGGAAATCCTCAACACGCGTGCTCGACCCGACAACTCGACGATGGCCGAACTGGTGATTCCTTCGGAATCGAGCGGTCCTGTCATGGAAGCCGTCACACCGGATCTTCGCTAAACAGCTCGGCTGCTTGCGCTTGATGCCTCCGGTACAATCTCAGAGTCGCACGAATTTGATTCCGGACTCTTTTGGGGATTGTCGCAATGGGCTGGGCTCATTTGGATGCATCGAAGGCTCACATTCGAAGGCGATGGAAGGGGAAGTCGCTGTGCCTAGGCGTTCTTCTATCCTTCTACCCCTGCGCGACTAGCTCGGGCGATTGGCCAGGATTGTTGGGCCAAAATCGGGACGGTTATGCTTCCTCATCATCGGCACTCTCCGCCAACCCTCCGGACGCCCAAGGTCTTTTGCCGAAGTGGGAACTCCCGGCCGGTGAAGGCTATGCTGGCGCGGCCATCCGCGATGGCCAGGTAGCATTGTTCCAGCGCGATGGTCGGGAAGATGTGTTGCGTTTGGTGCGTTTGGCCGATGGAAAGGTGCTGTGGCGGACCGCCTTTCCGGCGGCCTACAAAAAAGGGATCGATGACGACACGGGGCCGAGGAGCGTCCCTCAAATACTCGACGATGCCATCCTCGTGAGCACCGCGTCAGGCGGTCTGCACTATGTGGCCCGTGCCGACGGACGTCTCCGCTGGAGCCGTGACTTGAGGCGCGAGATGGGTGCCGAGGAAGGTTACTTCGGCGCCGGCAACTCACCCTTGGTGGTTGGTTCGCTCGTAGTGGTGAATGTCGGGGCAAAGAAACGGCGGGCCGGAATCGTGGGCTTGTCCGTGGCCGACGGGAAAACGGTTTGGCAAGCCACCGATGCTGATGCTGGCTACGCCTCGCCAATCTTGATCGATGGGGTGGACGCTTCGGGCAAGCCGTACGTGACCGCCGTGGTTCCCACGCGGTTGACTACCTATGGCATCGATCCATTGACTGGGAGCGTTCGATGGGAGTTTCCTTTCGGGCAGCGCGGGCCGACCGTGAATGCCGCGACGCCAGTGGTTACGGGTTCGGGACGTGTTTTTCAAACCTCCAGTTATGGAATTGGTTTTGTGACCGCCCGCACCACGGCCGATGCGGTAGAAATCGTGCAGCGCGGTGATGATTTTGCCAGCCAATACGCCACGCCCGTGGCGGTAGGAGACTACGTGTACGGTTCGGACGGGCGCGAAGATCTAGGTTCAGGAGCCTACAAATGCTTGAACGTCGAGACGGGTGAGGTGGCCTGGAAGCAGTTCGGATTGCCCATTTGTCATACCATCGCATTTCGAGACGCAGGCCTGACAAAACTGTTGCTCGTCGGCATTGATGGCCAGTTGTTTAGTGGTACGGCCCAACCGGAGTCCTTCCAGCAGGCCTGGAAGACCCGTTTGCCGATGGGCAAGTACCGGGCCCTCCCGGCGTATTCAAAGAACCGACTGGTCGTCCGAACGAGTCTTGCACCCGACGCGAAATGGAGCTGCTTTGAGTGGTAATTCCAAGCGGGCATCGAGTACAATCAAGTTCGGTTAAGCCGAGATTTTGAGCCTAACGAGAGCCACTGCTTAGGGTATCCAAAAGCGATGATTCCACCCGACGAATCCGATGCATTGCCAGGATCGGACAAGTTCCAGCCGGCAGCCGACCCGCCCCCAATCGCCAACGATGCCTCGTTGCCTGCCGAGGAGTGGCAGCCTGTGGGAGTCGAGTCGTCCTCCCATAGCAAGTCGCTATTCCAGCCTGAATTGCTCACCAACGTTCGCCCTTCGATACTCACTCCTCAGAGTATCGCACGACGTCCGGCCACCTCGGTACCCAGCATCGGCAGCCTGTTGGTTTCGACCCTGTTCAGTTTGATCGTGGTCTTAATCCTCCTGGTCTGTCTTCGATTCTTGCTACCGCCCATGTTGGAATCGTCGCGCTACTCCTGGCATCGCGGTCAGTTGCGTGCCGAGTACGAATTGTCGGGCCAACAACTGGAGCGTGTTTCTTGGGAGGGGCTAACTCAGATATCTCAGACAGTGGCCAAACGCGTCAGTCCTTGTGTGGTGCAAATTCAGGTGGCCAGCCAGGAGGATGCCTCGGAAGAGTCATCAGCGGGTGGACTTCGTCTCCCGAGTTGGATTCAAGAACCGCGAGGCAATCGACCGCCACTGGGTCAAGGCAGCGGAGTGATCGTCGACCCGCGGGGATACATCTTGACCAACTACCACGTCCTCGATGGCGGCGCTGAGGTCACGGTGATGCTGGCCGACGAACGCGTGGAGCAAGCCGAGATCATCGGGTTCGATCGAACCACCGACTTAGCATTGATCAAGATCCAAGCCGAGGATTTGTTGGCGATCGATTGGGGGGACAGCGATGCCATGGAGATCGGTTCACCGGTTTGGGCGGTCGGCAGTCCGTTTGGATTGACGGGTACGGTTTCGTTCGGGATTTTGAGTGGCAAGCATCGGATCGACCTCAACGCCAATCCTCAGTACCGCGGCTCGCGCGAACGCATCACGTCGCGTTACAGCGATCTCATGCAAAGCGATGTGGCGGTCAATCCCGGAAACAGCGGTGGACCGTTGGTCAACGGCCGTGGCCAACTCATCGGTATCAATACCGCCATCGTAGGGGAATCGTACCGGGGCGTCAGTTTTTCGATCCCCAGCCGCGTGGCTCGTGTGATCTTTGAGCAGTTCATGGCTCATGGCCGTGTGCGACGCGGTTGGTTGGGTGTTGAACTGGTCGATGAGATTGTCGCCGAGGGGGACGGAGCAATTCCCAACGTGGTGGTCCGCGCCGTGGTGCCGGACTCACCCGCCCAACGATCGGGAGTTTATCAAGGCGATCGCATCCTCAAATGCGATGGGATCCCGGTAACCTCCGTACCAGCGTTTATTGAAATGATACGCAAATCGGCCGCCGACCATCGGTTGGTACTGACCATTCTGCGAGATGGCGATGAGCTCGCCATCGAAGTCACGTTAGGCGAATTGGCTTTCGCTCCCTAAACACAGTGTGCTATTGCTGTTTGCTCAATCTCTCGAGCGCCTCGCGCGTTGACTCGCGCTGGGCCACCAACTCGGATAGGGTTTGTCGTTCCTTTTCGATGATTTCCGGCGGAGCCTTGCTGACAAATGCTTCGTTGGACAACCGACCTTCCTTGCCTTGAATTTGCTTGATCAAATTCGCGAGCAACTTCTCGTTGCGTTGGATTTCGGCAGCCACGTCGATGAACTGACTGAGGTCGACGTAAACATCCATCTGCTCGATCGCGACGTGCGCGTGGACTTCCGGGACTGGAACTTCCGGCCCCCAGACCATCCCTTCGGCGCCCGCCATGCTGGCCAAAAACGGTGCCATCGGTCGCAGCAACGCTTCCATTGAGGCTGGGCAACGGAGATTGAATTGGATCTTCTCTTTGGGAGCGATGTTTTGCCGCGAACGTATTTCACGGAGGGCGCCCATCAAGGAAGCAAAGTGCGCGAATTGAACTTCCACATCGCTTCGAAGGTGTTGGGGATTGACCGTGGGCCACGCCGCGAGAACGAGCCATCGATTCGTAGGCCTCCTATCAAAGAGATCGCGATGCGGTACGAACCGGCCCAACTGTTGCCAGATGGCTTCGGTCACAAAGGGCATGATCGGATGCAGCAGTCGAAGCACGTGATCGAGGCAATGCGCTAGGACGCGTTGCACCGACGGTCGCGCTTCGGGGTCCTGCAATCGAGGCTTGGCCATCTCCACGTAGTACGAGCAGAAGCTGTCCCAAGCGAAATCGTAAACGGCGCGGGCGGCCTCGGCGTAAGCGTATCTATCCAATTCGCGGTCCATGGCGGATGTGACCGAAGCCAGTCGCGAAAGGATCCATTGATCTTCCAGAGGCAGTCGCGACCAATCGACTTCGGCAAGCGTATGCCCTTCCAAATTCATCATCACGAATCGGGAAGCGTTCCAAAGCTTGTTAACGAAATTTCGTGCGACCTCGAATCGCTCACTGACCACCGGTGCTCGCGGCACCGCCTTGTCCGCTTCCGATTCGGCCCACTGCGTTGAAAAGGTTTTCTTACACGCATCGCAGACGATCGTCGGAGCGATTCGATTCTTTTTGGTTTGGTCCACCAAGCTTTGGCAGTGCGGGCACTCATACTGCACCGACAGGCGTACGTCCTGTGTTTCAGTCGTTAGCCACGCGAGTCCGAAACGCAGCGCATCGGCCCCGAACTTGTCGATGACATCGATCGGGTCGACACCGTTGCCCTTGCTCTTGGACATCGTTTCACCGTAGCCGTCGAGAATCTTGGGGTGAATATAGACCTCTCGAAACGGGACTTGGCCGACGTTGTTGAGTCCCATCAAGACCATGCGGGCTACCCACAGGGTGATGATGTCGCGCGAGGTGATCAAGGTGTTGGTCGGATAGAAGTAGGCCAACTCCTCAGTGGACTCCGGCCATCCCAAGGTCGAGTGCGGCCACAGGGCGGATGAAAACCAAGTATCGAGTACGTCGGTCTGGCGGATCAAACCAAGTTGCTCGAGGCTGGCTTCCAGATTCGCGTCGTCGTTCTTGATGCATACATGCAAGGTGGCCGGTTCTTCAATGGCCGTCGACAGCAAGCCAGCGGCTCGCTGAGGCATGGCTTCGATTTGAAACTTCATCGATTGGGCTTGTGACGGACTGTCGAACGTTTTGCTCCAGATCGGGATTTGATGTCCCCACCACAACTGACGACCGACCGGCCAATCCCTTTTTTCGCTCAGCCAATCAACGTAGCCATGGGAGTACCGCTCCGGATAGATTTTGACGTGACCACCCGTCACCGCATCGATGGCCGATTGCGCTAGGTCGGCCATGGCCACAAACCATTGGTCGGCGAGGTAGGGTTCGATGGCAGTCTTGCTCCGATCGCTGTGCTTGAGATCGATCTCTCGATCCTCGACACGCTCGAGGAACCCGAGTCGATCCATATCCGCTACAACCTGGAGTCGGGCTTTGGCCATGGTCAATCCCGCGTAGACACCGCCGGCTTCGTTGACCGTGCCATCTGGGTTCATGATATTGATGTGAGGCAGATCGCAACGCGTGGCCACCTCGTAGTCATTTGGGTCATGCGCCGGCGTGACCTTCACGCAGCCCGAACCGAGCTCCGGCTTGGCCCATGCATCGACGACCAGCCGGATCTCCCGTTCCGCAAGTGGCAATCGCAACGTACGACCGGCCCGTGCCATTTCCGCGAGCTTGACCAAAGTCGGCAACAGCACGCGTTCGCGTTCTTCCAGTGCATCGAGCTGCGATTGAAGTCCGGATTGATCCTTGGCCGGCGCTTCGGCCAACTTGTCGACGATGGCTTGCTTGGCTCTGGCCAGCTCGTTGGCCGGATCGGGATGGACCGCAACCGCAGTATCTCCGAGCATGGTTTCGGGGCGCGTGGTGGCCACCGTGACGAATTCGGGCTCGCCTGGCTGGGGCGAGCAGATCGGGTAACGGAAATGCCAGAAGTTACCCGAGACCGTTTCGGTGAAAACTTCATCGTCGCTGACAGCGGTTTGTAGGTACGTGTCCCAGTTGACCAAACGTTTGCCGCGATAGATCAGGCTCTTGGAAAACAAATCGAAGAACGTGCTGCGGACGGCCCGAGCGCACATCGGATCCAACGTGAATCGGGTGCGACGCCAATCGCACGAGCAGCCCATCCGCTTGAGCTGCCCAAGGATTCTGGATTCGTATTGGTCCTTCCATCGCCAGATACGCTCGACCAGCTTCTCGCGGCCGAGATCGTGCCGCGTCAAACCCTCGAGCTCCTTCAGCCGCCGTTCCACCACCGCTTGGGTTGCGATTCCGGCATGGTCGGTACCAGGCATCCACAGGGCTACCTCGCCCATCATCCGATGCTTGCGAATCTGGATGTCCTGCAAGGTGTTGTTCAGAGCGTGGCCGAGATGCAACGCACCCGTCACGTTCGGCGGAGGGATGACAATTGTGTAAGGCTTTTTCGTTGGATCGACGTCGGCATCGAAACAGCCCGCGTCGAGCCACTTCTGCGAAATCTCCTGAGATTCAGCCGCGAAATCGAAACGGTTGGGAATTTCCGTGGGTTCAGTTGTCATGCAATGTTCCGATTTGCTTCGGTCGAGAAGCGGGCTCTATTTGATTCGGCGATCCAAGTTCCAGCGACATTCCGTAGCCGCGACGCAAGTCCGTGGCCCCGACGCAAGGGCGATGGACGAACGTACCTCGGTCCGGGCGTATTGTGGGACCAAGGAATCGCATACGCAAGGGCGACCCCTGAGCATTGCCTACCTCACTCCGATGCAGGATCCGTATCACCCATACAGGTCAATACCAACGACCGACGCGACGCACGATCGCGGTGTTCACATAAGTAGATCCCTTGCCACGTTCCCAAGCACATGGCACCATCGCGGATCGGGATCGACAGACTCGCACCCATGAGAGAGGACTTCACATGCGCCGGCATGTCGTCCGGACCTTCCAAGGTATGCACATAATCGAGATCCTCGGGCACCAAATGGTTCAGGGCCATTTCAAAATCAGTCCTTACGTCGGGATCCGCATTTTCATTGAGCGTCAAGCTGGCTGAAGTGTGCTGAAGGAAGACATGCAGCAACCCCACACGAATCGAACCGATCTTGGGCACGGCCTCCATCACGGCTTGAGTGATCAAGTGGCAGCCGCGAGGATACGGCCGAAGTTGAATATTCGTTTGATACCAAGCCAGCATAGGTGGGTTCCTCACGATCGAAGGCACGGGGTTGGAGCTCAAAACACAGGGCTCGACGAGCCCGATGAAGACGCCCGCTAAAAAAACCATAGCATTTTCTTCGAGTCCGCATACGCACCTTGCGTTCGCCCAGCCTACTCAAGACTCGCAAGTCACCCAGACCGCCTGGGGCAGACCGACTCTTTGGGATCCCTTCGATCCATCGTCGAACCACTTATCCCCATCGAAGAGGGTCGCTTGCGTGCGGCGATCATTTCCGAAGAATCCTGAGAATTTGAGGGCTAGCGTGAGGGTTTTGCAGGAATCCGTCAGCAGGTTGCCGTTGGTTATTGACTGACAGGCCTGGGTTGGGATACTTCCATTCCGAAACGTTACCAAGATCGTTTTTAGAACGAGGAACCACGAAGCATGCGTCGAGCAAAAATCAGCATCATTGGAGCAGGAAATGTAGGAGCAACGTGTGCGCACTGGTGCGCCGCAGGAGAGCTTGGGGATGTTGTTTTGCTGGATGTTCCGCAGACCGAAAACATGCCTCGAGGCAAGGCCCTCGACCTGATGCAATCCTCGCCCATCATGGGCTTTGATAGCACTGTTACCGGCACCAATGAATACGCCGATACGGCTGGTAGCGATGTCGTCGTCATTACCGCTGGTATTGCTCGCAAACCTGGAATGAGCCGCGACGATTTGCTGAGCACGAATGCAAAAATCGTCTCCAGTGTGGCCGAACAGGTCAAGGCCTCCAGCCCTGACGCCATCGTGATCGTCGTCAGCAATCCTTTGGACGCCATGGTGCAACGCGCGTTTCAAGTGCTCGGGTTTCCATCCAGCCGCGTGATTGGCCAAGCCGGGGTGCTAGACACTGCCCGCTTTCGGACCTTCATCGCGATGGAACTCGGAGTCAGTGTTGAGGATGTCGCCGCCATGCTCATGGGTGGTCACGGGGACACCATGGTTCCGATCGCTAGTTGCACCTGCGTGGGCGGGATTCCTGTGTCGCAACTGATCCCCGACGCTCGGATGGCCGAGATCGTCCAACGCACTCGCGATGGTGGAGCGGAGATCGTTTCCTTGCTCAAGACCGGATCGGCCTACTACGCTCCCGCAGCGGCCACGGCGCAAATGGTGGAAGCGATCGTTCGTGACAAGAAACGATTGATCCCATGCGCCGCACTCTGCGAGAAAGAATATGGCGTCGGTGGCTACTACGTTGGCGTGCCTGTCATTTTAGGCTCGGCCGGTATCGAGAAGATTATCGAGCTCTCGCTCACCGATTCAGAAAAGGCCGCGTTTCAAAAAAGTGTCGACGCGGTGAAGGGGCTGGTGGCATCGATGGAATCGTTGCTCAAGGCCTAAGTCCTGTTTGGTTTGGAATGCCAGCATTGGTTTCTCCAATTCGCTTCTTGTAGAAGTTTTATAATTCTTTGATCGGCGGGATTGACTCGCTCGCCATCGCCGCTTTAAAAAACGCTTCGCAGCGCAGTCTCTCCTCTCAGAGAGTTCCGTCCGCGCTTCAGAGCACCGCTTCCTCGTCGTACAAGGACACTATGGAATGAATCGACTGCAACGGTTGCTGAACGATCGGTTGGGACTCGCAAGTGACTCGATCGATGCGGAGCTGAGAGAACACGTTGCGGATTCGTCGCAGTCGATGATGGCACCACCCAGCTTGGGCTTTGCCCATCGGCTATTCATTCCCGAACACTACGAAGCGCGTTACGAATACCCGTTGCTTGTATGGCTCCACAGCGACCATAGCAGCGAAGGTGAAATCGATGCGGTGATGGAAGCCACCAGCATGCGCAACTACTTGGCGATCGCCCCACGAGCGCATCGCGTTTCGAAGCGATCGAGTCGTTTGTTTCGATGGGGCACAAACATCGCCGACTTAGCGGTCGCAGAAGACTTGGTCATGGAGTCGATCGATGAGTTGGTCGAAACGCTCCCGGTTTGCCCGAGCCGCATCTTCATTGGCGGAATAGGAACCGGTGCCACCGTTGCCCAATGGATTGGGCTCAAACATGGTTCTCAGTTCTCGGGAGTAGTCGCGATCAACGGCCCATTCCCCAAAAGCCGTAGGGCATTGACCTCGTGGAAACAAGCCCGCGGGTTGCCTGTGTTGTTCATGCAAGGGGAGCGGTCGGGGAGTTGCGGTGACGACGATCTGGTCGAAGCGATGCAGATGGCCCACGCCGCAGGCCTAAATTTCCGCTTTGCTCGGTTCGAAGATCCTTCCCATGAGTCGGACCATTCCGAACCCGGTCCTAACGAGGATATCGATGTGGAAATGTTTGCGGCCGCCAACCGTTTTATGATGGGGATTGTTACCCAAACCGATATTCCGTTGACTCCCGAGGAATCGGCCGATTCCATGCGACTTTCTACCACGCTGACCAGCACCTTCGGCTTGAACTAGCGGTTTTTCGTCCGGACATTAGAAGTTTGGTCGACGCGCAACCGATTTTTTTTTCATAAATCGAACAATCCTGATGTCCGGAGTTCGAATTCTTTGCGGTGAAGCACCTGTCCGTACGACTGCTCAAGGGCTTTGCAGGACACCCTGTTGAAAAGTTTGAACTTTTTTTGGGGTTCATGCGTCATCCTTTGGGTAGGACGGTGTTAAGAGTTGCTATGGCGGAGGACCTTTCCCTGCCGATACTGTTTCCTGGACACCCACCACCGTCCACGTTACTTGTTGGATTTCATTGGAATCATGTTGAACCGAACGGTATCCGGAAAAATTGATCGAGCCAATCTAGCTCACTTCCGATTCCTTGGCCTGCGCAAAGGCGAATGCGACGCTACAGCTATTCGTTCGGCAGCTCGCACCATGTCCGGGCTCCTTGCCCAGGGGGACGGTTCCATCGGTCTCGAAGGGGAGATTCGACGGCGGTCCGAGATTGCTCTCGCCACATATCGATTGCTCGACCCGCGTCGCCGAAAATCGTTCTACGAACGGGTTCAATTGTGCTACCCGATCGATCGCGACGATCATTCGCCCGCCGAACCGGCGATGGTTAAGTGGATTGCTGCTCATCCGCCAGCCCAGCCCCTTGTCCCTGCTGCGTCGCGTGTTGAAAAACCCGCTGCTCCATCCTCCCTGATGGCGCTACCGGTCATCGAACAAGCGATACGAGAAGAGCTAGCCGAAACGGCCTGCACACAATGCGTTTCCGATACTTCTTCGTGGTTGGAGGAACGTCGCGATGTGGTCCGGTCGCTCCGCAATTCCGAATTGTCTGAGGAACGGAACACCTCGACGATCGCTTGGATCCGAACCGTCTTGGGTTGGTAATTGAGCGCGACGGTCCTGGTTACTGGCTACGGAGGATTTCTAGGCTCCAGCATCTGCCAGCAGCTCTTGCGTCAGGGCTACCGCGTCCGTGGCATCGCTCGCAATTCTTACTCGAAACTTGCTTCACTCGGGGTCGAGACGCATTGCGGATCCATTACGGATGCTGCCCTTTGCAACTCGGTGGTGGCCGGCACCGATGCCATCATCCACACCGCCGCCTTGGCTGGCGTCTGGGGGAAAACGGTCGATTACGAACGTAGCAACGTCGAGGCGACCGGTCACTTGCTCGATGCGGCGCGACGACACTCAGTCCGAGCCTTCGTGCAGACCAGTTCCCCCTCGGTGACCTTCGATGGAAGCCCTCAATCCGGCATCGATGAGAGCGTTCCCTATCCGACCCGTTGGCTATGCGATTACCCACGCACCAAAGCCCTCGCCGAACGCATGGTCTTGGACGCATGCCAACCGGGAAACCTAGCGACCTGCGCGCTCAGGCCGCATTTGATCTGGGGCGTGGGTGATCCGCACTTGATTCCGCGGGTGATCGAACGTTGCCGATCGGGTCGCTTGCGATGCGTTGGTGACGGAATGAATCTGATCGATACGGTACACGTCGAAAATGCTGCAACCGCGCATGTGCTGGCGCTGCAACGCATGCTCGATGACGATCGCGATGCTATGGGCCGTGCCTACTTCATCACCGATGGCCACCCTGTACCCTGTTGGTCCTGGATCACAACCATTCTCCAAAGCGCTGGTCTACAACCTCCTACGCGCAGGATCTCTTTAAAGACTGCTTACGCGATGGGAGGCACGCTCGAATTGATTTACAAACTACTAGGCAAATCCTCCGAACCACCCATGACTCGATTTGTGGCTTCCCAACTGGGTGTCGATCATTATTTTTCTATCCAAGCCGCACGCGATCGATTGGGCTATCAACCCGCACGCGACCGGGACTCCCGTATCGCCGAACTGCAGGCTTGGTTGAGGGGCTGATTCAAGCCTGACTGTTGGAGCCTTTTAGCTCCCCTTCGATCCGAATCGCGACCTGACGGATCGAAGACTCAACGGCGCCCGAAGTTTCGGACATCGGCTCGAACGCACTGGCCTCAATTCCCCACACGACGATGCGGCCAGGCATCCATGCGAGTTCCGCGCCTAACGCCAAAGCCCGGACAAGATTCCAGTCGTGCGTTCCTAGAACGCGCGATTCGTCCAGCTCAGGACTGGGCCACAACCAGCGATGAATGCGCCCGGGCTCGGTTCCTCGACACGCATCCACGACATGCAATACTTCGGCTCGCTCCAATGCGCCCATCAACTCAATCGGCGATCGGACAGTGAGCAATTCGTAGCGTCCCGATGATTCAGACGTTTCGAGCATGTCGCGCAGGATTGCGATGACCCGCCAACCGACAGCATCGTCGCCGTGATGGCTGCCGATCCCCACCACCATCACCGCACTGCGCAATGCATTACCCGTGCTCATCCGCGTTCGATCTTTACCCTGAGGAAGTGAGTCGAGCAACTGATACACGGATCGTATGCCCGGACCAAGCGTTCGCAATCATTCGCTATTTGTGCATCGTCCATGGCCATCAGGCTCGGGAGCAACTGCCTCAGATCGGTCTCGATCTGTCCTTGATTCTGCGATGTTGGAGGCACGATCTTAGCGAACTCGACCTTTCCTTCGCCATCGACGCGGTAACGGTGGTAGATCAAACCACGGGGGGCTTCTGTGGCGGACCATCCTTCGCCTTCACGAACTTCGAAGTTGATTCGCGGTTGCCTGGGGAACGCATTTCCTTCTGTGATCTGCTTGAGAATGCGTAGTCCCTCTTCAAAGGCGAATACAGTTTCCACGGCCCGCGCCAAAATGCTGCGATGCGGATTGAAACAGGGAGGAACCATTCCGATCTCTTCCGCCAATCGTTTGGCGATGGGAGTCAAACGATCGAAGTTCAAATTCAATCGCGCCAGCGGACCCACGAAGTACGTGGTCCCCATCGGTTGACGCCGCGCGTGCAAGGCCGTGGAGTGGGCGACTTGATGCTCGGCGAAATGCTGCTCATATTGGTCCAGGCCAAACCGTGTGCCGTCCGAAATCGCAATCTCTCCTGCCTCGATCGCGTAGTGTTCGGGATGACTCAACGCCACGAACTGATACGGAGCTTCGAAGTTGGGGAACGGCAGTGTGGCCAACCAATGCGCGGCCTCGATGCTGTGCTGCAGGGACTGTTCCAAGTCGGGAATCAATCCCGCGAGTTCCTCGCGACGGGGAATCCGAAAAAAGCCACCGATGGCGAGATTGATCGGATGGATCGCGCGGCCTCCGATCACTTCCAGAATACGGTTGCCGAGCTGCTTGAGTTTCAGGCCACGCTTGACTTCCTCCGGAAACCGCTTGGCCAATTCCACCACGCTCGCGCAGCCAAAGAAATCGGGAGCGTGCAGCAAGTGGATATGCAGGACATGGCTCTCGATCCATTCGGCGCAGTACATCAAACGTCGCAAAGCACGGATTCCGGAAGGCACGTCGATGCCTTGGATGGACTCAAGAGCTTGGACAGCCGTCATCTGATAGGCGATCGGACAGATCCCGCAGATCCGTGACGTGATGTCGGCGACATCGTCCATCGCTCGGCCGCGCAACAAGGCTTCGAAGAACCGCGGCGGCTCGAAGATTTTGAGCTGCACATCGGCCACGCGATCTCCCTCGAGACGTACCAGCAACGCTCCTTCCCCCTCGACTCGAGTCATGATGGGGACATGGATGGATCGTGAGATTGGTTGGGTAGGATCCATGGGAGCGGCGTTACCAATAGACGGTGTAAGAGTAGGTTAGAAGCAGAATTGGTGGAGGAGGATGGAACTCGACTTAGGATCGAGAAATCTGCCACAGCCGCTGGCACTCTTGAGCAAACTCCGGCGCTGCTGCGTTGAAGGATCGCAGCAAGTTGACGGCTTCTGGATGATTAAGGGACTTCATCAACACACCTTGCGACAGGCTCGGCATGTTGGTCTGGCGAGCGGGACCGAAACAACCATAGCAACCGCGATCAAACGCGGGACATATCGACCCGCACCCTGCTTGAGTTACAGGGCCCAAGCAAGGAACCCCGCGGGCCACGACCACGCACACAGTGCCTCGTCGTTTGCACGGTTGACAGACGCATTCCGATGAGGTTCTTGGCGCATGGCCATCGATGAGTGAGGTCATGACTTCGATCAATTGATGCTTATCGATCGGACACCCGCGCAATTCAAAATCGACCCGTACGTGATCTGAGATCGGAGTGGACGTGGCCAAGGCTTCGATAGTTTCGGGCTGAGCGTACACGGCCCGAAGGAAGTCTTGATGATCGGCAAAATTACGAAGGGCTTGGATACCACCCGCCGTTGCGCACGCACCAATTGAAATAAGAAACCGGCTCTCTGCCCGGAGCTTGAGCAGCCGATGTCGATCCTCGGCCGTCGAGATTGAGCCTTCGACCAGTGCAATGTCATAGGGCCCAGGTCGTAAGTCGCTGGATGCCTCGGCAAAGTGAGCTAGTTCAATCGCCTCGCACACGGCAAGCAATTCATCTTCAGCGTCGAGCAAGGTCAATTGACAACCGTCGCACGATGCGAACTTGACCACCGCTACCTTCGGTTTGTGTCGCATCACATGTCCCTCACATGAAGCCATGGCTCAACCACATCGTATCGCAGTACCGGACCGTCGCGGCATACGAAATGCGATCCCCATTGGCAGTGTCCGCACATCCCGAATGCACACTGCATGTTCCGCTCCATCGATAGCCAGATCGATGTCGGTGGCAATCCTAATTTAAGGCCACTTCGAGCGGCGAAGTGCATCATGATCTCCGGTCCACAGGCGAACATCGAGGTTTGCTGGCCTGGGACAAGAGAACAGCGATCGACCAATAGTGAAACGGTCCCAACGGCACCCGACCAATCGGGCTCGGCGCGATCGACCGTGCAAAGGACTTCGACGCCCGCCCCACGCCAGGTGTCGAACAGACGCTCGTAGAGCAGCAGGTCGGGACTGCGCGCACCGTAGAACAACACCGCACGCCCGAACCGAGAGCGGTGCGCCACCAATCGTTCGACCACCGGACGGAGAGGAGCCAACCCCAAACCTCCAGCCACCACCAGCACGTCCCCGCCTTCGGCTTCATCCATCGGCCACGGTGTTCCGAAGGGGCCTCGCACCCCGAGCGTGTCTCCCACCCGAAGCTGTTGGATCGCTTGCGTTACACGGCCAACGGTTCGGATCGTATGCACCAAGCCTTCTGGCGGATCGCCGGGGCCATCGTGGAAATTGTCCGGACCACTCATGCTGATGGCCACTTCGCCACAGCCTGGAACGTACAGCATGTTGAACTGCCCGGGCCGGAAGCGATAAGGGACTGCGTTCGCTTCAGGCTGCAGTCGCAATCGCAAGGTCGCTACGTCGGGGATCTCCTGCTCGATGGCTTCGATTCGCGCCGGTCGCGATCGCCATGGATCATGGCCGGGGAGAACGTCGGTTGCGTTGGCCGAGGTGCTCATGGTGCCTGCTCCCCAGTCAAGACTGCGACCTCGCGGGTCAAATCAATTCCAACCGGGCACCAACTGATGCAGCGACCACATCCGACACAACCCGAGGTGCCGAACTGATCGATCCAGGTCGCAAGCTTGTGCGTCAGCCATTGCCGATATCGGGACCGCACCGTATCTCGTACCGGTCCGCCCGAGACATGGCTAAAGTCGACATTGAAGCACGAGTCCCAGCGCCGCTGCCGCACGATCTCTTCATCGGTCAAATGGTGAACCTCGTCCACCGAATGACAAAAACAAGTCGGGCAGACCATCGTGCAATTCGCGCAGCTCAAGCAGCGACTAGCCACATCGTCCCAATGTTTGTTCCCCAGTTGTTCCAACAATCGATCGCGAATCCCCTCCGTGTTCAATCGCCGTGAAATCTGATCGACCGCGCGCTGTCGACGTTCGTCCCCTCGATCCATCTCGACTGACCGCGCAAGTCGCTTAGGTACGGACTCGAACAACGACCTCCCCTGATCAGATCCGACCTGCACCAAGAATCCCGACTCGATCTCCGTCAGTGCCAGATCGAACCCCGATCGGCATCTCGGCCCCGTGTCCATAGACGTGCAAAAACAAGTCTGGGCGGCTTGTGTACAATTCGCGGCGATTACGAACAAGTGACTGCGCCGAAGTTTATAGGTCGGATCGACTGTGCCTTCGGTCAGGAACACGCGATCCTGAACAGCGATAGCTGCGAGCTCGCAAGCGCGAACGCCCAACAATGCCAATCGGCGGACTTCAATCGCAGGCGTTTCCATCACCCAACCTTCCGCAGTCTTCCGCGAGCGCAGGACCTCGGTTAGGGGTGGGAACAAATATTTCTTCCAGGAATGAGGGCCAACGTTGTAGCCGAATAGCTCGTTGTCGTCCCGGCGATGAAGACGGTACAGTCCGGGACCTTGCTCATCCGTCCAGCCACGGGGCAATTCGTCCACAGTCGCCAGTTGATCGTACACAATCGCTCCTTGATCGATCTTCGGACCAACCACCTCGTACCCGATCTCAATCAGACGATCGATGAGCTCTTGCAAGCCATTGCGGTCTATCCACCACGGCGTTTCCTCAATGGGAGTGGCAGACGTGATCGCTGGATCAGATGGCATGAGGCCGCCTTGGATTAAGTAAGGTATTCGGTTGCGTGAGGTACAGGAGCGAACAGATCGAGCAACTGCAATCGCGTAGCGGTCAAGCGTGCGGACAGGGCCTGACTCATCATCCGCATGAACTGGTATCCCAACTCATGATCGCTCTCCATCAGCTCTCGCAACGCTAAAGCATCGATGGCTATTACATCGGCTTTTTGGATACACAGAGCCGAGCAGGTCATCACACCTTGACCGACCAATGCCGACCAACCCACCAGTTCACCCGGTCCGATACTGAGGATCCTCTGGGACCCACGACCTGGGACTTGCATCACCAAATCCAGTTGGCCGTGGAGAAGCACGTGCAGGAGAAATTGGGTTTCCCCTTCCCGGAACAAAAACTCACCCACCACGAGCTGCATACGGCCCGAACATGTGCAGATCCGATCGATCTGATCGGCGGCGAGAAATTTGCCCAAAATCGTGGACTCGATTTGTTCGGGCGTCGCTAGAGTGTGTCGTTCGTGCATGCTCAATCCTAGCAATCAAACGACTTGCGTCACGACTTGAACCCAACCTGGTTCCGCCAGCAGTTCGTCAAAGCGGGCACGGCCTTCAGCGATGTGCACCGAGCGTCCATGCGCTTCCAACGCTTCGCGGCTCACCCATTCCTCAATGAACGTAAACTTGGTCGGGTGGTCCAGATCGACGAACAAGTCGTAACGGATACAGCCGAGTTCCTTTCGCGTCGGCCCGATGAATTTCTTCAATACTTCGCGCAGTTCTGCTTCGCGTCCAGGGTGAGCGTGCAGGTGGGCGACAACATCGACTTTCATGGTTCCGGGCTTTCTCGTTCTAATTCTCAAAGGGGAAACGCGAGAACGCATTGTCTGTCTCAGGATACGGGAACGCAACCCGGCACGGTTCGAGATCACTTCAGCAGTGTTGCTTGAGCTCGGCTAGCCGCGCAACGTGCGAACAACGAAAAGGGATCGGACTACCGGGTTTGGGTGGCGTGGGTACGAGCGAGTGCGACAGGGATTGCATCAGCTCATCGAGGCCACCTCCGCTCACCGCGCTGACGAGGATCGGTTCAATGTTCAGAGCCAATCCTTGCGGCCTGGATTGCGTTTGGTCGCTTTTGGTTTGTACAATCAAGCAGCGAGAACCGCGCGTTCGCCAAATCTCCTCATGTTCCGAAGTCCAACCCATCTCTTGATCGACCAACACCAGCAATCGATCGGCCGACTCGATGGCTTGCTTGGCCTTCGAGATGCCCTGGGATTCAACCGTGTCGCAGGAGGTGCGAATGCCAGCGCTATCGATCAATACACACGGCCAACCATCGATGCTCGTCGCTTCGGTCAGTAGATCGCGGGTCGTTCCGGGCTGGTCGTGCACGATCGCCCGTTGGTATCCTAACATGCGATTGAGCAAGCTGCTTTTGCCAACATTCGGAGGTCCGCACAGCACGACTCTCCATGGCTGAATGAGGTGCAGGCCCGTCTCCGTATGCCGCTCGATGGCCTCGATCGCATGCCGAGCGCTCGCGAGCAGATGGCCACGAATTTGTTCTTCGATGGATGCCAAGGCCCGGGTCAATTCGCCGCGCCATTGATCCATCAGGATCGATGCCACACGTGGCGTGGCCGCGCGCATCAAATCCTCGTGCGCGTCCGAGCGGATGCGATCACTTGTCCTGCGGTCGAGCCACTGCGATGGCGAGAGCAGCGTCGCGCCAGCCCGCTCGAGCGTCCGCAGAATACTCTGAGACGCCATCGAGCCACCGTGGCAATGCAGCTCGATCCGATCGTCGGCGCGACGAACCACGACGATGGATTCTCCAGCCTCGGTGGCTGACACAAAATTTTCGCAAAAGACACCGTAACGAATGCGATCGATCTCCAAGTCGGATTTGCCCGCATTTGGCCGCCATAGACGTGCGACCATCGGCAGAGCCTGTGGGCCTTCGATCTCGATCACCGCGATGGCGGCTGGAGCCGAAGCGGTTAACAGCGCGGCGTAGGTGGTGGAACCCTCCGACGGGTGCTGGATAGGGATGCTGGAATCATCGCCACTCATCGCTTCCCATCCCGTTCCGAGAGCATGGCCAGTCCATGTTTGGCAAGCACGGTTTGCTCGTCGGTCCCGATCTGCATGACTTCCACGGAACTATCCTTGGCGTGCAGGAAGGTTTGTTGATCCTCATTGGCTTGAGCATCCATCCGAACTCCCATCCAGGACAGGTGGTCGAGAATCTCAGCCCGTACGCTCGGGCAGTGCTCGCCGATACCTGCGGTGAACACAATGGCATCGAGGCCGCCAAGCGCGGTGGCCGCGCTGGCGATCTCCCTGGCGACCGATCGACAAAACATCGCGATGGCTCGATCGCACTTTGGATCCTCACGACGTGCTTCGAGGAGAGGTCGCATGTCACTGAATCGTTCCGACAACCCGAGCAGACCGGATTCTTTGGTCAGCAGCCTCTCGATGCGATCGGCATCCCATCCCATCCGCATCCAATGCAGCGGAACACCGGCATCGATTCGTCCCGAACGCGTTCCCATAATTATTCCGTCCAGCGGAGTAAAGCTCATGCTGGTTACGGAGCTTTGACAAGCTCGCATGCCGCACAGACTACAGCCATTGCCCAGGTGACAGACCACGGTTCGACCCATAGCGGCGCGCTGAGAAATGTTCGGCAACGAGCCTGCGATCGATTCGTAGGACAGGCCATGAAAGCCGTAGCGCCGCACGCCTTGGTCGTACCACTCGTTAGGGATAGGCAACCGCTTTTCTTCTTCGGGGAGGGTTGCATGGAACGCAGTATCAAAGCAGGCGATCTGCAAGACCCTGGGCATCTCCAGCTTCGCAGCTCGCATTGCGGCCAATGCTGGTGGCTGATGCAACGGCGCCAGGGCGACGGTTTTCTCAAGTCGATCCAGAACCGATTCATCGATCACCGTCGGAGCAACGAATTCCATCCCGCCATGAACGACACGAAAGACAACCCCATCGAACGGATCCTTGAATCGCGAAATCAGACCTCGTACCGTGCGCTGATTCTCTTCGCGATCACTTGTAGCACGCCATTCAATGGTTCCGTGATCGATGCATTCCAACGCTCGATAACAACCGAATTTCAACGTCGATGATCCAGGATTGAGGACCAGGAGAGACGGTTTACGTATGGACACACGTTACTCCTTCAAACCGCGGCGAACAAGCAGCGCATCGACCGTCGGTTCATGACCTCGAAAATCGCTGTACTGCTGCATCGCATCGCGTGTCCCTCCGCGCGACAATATCTTTTCACGAAACGCGCGACCATTGGCTTCCGAAAGACCGCCAGACTGCTTCATGTACGCATACGCGTCGGCCGCTAGGACTTCGCTCCAGAGGTAGGCATAGTAACCCGCAGCGTAACCGCCCGACCAAGCGTGCGCAAAATACGCGGTGCGGTACCGAGGCGGAACAGGTGCATAGTCAACGCCAAAACGCTCCAGCAGTTGCGCCTCAAAGACTTCCATGTCCTTAGGTACTTCCTCTTCGGCGAGCGAATGCCAGCCTAGATCGAGCAGGGCTGCGGACAGATACTCCAACGTGTCGAAACCCTTGTTGAACTTGCTGGCTGCGACCGCCTTGGTCAACAATGCGGTGGGGATCGGCTCGCCCGTTTGGTAGTGTCTCGCGTAATGCGACAGGATCTCGGGTTCGATGGCCCAATCCTCGTGAAAGGTCGACGGGAATTCCACATAATCCCTTGGTACCGAAGTTCCCGAGAGGAGCGGGTACTCGACCGACGAGAATAGTCCGTGAACACCGTGCCCAAGTTCATGGAACATGGTCGAAACGTGATCCAGACTCAAAAGGGTTGGTTCGCTTGCAGCCGGTTGCGGAATGTTCATTACGTTCACCACGACCGGCAATTGATTTTTCAGACGTGATTGTGCGACCAAGGCGTCCATCCATGCTCCACCTCGTTTGCTGTCGCGCTGGTAGTAATCGGCATAAAACAAACCGATCTGCGTTCCGTCGGTGCTCAGAACATCGAACACACGCACGCTTGGATGCCATACGGGCAAATCTTTGCGTTCCCGAAAGGCAACGTTGTACAGCTTTCCAAACGTATAGAAGACACCGTCGTTGAGGACACGTTCGAGTTCGAAGTAGGGTTTGATCGCGTTCTCGTCGACTTGATAGTCCTCCGCCCGCACTTTCTCGGCATAGTACTCCCAGTCCCAAGGCTCCGGTGGTCCGTTCAGACCATCGGACCGCATGGCCTGCGCTATGCGTTCGGCCTCACGCTTGGTTTTGGCTAAGACACCGGGGACGAGATCCTGAAGCATCGTAAAGGCTGCTTCCGGCTTGGCA
This sequence comes from Pirellula sp., assembly GCA_041752005.1. Taxonomy (GTDB): domain Bacteria; phylum Planctomycetota; class Planctomycetia; order Pirellulales; family Pirellulaceae; genus JBKCUI01. The sequence goes on along the minus strand of JBGSHV010000114.1, from coordinate 6,399 downwards.
GCCATCTGATCCTCGAGAGCGAAAGCGGCATGATTTTGATATCCGAGCAACCGTGCACGCTGGGCACGCAACGTCGCCATTTCCAAGACCAGAGGGCGATTGTCCAGGCCGCCTGCGGCACCCAATCCGCGTTCGGCCGACGCGCGCCAAACGCGTTCTCGTATCTCGCGACGCGCGAGACTCGTCAGAATCGGTTGCCGCGTTGTGTTGGTGATCGCCAACAAGTACTTTTTCGGGTCGCCGCGACTCACAGCGGCTTGTTGAGCTGCGGCAATGTCAGCAGAACCCATGCCGGCTAGCAGCGCGACATCGTCGATCAGGACGCTGCGCTCTTGCGTGATGGCTAGCAGGTTGTTTTGGTACTGCGTCATCAATGAGGATAAGCGTTCATTGATCGTTCGCACTCGAGCTTGATCCGCATCCGTTAGCCGAGCGCCCGCGCGAACGAAGTCCTCGTAATACTTTTTGAGCAACCGCTGCTGCTCTTCGTTCCAAGGCTGTTCCAAGCGCTGATTCCAGAGGGCCTCGACGCGCGCAAAAAGTTTCTCGTTCAAAAAGATATCGTCCGAGTGCGAAGCGAGTCGGGGCGCGATCTCCTCCTCGATCTGCTGGATGGCCTCATTGGTATGCGCCGATGCTAAATGCATGAAAACGGCCGACACGCGGTCCAGAACGTCACCGGATCGCTCGAGTGCAACCAACGTATTATCAAACGTAGGCGCGGTTTCCAGATCCGCAATCGTCTGCACTTCCTCGAGTTGTTTCTGCATGCCCGTCTCGAAGGCCGGCATGAAGTGAATCGGCTCGATGGCCGCAAAGTCTGGCGCTTGAAATGGGAGCGAACTGGGGGCGAAGAATGGATTACTCTCGTTCATGTCGACCGTCTTGGTTTCGATAGAAGTGGCTAGGGGAGTCGGATGCTCGACAGGGCAAATTCCCATAGCCAGAGCATGGAGGTACCATCCGCTGGTCACCGCCAAGAATACGACCCGAACCGAAGATCTGGAACCGCGCATGGGCGATCCTCCCCTGTACGATGGTTGCCGAAAAATGGTTGCCGAAAAATCAAATGGCCGTTGGGTCACACGGCTGAAACAGTCGCGCAGACACCGATGGCACGTTCTCAAAGACGGCAGTGTAACAACAACCCCCTGCCCGTCAGTCCAAATCTCCAAACGAAGGATCGTCGGCTGCGGCCCGCGTGCACAAGGCTGCCATAACCTTTAAAGATATCGACTGGTTCAGAAAAGACACGTGCCCATCGCAGAACAACGCATGCATACCAGCGGCATGAAACGAATAAGGCTCGTTATCATTGCGTGCATTGATTGCAACGCCGCATCCGTTTTCAGGTCGACAACCTTCACTGCTCCCATCGGAACTGGATCCATCGAGACTGAAGGCTCCCTCGCTGTCGATCCATCCGATCCCCTGGTCGTTCGCCAAATTGCTGCGTCGGGCTCCGCGGCGATACACCATCGGACGCCCCGCAGCCTCCACCACCATGACCGTATTTGAGGAACCGTCGTAGATGGATGCGAAGCGGTTAACCGAATTGCGATGCATGACCGAAAATCGATTGCTGGAGTCGTAATAGGTTGGGTCAATCGAACTTGGCTGAACTCCTTGGATGGCTTCGTAATCGGTTCGGGCCAACGGAATCGAAAAGCTCAAGGCTGGTCGCGGGTTTTTGGCCACCGCTGACGTGACAGGCTCCTGCGTGGGTGTGCTCGGACACAGATAGATTGCGATTGGGATGCTGGCAACCGTCAAATTCGTTCCTTGCCACCAGTTCTGCTGTATGTCATACAACGTCCGCACGTTGGTTTGCTCGAGCTGCGGCAATATGACGGTCCGCCAACTCATATAAGTACCGTACGGATTTCCCGGTCCACGTTGCGTCCAACCCGAGGCAGGAAAGACCCGGTGCGCGGACTCGAAGTTCAGGATGGCAAATCCCACTTGGCGTTGGTTGCTCTGGCATTGACTACGGCGAGCCGCCTCACGGGCTGCCGCAATGGCTGGCAATAGCAAGCCAACCAAAATCCCGATGATGGCCAACACAACCAGCAATTCCACGAGCGTAAAGCCTTCATGAAAACGCAAGGCTTGTGTTTTTGTTCGAGCCAATCGTTCTATGAACCTCTTCCGCCCCACGTACGAAACGCAACGAACCATGGACGATGCCCGCCGAAGTGGGGAACAAAACAGATATCGATCGAGCATGCAGCGGTAGCCTCGAGACGGTTCGAACGGAGATTCCTCATTTTGCTCGATAGAGGCCCTCGTTTCAACGTGAACGGAGATATTTAACGAAACAGATAGATTTTAGGCCTGAGCATCGGTTTCGATGCTTGAAAGGCGAGAGGGACCCAACAACAATGCGACTCTGAGGCATAGGCTACTTCCTCCCGTTGACCTAATGCCGGAACCAAATCGCAACTCTTGAGGCCAATCCACCGATGATTTCGTTCGTTTCGCTGCCGTATGGCGCTCGCACTCTGGGATTTTCACGCCGACGTATGGGACTGGCGCTTTTGCTAGGCTCGCTTTTGCCAGGCTCGCTGTGTCTCTCTGCGGTGAGCTTGGGTCAAGAGGCGGAACCCGCCCGACCACCGCAACTTGAAGAGACCACCAAGCCTGCGGACGCACCCGCTCCACCGGCGGATGCACCAGCGACTCCCGCTGCCGAGAAACCCGCAGATACCGCGAAACCTACGGACGAAACGAAACCCACGGACGAAACGAAGCCTGCAGACGTCGAGAAACCAGCTGCCGACAAGCCGGCCGAAACACGTCGCCGCGAACCGCGACGCGCCGAACAATCCACTGCACCGAAGTCGACTGAGGGTGAAGGTGCGGTCGATGATCGCCTCTCCAAAATCGAACAGCAGCTCGGCGCCATCGCCAAATCGCTGCAAGCAATGAAGGAATCGCCGGCGGAAAAACTTGCTGATAAACCCGCAGCGGAAGCATCTTCGACGGAAGCCAAACCGCAAACTTGGTCAGGCGAAATCCCGGCCGAATGGATCAAGGGTGTTCGCTGGCGAAGTATCGGACCGTCCAACATGGGTGGCCGCATCGTCGATCTAGCTGTTAATGAATCGGACCCGAACACTTGGTGGGCAGCCACGGCAACCGGTGGATTGATCAAGACAACCAACAACGGTATCACGTTTACCCATCAGTTCGACTCGGAGACGACGGTCTCCATCGGTGCCGTTGCAGTCTCCAAAAGCAACCCAGAGATCCTCTGGGTCGGGACCGGGGAAAACAACCCGCGGAACTCGGTCAGCTACGGGGACGGCGTTTACAAGTCCCTCGACGGGGGCAAAACCTGGTCCCACATGGGGTTGAAGCGAACGTTTCAAATCGGTGAAATTGTGATCCATCCGACCGATCCAGACACGGTCTACGTGGGTGCCCTCGGTCGACTCTACGGCAACAATGAAGAACGCGGAGTTTACAAAACGACCGATGGTGGCAAATCCTGGGAACGCTGCTTCTACATGGATGACCGGACGGGTGTGATTGAGATGCAAATGCACCCCACCGATCCCAACACACTCCTGGTAACCGCGTGGGAGCGCCTCCGCGACGGATTCGATAGCTGGCCAGGTACCGACGTACCGATTCCCGAAGGCTACGGAGGCTACGATCCAATCCGCAAATGGGGACCCAACAGCGGCCTGTACAAATCAACAGACGCTGGCAAAACTTGGAACAAGTTGACCAAGGGATTGCCGACCAGTCCGATGGGCCGCATCGGTATCGATTGGTATCGCAAGGACCCGAATATTCTGTTTGCAGTCATCGATTGTGAAAACATCGGCAAAGGACCTGCGCCGCTGTCAGTCCTGTGGGGAGCGGTCGGTGAGAATCGCGATGGCAAGGCGGTGATCACGCAGATCTATCCCAAGAGCCCCGCCGCAAAAAGCGGGCTCCTCGTCGGAGACGTTGTCGAAGCCGTGGGGGACAAACCGATCACGGATTTCGATCAAATCCTCGAAGAACTTAGGACCAAAAAGGCGGGCGATAAAATCACGACCACGGTCGTGCGCGGTGAAGAAAAGCGCACGATGGAAACCACGCTCGTTTCACGAGCCGGAGGCGCTCAGCGCTCGCGTGTTTGGCTTGGTGCGTTCGGCGAAGATGACGATGCGGGCGTGAAGATCACGCAACTTGCACCCGACAGCCCGGCCAGCAAAGGTGGATTGCAAGCCGACGATTTCCTCGTCGAATTCGACGGCGAAAAAGCTGAGTCTTGGGAAGAGGTCAACGAAAAGGCTACCAGCAAGAATGCGGGCGACAAAGTCAAACTCAAATACCGACGCGGCGACGATGTCAAAGACATGGAAATCGTCATGGAAGAACGACCTGCCCCTCAAGGTCGCGGCCGTGGAGGTGCAGGTGGTGCCAACCAGCCAACCACCTACGTTGGGATCACGGGTCAAAACGCACCCGGCACGGGTGCCTTGTTGATCGACATCACCAAGGACGGACCTGCCGACAAGGCAGGCGTATCGAAAGGTGACATTGTCAAAGCCATCAACGACAAGCCGATCGAAAATTATCAAGGCATGCTCGCCATGCTGCGCGACTTAAAAGTAGGCGACCAAATTCGTCTCAAAATCACGCGGGCCACCGAGGTCAAAGAAATCGATGTCACTGTCGAGGATCGTCCAACCCCCACCCGGCCTTACACCGCCTCGCTGGGTGGCCAGGCGCAAAATGTCCAGGACCAACAAGGCGCTAAAGGATACGAATACGGCGGGATCTATAAATCGACCGACGGTGGCGAGTCATGGACTCGCATCAACAGTCTCCATGCTCGGCCCATGTACTTCAGTGTCATCCGGGTCGACCCGAGCGACGATCAAAAGATCTACTTGCTCGGCGTTTCGCAGTACAAATCGCTCGACGGAGGCGTCACCTTCGATGCCAACCTCGGCCGCAGCGTCCACGCCGACGGACACGCTCTCTGGATCGACCCTCGCGACGGTCGCAAGATGATCCTTGGGGTCGACGGTGGTGTTTATTACACCAACGATCGCGGCAGTCGCTGGGATCATTTGAACACGTTGGCCTTGGGGCAGTTCTATCACGTAGCGATCTCGCCTAAGTATCCGTACTACGTATACGGTGGCTTGCAGGACAACGGAACGTGGGGTGGACCCTCCATGACCCTCAGTGGGCGCGGACCTGTCAATGAAGATTGGCTCAGCGTCGGTGGCGGTGACGGCTTCATGTGCCGCGTCGATACCAACGACCCAGATTTGGTCTACTGGACCAGTCAGGAAGGGAACATGGGACGTCGCAACATGAAGACCGGTGAGCGTGGTTCGATTCGTCCACAATCGGTCGAAGGAGATGCACCCTACCGATTCAACTGGAACACCCCCTTCATCCTTTCGAACGCAAACTCTCGCATTTTCTATGCGGCGGGCAATTTTGTTTTCCGGTCGCTGGATCGCGGAAATAATCTCCAAAAGATTTCACCCGAGATCACGTTGACCAAGCGTGGCTCCGCCACCGCCCTCTCGGAATCGCCTCGCGATCCCAACGTGCTCTATGCTGGAACCGACGATGGTGCGCTTTGGGTCACCCGCGATGGTGGAACGAAATGGACGGAGATCGGCAAGAACATGAACCTTCCGGCCCCGCGCTGGATCGCAACCATCGACGCTTCGAAGTTTGCAGATGGTCGTGTGTATGTCAGTCTCGATGGCCATCGTTCCGATGACGATGAACCCTACGCGTTGGTATCCGAAGACTTTGGCGCAACCTGGAAGTCGATTCGAGCCAATCTCCCGTGGGGTTCCACCCGTTGTTTGCGAGAAAGCCCATTCAATGAGAACGTGCTCTTGATCGGGACCGAGTTCGCTGTGTTCGCCAGTGCCAACCGCGGTGAGTACTGGAACAAACTCAATTCGAACTTGCCGACCGTACCTGTATTTGATTTTGCGTTCCATCCTAACAACGGCGAAGTAGTGGCCGCGACGCATGGCCGTAGCTTGTGGATCGCGGACATGACGCCGTTGCATCAGCTCGCAGCCGATCAGGTTCAGCAAACGCCGTTTCTGTACAAGCCTACGACCGCCATCCGGTGGCGACGCGAAGCCTCGCGCGGAACAACCAACCGCAGCTTCGCTGGAGAAAATCCACCGGCCGGAGCCGTTCTTTACTACGCCTTGCCCAAAAAAGCCGAACAGGTCAGTGTCAAGGTCCTCGATGTGTCCGGCCAGGTAATTCGCGAACTGCGAGGCAACAATGAAGCCGGACTCCATCGCGTGGTCTGGGATCTCATCGCATCGCCACCCCAGCAACCTGCCGCTCGAACGGGTGGCCAGCGCGGTACTGGTCCCCGCGGCGGCGGTGGAGGCCCCGGCGGCGCAGGTG
>JBGSHV010000113.1:0-3011 GCA_041752005.1 Pirellula sp. | reverse complement strand
TAGGCCGTGTTCGCTAGCTGCTTCACCCCTAGCTTCCGCGCGATGCAGCGCAACGTGGCTCGCGTTGCGGACATGAAGCTGCCATAGAAGCGATGGCTGGTCAATAAATTGGTCACGCGCGCCAGAGTGCGATGGGCATCCATTTCCAGTCGGTCAAAAATCGATTGAACGTCTTGAGTGATATTGGCTTTGCCATCGCGTACCGAGCGGCATATGCAGTCGACCAACATCAAGTACTGGCCAACGGTGAATCCTGCCTTGATCCCTTCTCGCTTGGCACCCTGCGGACGGCGGTTTTCGATTGGGACAAGCCAGTGATCGTCCTCGAGCCCTTCGCTGACTTGCTGGGCGGCCACGCTGCCACTGCGAATCTGCTGGACGTCTTGAAAGCGGCCTGCGGCCACGACGTGTTCGACCCGTTCCTTGATCGACGTGTGCGGCGATTGCTCGGGCAGGGGAACGATACCCGCAGCGACGGGGTTCAAGTCAATATAGGCAGCGACCGTGAGAATCGACTCCTCATCGAGGATGGCGATGGATTTGAAGCGGCCTTCGAAAAATGTGCCACGGCAGTTCTCTTCACGGTTTGCTTTGCGTGAGAGGGGTTCTTTCAGACATTTCATGAACCAGCTCAACGAAGCCAATCGGGAGCGTTTCTGCTCAACCCAGTCGTGATTGTCGGCCAAACGTTGCAAGTCGGCTTGGGTAGGTACGACAGGGACTCGATTCACGCGAGGCGGAAAAAGGGTCTGCCAGCGGCGTGCGACTTCCATGGGTGTCCAGGCTTGGGCGACATCGGGATCGATGCGCAGCAAGAGGTGGAGATGGTTATCCATCAGGCTGAAACCAGCGACGGAGACGGCGAAGATGGCGTCCAGTTCTTTGAGCCGATCATTGAGCCAGTCCTTTCGATCGAACTCATGGTTCTCGGCGAACAGGAACGCGCGGCGAACGCAGCGAGAGATGCAGTGGTACCAGCGGGTAATGCTAGGATCGACGATTCTGGAGCGTGGTTGGGTCACGGTGAAAACCTCCCTTCGGGCAAAAGTGGTTTTGAGAACCCCATCAAACTAGCAAATGCCAGTTGCACCTGCAACAATGTAATGCATGTTCTCGTTTTCGGTTGATGCAATGCATGTCCTCGTTCTCTTCTCCAATCAACCGCTACTTGATCAATTCACCGATGCTCGCCGGCATGAAGACCAATGAAGACGTCTCTCTCACCCTTTACATCTAGAAAGGCAGCCCTGGAGTTCGACAAAGAGCCAAACTAGCCGCCCGCGTCCAACGATACGATCTATCTTTTCATGCGTCTTTACTGGCCAAAGTCGGAGACACCTTCGATCCTTCCGGCAGGCGAGGGGAGTTGGACGCCACCCGGCGTTGTTAAAGTGCAGTGATCTCTTCGGTACCATCCTCAATCGATAGTGGACACGGAGGCCCTCGATAACAACATTACCAAGGGGGACTGCAATTCCGTCTGCAAGCGAACGACCTCAATCTTCATGCCGAGTTCTTTCAATCCTTGCTCAAGCACTTCCAATTCAACGTTCTTGGCGGCGGAAATCGACGAGTTCCCTAGCCGCATCGAGTTTGTATCCTTTTGTCGAATCCGCTCGTCCGACTCCGATTCGAGCTTTGCCAACGCTCCAGAGATCGCATTTACCCTTGCGGATGCAACTTTTTTAGAAACCGATTGCTCCGGGGTTAAATCCTCAGCGAGCGACTCAAGAGTTGCTAGTTCGATTTGGCCCAAAAGCAATTCATCCCTCAAATTCTCGATGCGTTTCGACAGAGCTACCATCCTTTCCCTTTCTGTTGCGTCGATCAGAGCTGCATCGGGATTCGAACTTCCAGAATCACCTTGGAGTCGGCGAAATTCTTCGAGTGTCCTTGCATAAATCTCCCTCCGATCTGCATAGGCTCTTTCAAGTTGAAAGAGATATTCTCGGTGCCTCCTGATATCCATTTCCACCACTTCTTGGAGATACGCGTTCAAGACCGCGTCGAGAACCTTGGCAGACTCCTCTGGATTCCGACCAGAGTACGAGACGCTTACGATCTCGCTTTCATCGAGGCGGGTTACGGTCAAACCACGCTTAAGATCTTCCAAAGAGTCGGTTCCCGTTTGGACCGGTTGTTCTTCTCCATACTTTCGGCTCTCATTCAATGCCCTGGCGAGAACAATTGGGGTCGTCAGTAACTGCATCTGCGTCTGGAAAAACGATTCCTCGCTGGAATAGTCTTCTCTTGGGCCAATATCTGCGGTCGTTGGCTTAATCCGCAAATACGCTATCGCCTTTTTTGAGTCGACTCCGCATCCGATCGATGAAGTCAACAAAAAGACACCGAGCAGCATTAAATGAGTCGTGGGCATGAGTCATTTCTAGAATCAACAAGGGAGGGGACGAAGTATCCGGACATGGACCGGTGCTTGCAATCTAGCGAACCGAACTAAACACGGTCAAGCATTTTCTGACCAAAAGCTTGGATGCCCACCCCCAAGTATCGACTCGAACTATCACAAGATGCCGAGCTAACTCGTGACTTTATCGCGTCCCACTCCTCTGAGGCAGCAGAAGTAGCTCGATCGGTGCCAGGCACTTGACGCCGTAGGCGGGGGAGGTAGATTGGTGGTTTAAGGAGATGTGCTATGCCTAGACCACTGCGTTCGGAGATCTTTTTGCCCAACGAGATTTCGATCCTGCACGTCGTGCAGAGATGCGTGCGGAGGGCTTATCTCAGCGGCCTCGATGAGTTCTCCGGCAAGGATTACTCCTATCGGAAAGAATGGATTCGCCAGCGGATTGAAAAGCTGGCCTCTGTCTTTGGGATTGATATCCTCTCCTATGCCGTCCTGTCCAATCACTTGCATGTCGTGCTGAGGAATCGGCCCGATGTCGTGGCGACTTGGTCGGATCGGCAAGTCGCCTTGCGCTGGCTGCAGATCTTTCCAGGCAAACGGATCGATGAACAACTAGGAGATCCTACCACCAGTGATGTGGATGCTC
>JBGSHV010000112.1:0-55715 GCA_041752005.1 Pirellula sp. | reverse complement strand
GATGCCATGCTCGGCGCGACGCCTATAGGGAAGAATTGGCTGTTAGGGCTGGCCAATGAACTGCATGACGCGTCCGATGCGCCTACCAACAAAAACCTCGAATCGTTTCTGGCGGATACGGCAAAAGACCCCGAAGCCCGCTACACGGTTTTTCGATGGTTGACCGATGCCGACCCGAAACGCCGTACTCAGATGTTAGAAACCATGCTAACCGATCCGAGCATGGAGCTTCGTTACGATGCGATTGCTCAAGCGTTGAATGTGTCGGAAGCGTTGGAGCCTGACCGTCTTAGAGAATTACTTGATGCGGCCCGTCATCCCGACCATATCGCGACCATCATCGAGCGCTTGGACAAGGCAGGAGTATCGGTCGATCAAGCTCAACACATGGGATTCGTAACGCGCTGGAATTTGATTGGACCGTTCGATAATATTGGTAGCGACAAATTCGATGTTGCCTATCCAGTCGAAGTTGACTGGCTCCAAGGAACTCTGGCCACGAAATATGCCGGCAAGAATGGCGAGGTGACTTGGTTCGAAGGCTCGACGGATAAGAAAGATGGCCAAATGGATTTGGCGACCTTTTTCAATAAAGAAAAAGGTTGCATCGTCTACGCCGAAACCCAAATCGATGTTCCCAGCGATCTCGATTGTGAGGTTCGAGTGGGATGCATCAACGCGCAAAAAGTTTGGGTCAATGGCGAGCTGCTGATCGCCAATGAAGTTTATCACACGGGCATGCAGATCGATCAGTATGCCGCGCCGGTTCGACTCAAGGCTGGTAAGAATCGCGTGTTGGTCAAAGTGTGCCAAAACGAGCAAACGCAGGCCTGGGCTCAGGACTACTCGTTTCAACTGCGTTTCTGCGATGCGACCGGCAAAGCCATCACAACCAAGTAACAGCTACCAAAAATCATGCGAACACGAACTACTCGTACCTTAAGAAGCACAAACGCGATGCATCCAATGACGACGATGATGAAACCATGGTGTGTGGCCGCAACGATCGGGATTGCATCGACCGCATTTACTTGGGCGGAAGACTGGAGTCAGTTCCGCGGTCCTGGGTCGTCTGGCGCAGTCGCCGATGCGCGGCTGCCCGATCTTTTCGATGGCGAATCAGGCAAAAATATCGCTTGGAAAGTCGCGATCCCAGGTCGAAGCGTAAGTGGCGCAATTGTCGTGGGCGATCAAGTCGTGACGACGAGCAGCGATGGCATGGACCAACGCCGAATCCGTTTGGTCAGTGTCGACGCTGCCACCGGCCAAAAGCGATGGGAGCAACAGTGGATTTCGAGAGGCCGTCCCTTTTGCCATCCCACCAGCGCCAACGCAGCGCCGACCCCAGCCTCCGACGGAGAACGCATTTTCGCGTTTTACAGTTCCAACGATTTGGCCTGTGTTGATTTGAATGGAAATCCGATTTGGTACCGTTCTCTAGCGAGCGATTTCCCGAAAGCTGGCAACGACGTCGGCATGAGCAGTTCACCGGTCGTGGCCGATGGTATCGTCATCGTACAAGTCGAGTGCCAGGGGGATTCCTTCGTTGCGGGTCTGAAGGCTGAGGACGGAACGATCGCATGGAAGATCGATCGTCCCAAGCAGGCAAATTGGGCTTCCCCAGTCGCGGTGACACTGCCCAATGGCAAGACGGCTGTCATCGTGCAATCAGGACAAGATTTGCAGGCCCTTTCGCCAGCGGATGGAAAAGCGTTCTGGCAGCTTGAAATGAACTGTGCGACCACCCCCTCTAGCTTGGTAGACGGCAATCGACTCATCGTACCCTCAGGTGGATTGACCGCTTTGGATCTCTCGAGCGCGGGAGCGCCAAGTCCACTCTGGAAGGAAAACAAACTCAACCCGAACGCATGTTCGCCAATCGTGTCCGGCAAAAATGTGTACGTGGTCAGTCGAACGATTCTCGTTTGCGGCGATGTTTACACAGGCAAAGTATTATGGCAACTGCGATTGCCCGACGCAGGCCAGATTTGGTCGAGTCCGGTAATCGCGGGCGATCGACTGTATCTATTCTCAATGGATGGCACCTGCTTTGTCGTTGGGATCGAAGGCGAAGAAGGCAAAATTTTAGAGACGAATCGCTTGGGGGATGAAGTCCTGGGTTCACCTGCGATTTCTGGAAACGCCATGTACGTTCGCGGCGCTGGTAGCTTGTGGAAGATCAGCGCGCCGTGACCCACGGCGAAGCTGCTGCTGCCCATGGCGAAACGGCGAAGCATGGTCATGCGCCCCATTCGGTTACCTTCGCTCCTGTTTCTCAGCCAATCATCGGTACGGTGCGCGTACCCGGATCGAAGAGCATCACAAACCGGGCGGTGGTGTGCGCCGCCTTGGCCCAGGGTCGATCCGAACTGACCGGGGTTCTCGAAAGTGAGGATACCGAAGTCATGGTGGCGGCATGGCAACAACTAGGCGTTGCCATGCAATGGGATAAAGTCGCATGTTCGCTCGTGATTGAGGGATGTGCCGGCCAACCTCCGCAACCACGTGGTGAGCTTTTCATCGCCAATAGCGGGACATCGATTCGCTTCTTGACCGCGGCGCTTGCTGCCACGCACGGCGACTATATTCTCGATGGTGTTCCCCGCATGCGCGAGCGACCCATCGGTGACCTGATCAACGGCCTGCGGACTTGGGGTGCCGATGTGTGGAGCAGCAATCCGGACCGCTCCGATTGTCCACCCGTGCATCTGCGAGCAGTAGGACTTCGAGGCGGCAAGGCCCGTGTTCGCGGGGATGTATCGAGCCAGTTTCTGAGCGGCATGATGATGGCAGCACCGTATTGCCAGTCCGACGTTCAACTGGAGGTCGAGGGAGCATTGGTCTCCAAACCCTACGTGAACATGACGGCAAAGGTTATGGAGGCCTTCGGAGTCGGAGTGTCCATTGCCCAGGATGGGACATTCAAGATTCCTGCTCCGCAGATGTACCGAGGATGTCGGTTCGCCATCGAACCGGACGCGTCGGCGGCAAGTTATTTTTTAGCGGCGGCTGCTATCACTGGCGGGACGGTGCGGGTGCTGGGGTTGTCGATGGAAGCGTTGCAAGGCGACGTCGGCTTTGCCTCAGTCCTTGAAAAAATGGGCTGCACCGTGACCACCGGCGACGATTATTTGGAAGTGTCGGGTAGAGCCAAATGCGGTATTGATGTCGACATGAATGCCATTAGCGATACGGTTCAAACGTTGTCGGTGGTGGCATTGTTCGCAGAAGGGGATACCCGCGTCCGAGGGGTGGCTCACAATCGCCACAAGGAAACCGATCGCATCGGAGATTTGGCACGTGAGTTAAGACGCTTGGGAGCCGAGGTTGCCGAGCATGAGGACGGCCTGACGATTCATCCGCGGCCGCTGAGAAGCTGCAAAGTGGAAACCTATCGCGACCATCGCATGGCCATGAGCTTGGCATTGGTCTGTTTGAAGCAGCCCGAAGTTCAAATCCTTGATCCGGGCTGCACCAACAAAACGTACCCTAGGTACTTCGATGATCTCGGAGCTCTCCTCGGTCAATCCCCACGGTACTCCCCATCAAAAGGGGATCATCCAAAGAGCGATCATCGGTAGGGCGAGTTAAAGAAGCCTTCCGAGGGCTGCTGGTACACGGGGGCTTGCGGGTAGTAATCGTCCTGAGTCGGGCTGACGGCATTTGCGGGTCCGACGCCAAACGCACCGACGCCACCGTAGGGCGCGCCTTGTGGGATGGTGGCATAGCCAGGTGGGAAACCGTTGGGAAATTCCGGACGGCGGAAGCCGAGCCCAGGCCCAGGATTGACACCACCGGGACCCATCGGTCCTCCGGGTCCAGGAATTCCAGGGCCATTCCAACCGCCACCATTACCTGGTTGTCCCGACCCAATTCCCGGATTTCCGACACCAGCCACGCCGAAGCCGAAACCTCCGCCGACTATTTGTGGCAGTTGAGGTCCCCACGCGCCATACGGGGTCGCAAACGGCCGGAACGGGGAACGCCATTCTCCGTAGGGGCGAGTCCCACCTCCCCATTGTTCGGTGACATGGTAGTGATCGGAATTGAAGCCTACCTGCAGGGAGCTTCGGGATTGCGAATATCCGCTGCGAACAAAGTCTGGGCTAACGTTCGATTCCGGTTCGACCGGGATCGCGTATTGATCGACGCGCTGTCCGGCCCCGTCATGGGTGTAGGTTGAGCCCATGGTCGTCCAATCGACTTGTGGCTGCGGAACTGGGCGTGGAGCCGGTCTCGCATGCGTAGGCTTGAGCGGTGGGCAGGTCGGGCACGGCGTCTGAGCGATTGCCGGGGACGAGTATGCCACGTGGATGCAGGCACCCACGATCGCAATCTTGATGAGGCCGATCCAATTCCAACGACGGTGAGGTTGCTTGATGTATCGCATACGTCTCAGAGTAGTTGCGAGTCGGCCGACTTAAAGAAAAACTAGCCTGTTGCGCTTTGGATTGATGGCAACGAAACCGATTGCAACGGTTGTTACGTCCCCCGGCGATTCCCAAACCAGTGGATTTGCAGTCGATCGCATAAACGCAGCCCATGGTCGCGACACCAGGGAGCGAGCCAACTGGTTTGCAACCGAAGCTCTTCCGAGGTAATTCCACGGGGCATCAACATCACCCGATTGCGGTCCCAGCCCTGCAATTGGTTTAAATACTCTTTGACTTCTTCTGCGTCGAGAATTGAACCGACCACGAACTTCAGTTGGTACTGCCCGCGTGCCATGAGCGATTCGACGACGGCTGGAGCCATGCGGCGTTGATCGTGCTGGGTAACCCAATGATCGGTCGTGTACCCGATCGGAGAAGAATTGCTCAGCTTGGGGCTGATCGACCACAAATCGCACGCAATTTCGCGATCGATGGTCCCGGCGGTTTCGATGGTGATGTGTTTGCCGCGACGCTTCAGCTCGCCACACAGTTCGCTTAGCTCATCGAAGATCAATGGTTCACCGCCGGTGACGACCACATGAGGTGTGTTCCATGGTTCAATGGCAGTGAGAATGCCATCGATGGTCGACGAGTCTCCCTCGGGCTCCCAAGACGCATAGCGCGTATCGCAGAACCAGCATCGCAGATTGCATCCGCTGGTTCGGATGAAGATACTCGGGGTACCCGTTAGGAATCCTTCTCCCTGGACGCTTTGAAAAATCTCGGCGACGCGGATCACGCTGGAAAATTCCTTCCTGGTTTTGATCGAATGAATTCGATCTGTCGCGAATGGGCAACGCTGTTAAGATATGCGGAGCTCTTCGGCTAGCCAAGCCGTCTAGGCCCACAACCGTCCATGATCCCTACGATGAGAATCCAACGTGCCAGGAACCCCTTTCGCTGAAACACTTGAGTGTTTCGAAAATTCCTACCCAAATCGCGATTACACGATCGAAATCGTGTGTCCCGAATTTACCTCAATCTGCCCCAAGACCGGCCAGCCCGACTTCGGAACCTTGGTCTTCCGCTACGTGCCAGACAAGCATTGCGTGGAGCTCAAGAGCTTAAAATTGTACCTTCAGCGATTTCGGAACGAAGGTATTTTCTACGAGAACGTCACTAATCGGATTTTCGATGATCTGATAACGGCTTTGGACCCTCGACGGGCGGAACTTGAGAGCCGATGGGGTGCCCGCGGCGGGATCACCTCGAACATCACCGTCACGCACGTCAAGTCGAACTGACCCAACCGTCTCTCGATTCGTATCCGCGAGAGATCGTATTTCCCGGTACTCGCGTCCGGGCTAACTCACCGAGGCTTCCTCACCAAGGCTACCGAACGATGTCGCACTCTCACCATCAACTGCGAAACGGCGGGTTGCCGCCCGTCCTGTTAGGCGGATTGTCGGACGAAGCCGCCAATCAAAAAACCGCAATGCAACAGTTCTGCGCATTTGCGGCGATGGGTTTGCGTTACTACACGCTGCGATTCATCGATGCGGGCGCTGGTATCCAGAACGTCATGCAGTTGGAACCCGACTCCATCGAACGTATCTTGAGCTTGCAATCTGAGTACGGTCTCCATGTTTCGTCGATCGGCTCCCCGATCGGCAAAGTCAAGTTAGTGGATGTTGATGATGGGACGAGCAATCGCTACGTCCCATTCGAAGAGTACTTGGCACGCGATGTTCGCCGTGTGTGTGACTTGGCCAATCGCTTTCACTGCAAATTGATCCGCGGCTTCTCGTTCTACCATCCGCGTGGTTCTTCGCTGGAGAACCACATGCAGCAATCGATCGATCAGCTTGGTGAAATCGTCCGTATGTGCGATTCCCATGGATTGACCTTCGGACTCGAGGTCGAAGCCAACTTGGTCGGGCAGTCGGGCAAGGTATTGGCGGAGATCCATGAAGCCATCTCCCATCCGGGTTTGGTACTCGTGTTCGACGGCGCCAACCTGGTCTGCCAGGGGATGAGTACCGATCAAGTCTTCGATGAGTATTTGGCGATGAAGGATGGACTCGGGTGGATCCATGTGAAGGATTACAAACGGCCATCGATGCGTGCCTCGCATGTCGATGAGGAATCGTTGAGCGCCTTTGTACCCGCCGATATGGGAGATAGTGGTCACGAAGCCATTTTCCGTGACCTGATGATCGATTACTCCGCTTTGGTTGATCGATTAAAACGCCGAGGGCTCCCTGGTTTGTTCGTTGATTTGGAACCGCATGTCAAAGGGGGGGGCCAGTTCGGTGGCTTCAGTGGACCCGACGGATTTGGCGTAGCCGTTCGTTCACTGTGCCGCCTGTTCGATTATGTCGGCGTCCCATACTCCCTGCGCGGGTTCGAGGACATCCGTCCCGATCTTGCTCCAAGCCTCGGCGGTCGCGTTTCGGCATCGAGTTTCCGATGATCGATACCAACACAGACAACTGGAGAGCTCAGTATCCTTTTGATTCGCATTATCTGGACATGCCCTATGGCATGCGAATGCATTACGTCGACGAGCAACCAAGCAAAGCACTCCTATCTCAGGGAATCGCTTCGCACACAGACGCTTTCCAGACAGGCGCTTGTCAACAAAGCAATTTGGAGACGTCTGGACCCGAGACGGCCGTTCAGCCGCCTTGCATCTTGGCCGTGCATGGGAATCCGACATGGTCGTTTTATTATCGGGCCTTGATCGACGCCATGCGAACCAGCCACCGCGTTCTGGCTCCCGATCACATCGGCTGCGGTCGGAGCGCCAAGCCTCAGCATTATGCGTATTGCTTACAAACGCACACCGACAATCTTGTGAACTGGATCGAAGCGCTCGATTTGGAACGGATCGTCATGGTCGTTCACGATTGGGGAGGGGCTATTGGTTTGGGTGCCGCTCTGCGTTGCATGGATCGCATGGCCGGTTTGGTCGTCCTCAATACCGGAGCGTTTCCGCCCCCCTACGTACCCTGGCGCATCGCAGCCTGTCGATTGCCATGGGTCGGTTCCTGGGCGATTCGTCATCGCAATGCCTTTGCCCGCGCGGCCACCGTGATGGCCATTCACCGTCAAAAGCGCCTATCAACGGCCGCCTGCGAAGGCCTATTGGCTCCCTACGATAGCCCTGAAAATCGAATCGGGATCGATACCTTTGTGAAGGATATCCCACTGAGTCCAATGCATCGATCCTACCGCGTGTTGCAGATGCTGGACCTACAGTTGCCCAAGCTTCGTCCGTTGCCGATCCGGCTCGTGTGGGGAATGCAGGACTGGTGCTTCCGCCCCCAATGCTTGGCGCGATTCCAAGCGGCGTGGCCCGAAGCCAGCGTGCGAACACTCCACGATGTCGGGCACTACGTGATGGAAGATGCGCCCGAGGAAGTTATCGAAGAAGTGAGATCGGTGCTGCGATCTAGCGGCGGTGGAAGTTGTACTCGCTATTTGCCTGATCAAAGTCCTGGTCCGTCAGACCAACATTGATTTTGATCTTTTGATAGGTGTACTCTTCGATGACTTCCGGTTCTGCCCCGGTTGTTTTCGGCCAAGAGTAAGCCGCGTAGCGAACGGGAATCTTCCACTCGTCATCCAAGAAAACCTGCGCGATGTGGAAATCGAAGTGAGCCTGCTGTTCCGGATGCGTGACTTGAAGGATCGAGCAGTTGCGACCGCCGACCTTGGCTCCGGGGATCAAGTCGACTTGGCAATGCCCGTGCAACTTGTCCTTCTCGCCGCGTTCAATCAACTTGACAACCAAGCTCTCGAGTCCGATGTCAGTTAATGGATAACGCTGTCCCGCCATGGCCAGATAGCCGGTTGGTTCGAGCGAGTGCGTGCCCAACATCCGCTTCATTCCGCCTTCGTGGGCGATCAGCTTGCCTTCGTTCGCATTCTCGATGTAGATGACTTCGCGACCTTTCACAGCGGCGGGCTGAAGGAAAGCTAGGTAGACCGAAAACGGAACGGTGATCGCGTTGTCCTGGACCTTGCGATTCCGGACTTTGACGAACATGAATTCGTTGTCGCCCAGCGTATCGCCGATCCGCTCACGCTTGACGAGTACAGCCGTGTAGTCTTGGACCTGGGTCTGGATCAGACTGAGGGATTGGCGAGCCAACTCCAACGCGGGGTCGAGCGGATGGGGTGCTGCGATTGATGCTGCCGAAGACGTGGGCGAAGCGCTGGTCGTAACGTTCTTCGAAACCCGAAAAACCGGTTCCGAAACGCTACCGCCTGTTGCAGAGGATTTGGACGTTGGGGAATTCTGTTGTGCCAGCAATTCCGGGGCGGCAATTGCCGACACACCGATACCAAGAATCGCAGATCGCCATGTCCATCGTCGCGTTTGACTCATCGAACTCTTACTCCGTTTTCTCGCTGATCGCCACGGGCATGCGGTTTTGACTGCTTTCCGCATTCCTGTTCGTTTTTGAATTCATCGTGTCACACCTCGCAAGGCAATCAGTAAAACACGGGTCTTCAACCAAAACGGAGCTAAGGCCACCGGTGTTTCTTAGGCAGCCCGCACTCCTTCCCGAATCGGAATATTCCAAGGACCGGACTTCATGGGCCGCTGCACTAAGCGTTGCAGGATCAATCGCGCAGCTTCCAAATCCGTTCGACCTGAATCGCACCCGTTCTCGCCCCTATCAACGTGCACGGATGCAACCGGATAGCTAGCGTGGCCTGAGAGAGCACACGAGGCGATGGATCGGGCCAGCGTCAGCGGATCCGCACTCCAACGCGTCCAACGTCGGCTGGGATGGGCGCTAGCGAGAAGGTTTGTGGGTGCTCCTATGCCAAAGCAGGGGAGTCTCAGTTGATAGGCCAAATGTGCGAGTTCTTCGGAGAGGCATGAGTCGTCCGATAGCAGCCAGGCGTCTGCGGCCAGCATCCAGTCCAAAAGATTGCCGCCATCTCGCGACACACGCACATGGTCGGACCACGACAGATCTCCAAGGCCAGTGGCATGGCTCGGCTGAGGCGCCAGCAGCACGACACCCACTTGCAGGCCGGGCACAATCCACCGCAATTCACTCGAGACACTGCGGGCGGCAGTGTCGGGATCGCCTGCCGGTGATTCGATATCGACGGCTCCGACTTCGGTAAGTTGGCTGGTTTGGAGAGGTGGCGTAAGGTCGGAATCGCGCTCGTTGTCGAGCCACAAGCTAGTGACTAGCCAGGGGGTGTCCAAACCCAGTCCCATTTCGGAACGGACTTGAACGCGACTCCAAACGCGTTCGCAACCCAGTGGGGGCGATTGGTACATCCTGTGCCCTATCTACGCGCAAAGTTGTGAGGATTTCTAACACGGATCTTCCTATCCTGGTCGACTGTAGCAATCCTCAACCCAGCATGTCCATACCAACCCCTCGTTCACGATTCTCCCCTCTCCCCTCTCCCCTCTTTCATCTTTCCTTCGTGCCGCGTTACCCATCCTCGACGGTTCCCTTTGGCTACCGGCTCAACGCAGATTGCCCGTGTATCCTCGCTCGGCAGTCGAGAGCACTTGCCCTATGATACGCGCTCCACGATTTGCATCACCCAGAGTTATCGGTTCGCCGGGTCCTTGAAGTCATCTCCATGAAATTGCGTAAGAACAAGCTGACGCCACTGCAGTTTGATCCCGCCGAGGCGTTGCGCCCTGAACTTGGATTGGATCCGTCCGTTTGGCAGCGCTCGAGCAGCGAAGCAGTTCGCATTCGTGATCTTATGCGAGACGACCGCAGCGCGATGTCGGGATTTGTCGGTCTGCCGCACCGATTGCTATCCGAATACGAAGCCGGACGTCAGCAGAGCGAGTTGGGACGCGTGTTTCAAACGGCCAATCGCATCCAAGCCTTGGTAGATCGGACCGTGGTGTTGGCTTGCAACACGACTTATTCAGGCTCGCGAGCTTTGTTCGATGCGTTGTGTCAACCCTACTGGAACGATTCCAGCCGCGGGGAACGCGGCAGCAAACCGCGCATGGTTTGGGATGGAAACAGCTACGACAACGATGCCACACAGGCTTTGTTACATTTGCTCGACGCACACCGTACCCCCATTGCCAAGGACGTTGATGAGGATTGGTCGTTGGTCGTACTTCGCGATCCTGGTCCATTCAATGCAACCGACGCAGTGCTTTCCGCGTTTGTTCAAGCTCTCGAGGCCAGCCATGTCGGGGACCTTTCCGCAGTCGCGCAACGCATCGTGGGTGTGGTTGCGGACGGCACCAACATTGCAACTCGATTTGACCAGCATCCCAGTTGGCAGCGATTCCATGTTCCCGAGGGCATCGAACCCGGTTGCTCGGTATTTACCACCCTCGGGTTGATCCCCGCCGCCATCGTTGGGATCAATGTCATCGAGTTGCTACAAGGAGCGGCGTGGATGACGGATCACTTTCTGTCCGCTCCCTTCGAGAGCAACATGGTACTTCAATTCGCGGCAGTCCATCACGCATGGCATGCTCATGGGGCAACCACGGGTCGAACGCTGGGGGTGTCCAGCCAGTCGTTGGAATCCTTTGGGCGATGGTACGAGGGCTTGATGGAGACGCGAAGCGGAACCGCTCAAAGTGAGCTGAACGGACTCACGAAATTTTTTTTGCCGGATGTTCGTACCACACTGCTTAAGACTGCAACGCATACTGATGCTACGCAAACTCGCTCGGATCGGATCTTCCATCGCGTTGTGGTCGATACGTTTCGATTCGATGCATTGGTGAGTGAACAGGGTACCATCCCGCAATCTAGGACCGAGGCATATTCGGATTTGGCGGCCAGGCTGCGGACATCGAACACTCCTACGACGATGTTGCGGATTCCTCAGCTCGACGAACTGCATCTGGGGCAATTAATCCAGATGATGATGTTGGCCACAGAAGTGGAAATAAGAGTGCAGCAACTCGCTAACGCAATCTGAAGAGCCTTCTCGCAACAATTGGCATCCATGATTCTCCAAATGCTGGATTAAGTCACGACGCTTCATGATGCGGAAAGGTCAAAAGGCTCCCGCGAAACTTCTTTCCCAATAGCGGAGAGTGCTGTAGGGAGGATTGGTCAGCGTCCGCCGGGTTGTCTGCCTAGGGCTCGGAAGTACGCTTGAATGGCTTCGTTGAAATCGGGATCGAGCATTTCGCGTCGGCCTTCGGAAATGTCTTCAGCACCTTGTTCGCGCAATCGCCCCCAATCGTTGTTGCCTTCGCGGCGTACTGGGGCCAAACGTGAATCTCCAACGGACGGACTTTGCGTTCGTCCTTGATCATTCGGTAGGCCATCGGTTTGGGCCCCCACGGGTCGCTCGGAGCGTTTGGAAGATTTTGATCCCTTGCGGTTCGCCATCCGTTCACTTTGCAATCGCGATGCGATGTCGTCAGCCGATGCACGCAACGCGTCCTGAATGTTGGATTTTCCTGGCGATTCCGCACCGTCACGCTGACTCTCACCCGCCTTGGGAGGACCCGACGAGGACGTTTTCGAAGGGGACTGTGACCCTTGATCCGAACCTTTGGTTTCCGCGCCAGGAGTCTCCTCAGCATTCCTTCCGCCCTGTCCCGAGCGGAGTTGTTGGTCGAGACTGTCGAGCATACGGGCTTTTTGCTGAGGCGTTTGCGGCGACGAGGGACTGGTCGATGCGCTGGCACTCCCAGCGGCTGGCAACGCGGCGGCACTCCCAGCGGCCGGCATCGCGGCCGGCGCATTGGACATCGGTGCAACGACTTGTTCAAGACTCTGGGCGAGTGAGTCTAGTTTTTCGGATGCAGCCTGGGTGGCTTTCAAGGCTTGGTCGGCTGCCGGCGGATTCGAAGGCGTTGGTGCCGAATTGCTGCGAGCGTTCTCGAGCTGGCTCTTTTCTGCTTGCGATGCGGTTTGAGCTGCGGCGCCGAGTTCCCGTTGTGCGGTCGCAATTTCATTCTCGGACGCTTGTTGAACGCGCTTGGCCTGATCACTCAACTGCTCACTACCGGTTGCGTTTTGCAATCGTTCCTCGTGCCGCGCGCTTCGAGCCAGTTGCTCGGCGGTATCGCGCACCGATTGATCGAGTTCCGATTGCTTGGCCCGAGCCTGAGCTAGCCCGTCGGCCGAGGGCGCGGTCGCAGGTTGATTTTCTGGATCGACGGCCCATGGCTTGAGTCCAGATTGGATCTGCGACAACTGAGAACGGGCCGTTTCGATTTGCTCGGTGGCCAGTGTAGCCAATGGATTGGGACGATCGAGATTGGCGCGGGCAGCATTCTCAATCGCTTGAACGCGCTGCGACGCGTCTTGACTCATTTTTGTTGCCTCTTCGGCGAGTTGCTTGGCCGCATCGGCGCGCTGCGTCAGGGACAGTACCTCCTTGGTTTTTCGATCGAGCTGCGACTGCAACGATTGGTTTTCAGGCGATCGCTTGATCGCGTCGAGGACTTGATTGCGTTCCTCCCGCTTTCGATCCCCTTCCAGTGCACGCTCCTCGGCCTGTTGACGCAATCGATCGGATTGTTGCTGTCGATCCCTGGACAGATCTTTGGCTCGACGTAGCAGATCGTCTCGCATCAGCGATTGCCACGACTGCATTTCGGTGAGCTGTCCTTGACGTTGCTTTTCGTCATTGGAGCTCGATTGTTCGATGCGCCCGCTGACCTTCGGCTCGATCTCGGAAAGCTGCTGCTGCGCTTGATCCACCGCTTCGAGCAATTCCTGTGTCTTGGCATCGAGTTGGGTTTGAGCGGTTTCCGGTTCGGCTTGACGAGCACTGCGGGCAGCCGACTGCAATTCGCGGGCGACGAGATCGATCGCCTTGCGAGTCTCCGGCAAATTCAATCGCTGGACTCCTTGTGCGGATTTTTCCAGCAAACTGACGGCGAAGCGCTCGGTGGTATCGGCGAGATCCTTCAAGTGCATCACCTGTTGTTGCTTCGATTGCATGCGTGCCGTACCTGCATTTTCCAGTTGTTTTGTTAGATCGGTTTCCTGACGGGCCGCACTGCGCAATTGCGAGACAGCGTCCGAGGCGTTTTCTTGCGACAACTGAGACAATTCGCGCTGCATTGCGGTTTCGCGACGTAATTCTTGTTCGAGTCGCCTCAGCATCTCTTCGGGCGTCATCTCAGCCATCTTGTTGAGCTCATCGGCCTGCCGATAACTGGCCAGAGGATTCTCGATGTCTGAAGATTGGTCAGCCGTTTGTTGTTCGGGAGACTGCAAGTCGTCGGCAGAAGGCTGTGACTCCCGTTCGAGGTTGGCCCGAGACTCGGAGATGCTTTGCGGATCGGAGGAGGCTGGGTCGGCACTGCTTTGTTCGATTGCACCAAAGTGCTCTGCGATCCGATCGTAAGCAAGTTCCGCGATTTGTTGCTGAGCCGTCGCTTTTTCGATGGCCGCAGCAACCTCACTCGGTTCTCCAGCGTTCCGTTGTGTCTGCTGCAGTTCCTGAGTCGAGCGTTGCACGTCTTGGCTGACACGATCGACCCATTGCAATGCGCGATCGCTGTCCTTGGCCAACATCAACTGTTGGCGGTCGAGAATGTCTTGGCGATTGGCAATCTCTAGGAGCGCATCGGATAGCTGCTGCACGCTTCGATCCACGGAGGATTGTTGCTCGGATAACGTTTTTGTTTCTGAGTCTGGCGATTGAAGGCTGTCAGAAATCCGTTCGAGAGCGCGCGTTTCGGATGCCGCGCGCTCGGCCAGCCGTTGGATGGTAGGTGCGAATCGGGCGAGCAACTGGCGGGCGGCTTCAATTGTGGGTGCTGCGGCGAGATCGATCTCCGCCCATTGCAAGAGCAGCGATTCTATATCCGTAGCAGCGCTGACCAGCTCCTTCGTATCGGCATTGCGTCGCGGCTCCAATTTACTTCGAATCCTATTGCTGGTGTCGTTCCAACGCAGAGCATGGAATCGGTCTGCGACTGCGTTCGGGAACCCCGCTTCTTTCATCCACTGGTGCGTGGTTTCAATCCGACGGCTGAGGCTCTCCCATTGCCGTAGGTGGCTGAGCCGTCCCTCGAGCGATTGCGATTCGTACTGCTCGTTACGGCCGAGCGATTCGAGAATCATCCGCATATCGTTCATTTCATGTGCTGCTTCGAGAACCCGATAGGCGTTCGTGATGGCTCGCAATTCATCGCGCGTGGTGTTCCATGCTTCGCTGTTGTAGGGAGTGGAGGACCAAGTTTCCAGATGCGCTCGCCAAGCCCGCATCGTAAGACCCATGTCACTTGCGAATCGCGGGTCAGTCGGGGAACGATGCAAGTGGAATTCACGCCGATCGAGGATGGAATCCGAAGCGGGCAGTAGAGCGATGGTCAGTTCGTCGAGCAACAGGTTCTTCCACTCTTGCACCGCCCGGCTATCCCCAGCAAATTCAGCCTCGGAGGCCTGAGACTGAGATACATTGTCGATGGAACGGAACATGCTATTGCCGATGCCATGACCGCGCTGCGTCAATTCATGGCGAAGGTCCGAGAGGTTCCACCATAAACCGCCGTCCATATTGAATGCCCAGTGATGATGCCGCAGATCCTCGACCGAGCGTTCCACTCGCGTTAATAACTGCTGGTAGGCTCCTGGCCCGGGTTCGGCGTCGATGAGGTCCTGAAGTTCATTTCTCGATTGGTCTAGGAATCGATAGAAGTTTTGGAATTGATCGCGTAGATGCTGGGAAACAAAGGATTGCATTCGATTCCCGAGCTGGGCTATCGAATCGAGGTATTGAATCGATACACGTTGCGATCGCGCGAGCATGGCAAAGTCGAGTTTGCTGGATCGATCCAATTGCTCGCGCTGGTGATTCCAAAGGTACGTCAAATCCTTGGTCAAGGCGGTGAGGGTTTCGTGCCCAATCATCTGACGCGTAATCTCCATCAGTCGAACCGCCGACCCTTCCGCTTCGTCAAAACTCGTTAGCGCAGCGTCGATTTGTCGATTCCGCTCGTTGCGAAGCTTCTCTTCCAATCCGCGCTCGATGGGGAGGATCTCCTTGGAATCGCGTTGTTGGATGGATGCGATGTACCGAGTCACGGCCAGGATCCGTGCCGCGTGCTCCTTCTCCAATCTGGAGAGGACGCGAACGGTCAGCTCGACTTCGCTTTGGTCGATCACGCGCGGCAATTGAGGTGCGATCGTCCCCGCCAATTCACGGGCTGCTGTGGACTGTGCGGTCCAGGCTTGGTGCAAGGCCAGCAAGTCCTTTTGTAGCTGTTTCAATTCCTCGTCGTTGACTTGAGAATCTTTGAGGCGTTGCATGCGAGGCACCAGATCTTTTCTGGCATCGCGAATTAAATCCGCTAAGGCTTGAAGCAACGGGATCAATTCCGCGCGAAGCAAGAGTGCGTCATGACGACTGCGGTCAAAGCCCAGTGAGGCGAGACTGAACTCGATGGGACTCGAGTGCGTGATCTGTCCGAGGGAGTCCGTTGCCGAAACTCGGACCACGATCGAGTCGCCGGTCGTTCCGCCGGTGGTTAGCATGTCCCATTTCCAATGACTCGAATCACGCGTCGGGGCTGCCACCCCATCGAGCGCTTGCCAACGAATCCGATCGTTGGAGTCCTCCACTCGCAAGGCGATCGGGGCGTCCAAGGGAAGTGCGATGGATGCTGCCGTCCAAGGACCGCGATTGATGGAGATTTGTTGCGTGATGGTCGCAGCGGGAAGATCGTCGGCGACTTCGACTGCCATCGAAATCACTTCGTCTGGGGCGACGATCCAAGTTCGATTGGGATGAGGAGGAACATCCCAAAACGTAGTTTCGTCTGCGATCCAATCCACCTGAGGCGGATGGTCTTGGACCGAATTGATCTCATGGAAAGGACTGTAGGTGTTTTCGATCGGAGCATCTGCTCCGGAAACTTCGGCAGTGAGTTGCAATCGGTAACGAGCGTCGGCTGATACCGGCCAATCCATCGACCAACGCCGAAGTTCTGCTTCGTAAGTCATGGGTGTCGACACGACCTCGCCGGAGTTGAGGTTCTCAACGATGGCCACCGCAGACGTTAGAGGGATGGAGGGCACGATCCCTAGGGATACTGTCGAGCCCTCGAGGACCGTAAGGCTCCCGTCGTCGGAAACCACCTCGGAGTCTGCAAGTTGCGCGTGGGCTGGAAACGTGATCCGATGGATGAATTGTTCGACGCGCGGACGTGACGTAGGGACTAACCGCCGGAAACTCGTGCGCGCATCCCCTGCCCGAAAGCGGTAACGGATGATTTGGTCGCCAATGGTTGTGGTGCACGCAAATGCAGGTGGAGAGGTTTCGATTTGAAGCATCTCGGTTCGTTGTAGATCGTTGGCCTGTCCGCTTGCGGACGGATCATCGATGGCCCACTCCAGCCATGCTTGATCGGCCGAAACTCCTCCGAGCCGAATCTTGAATTCATAGCCTTGATATTCCGGAACAATGGTGGGTGATTTTGCAGGTGCCAGGACTTCGATTTTCGTTCTCGAAGGGCGCTCCAATTCGAGGAAGGGCAGCAGCGCACGGCCCATTCGCTGCGGCAGGTCCAAGACAGGTACGAAGCTGAGTCCCGCCAGTGTCGCGATGCAGCCTGCGGTGACGACAGAGGGACGACGAACGCGTGACCACGGGAGAATGGAACGCGTTGAGATGTCCTCAAGCGATAGGGCAACCTGACGCTGCAATGCCTTGAGAAACTGGCTGCTGTGCGGGGTAGGATCGCGGGTATCCGAAGTCAATTCGACGCACGCCAGGAGACTTTCACGAAGCTCAGGACACGCGAACTCAACATGCGCGGCCATCGCGATCGGTTGCGGGCGCTGGACAGCTCGCTGCCATCCCGTGGTCCAGCCCACTCCGATTGCGATCGTGTACTGGACAAAGATCAGGATCCAACGGACCTGGTCGGATAGGATCCCGATCGAATCGAGCAACATGACAATCGACATGCAGCCCAACAAACATAAGGTTGACAGGAGTGTTCCGCGAACGGCCAAAATGCGTCGTTGTCGAGCTCCGAAGCGTTCTAGCCATCGGCCGACCCACTGGGCCGCCGTGATGGGCGAAGGGGAGTTCGATCGTGTACCGGGATCAACCGAAATCAAACTGCTGCTCATCAGACCAATCCTGCCCGTTTGCGAAAGAACCATTCGGCAGCAAGCAATCCCATGATGGCCACGAACCATGGGTAACTTTGCCACAGCAGCGTTTCCGATTGTTCGATTCTGCCGGTTTGAAACGGACTCAATGCGTCCGAGACTCGGTCTGCATCCTGTTCATCGAAGTATGCGCCCCCACTAGATTGGGCAATCTGCTGCATCAGCATCCGGTTCTGTGAAAGTGCATCGCGTTCCAGGTCCGTAGCCGATTGAACCAACCACTCGGTCGATAGCTCGAGCGTCTCTGCAGGGACCCCTGCTACTTCTAAAGTTATCTTGTAATTCCCTGAGGGATATGGACCTGCGGTACCGGCATACAATCCCGAATCCTCACCCGATTCACGCAGGGGAAGGGTGTCGTAGCGAACGGCATCGCGGGTCACCACGGCCGAGACTCGGGCGTCGCGCATCGGACTGCGGTCGGGATTTCGCAGACGTGCCCGGATTGGGATGCGATCCTTAGGATCGTAGGTTCGATCGCCAGAATCGAGCGCAACAAAATCATTTTCGACCGCAAACGGTATCTGCGTTGTCCACTGGGCGAGTTGATTCCAGAAACGCTGATGGTAGAGGTCGGCGACGTTGTAACGCCATCGCCAAGACTCATCGTTGGCGACGTACACGACTCTGCCTTGTCCCAATCGCCGCGTCACGATCATGGGAAACTCGGAGTTGGACTCCAACAATCCCGAGACCAATACTTCGGCGCCGGCCGCGAGTCGAACCCTTCGGGCCACACGCGGAGGGGGCAAGGCCTTCCATAATGCGCGATTAGATTCTTCGTCCTCCGCAAGGGAAAACGTCCGTTCGTTCCATGCCGAATCCATCAACTTGAGAGATTTTATTTCAGTCGAATTGCCTTCGGGATCCATGGTGATCGGAAGCCAATCGACCGCCGACTGCATGGCAAGGGTTGGTGGGGGATCACGTCCGCTATCGATCCATATCAATCCACTACCGGTTTCCGCGACGTGATCCGCAATCCACTTGATCTGGACGTCACTCAAGTTTGTGATGCTGTCCAAGCTGATCACCATCAAATCCAGCGCTGCGAGTTCGTCGCGTGACTGAGGGAAGGCTCTTTTCGTGAATTCGGCTGGACCTAGGATTTCATCGAGGTCCCAAGCCGTATCGCGCTGGAACGCATTCTTGATGTAGCGTGTCTCCCAGCGTCCGCGAGGATCCATGACCAGCACGCGGTTCTTCTGAATCCTACCCCAAAGCGATGAGGGCATCGTATCGTTTTCTGGGGCGGCATCTCCACCTGTGCGTTCGATGAAAAATTCAATGTCGAGGGGAATCGACTTCTGGCGATTTCGAGGCACCTCTGCATTTTGGGCGAAAAGTCGTTCTGCAGGTATTTGAAAATCGATCTTTCGAATGGCCGTTCCATCGGCTCGCATGCTTTCACTCCAGATCAATCGATTTGCAAACCGAATGCCGATGCGATACTCCTCACCCATTCCCACAGCCTGTTTGATTTCAACAGAACCTCCAAACGTATCTGTTGGAAAAATGCTTCGCGCGTGATCGACCGAAAGAATCCCTAAGTCATCGGGTTCATCCGACCTTCCATAACCGATCGCCAAAATCGGAATGGAACGTTGCTGCAATCGCAACGCCACGGACGCTGGCGATTCACCCGAATTGGACTGGCCATCACTGAGCAATACGACAGCCGTTACGTTGCTGGTCTGCGATGAGATCGATTCTGCTTGAGATACGGTAACGGTCCCTTGGGTCAATGCATCTCCGATCGCGGTGCGGTTGTCGCGTCCTTGAAGATCGAGTGAGGGTGGGGATTCCAATTCGGGATCAGACGATTCCCAGATGGGACGGATCGATACGGCATCGGACGTCGGATCTGCGAACCCGGATAGCTGCAACTGAAAGCGAGACCGCTCGCGTTGGAGCCACCCGGGTTGCTCTCGGGTCCCCGTCAGCCAAGCGTCCACGCGCTGCAATCGCGAGGATTGCAGCGGATCATCGGACAATTCCATGCTGGTCGATTCATCGATCAAGATCGCGATACGGCTGAGTTGACCAGAGATCCATTGTCGGACCATGGACGGTCCGGCCAACATCAATACGAGGAGCACGAATGCGAGTGACCGCAGGGTAGGTAGCAGCACCGACCAAGGGGAACGGATCCAACGGGTTTCACGATAGTACCAACACCAAATTGCGATCCCGCCCAGGATGGCCAACCCCAAAGCCAACCACGCTGGAAGGATACCCGCGAATTGCAACCGGGTCATGCGGCACCTCGCTGATTCGGCGAAGCAGATCTCGGCTGCACACTTTCGGAAGGACCAGCCCGCCGTTTGGGTGCGAGGGACTGTTGAATCCCGATCTCGAGTAGAAACATGGCCATAGCACCGAACCAAAACCAGGTCCAAAGTTCCCGACCGCTCCATTGCGAGCGAACCTGCGCCAACCATCCGGCTGCGTCCTCGAGCGATGTAGCCCCAAGTTCATTGGCCAATTCCATGCGTTGATTTTCCGACAACAATCGTCGATCCAATTCGCGGATTCGTTCGGCGGGTGAGAGTTCCACCGACATGCGATGGGCTTGGTCCCCCAGGCTGGCGGTAATGACCCCGACCTCGCGCGACGTTGGAATATCCGAGAGCCACAATGGGCTACCCCCGTTCGTATCGACTGGGATTTCGAGCAGCTTGGAATTCGGTGCAACGACTTGTAATGAACCCAATGAGGAGTCCGGAGGGATTGTCCATGCTTGCTGCCAGATCTGTCCGGGGCGGAGACTACGCCATCCCGCTCTGTCCCCGCTGGCATAACGCATCAACTGCTGCATGATAGGAACGAAGGCTGGACGGGCAGGGAGGTTGCTGTCGCCGTCATCGCAGGAACTCAGCATCCATACGCAGCGGCCGGAGCCGATGGGCAAGCTCACGAGCCACGGTTCACCATCGGTGAAGTTCATGCCCGACCAGGCCGTGGGATCTTCGATGAGAAGGGTATTGCGGTGTTCATAGCGCACGCCGGAAAGCGCGTCGAGAACGGAAGAAGAGAGTTCAAACATAGGATTGATGGACGGGGAGATGCTCCCCGCCCAATCTTCACGCGGGCCGAGAGTGCCTGGTCTCAGTCCACCTGCCGTGCTTGTTTCCCACTGGTTGTAACGATCCACCTGGATTCTATCCCCCAGGCATATAACGACCCCACCGCCAGCGGTTGCAAATCGATGCATCGATTGACGTTGCTCGTTGTTCAAGTCTGGAACATTGCAACAGACGACGATCTGGAAGGATGCGAGCAATGCGTCGCTGCATTCGTTGGCGGTCACGACGCGCGTTTCGAAAAGATCGCCAGGTTGACCACGCATCAACGCGATCGGAGTCAGTGCGACGCGCAGATAATCGGATTCGCTTCGCATAGCTTCATTGCGTCGCTCGCCGTCGACGAGCAATACTTGGATAGGCTTTTGGACCGTTAGCACCCGGGCGATGGAATTGTCGTGTGGTGTCGCGTCAAGGGAATCGATGGTGACACCTATTTCCGTATCGCCCGCCGTCTTGGGGGTCCACGAGAACCGCACAGTGGCGGAGGATTGGGGAGCGATGGTGAGCGATTGGCGTTCGATCTCCTCGACCCCGACGGTCAGTCTCACCGGCACTTGAATGGCTTCGGGGCCTCGATTCTGCAGCGACGCTGAGAGGGTAAGCGTTCCTCCGGGTGCCACCCAACTAGGTACGCCTTCGAGGCTTGTTACGCAAAAATCGGAGGCCATGCGCTCAGACACAATTTCTTTGGACACGTCGAGAAATGACCACGCAATCTGGATAGTTGGTTTGGGCAACAACTCACCTACGCTGCGAACAAGGGCGCGGGGATTGGATTCCCAGTCGACCGCAGCGAAGTCGGATACCACCAACAAATGCCGACGGCTTTGCGAGCGTTGGTTGAGCCATTCGACCGCTGCACGGGTCCCTGCGGCAGCATCCAACGGACCTGAATATTCGCGGCGTTTTGCCAACGAGCGCAGCCGTTCCTGAATCCGATCGGGATCCTGTTCGGCCCAGACTTCAACGGGTGCCCCTGACAGGATAATGCACGCGGAACTACCCGATGGCAACTGACCGAGGATGGATTCTAGTTCCGCGCAAGCCTTCGCCAATCGCGTAGTTTCCGAAAGGGCTCGGTTGAGTTGTCCTGGGGGGACTGCGGTTCCAGCATCAAGCAGGCTATGCATGGACATCGAGTCATCGATCATGATGGCGAGTGCCATGGCGTTCGCGCTGCCCGAGTCGCGCCAGGCCAACACCATCGGCCTAGCCATGGCCAGCGCTAGAAGAATCGGGAGAATGCAGCGAACCAGCAGGAGCAGCAACTGCTTCCATTGTATTCTCCGCGCGTTGACTTGAACCGAGCTTGAGAGAAATTGCATCGCCCCCCAATCCAAGGTCTGGTACTTGCTTCGGTTCAGCAAATGAATGACGAGCGGGATGGTGAAGGCTGCGGCACCCAAGCCCAAGAATGCGTTGAGGAACGTCACGCCGCCCCCCGAGTTGCAAGATAGGAAGCGACGATGGTGCTAAAAGGCTCGGAGGTTCTGGCGGAGATAAGATCGATTCGAAGCCGTTGGCAATGTGCTCGCAACTCCGATTGAAACTGTTCTATGTTGGTGCGGTACGTGGCCCGCAAGGCCGCAGGCTCCACCAACAGTTGTTCCTCTGCTCGCTCCAAGGAGCGAAACATGGTTCGCGACTGGAATGGAAAATCCCACTCGTCGTCATCCATGACTTGGAACAAGACGATTTCTTGATGGTTTGATCGCAGCATCGACAGACTGCGAGCCAGCGCGTCCATGGTTCCAAAGCAATCCGAGATGAGGATGATCAATCCGCGCCGACGGCAGACACTGAGCATGTCCTGGAGAACGGTTCCTAGGTCGGTTTCGCCACGGCACTGCGACGCCGCGAGTTTTTCCATGATCAAACGCAGGTGATTGGGACGAGAGCGGGCGGGGATATTCGTCCGAAGTTTGGAGTCGAACGTGACCAAACCGACCGCATCTTGTTGGGCGATCAAGAGGTAGGCCAAGCAGGCGGACAATCGGATTGCGTACTCGTGTTTGGTCAATCCGCTCGATCGGGTGCCGGAATACCGCATCGATCCGCTTTGGTCGACAGCGATGGTCGCTCGAAGATTGGTTTCATCTTCGTACTGACGGATGTACAAACGGTCCGTCTTGCCAAATAGTTTCCAATCGATGGATCGGATCTCGTCGCCGTGAACATAAGGACGATGTTCTTTAAAATCGATACTGGCCCCAACATGCCGGGAGCGGTGCATGCCGCCACTGAGCCCTTCCACCACATCGCGAGCCATCCATTGCAGCGCCGAAACGCGAGCAAAGTCATGCGGCTGAAGCCATCGAAAAAGTGGATGAGCGAGCAATGCGAAGCCTAGAGAGTGGTCGATAGTTTTGGAGATGACCGGAATGACCGGCCGCGCGACGTTCGAACGGACTCTATCTTATCAGGCTCAGCCCTTCCTTTCGAGTTGCTTCGACCGCGGCCCGACCGCCTTTTATCAAATCCTGTGCTTGGATCAGCGATGGGAAAATTGATCCAGGATCGACGGCCGTTCGGATTCGACATCGAAAAGATGGAGCTGAAAGCGGTTCACTAGTTCCTGGCAGATATCAATGCCTCGGACACTATTCCCTTTCGAGTCCAGGCGGGGTGAGTAGGTTCCGATCCCCACCTTGCCCGGGACCACAGCCACGATGCCTCCACCGACACCACTCTTGGCCGGGATACCGATCCGGTATCCCCATTCACCGGCATAGTCGTACATGCCACAACTGTACATCACGCTCAACAAATCTTTCACGAATTTCGCATCGATCGCTCGCTCCCCGGTGCTAGGATTGACGCCATGGTTGGCGAGCGTAGCCCCCATCATGGCCAAATCGCGAGCGGTGACGAGAATACTGCATTGCAGGAAGTACAGTTCAAGTGTTTCTTCGAAACGAGGGCCGATCATGTCGAAATTTCGCATCAAGTGTGCGATGGCACGATTGCGGTGGCCGGTCGCGCGTTCGGAGGCGAGTACCCCGTTGTCTACTTGGAGCGGATGCCCACAGTAACGCTGGAACATGGTCAGCATCCTCGAGACACGTTCCGGCAAATCCTTGCCTTCGACCAAATCCACTGCTGCAATGGCCCCGGCATTGATCATGGGATTGAATGGACGGTTGGAAGCTTCATCGAGCGTGATGGAATTGAAGGCTTCGCCGACCGGTTGAACTCCGATGCGTTTGAGGACTTCCTCTCGCCCTCGATCTTGCAAACCAAGTCCAAAGACAAATGGCTTGGAGACCGATTGCATGGTGAAGGGAACATCAAAGTCGCCGACATCGACCGATCGACCTTCGACAGAAACGATGGAGATCCCGAGATGGTTTGGATCGGCCTTTGCTAGTTCGGGGATGTAGTCTGCAACCTTGCCAGCATCATTGGCTTGAACCTTGCTATGGATCTCTAGCAGGACCTGCCGTAGAGGCGATGCGGCCGACTTCATCTTGCCTAGGAGCGCATCGAGGTAAGGATCGGATTCGGTTTCCATGAAACTAAATTGTTTCTTTACCCAGAAGAATATTAACGATGTGCTGGATCTCAAGTGTAAAGGGATGATCGGGGAAACGATTGACGAAAATCCCGCTGCTGCCCAAACGCACGATCTCGTGATTGAGCGGCAGCATGCCGATCACACTCCGATCGTACGATGACTCGACCTTGTGCTTGAGTCCATTGCGATCCATGCCAGGTGGGATTTTGTTGAGTACCAACCACGGCTTGGAGACACCCAGTCGATGGGCCAGCTCCAAGGTGACGTAGATGCCTTGGAAATCCTGGCTGTCTGGGCGCAGAATTAAAATGACTTGATCCGAAATCGTAATCGACAGCAAGGTCTCTTCGTTCACGCCCGGGTGCGTATCGATCAGTAGTACATCGAGATTCAATTTTTGAATCAGACGCCGAAATCCGTCGTTGAGCAATGCGACATCGTACCCCTCCTTGATCACACGTCCAATTTCTTTCGTCTTGAAACTCGAGGGGACCAAGAAAATACGTGGGCGTTCATCCTCGGGCCCGACCGCTCCGATCGAGACCGACGTCACATCGTATGCCGCTTGTTCAATTGCGCACCGCCCCCAGAGGAAATCGTTGAGTGAAAAGCGAATCTTGTCATCGACCAGTTGAAAGATCACATGCACGCCAGGTGACTGAAGGTCACAGTCAACGATCGCCACACGCTTGCCCGTCCTTGCGATGGTCACCGCAAGGTTAGCGGTCAAGTTCGATTTTCCCGTACCGCCACGATACGAGTGCACTGAAATAATCTGACCCATGGGAGAGAGCCCCTCGAACGACTCCGAACGGATGCCTATTGGACGGATGCCTATTGGATCGAAGGATCGGTCGAGATGTCGGGCGTGGGGATTCCTTGCTGGCGTTGGGTTTGGTTCTTCAGCCTCTGAAACGATTCGCTTTCAGCGATTCGATGGACTTCATCGGCCAGTAACTGTCGATCAATATTCAGAAAATCAAATTCGGTAGGATCAAAATTATCCAATGTCCCAGATGGTAGCGATTGTTCCAGTAACTCTTCGAAGAACTGCAACTGGGGACCATTGGAACCGAGCTGGAAAATCTTTCGATGCTCCAAACCGATGCGTTCCACCCGTTTGCCATGAACCCAGGTGCCATTACGTCCATGGGATACCAACACCCAACCACCTTCTTCGAAACACAATTCGACGTGCAATCGAGATACTTGGGGGTCCGATATGCTGATGTCGTTGTCCGCTGAGCGTCCGATGGACAATCGCTTGCACTGGCTGTGCTCCCACTTCTGCAATGGGCGACCCGTTGCAGAGTCGAGCAGTTGCACGACCACCGATTTCGAAGGCTCCTCCATCACAACCATCGCTCCCAATCTTCAAGGTATTCAACGCACCCTTCCCGCACTGCAAACCGTATGCCGTTGGAATGCAGTGTCCTGGCGATCCCTTTGCCTGTGGTCGCGCGCGCGAACCGACCGAGCGATTGCTTGCAAACCTTACAAGCTATTAGTTTCCTCACTGAGGGAACTCGCGTCACCTCCTGCCTGGTAACTAAGCATGCATGCCGTCCACGACGGTGTAAATCGCTTAGTTCTATCGCATCGTGGAAAAATGTGGATTCTGTACAAACTGTTAGGTGACGGCATTTGAGCGCTGGCTTGGCCTATCGGAAACGGTTCAGTTCCAGTGCGCCTTGGCTGGGTCACCCAAATCAAAACCCGAGGTTGACCAGACCTGATGGCCGACGCGATGCAGTAGGGTTGTCCAGAGTTGCTCGCGCTCTCCCCACACATCGTCGGCGTCGATATCGGTCACGAGCCAGGATCCATCCGCCATTTCGGATTCGAGTTGACCACCGCTCCAACAGGAGACGCCATCGAAGAGTTTCAACCGCGCATGAGGCCGACTGAGAAGTGGCAAAATGTTTTCGCGATCGGTGGTCACGAAAAGGTTTCGATCGCAAGCGAAGTCGGCTAGATCAGGTTGGTCATGGAGCGCGATCAATGGGCCATCGACGGGGCCTCCACAATGCAATCTGCCCTCGCACACGACGGTTTGATTGGTCACGATCTCTAGCACTGACGCAATCGTCTGTTCGAATGGGCGATTGACGATCAGTCCATAGGCATGCTCGGAATTGTGCATGACCATGTACACCACGGTCTGACGGAAATTTGGATCGTCCAGGAACGGTGATGCTAAAAGCGCTTTGGCCTGAGTGGATTTTGTAGGATTACTCATCGCACGGAACTGCAATCGGATTTTCGGTTTGAAGGCGGACCATCTGTTGATAGAGCCCGGGTTGTTCTAGTAATTCGAGATGCGTTCCTGACTGAACAATCTGTCCTTGGTCCATCACGAGAATCAAGTCGGCATTTTTGATTGTGCTCAGCCGGTGGGCGATCACAAACGAGGTTCGATGTCGCAGCAATCGCGCTAGGCTCTGTTGGATCAGTTGCTCGCTTTCGCTATCGAGATTGCTGGTCGCTTCATCCAGGATCAGGATTTTCGGATCGGCCAGGATGGCACGTGCGATTGCGATGCGTTGCCGCTGACCTCCGCTGAGTTTGAAGCCCCGCTCTCCGATCATCGTATCGTAGCCCTTTGGGGATTGCATGATGAAGTCATGCGCGGCGGCTGCCCTCGCGGCCTGTTCGATCTCTTGACGCGAGGCTTGTCGACGCCCGTACGCAATGTTTTCTGCCAGGGAGCCGTCGAACAAAAATACGTCTTGTTCGACCATGCCTAGCAATTGTCGGTAGCCGTGCAATTCGATGTCGCGAACATCGAAACCGTCGAGCGTGATCGTGCCCTCATCGGGCTCATAAAACCGAGCGACTAAATTGCAAAGCGTCGTCTTGCCCGCACCGCTTCGACCAACAATCGCAACCGTGTCTCCCGCGTTGGCGGTGAAGCTGATGCGTTGGAGCACCCAGGTTTCGGTCTCTGGATACCTAAAGGCAACGTTCTCGAAAGCGATGCGCCCCTCGACTTGGTTGCGAAGCAATCGAGCGTTAGGCACGGGCCGGCCTTGTTCTTGAGAACGCTTCACACGCTGTGCCTCCGACAACGCGCGCTCCGAAGGTGTCGCCAGCAGATCGAGGATGCGATCGAGACCTGCCAAATTGTTTTGGAATTGAACGGCGCTGCCCGCCAACGTGGCGATGGGGCCTAGGAGCATTGTCAGATAAACGAGAAACATCATCAAATCCCCAAGCGTGAGTTCGCCTTGGAGAATTTGCCAACCGCCGTACATCAAAAGCAAAGTGGAGCAGAGTGGGATGAGGACTTCCCAAACAATTTCGATCAACCGAGTTCGCCACCAAACCATCAGTGTTTGACGCACGGAATAATGATTGCCGCGAACGTAGCGACGCGTCTCGCTTGTCTGGCGGGCAAAGGTCCGCACGACACGAATTCCGGAAAAGGTTTCCGTCGAATTGGCATCGATACGCTGACGGGTCGCCCGCAAATCTCGAAACAACGGGCGAATGGCATGGATCCAGGTGCGGTGGCTGAAGTAAACGGCGGGCAAGAGCAGCACACCGGCCGCCAGCAATCGCCAGTCGACGATTACCAAAACGATCAAGCTTCCTACGAGCTGCACAATGGCCTGCCATGGATTGTAGAGCATGCTGAAAATCAGTTCCGCGATCCCGCCCGCATCCTCACGTAGCAGACTGGCCGAGCCTCCACTTTTGAGTTGCTGCACCTTGTGCAATGGCAAATGCAACATGTGTTCAAAGACCCGTTTGCGGATCGAAGTTTGCACCTGATTGACGGCTTTGGTGCATACCCAACGCCCCCACAAATGGACTGCCGTACGAATCAGAGTGATTACGGCAACCCCAACAGCAATCCAAACCAAGATCTCGAACGGACTGGGACTACCCAAAAGCTGATCCAACCAGGCGGGAAGCGGCTTGGGTGGGGACGTCAACGAACTGTCGATAGCCAGCTTCGTACCCAAGGGAGGGATCAAGCTCAACAAGGTTGAGACGGTTAGGGAGAACAGTCCGAGCAGGATTTCCGCTCGGAAGCCGCGTAGCAATCCTAAAAATTCACGAAAAAGGACCCAAAACGAACGGTGGCTGCGCGATACCAGTGAATCCTTTTCACTGCGGGTCATGGTCGAATGGAACGAATCGTACTGCTCTTTGTCCCGCGTTTTATTGGCCGTGCGCAATGCACTGACATACTCACGGAATTGAATGCGGCTGTTTGGCATAGTCTCGTTGGTTCATTCGCTAGTCGATTTTCGTCCAGTTCCTCTCCATTCTAGCCAACGGGACTAGATTGGCTTCCCCTGTGACGCTGTGGCTAGACAATGAACTACACTTTCAAGGCCTTGTTCCAATGAGAAGCGGAGCAGAATTTCCAGGTTCCCCCACGTTTGTTCCCCCACCTTTATTGAAGACGATCGATGTCGACACCTACATCCACCGGACACAGCCAGACCACGGACGGACAGCCCGTATCCACCTTGCCTGCGGCACCTTTGGGGCCGCTTCCGTCTTTGGACGTGATGCCGATCGATGCGATTCTTTTTGTCTCGTTCGGAGGGCCAGAGGGGCCAGAGGATGTGATGCCGTTCCTCGAGAACGTCCTGCGTGGCAAAAACGTACCTCGCGAACGCATGCTAGAAGTTGCCGAGCACTACCAGCATTTTGGTGGTGTCAGTCCCATCAATGCCCAGTGTCGGGCACTGATCGAAGCGGTACACCACGAGTGCCTCAGCCGCGGGATCGAGCTGCCTATCTTTTGGGGGAATCGCAACTGGGCTCCGATGCTCCCGGATACATTGCGAACGATGAGTGGGCAAGGAATCCAGCGTGCCATCGCTTTCTTTACTTCCATGTTCAGTTGCTACAGCGGCTGTCGGCAGTACCGCGAAAACATCGCTGCAGCCATGGCGGAGGTTGGAGAAAAAGCACCTTTGGTGGAAAAGGTTCGCATGGGATTCAATCATCCCGGATTCATCACGGCCCAGCGCGATTGTCTGTTAGAAGCCTTGGCCAAAATACCGGAGTCGGCTCGAGCGCAAACCAAAGTTCTGTTCTGTGCGCACAGCATTCCCAAAACGATGGCGGACAACTCCCGGTACCAGGAACAACTGCTTGAGGCGGCACGCCTCGTGTGCGAGGCCGCAGGCCATGGGCCCTGGGAACTCGTCTTTCAAAGCCGATCGGGGCCACCACAGCAACCTTGGTTGGAACCCGATGTTTGCGACCGAATTGAACAACTTTCCCAGGCAGGATCGGTCGGGCATCTAATCGTCCAGCCGATCGGATTCATCTCCGACCATATGGAGGTCCTGTACGATCTCGATGCCGAAGCGGCCGACATGTGCGCCGAACATGGGATCCATTTCGTGCGTGCGGCCAGCGTTGGTACGCACCCTGCCTTCGTAACCATGGTCGTCGATCTGATCGAAGAGCGACTACGCCCTGGAACCGACCGCCCGTTCGTGGGAAGCTACGGTCCGAGCCATGATCTTTGTCCCGCGAACTGCTGCTTGTATCCGCAAACCGCACGACCTGGACGTCCTTCGACGTGAATGCAAGCCCCTAGGCTTTGAATTCCGCATAACGGCTGAAGCGATTGGACAAGATAAAAAATGTCGGTGCCCAGAGTCCGACGAAAATGCCAAACCGCTCCCCGTGCCCCTGGGATTCGGGCGTAGTACCACCAGCATAAAACCAAATGGCGATCGAAGCCACGATCGACGCGAAGCCCAAAAAGAAGCAGAGGTTGCTGAGTTGGCTGTGTTGTTTTGGTTCCATGGCTTGGTCTTCTGTTGTTTGTGTATGCGGAAATCGAAGAACCCTCACAACTACCGAAGTCGCAAGGAATACGAAGTCGCAGGGAACACTCTAAGAGTTTGGCATGTGCCGCGCTCCTTGAGTGCATGTCGTATTGTAGGATGCCGCCTAGCCACGAATGATTGCTTCGGTCGGGGAGCGAGATGAGTCCAGTCTTCGGCCCTGTCAGGTTTCCATCTTTGTAGCCAACACCCAATAACGGCGAGTCCGTGTCGATGGCAACGCGTTGACCCGTGGCATCCAGCCGACGTGATCGATGCGAAACCCCGATTTCTCCAACAGATAAGGGACCGTGGCCATGGTTTGACACGCGGACAACGGAAGGGCATCGACCATCTCCGAGAGCGCACCGGTCCAAGCCGAACGCTCGTACATGCCATCGATCACAATCACACGACCGTCGCGACGAAGCCAATGATGCCAGTTGGCAAACGCAGCCATTGGATCAAAAAGACCATTGGCCAGTTGCCGTGACGCAATGACGTCGAATTGCTCCGCATCGAACAAGGCACGATCGGATTCGTGATCGCTAAAGCCTTCAGCCGTCCGTACATTTTTCAACGCTTCCTTCGCTCGCAAACGAACCAACATTGCCGGACAAGGTTCCATTGCGGTTATGTGAAGGTCGGGTTGCATGGCCAGTGCCAGCGTCAATCCTCCGGTTCCGGCGCCGACGTCGAGCACCCGTGCGCCCGTTGGAAACAAATAGGTTTCAGCAATGTCGCTGAGGCACGCTCGGTGATCTTCCTCACCCAGAGTTGCGATCCATGCATCGTATTGCTCAACCGCAGCCGTATCGTAGGCTGCCAAATAGTGCTGTCGAGATTCTCGATAATCGTAGCGAAACGAGTTCATTCTATGCTCCAGAACTTTCAAGCTCGTCGGACCGGGGTCCCGAGACGGATACATGGACGTTTTGAAATACTGGGTCGCAGGTCCATCGGAATGCAATGTTGACCTCCAACGAATCGGACGGCAACTCTTGGATTTCGAAATAGGGAAATGTCCCACGCCGTTCCGCGGCCTGAAACTTTCGTATCCCAGCTGGGTTTTTCATCGGCTGGTACCAGCATTTGACTGAGACGATGCATCGATCACGCAGCCTTGCCAATCGGAATTCCGGCCAACTCCCTCTTGCAACGGTTTCGCTAATTCCTTAAAGTCCTATTGAATGCCTTACATTGCACCCTTAGTGGTCTGGAATCGCACTTGATGGGCCTTGGTTCGACAAACTCAGGAAGGATTGTGCTATGACTCAGAAAAGCTCGCGGGCGACGTACAACAAAGTGGACCTTCTCAAGCTGATGTACTTGAGCCGCGAAGGGGACCGACGCGAAGGAGTCCTGCTCCGGCAAGGCAAAGGCTGGTTCCAAGTAGCGGGGATGGGGCACGAGACGTTGGCCGTGATTGCCATGCTCCTGCACGAACAGGACTATCTCTTTCCCTACTACCGTGATCGGGCGATGATGCTCGCCAAAGGCATGACCAATTTGGAATTGGCCAAGGCGTATTTTGCCAAACGCGATACCAGCAGCGGCGGCCGTCAAATGCCTGGCCATCCGAGTTCGCGGGCCAAAAATATTTGGAGTGTCCCGACACCAACGGCCAGCAATTTGCTCCCCGCATGTGGCGCGGCCTGGGCCATGCAACTCGAAGGCAAACCCCAAGTCGCTTTGGCAACGACCGGAGACGCGGCTACCCGCCAAGGTGAATTTTACGAAGCCATCGCATTTGCCGCCGAACGGAAACTGCCAGTGGTTTTCGTTGTGGAGGACAACCGGTACGGCATCAGTACGAACACCGACAAATTCAATCCGTTCAAGCTCGGAATTTTCGATCGCAACGTTGGCATCCATCCCGTCGACGGTCGTCATCCCGACCGCGTTTACGATGCTGCGCATCAAGCCATTGATCGGGCCCGCGCTGGTGGTGGACCATCGGTTCTGGTGTGCGAAGTCGACCGCCTATGTAGTCATACCAGCAGCGATGATCACCGTGTTTATCGACCACCAGCAGAGATCTCCGAAATGATGGAACGTGACCCCATCAATACCGTGGTGGAAGAGTTGATCGAAGCTGGAGAATTGTCTTGGGACGCCTGGGAGGAAATCCGCCACACGATCGATCAGCAAGTCGACGCGGACTATCAAGCAGCTGAGGCAATGACCGATCCCTCGCCAGACGAATTGATGCAGGAACTGCTGGGTCCGTTGCCCACCGCCACCGTGCCACCGATCTCGGGCGGACGCAAATGGCGGATGGTCGATGCGGTCAATCAGGTTTTCCGAACTGGGCTCGAACGTGATCCAAGTTATGTTTTCTTCGGAGAAGACATCGAGGATCCAAAAGGGGGCGTGTTCCGATTGACGGCTGGCTTATCGACCGAGTTCCCAAATCGCGTTTTCAATGCCCCACTAGCAGAAGCCACCATCGCCGGGGTGGCGGTAGGCATGGCCTGCTACGGAATGCGTCCGGTGTTTGAATTGCAGTTCGTTGATTTCGTCGGTCCCGCCTGGTCGCAGATCTCGCAAAACATGGCGACCATCCGCTGGCGGTCGTTTGGGGATTGGAAATGTCCGGCGGTCATCTACTCGCCTTACGGTGCGTATCTGCCCGGCGGATCGATCTGGCATAGCCAAGCCAACGAGAGTAGTTTCGCGCACATTCCGGGATTGCGCGTTGTCGTTCCTAGCACACCCGAAGACGCCGCAGGTTTGATGTGGACGGCCATGCACGCGGAGGATCCCACCATCTACCTCATTCCCAAACACTTATTTCGCCAACAAATCGATGTCGCTGAATCCATTGAGCCGGTGCCGTTCGGTCAAGCCAAGGTGCGTCGCGAAGGGACCGATGTGACGTTGGTGGCTTGGGGCAATTGCATGGAACAAGCCCTGCAGGCAGCCGAGCAACTGGAGGGCAGCGTTTCGGTGGAGGTCATCGATCTGCGATCCATTGTGCCCTGGGATGAAGACACCATCGCGGCTTCGCTCGAAAAAACGGGCCGTTTGGTGGTCGTTCAGGAAGACTCAGAGTCGTGCAGCGTCGGACAGATGATCCTCGCCAAGATGACTTCAACACCCGAATGGTTCTGCTACTTCCTCAGTCCGCCTCAACTCGTCAGTCGGCCCGACGTGCACATCGGTTATAACCCGATCTACGAATACGCCGCGTTGCCCGATACTCCACGTGTCGTATCGGCCATCCAACTGACCATGGAGGAATAGTAT
This sequence comes from Pirellula sp., assembly GCA_041752005.1. GTDB lineage: Bacteria > Planctomycetota > Planctomycetia > Pirellulales > Pirellulaceae > JBKCUI01. The sequence continues at coordinate 22,574 of JBGSHV010000112.1, read as the reverse complement.
CCGTGCCGATTCAATCTATTCGCATCCCTCAAATGGGAGAGGGACTGCAGGAAGCGTTGCTGGTGGAATTCCTCAAGCAACCCGGTGAGATGGTCAAACGTGATGAAGCCATCTACGTCATGGAAACGGACAAGGCGTCGACGGAGGTCGAATCTCCGTTCAGCGGGCGGCTCGTTGCATGGCTGGTGAAGGAAGGGACCGTCCTTCCGATCGGAACCGAAGTGGCCCAAATGGAAGTCGAAGGACCCGCGTCCACAAACCACTCCGGTGGGCACAGCCCTTCGCAGACTACCAGCTCATCCGCCTCCGATCGTTCCACTGGTACCGTTCTATCGCACGCATCGGCAACCATGTCCGCAACAACAAAAGTCCGTGCGACGAAACCCAATCGCTTTGTCCCGCCTCGGACACGTGCTTACCTCAAGGACAAGGGACTGCTCGATGTTGCAGATGAGATCCCATGCAAGGGGACCAAGCTAACCCCAGAAGATGTCGATCACTACTTGGCGACCGCATCCCACGCACACGGTTCGGTCGATCGCGACTCCGCTGACGATGTTGCGTCGCAGAGCACCTACGATGAGCGACCAGTCCCTAAGCAACAGATCACGCTCAACTATCGGTTGGTCCGGAGCATGCAGACCACTGTCCCGGTGACCGTCATGAATGAGGTAGACTGGACCGCCATGGCAAGCGCTCGGCAGCAGATCAAAGCAGCAGGTGGTACGGAGACGAGCTTTTACTTGATGCTGTGGTGTGTGGCCCAAGCCTTAAGTCACCACCCTCTGTTTCGATCGAGTATCAGCAGCGATGGAACGGTGCTGCGAACTTATCGTGATGTCCAATTCGGAATCGCCGTCGCACTGCCGGAAGACATGCTCGTGACCGCCGTCGTGCGAGCACCAGAGGGTATGTCGCGCGATGAATTTTTTGCAAGCGTGAATCGTCAGATCGATTTGGCCCGCCAAGGGGTCGATCAAGCGGACCCATCGATCACAATCAGCATTTCCAATATCGGCACGGCCAACATGCGTTTCGGAATACCAGCCATTGTGGCCCCGGCCGTTGCTACCTTGGCGTTGGGAGAAGTCTTCGATGCACCGGTCCCGGACGGAGCGGGCTTTCGATTCCAGAAGCGAGCCCAACTCACGCTGGCCTTCGATCACCGTGTCATCAACGGGGTCGGAGCAGCCGCGTTCATGAACGATCTCAAGTATTTGATTGAAACATTCTCGATCGCGTAGACTTGGTCAATCTCCTAGGCCTTCATAAATTTCTAAGCCCTGCATCATCACGGAGTCACGTTCCATTACGTGGCCATTAGGTCTCGGACGATGCGGCCTTTGGTGTCGGTCAATCGAAAGTCGCGACCCGCGTGCGGGTATGTCAATTGTTCATGATCGAGGCCCAACAATGCCAGGAGGGTTGCATGGAAATCGACGATCGGCAATGCATTCTCAGTCGCTTCGACTCCGAATTCTCCGCTGACGCCGTAGCGCTTGCCCGCAGCCACACCGCCCCCTGCCATCCACAAACTAAAGGCCTTGTGATTGTGATCACGTCCATCGCGACCTTGAGCATACGGTGTCCGGCCAAACTCGCCGGTCCACACGACAAGAGTTTCTTCGAGCAACCCGCGCTGCTTCAGATCGGTTAACAATCCGAACAGGGGGCGATCGATGGCTTCGCAGTTCTTGGGCAACGACGTGCCGATGCTCGCATGATGATCCCAGTTGCCGTGCGTGATCTCGATGAACCGCACACCGGCTTCGGCCATCCGGCGCGCCATCAAGCACTTGCCTCCAAAGTTCTTAGTTTCTTTGCGATCCATGCCATACAGAGCCAGCGTCTCCGCCGACTCGGACTTGATGTCCATCACCTGCGGTAACTCGGACTGCATTCGAAACGCTAGTTCGTAGGAATGGATCACCCCTTCAATCTCATGGTCGCCTCGGTCGCGAGCGCGTTTCTTTTCGTTCATCGATTGAATGAACGCCAGTTCACGGCGTTGGCGTTGGGAACCGACGAGCGGGGCTAAATTAGAAACCTGAGTCTGTTCTACTTCGCGGTTCTCATTTCCCAGACGCATGCCTTGAAAGCTAGCCGGCAGGAAGGCATTACCGTAATTCTGCGCCCCACCACCGCCCCCGGCCGGCGCGATGCTGATGAAGCCCGGAAGACTTTCGTTTTCAGATCCGAGGCCGTAAAGAACCCATGAACCGACGCTCGGCCGAACGAATTGACTGGTTCCGGTATGCATGCGAATCGTGGCTTGCGGGTGCGCGGGCACATCGGTTTGCATGGAATTGACGATCGCAAGATCGTCTGCGACCTTGGCCAACTCCGGCATCAATTCCGAGATCCATTGACCGCTTTGTCCATGCTGTTGAAACTGCCACGGCGACTTCATCCACTTGCTACCCGGCCGTGGCCCAGGCTTGCCATCCACCTTGGCCAAAGCCGGTTTGTAATCCAACGTATCCACGTGGGATGGCCCACCCTTCATGCTCAGAAAGATGACCCGCTTGGCACGTCCCAACCCCGACCCTTTTTCCTCCAAAGCTTTAGAGGCCTTCGAGGCGTCCGCAGCGTTGGCCAGCATGGCCGAAAACGCCAACCAACCAAAACCGCAGGCCGTGTTTTGCAGCACCGCTCGTCGAGTAACCAATGGGTTGCGAACCATGCAAAGGGACATTGTTCTTTCCTGCCTGTTGGAATGGAGAGAGGGGTCTTATTTCTTAGTTCTTAGTTCTTAGTGCTCACTGCTCACTGCTCACTGCCTACTGCCTACTGCCTACTGACTACTACTTCAACGCTAGTCCAGGTAGCGAAACTCGGCGGTTGCGAACAAACCTCGGACCAAGCTGATCCAGCCGGCTTCGGTTGTCTCGGATTCCTTCATTAGGTTGGACACCAGCAGCATTTCGTCACCGGTGGGTGGCCTAGCTAAAATCAAACGATATAGATAGTTCGCGCGCGCTTCGGAGTTATCGAGTCCGCGGCCAGGAATACGTTGCATCATGGTACGTACGACCGCGCCTGCGTGACCGGCAACGACTGGATTGTTGAGCAAGAACAAAGACTGCGATGGCACATTGGTTGCGTCTCGCATCCCTTGGACGAACGTGCCATCTGGAAGATCGAACAACTCGAGGACCTCCGGTGCGGCAGATCTTGGGAGCGGCAAATAGATCGATCGGCACACGTCGTCGGTCAATACCTCACCCTTGCCTCGCTTCTTGCCCGTCGAAATGTTGACGCGATTGCCAAAGTGCCTGGCCATCGTCGTACCCATGGGTCGGGAGGGATCGAGACGGTTGGACAACAGCAGCATCGCATCGCGAATCTCCTCGGCTTGCAGTCGTCGTCGTTTCCCACGCCAGCACCAACGATTGTCGGGATCCGAACCTTCGCTGCTATCGAAGCCATCGTTACTTTCCACGGCGAAGCTGGCGAGTTGGTAAGTGCGACTGGTTGCAATGCGTCGCACCATTTGCTTCACGTCCCACCCGTTGTCGATGAATTCCGCTGCGAGATGGTCGAGCAACTGTGGATGGCTGGGCAATGAGCCGGAGGTCCCGAAATTATCTACGCTTGCAACGATGCCTTGGCCGATCAGCCAAGCCCACATGCGGTTCACGGCAACCCGCGACGTAAGTGGATTGTCCCGGCTAGCGATCCAGTTCGCCAATTGCAGTCGGCCACTGGCATTGTTGGGAATTTCGTAATGACTCGCATCGCCAAAAAGGTTGGGTACCGCGCGAGGAATCTTTTCGCCTGGCAGATCGATATCACCGCGCGCAAAGAAGGGACTGTCGTCGATCGATGCAAAGACAGCGCGTCCGCGCCCGGCGGCTGGTCGTGACGGCGGTCGTTTGCGCGCGGTTTCAACCCTGCGATCAGCCACGGGTTTATCGACCAAGCCCATGGCCAGCGGTTTCGCATTCCCTTCGTCTGTGACGGCCGAGAGTTGAAAATTCAGCTCCGATGCGGTTTGGGTCAATTTTCGAATCTGCTGCTGTTTGTCGCGATCGACCGCTTTAGGTACTTTCTTATCTTTGCGATCGTTCTTCGTATCGCCTTGAAGTTTGGCGATCGAGGCACGTAGCTTGGCCAACTCCTCATGTTTCTTGGCTATCAGTTCTGCATCCCAGGGGCTAGGCAGTACCGTGACGTGGGAATCGGTCGGCAGTTCGAGAGGCGGAGATCCATTGCGCGCGTTGTTCCCACCAAAAACTCCGAAATGGGTTTGCGTCGACAAGAAGATTCCGGATACCGCTGTGTATTCTGATTGAGGAATGGGATCGAACTTGTGATCGTGGCAACGCGCGCAAGCAAAGGTTGTGGCCATGGTGGCTTGAAAAAGCGTATCGATCTGTTCGTCGGCTTGGTCCACTGCAAATTGCTTGGGATTCTGTTCGTTAATATTTCGCGATCCGAGAGCCATGAATCCTGTTGCGGTCAAGTGATCGGCCCGTTGCATGGGGGACGTCGACGTTAGCAGGTCACCCGCAATCTGTTCGATCAAAAAAGCATCGTAAGGTTGGTTCTTTGCGACCGCGTCGATGACCCAATCTCGGTACCTCCAGGCTTGGTTGTACGGCAAATTGACTTCACGACCGGAGGATTCTCCGTAGCGGGCTACGTCCAGCCAATGGCGGCCCCAATGCTCACCGAACGCATCGGAGGCGAGGAGTGTATCCACCAGTTCTTCGATGGCATGCTGGCGCGGTGTCCCCGACGCGAGTTTGTCCTCGAAGTCCTGCTGCTGCTCGAGCGTCGGTGGCAGACCCGTGAGATCGAAATAGAGACGCCGCACGAGACTGACTGCAGGGGCATCGGCTGCAGGTTGCAATGCCTGTTGCCGGTGGCTGTCGGCGATGAAGCGATCGATGGAGTTCCAAGCCCATGGCGTATCGGTGGGTAGCGAGGGTCGTACGATCGGCTGCAAGGACCACCAAGATCGATCCGATGTGTCCGAGGCAGTGACGGTTTGAAACGCTTCGTCTTCGTCGCGCGGATCGGCGGCTCCCATTTTGACCCATCGCGTCAGATCCTTGATTTCTGCATCGCTCAATTTGCCACCCGCATCGTCTGGGGGCATGGCTAGGTCCGCATCACGATATTCAATCGCTCGGATGAAAAGACTGTTGGCCGGTTCGCCTGGAACCAAGGCTGGTCCGCCCGAACCTCCGCGGCGGATTGCGTCTCGGGAATCCAATCGCAATCCACCCTCGGCCAGATTGGATGTGGCCGAATGGCAGGCGTAACACTTTTCAACCAGCACCGGCCGGACGCGGGTCTCGAAAAACTGAAGCTCCTGCTTGGTCAGTTTCTTGGTCGGTTTCGAGGTTAAGGCGTTTGTAGCTTCCGGAGGTTGGGACCAAGCTGGATGTAAAAGCTCCCTGTTGCATAATCCCAGAATGAGGGACGTTATTCCCGAAACGAGCAATACGATCGCACCGAAGCGAAGGCCTAGAAAATCATACCGTTGGGGCATCGTCGCACCTTGCTTTGGAAGCGTGTCACCAGAAACGATAGGGGTAGGTAAACACGTTTTGGACACCTCGGTTTCGACTCGATTTGGTAAATTTAGCACCTTTTTCTGAACTGCGACGGATTTGACCATGGATTGCGGGATCGGGGCCATGGTTTACATTTGGCAATTCGCACGCGTTTTCTTCGGAACGGAAGTCCCAAAACCGTGCTTCACTTACGGCGAAGGAATCGAACGGGATTGGTCAAGTCGCATCAACGATTGGAAAAAACCCGCGTCGCTATTGTCGGCATGGGCACGGTGGGAAGCGGCGTGGCCCGGTTGCTGCTCGACCATGGCGATCGGCTAGCCCGTCACGCGGGCCGCGTCCTGTGGCTGGAGAAGGCCGTTGTGCGCGATGTTGGCAAAGATCGTGGCATTTCTTTGCCGGCAGGAGTCTTGACCACGCAACTCGATGAAGTCCTGAACGATCCGAGCATCGAAGTGGTGGCGCACCTCATCGGCGGAATCGAGCCAGCCCGTAAAATCATGTTGCAGCTCCTGGAGTCGGGCAAGGATGTGGTTACGGCCAACAAAGCCCTCTTGGCTCAGCATGGCGAAGAACTGTTCGACCGAGCGCGGTCGCTCGGGCGGACCATCGCTTTTGAAGCCAGCGTTGGGGGAGGTATCCCGATCATCGCCAACATCTCGCAGTGCTTTTCCGCCAATCAGATCCATTCGTTGCGCGGAATCCTCAACGGCACCAGCAACTACATCATCACCCAGATGTCCGACAAAGGTGCCGAGTACGCGACCGCCTTGGCCAACGCGCAACAATTGGGATACGCCGAGTTTGATCCCAGCATGGATGTCGACGGCAGTGATGCGGCTCAGAAACTGGCCATCCTAGCCCATTTAGCCTTCGGCGTTCGCATCGGTTGGCGAGACATCTACCGGCGCGGACTCGAGGCCTTTGAATTGGCCGACATTGGGTACGCCTACGAGCTCGGCTATCGCATCCGCTTGTTGGCCACAGCGCAACTAATCCATGATGATCTCGAATTGCACGTATCCCCAACTTTGGTCCGCATCGGTCGCCCTTTGGCAGAGGTCCGCGGGGCATACAATGCCATCACCGTCGTCGGAGATGCGGTCGGAGACATGTTCTTTCACGGCCAAGGTGCAGGGCAAATGCCAACGGCTTCGGCTGTCGTAGCCGACATGATCGATACCGCTGCTGGCCGAACCGACATTACGTTTCGGCGACTCGAATTGTGGTCGGAACGCCAGTGCGAAATCGAATTGATCCCTTACGAAAAAACGATAGCTCGCTATTACATGCGGTTCGTTGTGGCCGACGAGCCCGGGGTACTGTCCCAAATTACCGGCATTCTCGGGTGGCACAAAATTTCAATCTCGTCGATCATTCAGCACGAACCCAATGATGCATTGGAGACACGTCAGGTCCCGCTCGTCATCATGACACATGAGTGCACCGAAGCCGATGCGGCCAATGCGCACGAAGAGATTCGAAAATTACCAAGTGTGGGAACGCAGAGTGTCAAACTGCGGGTCTACGAAGGCGGACACTGACGCATGTTGCATGGCTCTCATGGAGACGGACTGAAATGAAGATTGCGATCATCATTCCCGATGGTTGTGCGGATCAAGCTGTGGAAGCGTTGGGGGGCAAGACTCCCCTTCAATCCGCGGACTTGCCCGGCATGGGTGCGATTGCCCGCGAAGGGGTGGTGGGACAATCGGACAATGTTCCGTGTCACTTGCCGGCAGGGAGCGAGGTCGCCAACATGGCGTTGCTCGGCTACGACCCAAATCTTTTTTTTACGGGTCGCGCGCCTATCGAAGCTGCCGCGCAAGGCATCGTTCTAGGACCTGACGATTGGGCCATCCGCTGCAATGCAGTGACGATCATCGATCAGGTCATGGTTGACTTCACCGCAGGACATGTCAGCACTGAAGAAAGCCGACGTATCCTCGAAACCGTACAGCAGGAACTGGGGAGCGATGTCTGGCAATTTGTGCCTGGTGTCAGCTATCGCAACTTGCTCCTCCATCGCGGACGACCCGGTGTCCAGCCTCCGTTCTCGAACGAAACCAAAACGCGCGCTCCGCACGATCTAACGGACCTGAGCGTGATCGACGATTATCCGCGTGGACCTGGCTGTGATCTGCTGTGCGATTTCATGCAACGGAGCTCGGAAATCCTCGAACAGCACGAAGTGAACCACGAACGAATCGCCAAGGGACTACCGAGGATCACCCACCTCTGGCTATGGGGACTAGGCAAAACGCCGACCCTCGAATCGTTTCACGCTCGATTCCACAAGACGGGGGCCATGATCACGGCCGTCGATCTGCTCCGCGGTCTCGCAGCCCTTATCGGCTGGGATCGCATCGAAGTGCCCGGTGCTACCGGGTATCTCGACACGGACTACGCGGCCAAGGGCCAAGCGGCCATCGATGCGTTGGAGAACCACGATGTGGTATGCGTGCACATCGAAGCCCCCGACGAAGCCAGTCATGAAGGGCGAGTCGATGAAAAAATCAAAGCCCTCGAAGCCATCGATCGCGACATCGTGCGGCCTGTCCACGCAGCCCTTCGTGGATACGGTGAGTATCGCATCCTGGTCACCCCGGATCACGCCACTCCAGTCAGCACCAAGAAACACGCACACGGATGGGTTCCATTCGCTGCTTGCGGGCATGGCATCGTTGCCAACAACTCGCAAACGTACGACGAGGTCGCAGCCGAATCAACGGGATTGCAGCTTGCGAACGGTTGGGAATTGATGCCGCGGCTGATGGGCCCGGGCTTCTAATTTGGAAGGAACGTCATGCGGAACCATTCATGGCGTTTAACACGCACATGGCTGCATTCCGATCATTGGATGCCGTAGACCTGATTGCCGATGCGGACCACGAAGCGATTGCCTGCGACCGCGACTCCATACACGGTGGGGCCACTGAACATGGCGCTTCCACGTTGGCGTTCTTCGGTGGTTTCTTCGCCTAGTTTCGTCGACTCGGGCGGAATTTGATCCGGATCGAGCCATTCCATCTCACCCAGGAGTTCGAACGAACGTCCGGCGGCGATGACCGAAGTGGTTCCGTCCTTGCCAAAAAAGTAAATGCGATTCCCAACGGCCACCGGCGTGGCCCAACAGGATTGTTTGAGTCGTTCGCTGTAGAGGGATTCGCCAGTCGTCGCATCCAAGCATGTAACCACTCCCACTCGGTTCACCCAATACGCCAAGCCCTGATGCATGATTGGGGAGGCCCAAGAGGGGCTGAGTTTGTCGTTGGACCATACGATCTTTGCGTCCCATTCGTTTCCGGAACGGGTGACCTGGACCAATCCATTGGATTTTTGAGCTGCGGCTGCATTCTCACCTTGTCGACCTCCCGACGCACCGATGAGGAACTTGCCGTTGCCGAAATCGATTGGAGTCACACCTGTATTGCCACCCACTCCTTCGATCGTCCAAAGTTTTTTGCCATCGGCTGCGGCGTAGCCATCGACCGTTCCGGCCGAACTGACCACGACTTGATCGACCCCATCGATGCGAAAGGTAGCGGGGGAACTCCAAGAGATCCGCGAAGCCCGATCTGCGGACCAAACCGTTTCGCCAGTTGCCTTATCGAGTGCCACCAGTCGGCTCGGTCCATCGTGCTCGAGCAAAATAAAGACGCGATCTGCAGTTTGGCACGGGGATGCTGCGAGTCCGAACTCGGCTTGGAACGGTCCGTAGTCGCGACTCAGGTTCCGCTTCCAAAGTTCATCACCTCGATGCGAATAAGCGACACAGTCACCGCTTTCGAAAAAACAAACCAATCGGTCAGCATCAACGACCGGTGTTGTGGCGGCACGGCTGACGTAAACGCTGTTCAGAACAGGTGCCGAGTTCGCAAGGCTTGCCTTCCACTGCACCGCCCCCGTTTTGGCATCCAAACAGTACGTCAGGCACTCGTCCTTCATTTTGCCTTCGACCGTGGTTACGAAGACTGAGTCTCCCCACACCACAGGGCTCGATTGACCATGCCCAACCAGAGGTGTTTTCCAAACAATGCCATCGGTCTTGGACCATTGCATCGGCAGATCGTTAGGGATCTCCGAAGCCCCAGCCCCGAGAAAAGCCGGCCATCGATCCTTGTCCTCAGCTTGCAGAGACAATCCGCACGCCAAAGTGCTGGTCAAGAAGCTGATTAAGAGTCGGGTCGGGAGGATTTGACGGTAGAAAGCGTGCATGGCAGAGCCTCGTTTGGGCAAGTAGTTACCTGGAAAAAATAGCATTTCTTGGCAAACCGGACGATCGAGAGCATGTCCACGGGCGGCGGCTCGAGAACTTTGCCACCGACGCTAAGGGGCCGCGACGGGGCTCAAATGCCCATGTCCGACAGACGTTCGGCCACCATCGAAAGGGTTTTGGTGAGTTGGGGATGCTGGGCTTCGAGGGTTTCGATGTAGGTCGATATTCGATCCAAAATCGAAGGTTCCTCAGGTGAATCGGCCTCCGCACGGACGTCCTGAGTCTTCCCGACACGTGGATTGGAATCGATGATTCGCTGGATGTCGTCCGCCAGCCGTCGCAACGCTGCGATATCCTCGGCGTTCAGCGGTGGAGCCCCGGCAAGGTCATCGTGCAAACGCTTTAGGTCTTGGGAAAGGTCGTTTGTCATGGGATTTGCGTTTCAGAAAAACCCGGTTGGTTGCGGCTGCATTGTGGCAATCCTTCTGCAGATCCAGCTTGCTAGCGTCCGTGAAAGGATCCGGAAGGGGGACCGCGGACCTCATGGTAGCATATGGAGGCGGGATTGCCAAGCCGTGGGGGGAGCTGATCCCTGTCTGAGTAGCCGTCCAGAAATCGCCTGATAAAAACCTTTCAAGTGCCCAAAGCGTTGACGTTCTTACATGGCTGAATTAGCCTGGAAATGCCCGCCGCGTCGTTTCGACGTGGTTTTTTCATGATTCGTCCTGTTTCGGAAGCTCGATTGTATGTTCCGATTTTTGTCTTGGTTGGCTGCGTTAGCCGTTGTATCTACGTGTGTCGTTCCAGCCAAGGCGGACATGATCGTTGGCAGCATTGGTTTCAACGTCGAAGGCACGATCACACCCACTTCCGGGAGTCTCAATCAAGCGTTTACGCTGACGGATGTCCGGACCAACAACACTGCTGATGGCGATTGGACGGCGTTCATCAACGGAGTGCCTGTTGACACTTCGATCAATGTCGGGGCATTCAATTCGGTCGGTCAGGTGTTCAATTTCAGCAGTACATCCTTTGGTACATTTACAGGCTCGGTGATTGACGACAGTGGTCAAGTAGGGACAGGCATCGCTGCATCACGCTCAATTTCCGTCTTGGGTTTGTTCACCCCAGGAACCTTGCTCGTCGCCAGCGGCTACAACGAGGTCGTTCAAGGACAGTTGCTTGTCTCTTTAGAGAACATTTCCGGCGGAGGCCGTTCGGCCAACATGATATTTGGAACACAAGCGGTTCCAGAACCATCAAGTTGTGTTCTTTGCGTTTTAGGTATCGGTGGGTGGTTCGCTGCGCGACGACGTCGGTCTGCATGCCAAAGAACCGGTCGTCAATGAAAGACCTCACGGTTCGGATTTGTTGACCGTGAGTCGATGGATCGTTAGGATACGTTATAGATGGAATGGACGATAACGTGCGAATTACGGCGACGAACGCCGTGCCTAGTTCGGGCGGAAGGAATACAATGAGTAAGCTTCGAGTTTTGTTGAGTGTGATGACCGTGTTCGCCATTTGCGCAAGCGGATGGATGGTGCAAGCGGCGTCGATTATGGGGACCGTAGGTTTCAACGTTCAGGGGGACGTTAGCCCTGCGGCCGCGAATCTAGCGCCCGCCTTGGCGTTCGGCAATGTGCGAACGAACAACACGGGTACTGAGGATTGGTCTGCATTTACCAGTAGTCATTTCAATGGTGGTCTCTTGGTCACCCAGGTCATGCAATTCGGTGCCTTTGACTCCACCGGTAGCGACTTAACATTCTCGAGCAGCGATTTCGGGACGTTTTCGGGAACCGTGACCTTGGACCAGATCTCGAACAAAGATGTAGGCTTCCTCAAGGTCGCAACCCGTCGAATCCAGGCTGTGGGTATTTTCAACCCAGGCACCATCTTGATCGCCCAAGGCTTCACGAATGCTGTCAGAGGGTCGGTGAGTGTTGTTGTCAATGGATTCCAATCACCGTTCTTTGGCGCACGATCTGGCTCGGTGGTCATGTCCACTCAACCTGTTCCTGAACCGGCAACACTGCTCTGCACCGGCTTGGGATTGGCCAGTCTTTACGCAATGCGCCGCCGTAAATAGACGGCAGCCAAATAACCGCAGAGACGTTTAGCTCCGAGCAGCTTCTCGCTCCGAGCATCTTCACATCGACCGCATCGACGCACTGTCAGCGTCGACGCTCCGTACGCATCGACGCACCCATGCTCGCCATCGAGCTCGCCCCGATGTTAAGCACGATTGGCAACCAGATCGTCGAGAGCACAGCGCCCAGCGACCTCCGTCAGGCTCGCCCCTCGAAGGATGCCAGGATTCGACTCCCCTCTAACAAGCCCCCACGCGAACTAGCAGTGGCGGGTGTCACGCATGAACCTCTCGTAACCGATTGAGCTATTCACCCTGGCAAGTGCTCTCCTCGCTAACAAGAGGGGTGGCAGACATGAACTCTAGGCGTCGATCATGAGCCGCTAAACCGTACGCTAACGCGTTGCGGCTGATTAACCTACCGGCCTTTGAGCACGGTTTTCGGCCCAGGTTATGATCAACCCCGTACTCTGAGCCCACGATGCATACATGGTGAAGAATGCAATCTAAACTCACTGGTCGGTGATTCCATGGATCGGGAATCAGCAACCTGCTCGAGGTATCAAGAAGCCGAACAATCCCTGGAAAAGATGGGATTCGAGTCTAGGAGATTCCCTCTTCGGGGCATGCCAGTACACCCATCTGGTAACGAACACTCACCGAAATCACCTGCAAATTCATTTGCGGGACGAAAAAAGGGTCGCGCCGTAGGCCCGTCATTAGGCCCATCGGCCCAAATTTCGGATGAACTTCAGACCCAGTTGCTGGCGCTGATTCAGTTGTTCTTGGACGCCGATGATGCTAGACGAAACGAACTGGTTGAGCTCGCGGCGATACTTTTTGGGAAATCGTGAAAGGAGTTACACAAATGAGCATGGAGACTCGGAATGGCGTTGGGACCTACTACACTCGCTCTCAACGCGTATACAGGCGAATCATCAGGACCTACGTCGGAAGTGGTCTCGTTGCCTCGGACGCGGCTGACGAGGACGGGGAAATCCGCTTAGAGAAGGCTGCCGAACGTGCTCGCGTGCGCGAGTCGGATGCGGAGTTCAGGTTGCTGGACGAAATATTGGCCAGGTACGCCCGTGAAGTCGATCATGCGATCGAAGTCGAACTGGCAGGGATGCAGATCATGCGTAGGCGATCCGAATTGAGGATAGTTCGATGTGTGTGGACTGGGATGAGGTTAAAAAAGCGGATTTGGAAGACAGCAGGGCTTTGTCGAAGTTGGCAAAGGACTTGGCGGGGCCGAACCGTCGTGAGCTGCTCAGATATGTTGGAGACCTTGGTAGGCAAGTCGAGTTGTCAATCCTTAGTCGAACGTTTCCTAGCCAAGTAGCATGCCAACTGGTTGGTATCCAACGCATCCGAGTCAAAACGACAGGAATGCGTCGATCGGGCCCAGCGGAGGTACCTGTAGGCACTGAAAGCCCTGGCATCGGTCCGCAGACTCGTGGTGAAAGAGTCTGTTCACGGGTGAGGCGCGTGCGTTGCCTAGATCTAGCGTCTGCGCGGTATATCGAACGGAATGCCAATCTCTGTCTTGATGATACGAATGATCTTGTCGTTGAAGATACGCCCCAACACTTCCTTCCATTCCTCTATTACGGCAGGATCTTGGAAGTCAGGGCGAATACCGAGGCCGACAACATGGTGAATGATCTTCTGCACCTCCTCGGGTTTGCTGGTGCATGCCATTTCGAATGCAGCTGATTTCAGTAACTCTTGCAAATCTGTTGAAGTTGCATTGTTTGCAATGAGGATTTGCGAGATCTCAAAGGAGTTCAGGCAATGGATCAAAGCGTACCGAGTGTCGACGCCTCGAGAGATTAGGTAACGGACGGTGTTGATTTGAGAGTGATTCACTGCCCTATAAATCGGCGGCCACGCGTGCTTGCCCCCAAGAGGCCACGCTTGATTGAGCTGCTCTGTACTCATCTGGTCGAAGAACTCTTTTGCAGCATCAAAGCAGCTATCTCCATACTTCGCGAAATTCTCAACGGTAGGTTCGAAATCGAGTTCTTTGAGGACGGGACGCTCCACGATCTCGAGCATCTCCAAAAACGCACTGAAGGTTGGCGCAAGAATTTGAATTACGGCGTTCGAGTCAAGGGTAATGGGGGATTCAAGCGTGGATTCTTCCATCACTGTGAAGTCGTAATCCCATAGGTAAACCTCTCCAAGACGGTCCCGATTCAGCGCGAGTAGAACAGGTGAATTGTTGCAATCTGCCACAGCCAACAATTTCACCCTGGCATTGGATATCGACGCAATAAAAAGTTCTGGGTTGTTTTGCGGGTCTTGAACCGTCAAGGAGGCGACGCTTCGGTACGATCCCTTTGACGCAGGGTCCGGAAATCGAATATCTACTGCAGCAGGTCGTCCTCCGTTCGAGTCTCTCAAAAAGGACCGATAATCTCTAGGGAGCGTTCCCGTAACTCGTTCGATGGCGATGATGTCGTCTTCCAACAAGGGATCACTGTCACAGGAGAGTAGAGGTAGTTTTCTCATGGGAATTTGCAAAGAACAGAAAGCGTAGTCAATGGTTGGAATTGAAGTGGACCTCAATATTAGGACCACGGCTAAAGATAGAAACTCGCGTTTTTTCCGGTATGGTGTTGCAGGGTTGCTAACTCGGTTTACCAAGGAAGAAGTATGACACGGAAGCGACGATCATTCACCCCCTCTTTTAAAGCATCGATAGCCTTGGAGGCAGTTCGTGAGACCAAGACGATTGCTGAAATCGCTCAATCGCTGCGGCGTGAGGTGAAGATGTTCCCCGAGATCGCAGTCCGCGAGCTGGTGGCCAACGCGCTGATCCATCAGGATTTCACGGAGACGGGGATGTCGGTGATGGTGGAGATCTATGATCACCGAATGGAGATTTCCAATCCCGGGAAGCCGTTTATCTCGCCGGATCGCTTCATTGATGAGTACCAGACACGTAACGAACGGCCGGCGGACTTGATGCGTCGGCTAGGCATCTGCGACGAGAAAGGGAGCGGAGTGGACAAGGTGATCCAGGCGGCAGAGGCTTTTCAACTCCCGGCCCCGGACTTTCGCGTGGGTGAGAAGCGGACGTCGGTGGTGCTGTTTGGGCACAAGGAATTCGAGGCGAAGGACCGGAACGATCGCATCCGTGCGACTTGCCAGCACAGTTGCCTACGGTATGTAATGAACGAGAGGATGACAAACCAGAGCTTGCGAGAGCGATTCCGTCTTCCGGAAAAAAAGTCTGAGTCGGTCTCCCGTGCGATCCGTGATACGGTGGAAGCGGGTAAGATCAAACAGGCGGACCCGGAACAAACGTCGTTGCGCTACCGTCATTACGTGCCGTTCTGGGCTTGTTTTTCATTTAGACGCATACCGCCGGTGAGCATAACCCTCAACGAATCCATCGTCGAAGACGCCTCTCTCGAATGGCTCGTTGGCTAATGGTGGGTGCCAAAGGGAACCCCTGTTGGGCGTTTGCGTGTTACGGTCGAAAGGTCGAAGAGGCGATGGCGTTGAGGAAAGCGGGAAACCGATTGCTGATCGTTCACGAAAATGATTTCTTCGATGCGTTAGAAGACGCAGGCTACAGATTTGAAGTTTGATGGCAGCATACGACCCATTCACGGTTTGATTTGCCCGTTTGGAACCCTTGGAAATTTCCTCATATGAACTCGCCCGTATCGTGGTACGTCAAAACCAAGTCCGGATCCTCCGGACCATTTTCACCGACACAATTAAAGGGGTTTGCAAATGCAGGCAAGCTTCCTCCATCCGCGCAAATCTCAAAGTCGATCGATGGGCCATGGGTTGCAGCGGAAAGCGTCCGAGGACTATTTCCGACCAAAGAGTTCGCTGCAGAGGACTTGAAGGCAAGCGACCTAGTTCCCGATTCAGTTAAAAACACCGCGTCTGCGGTTTCCTCAGCGGTGACCGTCGCTGTGTCGGGGATGTCAAGGAACATTGCATCGCGAGTGGCGGCGTCTCTCGCTCCCGACAGGGGCGGAGAAAATGCATCGGATCAAATTACCGCGCTTTGCCGAGATGGCCAAGATTACGAATTGACCGCGCGCATTCATGAACGTGTTCGTGGAATATGCACCACGGGAGAAGAGGTCCTGTACTTCGCGATTCAGTCCAAGCCAATCGCAAATTTCTCGCCTGACTGTGTGGCACTCACGAACAAGCGATTCATCATCTTTCGCCAAAAGATGCTTGGGCGAATGACGTTCTTTGATTGCCTCTGGAAAGACTGTAAAGAAGTTCATTTGAAGGAGAACTTTCTCGGAGCGGAGGTTTCCTTTAACTCCGTTTCCGGTCGTAGCGAGTCGATTGACTACCTGCCCAAGATTCAGGCCCGAAGCGTGTATCGCATCGCGCAAGAGAACGAAGAGAACGCGATTAAGCTGAGGCGGGACATGAAACTCGAGGAGCTCCGTGCGGAAGCCGACAAAACGGTCATCAATCACGGCGTCACAGCCGTTTCCCCGAGGGATGATGACATTGTCAGCAAGATGGGCAAACTCAAATCGCTATTTGCAGCTGGCCTGATCACGCAGGAAGAATTCGACCACAAGAAAAAACAGATCCTCGATTCGATCTAGACAGAACTGGATTTGGATCCGCGAGGCATCGAGTGAATCGATTCGCCCTTGCGATTGCAAGTCTTTTAGGATTTGCTTCTTGCGTGCATCGATATGATTTGCGAAACTTAGCGTCACATGAAACCCACCCTGTGTGTGGCTTAACTGATTTTTCGTTACTTCGCTAAACCGCAAAAACACCTAGAAGTTTCAGGTTTTTTCACAAAAAAAATTCCCAAAGGACCTCGATCAAGCTTCGCCTGATCGAGGACTAGACGAGTTATTAAGAATTGGTTTTTTCCATTGGAACCGTGGGTCGAGCAAACGATGACTGATGGACTTGTGTTGAGGCTGGTTCTGCCGATGCATCAATTGATGCTCAGTTTAAGAGAGGATCTGAAGAGTGTTCCAGAATCGAAAAACCTTGCTCCTCCCAGTAGCTTTTCTAGTTTCAATAATAGCTGTTGCCGGTTTCGCTGTATCGCGACAATTTCGCTCAAAGATTAGTGAGGTTCTGGTAGTCAGAACGTTTCCTCATGATCGTAGTTCATTTGTACAAGGGCTCGCATTTGATGGCGAGGTGCTTTGGGAAGGGTCTGGCTTATACGGCCAGTCGACGCTCCGCAAAGTTGACTTAGAATCCGGTGAGGAAATTGCTAGAATTGACCTAGATGGTCGTTTTTTTGGAGAAGGAATTACGATCTTAAACGACCGCATTTATCAATTGACTTGGAAAGAAAACGTTTGCTTTGTCTATGACAAAAAGACGCTGCAGCATTTGGCGACGTACAGTTATGCATGGGAGGGATGGGGGATTGCGACCGATGGGATCAACCTATACGTAAGCGATGGTTCTTCTGTTATCCGCGAGATTGACCCAAATGGGTTTAAGCTGATTCGCAAGATCAACATTGCATCGAAAGGGAAACGAGTTTCGAAATTAAACGAGCTTGAGTTTGTTCGAGGTGAGTTATGGGCCAACGTCTGGCACACCGACATTATTGCTAGAATATCGCTAAAGAATGGAGAGGTCACAGGATTTCTTGACGCAGGCTCCTTATGGCCGCAGGTAGATCGGCCTAGTAAAGAAAATGTTCTTAACGGCATTGCTTACGACGAGAAACAGAACCGAATATTTGTTACTGGCAAGAACTGGCCGTCACTTTCCGAAATCTCGGTGGAAGAATAGGGTCCACCTCAGATTGGCTTGCTGGAGTTTTCGCGTCGCATCGATTTGGTGATAGCGAGGAAACGAAAGAAAACAAGGACATGCATTGCATTGTCGCAGGTGCAAACGGCCTTTGCTAGGTTGATGGGGTTCTCAAAACCACTATTGCCCGAAGGGAGGTTTTCACCGTGACCCAACCACGCCTATCGACCGTCCATGCAAGCATTTCAGTGACGCGTCCGGACATCACGCAATGCATGTCCTTGTTTTTTCCTTTTGCGCAACTATCTTATTGACTAGACGTTTTTGACTACTTCAACAGGTGGAAAAATGATTAACTTGCGAAGATGGCTACTAACACTTTTGAGTATGCTTTTCTCCGGCCATTCAATTGCATTTGATGGTAGCCTGACCGCTGAGCAAGTTCGAGCCGCTATGCAGTCTGAACGGAGTAAGATTGCAAATGGCATGTTTACTGCAAATGGAAGTTATTCGATCTTCGTCGGAAAGGAGCTTGAAAAGAAAGATTCGTTTCAGTGGCGATACGAGTTCAGTTACCCGGATGAGAAATTTCTTTTTGATCGATCTGAGAACTGTACAGCGGATCGCGAAACTCGCGCCGGCGACAGCGATCGATTGAGAGTATTTTTCTGCGAGGACGCGACCGCAAGGTACACATATCACGACCTCGTAATTCCCACTGCTGCATTACACATTCACCCTTCCGATCACTCAGACAAAGATCTGTCCCACCATTTTCAAAGGATTGATGTTCGAGGATTTGGAATTGGCAACGCTTCAAATATTTGTGCTCTTTCCGTGATTGGTGACAAGTTCTTTTTTGAACCGTCCGTTGTAACGATTGATATTCAAAGCGATATCCAAGTAATCGAAGAAAACTCGAACATATTGAGGCTATCGTTCGAGAAGATATTGCCTGAGACGGATCGAAGAATTGGAAAGAAACTGTGGGTTGATCGAAGTAAGGGGTTTGCGCCGATGCGCCTAGTGTCGTTTCTCGACGACCAACAAGAAATGGAGTGTCGATCAGAATGGGCGCTAGTAAATGACACTTGGGTGCCGATAGAGCTAACGGGAAACATCCAGAGTCCAACGATACCGAACGGAAAAGAAGTCAAGATTGAAAACATCGAGACCCGGAAAGAGGATTTCCGAATGAACCTAAAGTGGGAGACTGTAAACCGTGTATCCGAGAATAGCAACTACGTTTTACAGGCTTTCGATTTGCCGGAAGGGACACGCGTTTTCAAGGATGGTGAAGTTATTCATATCTACGGCCACTAAATGCCGAATTTTGCGAATCGGTCCGTTCAATCGCAGAAAAACAAGGACATGCATTGCATTGTCGCAGGTGCAAACGGCCTTTGCTAGGTTGATGGGGTTCTCAAAACCACTGTTGCCCGAAGGGAGGTTTTCACCGTGACCCAACCACGCCTATCGACCGTCCTTGCAAGCATTTCAGTGACGCGTCCGGACATCACGCAATGCATGTCCTTGTTTTTTTCTATCGCTCCGCGGATAGCTCGCACAGATGGAAGCAGCGATTCTTTCGTTTGTGGCCGACTCCTATACTCGCGGAACGACGCAACAGCGATGGTGCCGACTTCCGGCCCTGGTTGAGTAACAAATGTCTTGCGATTGGCGGGAACGCGGGCACCCTGTACCAACGTCAGAATTCGTACGAGAGCAACTCGGCTTCATGGCCGCATTCGCATCTGCCCACAATTCGAATCCATTCGTAGTGTTCGGCGAGTCGATTAAGCTCCTCCGGAGAATCGTCTTCCAATGTCTCCTGCAGGTCTTCGGGATAGTTAAACGACTCACAGAGATTCCAATTACTGCGTCGACACTGACTACAGCAAACAGGGTCCAGCAGATCGCGTTCAAAGCCCTCGCTCTCATCTTCAAAGCAGGTTAGCGAAAAGATCACGTTCACAGAATGGCATGCAGTGCATTCAATCCAAAACGTTGTATCGACTCGATCCTTCTGACCTGCAAAATCAAGAAGCTGAAAGTGAGCATTTCCGCATTTGCAACGGATGGTCCAATGGACGGACCAAGGGTTGTCCGTGGCCAGTTGAGGAAGGGCTTCCACGTTAGTTAGCAGCGAGGATTTGCCGAATCCAAGTGCGGTTTGCTGGTACTTGTTCTTGCTCAAGCCTTTCCAATCATCTTTTTGAACGCTGTGACCTCGTCCGGCTCTTCACCGTCCACGAACTTGGCTCCACAAGCAACAGTGTCTGTACCAATAATATCACAAACAGATGCTCTTGCACGGAGTTCTGGCAGCAACCATCGGTCCGACCACCCGACTATCTCAAAGTGCTCCGCGCAGGGAAAGAACCCGGATGTCCAAAGTTCTCGAACTGTCCGCTCCAGGTTTTTATGCCCAATATCCCAAATAGCGTTGTGTTCTGCCACTTGGTCTAGAGTTCCTCGTCGTGGATCTGACTCAATCCAATCTTTCAGCGACTTACCTTCACAGTCGACATCGTCAATATGCAGCCGCGAAACAACGTTGCGAGGATAAACCATCCAGAGTTTGCGGAAATTCCTTGTGCTTGGTGGTTCATCGAGCCAAAGTTCTTTGTTTTGCTTGCTCCAGCAGTGGCACGAGACGAAATAGGCCGAGATGGTTCCAAAAAAATCCGGATCTTTATCAGTCCAAAGAGGATAGAAGCCCACTGCATCGTCAAACAAAACAAGTCGCGAAGTGACGGTCGTCTCGAGTCCAATTGTAGCAGGAATCAGATGTAGTATGGACGCGATGAACTCTCGCCCATCAATCGTGCTCCAAAACTCTGGACTGCAGATCACTTGCACATTGTTCTTGAGAAGGCTGTTGACAGATGTATCGTAACAGCGGACATCCAACATGAACCTGCCGATGGTCGTCGCTACTCGGATGGTGAAACCATACAAATCTTTAACTCCCTTCCGCTCGAACAGTGCGATAAACTTCGACATAGTTAGAATCTCTGGCCATCGCTTCCCGACAGCCCCAACTTCTAGGTCCACGACGTCAAAGAGAGAACTACATCGTTCAATACAAAGGCTGGCAAGGGCCTTTCGATGAAGGTCGTCCGTACGGTGCCAGATTATTCGTGTCAGTATTTCATCAATCACGTCATCCCGGTTGGTCACAGCAATAATCCAATGCATTCAAAATTCGATTTTGCATTCACTAGCCTCTCAGCCCTTGCTGAGAGCTTCTTCGAAGACGAGCGATTCTGTACGTGTGCCCTAGTTGCGACTGGGCCAAAGATGGTGTCCTGTCGAATGTCACCAGTTTACCAGGCCTGGGCCCGGGCGCGTAGCTTCTCGTACAGATCGAGCTGGTTGAGCATGATCCGCTTCAGCTCCTCCTGAATTTCCGCCGAATTCAACGCCCTGGTGCTCAATTCCGCCTGGACATCCATCGCCTCGATGATCGCGTTGAGGATCTCTTTCGATAGGTCTGGCGAAGCAGAAAACTGCTCCTTGGTGTTGTTCGCCACTTGCTGTTGCAGCACCTTTGACTCGAGGACCTTTCCGTTCAGAGTCGTTGCATCCGAAATTGTTTGAGTCCGTCGACATTGGAATCCAGGAAATGGCGCACGGGTCGTGCGCCAATCGTGCAAGACACAGAACGATCGATCTGAAATGGAACGATCCGCTTGCGAAATCTTCGGTAGGCTAGTGGCTCCATAATTGTGAGTACATCTCGATCGTCTTCCGGTAGGCAGCCGTAAACTCTCTGAACTTTTACAGCAGGGTGCTGCAAAATTGTCGGAGCCTCAGCGCCAGTTGCTTCAAATTTGTGTGTTGTCATTGCGACCTTCCTTCGTCTGGGGGTGGCAATGCACTTGTAGCTTGCTCGCGGGCTATGGTAATCGCCCGGTGCAATCGGTCTCGCAGAATCTCAAGTGGAGGCAATTCCGTAAGGTACTCTGCGACCCGAATCGACTTCTCATCGAGTTGCATCAATTCGACTTGTTCGGCATCCGCTCCTGCGCACAGGATTAACCCAATCGGAGCTTCCTCACCAGACACTCGTTCGTGCCGATCAAGCCAACGCAGGTACAATTCCATCTGCCCTGTGTGCGTTGGTTGGAAGCTTTCTAGTTTTAAGTCAATGGCCACCAATCGCCGCAATCGTCGATGATAGAAGAGTAGGTCGAGGTAGAAGTCATCACGCCCGACACTGATCCTCTTCTGGCGCGCGACAAAACAAAATCCGCTTCCGAGCTCCAGAAGAAATGTCTCGATTTCTCGCACGATAGCCGCTTCCAATTCGCTCTCGCTGTAGGATCCAGAAAGGCCTAAGAAATCCAGCAAATAAGGATCCCGAAAAACCAATTCGGGAGTCATGCGCCCTTCGTCTCGAAGCGTAGCCAATTCAGTGCGGATCAGATCGTCACTCTGCTTAGAAAGTGCGGTCCTCTCAAACAACAGTCCACCGATCTTCTGTCGCAAGGTTCGGACGCTCCAACGTTCGACACGGCACAATTCGGCGTAGAATTCGCGTGCGAGCGGGGCTTTTACCGGCAGAATGGCAACAAAATGCGACCAACTCAATTGTTGTGACAGTGTCACAACAATCTGCTCATCGGGAAAGAACTCTGCGAATCGGACCATCCGAGTCAATGCGGCATAGCTGAAGCCATTTCCATACTCATTTACTAGTTCTCGTGACAAGGAATCAAGAACTTTGCGACCGTACTCGCCTCTGCCTTCGTTCAAATTCTCAACCAGTAAACGCTTGCCTACCCTCCAGTAGGTCATTGCAAGCTCGCAGTTGATCGACTGTGCAATCCGCTGACGCGAATTACTAATCAGTTCCTTCAGGTCAGCTAGTGCCTCTGATCGCAAGTTTTGATGCACGAGCGGCTTTGCTCGCCAGGATTTCCAGCGTTGCCTAGACGCACAATGGTTTGCCTCGGTATGTCCATTGATATGGATGCGCGAGCACTTCGTTGTAGTATTCTATGAA
>JBGSHV010000111.1:0-23032 GCA_041752005.1 Pirellula sp. | reverse complement strand
GGGCTTCGCCCGCGCCAGCGGTACGTTCAATCAATCCTGGAGTCTGACCAGTGTCGGGGACTGGACGAGTGTGACAACAAACGGCACGGCTCAGAATCGCACGCACGGTCCGACCCACGAGCTACTCACGGCAGGCGGTTCCAACGTAACGACCGATGTCAAGGGAAACATCACGGTCATACCCACGTCCCTTCGCCCTGCTGGGGCCTCGACTGCGATGAACTTGGCCTGGGACTTCGATAACAAGATGAAGTCCGCAGACATCGATGCCAACGGCTCGGCCGATGTGACGTTCTCCTACGATGCGCTGGGTAGAAGAGTGGCGCGCGGGGGCACCGGTGGTTCCGCAGTCTACGTCCAGATGGATCAGCAGACGATCGCGGACTACCCTGTCGGCGGCACGGCGAGCACGCCAACCTATCGCTACGTGTACGCAAGCTATATCGATGAACCCGTGGTTCGCAAAGCCGCTGGTACTGGCGGGACGTTATTATATCTACATCGCAACCAGCAGTACAGCATCACTGCTGTTACCACATCCGCTGGAGCTGTAACCGAACGCTACGCTTATACGGCCTACGGCCTGCCGACGATTCTGGATGCCTCGGCGTCGGTGCTCAGCTCCTCGGCGATCTCGAATCGTTATACATACACGGGACGTGAATGGGATGCGACGCTTGCGCTGCATCACTTCAGAGCACGGTGGATGAGCCCGATTGCGGGGAGGTTCTTGGGGAGGGATCCGATCGGGTATGTCGATGGATATTCACGTTACCTATTTTTGCTAGCATTGACATTTACCGACCCAACTGGCAACGAGAAATGCTGTCCAAAAACTTTTGACGTTCCCGAAGGAGAACAAAAGAAATGCGTGATAACTGAAGACAAAACCAATCCCAAAGAAAAACAAACATTTATAAGATTCAACTATGATTCGCATTTGACATTTGATGGTGAAGGAAAAGATTGCTGCTGCACATGTTGTTCGTACAAGCAAGAAGTTCGCGGCGGTTTTAAGGTAAGGATTGTCGAGGCAGGTGGAGCTGAACTAAAACCCCCTATCGATGTACCGATCCCTGGTGAGAAATGGATCGACGAATTTGAAGAAGACTGCATTGATAAAGAGGGCAAGAAAATCTGCTATGGTCATAGGGGAAAAGATTGGGAAAGATCGAAGTATAAGACAAAGTGCGAATTCGAATCGACTGACCCTGCAGGAATTAACATAACTGAAATGGCCAAACGAGCACTAGCAGATAACAAGAGATTGAAACGTCCAGTAGTGATCGAATTTTGTATCGAGCTAGACTTCAAGAGTTCTGTAATTGATACGTGCGACAATGGTGCAGAACGCGAATCAAAGCAAGCCGAAATTAGATGTTGTCAACAAATATCCATTAGATAGTACTAGGAGTCGTGTCGCAATGTTAATACCTTTAATAGGCTTGTCGCTTCTGACTTGTTGCCAGTCAGTCAACGAGAGAATAGACGTCGAAAAGTTTGTGCGCACTAATCAAAATTCGCATCTGTGTACCGTCATAGATGGCACTGCGGCAAAAGTGATTGAGTTTGTAAATGAAGGGTCGCAGTCGCAAGTCGTCGCACATTCGCAAGGGAATCATCGTTTGGAATTTAAATTTCGCGCAAGATATTTAGAGCCGGTACCGTTCTGCAGCGAAGGAGGCGATGCCTCGAGTGTGCTTATTCCATCACAGTTAGTAAAGAGCATTGGAAGCCTCGGAGTCGAGTTCGAGGGTGCAAGCATTTTGCAACTACAAAACAATGGAGCTGTCACCGAACGGATCATCAACGATGTCGGTTTACCATTAGCGGCGATCGAGTCCAAAGGTAACACTTCCGTGCTCTTTTCGCGTATCGACTTCAATGATTCAAAGAATCCTCAAGTGCTCAATGCAACTATTGCATATCAAATCATGATTTACGACAGAGAAATGGATTCAATTGTTGATACACCGATTCAATTACCAAATTCAAGCGAGTGGATGTTTTTGGGACTCTGGAATCGCCTAGGTGTTTTGGAAGTCCGAAAACAGCCCTGCTTTCTGTTTCACTACACGAAAAACGATGAGGAATCGGCCCTAGTAACGGCAGAGATCTTGGATAGCAAAGTTCATGTATCAAGCTATTCGACGCCAGCAATGAGCGAATTGATTGGACTATTTAACTATAACATTTTGGTCTTCAAGTCAGAGATCGACGGAGATTACGCGCTCTATGATTTAGAAAAAGTTAATTCTCTGGACGAATTGATGAAGATATCTCCTACTCTGTTGCCTTTGGGAAATGACGTCCTTATTGACATTACCAAGTCGGAGCGTGGGGATTGGGTGTTCGCCGCTAAAGATCTCGAGAGTGGATCGGTTACGGTGGAACGACTTAGAGGCGACAAACGAGTGGTGCTTGTTTCTAGTAAGGAATTTGGGTGGTTTTCGAGAGTAGTTAGCGTTGGAGCAATTGTATATGTTTGGTGAAATTAGTAGGCGTTCACCCAAAGAACAACGCGATTGATTCTAGTGACGATGGTCCGCCAGAGCGATGAGGCGACCACGACATGCACCGGCATGCCTTCTTGATGATTCCCTGCATTTTTCCCTAGATGTTTTTGTACGACACGACCGTCGTCACAGGGTCAGAAGTGCATTGAACATGGCATTTCACTGAAGTGGCGACGCCGATTTGCGTCGCTCGCAGATGATGTTGATGATCTTTTGGAGCTAATTGACGCTTTTCGCCCAGTCCTTCCAATCGCTCGCGTGATCCTCGCAAGTTGCATTGTTCATTCTCAGTGATTTCAACTTCGAGAGTTCGTGTCATATGTCCGGGAGTGGTAAAGAGCTCGATGACAGTATGGTTTGCGAGCAACCATATGTGCTGAAGTCGAGTGCGTCTCCGATTGCCCGGACCTCGATCACACAGTGCGACTGCTCGGTAAGTGTTCACCAGCACCAGTAGGGAGATTGGCGGCTTGGTCTTGCAATGCGGTGTAGGTTTCGATAGGCGGCTGAAGTGGCCGCCGTCTACTCGAACCCAATTGGAGTACAACCATGGTAAGCCGCTCGGTCAAGATTCGTCAATGGTCCACTCGCCTCGATCGCTATCGACGCTCAGGAATGACATTGGCTCAATTCTGCAGGGATGAACAAGTCTCTGTTCCATCGTTCTACTATTGGCGAGTCCGCCTTGCCTCGATGCACCTCGAGAGCGACACAGCCGCGACCCAGGGAGTCATCTCCAACTCGACACTAGGTTCATTCTGCGTGCGATTCACGATCCATGCCGGGACGATCAAAATCGAATGCCAGGCCGATTCGATGCATGCCATCGATGCCGTACTGGCTTGAGCTAGTCGCAACCAGGACTCCAAGTTCCAGCAAGTGATCGTCCAAGGCTAGTTCGAGGTCAATCATGCTTGCAGTCACATCCACAACGCGAGTCTATCAGCTCGAAAGAAGTCCGACGAGCCCCCGATTCAAGGGCGACAAGTAAAGGCCTGTTAACTTCGCTGTCGTCCGTTCGTTTTGAAGCTCAGTCCGTATGGGGTTTCGAATGGAGTTTGGAACTCCCAATATACATTGATTCTCTCATGCTCTCTCTAATATATCGCACGTTTTATTCCGTAAGAGAGTTCTATCCGGGGAGGAGTAGTGCGCCAAGCTATAGCCATTGGACGTATGGATGGACCTCAGGAATATCCGCGAGCTCTCGGAGAGCTACACCCGGACAAATTCCACTTGGCGAAGTGCAAATGCGATTTGCTCTTCCGTGAATTTTTACCTTTTCATGTCCCATTTCCTCTAATATGAATGTTAGCAAAAAACTAACATTCGTTCTGGACTAAAAAACGTGGGCAGGTCAGTCGTTGCCATACGTCTGCGTGTCAGTGATCACTGCGTCGCCCTCTAGCGACTTGAATACGCTTAAAATTGCAGCGTGATTCGTCGCATTAGGAATAACGACTTGCGCATTACAAAAGAATCGATAATTCTTTCCCGCAACAACCTGCTCTGCAACCGCGACGGGAGAGTAGCTTACGCCTGTTAACCCTTTTGTTGCCTCTTCAAACGCTGCTTTCGCTTCGCTTGAAAAGTGCGTACTGTATGTCGACCAGCCACCCGCGATAGTCATATCTAGCTCCCTGAGATTTCCTTTTGAAGATTCCAGAATATCGTCTAAATCGAGAATAACCTACTTGGTAACCGCTGACAAGCTCCCCCCGGCTCCGAGTTAAAACGTTCGACACTTTTGCGCAAGTGAACTTGGCGATAGCAGCAAGACTTATTCTGCTCTCGCGGTTGCAGGGTGCAAGGAGAAGGGATTGATGCTTCGATGGCTGATTTGCTCCGTGCTTGATGCTCAATTGCTGTCCGAACAAATCGTGAAAACGGCCGTTTTTTGACCAGTTCGCAGATATGGAAACAGTCGACGATCGGAAGCAAGTCAGTTTCGGGCGAGGAATTGGCCCCCCTATCCAGTCTCATTGGGCTTGTTCTCGATCTGCACGAGTGCTTCCGACTTCGCACACTTGGAACAAGTTACTGCTCGGTTTGCGGTCATTCTTGCTTCTCTTGCGACTGCGCGGGCATCGCTGAGTTGGCTCGGAACATCGCTCCCTTTACCGAAGTACATTTCATTGGGCGTCTGGCCCTTATAAGCCGAATGTGGGATGACTCGGTTGTGCTGGTCTACATAGAATGCCGGTTGCTTGCGTACATCATCGATTGTCGCGAGCATGTTCAGATATAACCAAAAATGCTTGAGCATTCTCCACCACGATTCGATCATGCTGTTCGAGAATACGATGTCGACTTGAGCTAGGATGCGCTGGATCGTGCCATTGGCAACGAGTGCATCCACATTTGCATTGAGGTTCTCGACCCCGCTGTCCATGAACACACTTGGGACCGCGCCCTCCAATACTTTGGCAGCTTCGATCAGTAGCTTGGCGGTCGTGCTCGTGTCGTAGGTTTCGTTGACTTGCCACGCCAGAATGCGCCGTGAGTAGTTATCGATCACAGCGTGAACGTACACTTTGGCTCCGCTTACCAATCGGATCAGCGTCGTATCCATATGCCAGATCTCGTTTGATTTTGTGGCTCGGACTCCCACTCGGGGTTTAGGTGGATGGACCCTGGTACGTTGACGGCGCCAGCCATGTTCCCGCATTAACCGTAACCACGTCGTGGCGGATGCGTGGACCTTGCCCATCCGCTGCGCCAGTATCGACAAGCGAGTCGTTGGAACGTGGCGATACTCATTTCCGGTGATCATCTCTCGAATGGTCGAGACTTCATTCGACGTCAATTGGCTCGGATTGGATTTGGGACACGATGGCATGTCGGTCAATCCACATTCGGACTTTCTTGCCCATGCATGATAGCGGCTCGGTGAGAGCCGAATCATGCCCAGCACTTTGCGCAACGGATAGATCTGGCATGCACGACCCACCTCCCGAAGCAATCGCTGTTTGTTCTTTCCTTCCGGCAATCTCAATGACTCAAGACGAAAGCCCAGCAGTTTGAGAAGAACCAACAGCAGACGAATGATGCGCCGCAATTTTCGCACTTGCCGGGATAAGCGAAGGACTTCGGATTCGAGTTCTCCGATCGCTTTGTCTGAGCGGATGAGACCAACCACCGGTTTGGGCGCTCGAGATTTCCAACTGTGGAGCGTCGATCGAGGGATGGCAATCCCGACGGCTTGTCGATCCCTTCCAGAACGATGAACGAATTCGCGCAATCGATGATCGTACGCGAGCTGAGGGCGAGTGGCGGCAACCATAGATTTTCCAAAGCAGACTTCCTCAAGGTGATGTCACGACTCTACGAGAAGCCAAAGTCGCTGTGGAAATGCTGGGCAACGTAGGGCCTATCGTTGGAGCCGATGTCTCCCATCTCGCCTCTGATGGACGTTATTCCACCTGCGGCGTTTTGCTCGCCTCAAAAACCAGGACCTACTCTAAGTCTTTACCTCATCAAGGGATCAGGGGGTTGCCAACTCGTCACACGCGAAAATCCTGTTCAATACCGGGAACCTTTCTTTGCGTGGAAACATCCCATGAGACCTAAAGTCTGTGCAGTTCGTGTCGCAAGGGAGTGTTATTTCAGTGTTTGAGTTCCTCAGGTCGGTGTTTGGCACGAACGGAAAAGACAAGAAGTCAAGTCAAAGGCGAGTTAACGGAACCAACTCGAACCGCAAGTTCAAGAAAACATTCTTGCGATCGCTGCTACTCGAGAATCTCGAGACACGGCAACTCTTCGCGGCGAATCCAGTCGCACAAGACGACACCTCGTACTACACATCCATGGCCACCGACCTTGTGGTCACGACTTCGTCCAGTCCAGCGCACCTTCGCGCCAACGATCTGGATATCGATTCGACCACCATGAACACCATCCTCGTGGCGGCACCCAGCAATGGGACGATCGTCGCGTTTGGGACCAATGGGACATTCACCTATCGCCCCAACAGTGGATTCTCTGGCATCGATACCTTTTGGTACAAACTCAGTGACGGGGTCAACGAAAGTGTTCCCGTCCGTGCGACCGTCGCTGTCGGTACCCGATGGCTTGGTCGGCAGACCCTCGATAGCAACGTGTTGCAATCGTCGATCGCCGATCCATGGTTAGCGACTTCGGTTCTCGAACCCATCGATGCATCCCAAGGGCTGGGCATGGGTGCCATCAATATTCCCTCCGGGTCCTCGCAAGACACCGACGGGGCACTCGCCGCAAGTGGCGGACTGCAACTCATGGAAGATGTTGCGCCGGGGTTTTCTCTCGCCTACCGATCGAGTTCCATTACCAAGCCGATCATCGCCATCAACACGCAATTGGCTCCGGGAATCAATGTCCCAACCTCCCTTTCCGCACGAATTACCTTGAATGGTGTCGCAGGGACTTGGTATTCCTACAATACGTCGGGGCTGCAAACCGGTCAGGCCATGCGATTTGCACTCCAGGCCGACGGTTCTGCGCTCACGACCGGTATCTATGACTACACAGTGGAAGTTACTTCGACGGTCAATGGCGTAGCGAGCACTCAGTCCTTTACCGGCAAGCAGCCGATTGTTAATCGCGCTTCGAGTGAGTTCGGAGCAGGTTGGGGGCTCAACGGGCTCGATCGACTATTCGATAGTACAGCCGGTGCTTTGGCGGTACGCGGCAACGGAGACTGGTATTGGTTCAGCAAGTCAGGCAGCACCTACCAGCATGCCCTTGGAGATACAAGCTATTCGAATCTTGTGAAGAACGGCGACAATACGTTCACGTTGACCAGTAAGACCGGCATCGTATCGAACTTTTCAACGTTGGGGCTCCTCACGACTCGCAAAGACCCGAACAACAACACGATCACCTTCGCCTACGCCGATCGAAACGCCGACAGTATCGCTGCCGAGTTGATCTCCATCACCGATCCATTCGGGCGAGTGACCAATTTCAACTACACATCGGGGAAAGCTACCAGCATTTCCCATTTTTCGGGGCGCACGACAACCCTGACCTACACCGGATCGAATCTGACCGGCTACACGGTAACCGATCCCGATGGCGCTGGTGCACTGGCAGCGCCAGCGGTTGGGTTTGCATACGCTTCAGGAAACGTATCCAGCCGAACCAACCCACTCCTGCAAACCACCAGTTTTGCGTTTGGAGCAGGAGATGGTCGATTACGAACCGTGACTTATCCCGATTCGCGGACTTGGCAATTGGTTCCCTCCGAAACCATTGGATTACCGACAGGCGTCTCTGGGAATACCGTCAAGAAGCCGGTCGATACGCAAGCCACTGTCACCGACCAGCGCAACAATGCATGGAAGTTTCGTACGGATCGCTTTGGAGGGATCACCGAATCGATCACAGCCATGGGATTCATCCGGACAGCATCGCGGGATGCGGATGGCAATCCCTATGTCATCAATGAACCCGATCCAGATGGGACTGGACCACTATCTAGTTCGGGCATCTTCTTGGGCTACAACGCCAATGCCGATTTGACCCATATGATCGCCCCCGATAACGGTGTCACGACGATGACGTATTCGGCTACGTTGCATCGATTGCTATCGGCTACCGACCCCGTCGGCCGAACGACATCGAACACGTATAACGCCGCAGGGAATCAGTTAACGAGTGTCGACGGCGCAGGATTCACGACCACCTATGTCGTCAATTCTCGTGGATTACCCACGAGCATCACGCCGCCGGATCCCGATGGCGCTGGGCCACTCACATCTCCTGTGACGAACTTGGCATATGATTCCTACAGCCGTTTGATCACGCTTACCAATCCGGACAGCTCTACGCAAACGTTTACCTACAACGCTGCGGATCAGATTCTGACCACCGTCGATGAGCTTGTGAAAACGACAACGATTGGTTACGACTCCCTCGGGCGCATGACCTCTGTCACAGATCGGGTCAGCG
Source organism: Pirellula sp. (assembly GCA_041752005.1). Lineage (GTDB taxonomy): Bacteria > Planctomycetota > Planctomycetia > Pirellulales > Pirellulaceae > JBKCUI01. Next base: position 14,588 of record JBGSHV010000111.1, on the reverse strand, counting down.
CGTTGACTCAGTGGACCTACGATGCCATGTCGCGAATGACTCAGCAGATGGATCCGCTTGGGAATTTGACCAATGTGGCCTACAACAATAGGGGATGGGCCAGCCAGATCACCTATCCCGATCCGGACGGCGTTGGCCCACTCACACGGCCGCAAGACAATCGAATTTACGATGGAGTTGGCAATCTGCTATCGCAAGGCGATGCGGGAGGTAATTTCCAAGGCACGATTCCCTATACCTTCGATCCGGACAATCGATTGCTTACGGTCGGAAGTTCTGTCGATCTCTCGGCCTCGGAAAAGCGAATCTACGACAATGCGGCCCGATTGATCAGCGTTGAACGCGTGCCGCCGCCTCAAGGTGGGGGTGGAGACCCGGATGGAGGAGTCTCCATCACACCTACAGACAGAATCGAGTACGTTTACGACGCCGTAGGACGAGTGGTCCAACAACGCATCGTCCGGCAAAACGTTCCTGGATACTTCTATTCGATCCTGATGGGCTATAACCTCGCCGGGGAAAAGACAAACCAAACGGACGGTCGCGCGAACGGTTCAACCTATTCCTACGATGCACGTGGATTGTTGGTCGGCGAAACATCTCCTGATCCCGACGGTTCAGGTTCGCAATTCCCGATGTTCGTGACGTATGCTTATGACAACATGTCCCGTCCGCTGCGTGTGGATCGGGGCGCGGGACGTGTTACAACGTATGAATTCAACGCGCGGAGCTGGCTAACCAAGGTCACGGAGCCGGATCCAGATGGTACCGGATCGTTGACATCTCCTGTTACCTTGATCGGTTACAACCTCCGTGGAGACCAAACCAGCATCACGGATCCCCTTGCGCGCATTACCAGCTTTGCATTCGACAACGAACAGCGACTCATCAGTCGAACAGACCCAGACCCAGACGGCGCTGGCTCATTGCTGTCGCCCGTCACAAACTGGACCTATAACGTCAACAGTTGGCTAACAAGTGTTACCAATCCAGCGGGGGCGCTGACCACGTTGACCTATGATGGCTTGGGACGCCTTCTAACGCAAACATCACCTGATCCGGATGGCGCGGGTCCGCTTGTTTCACCCGTAACCGTGTTTGGGTACAACATGCGAGGCTTGGCAACGGTCACCGATCCAATGACCAGGGTGACCAGCTATGTTCTTGACAACCGGGGTCGTACGCAGTCGGTAACCGATACGGCCGGTGCCGTGACGGACGTCACGTACGATTTTTACAATAACGTGCTAACCCGCACGGAGCCTGATCCCGATGGTGCAGGCCCACTGTCGCGTCCGGTTTATGGCTTCAGCTATGATGCGGCCGATCGAAAAGTCTCTCAGACCGATCCAATCAATGGCGTAACCAACTTTGCATACGACGGCGCGTCCAATCTCGTTTCCATAACCGATCCTGTCGGCAACGTCACTCAATTCGGCTACGACTCCTGGAATCGGCAGACGCTTCAAACCAATTCGCTCTCACTATCCCAGAGCTTCGTGTACGACACCGCAGGCAATTTGACTCGAACCGTCGATCGCAATGGCAAGGTCATTCAGTATCTCTACGATGCATTGGATCGGCAGATCGAAGAGAAGTGGCAACAAACCGGGATACAGACCCCGAGCCTGACCGTGAGCACAACCCGAGATGGGAGCGTGGTCAATGAGCAGCAACGCATCGGTTGGAACACCTTGTCCGGCAGCGTGACGAATATGTCGGGAACATTTACTCTAACCCAAGGCGGACAAACCACGGCTCCAATCGCTTGGAACGCGAATGCCGCAACGATTCAGGCCGCCTTGGAGTCCCTATCAACCATCGGAGCAGGCAATGTTTTGGTCGATGTCGTCGCATCGACCTCTCCGAGCGTCTTTGGTCGCACGATCACACTGAGCTTCCGCAACGGCAAGAGCGGGCAGAACTTGCCTCAAACGACGATCAGCATCAGTTCCCTCGTGCAGACGCCTACCAACCCAACGCCGAGCGCTTTTGTCTCGACGGTGGTCGATGGAGCCTCCTATTCGGAACAACAAGTGCTCGCCTTGACCGGTGCCTCGGGTGGTACATGGCGAGTCGCCTACAACGGCGAAGTTTCCGCGCCTCTCTCGCCTACAATCACTCCCCAAGCCTTGCAAACTGTTCTCAATAATTTTGCAAGCATCGATAGTGTGGCTGTTTCTGGCATCGCTGGTCAGCAGTACAACGTTACCTTCGGCGGTACGCAGTCCACCACCAACATGCAGCAGATCTTCGGCGATGCGGCCAATATCAGCAACACGAGCATTCGAAGCATCACCACATCCTACAACGCTGCGAGCGAGGTCTTGTCGGTCAATGACCCAACCTCGAACATCAGCTTTGTCCGGGATAACCTCGGGCGTGCAACTACGGTTGCCAGCACGGTAAGCGGTTCGAGCTTCTCGATGGGTCAGTCGTTCGACGTGGTCGGCAATCGAACGGAGCTTCGGGCCACCGGTTCCGGGACCCTCGATTTCCGCAACATCTACAGCTACGACAAACTCAACCGACTCACCGAAGTCATTCAAACCAACCAAATCGGTGGCAACTCGGTTCTCCCCAAGCGCGTTACCATGGCGTACAATGCACTCGGCCAGCGAACGCAGTTGGCCCGGTTTCAAAGTACAGGTACGACCAATCCCGTGGCTACCACCGACACCACTTACGACACGGCCAATCGTTTGAGTGGCATCGCTCACAAGCAAGGTTCGACGAATCTCAATACGTACGCGTATACATACGATCCCCTCTCGCGTTTGACCAGCGTCACGTCGACGCTCGATGGCTTGACAAGCTACACGCACTCCCAAAACGACCAGCTGTTGGGAGCCGTCAATACGGGAGTCCCCAACGAATCGTTTGGCTACGATGCCAACGGCAACCGGAACACGACCGGTTTCACCACGTCGAGCGACAACCGGATGACTGCTTCGCCCGGTTTTACCTATCTCTACGACAACGAAGGGAATCTCACTCGCAAGACGAACACGGCCACAGGCAACTACACGACGTACAACTGGGATCATCGCAATCGGCTGACACAGGTAACCGAGCGTACGAACCTGAACAGTTTGGTATCGGAGATCAACTACGAGTACGACGCGTTCAATCGATTGAGTCGCCGCTATCCGACGGGAGGATGGTCGACGTATTGGGTGTACGACGAGGGGATCAATCCCGTGCTCGAGTACGATTCAAGTGCGTCGCCGTCGATGACACATCGTTATTTATGGTCAGACAATGTGGATGAGTTACTCGCAGACGAGCAGAATCCAGGCTTGTCGAGCAAGAACACACTGTGGGCGCTGTCGGACCATTTGGGCTCGATCCGAGACATTGCGGACACGAACGAGACGACGGGTATCACATCGATTGCGAACCATCGCCGTTACGATTCGACTGGCAAACGGATCTCGGAGACAAACGCTTCGGTGGACCTGGTCTTCGGCTACACGGGCAAGCTTTCAGATGAGACGACGGGACTTCAAAACAACCTCAACCGCTGGCTGGACCCAGCCACAGGCCGCTGGATCAGCCAAGACCCCATCGGCTTTGGGGGTGGAGATGCGAATCTGTATCGGTATGTGGGGAATGGACCTACGAATGCCACGGATCCGAGTGGGCTTTGGCAGGACGGTTTGGGGGGGAAAGTTGCTGACAAGGGAGTGGTAGAGGGAATACGGCAGTATGGAAACCAGATGGCTCAGGGTGCTGCGGATTACTTTGGAAATTCTTATGTTTCTGGAGGGATGGCATTTGTAATTTCCATCTCTAACAACGTGCCGAATCCATTGGCTACCATGGACCCGACAGCCGCAATGCCTCGAGCTAGAGCGATGGCACAGGGAATAGCTCAAAAATATGAAGATACAGCCAGAGTGTACCGGGAACATGGTGCCGCCAATGTTCCTGCAGAAGTTCTGGGGACGAACAAACTTGTTGAAGCGATATACAACGTTGATTTGTCTACTGGGGAGGAAGTTGGTGAAACTTTCGATCGGTTGGTCCACGGAGGAGATGGGCTGAAGAACAACCTTGAAACGTTTGTCGCAATCGGTTCACTTGGTACGGGACTCGTTCGTCAAGCCCCAAAGGGCGTCCTCGACGATGTAGTCCGTTCGGCAGATCGTGACTTTGCGCCAGGAAGCTTAAACGCTGCGAAGTCTTGGACACAAAGTAGCAGGTTGAGGGCTTATCAAACCGACTACAACCTCCCAATTCGACGGGGTTATGCGAGATACATTCCCCCAGAGTCGTGGAGCCCGAATCAGGCGCTTCCAAGAGGTACGAGGGGAGGGTTTATTGATAAGTTTGGCAACGAGTGGGTTCAAGGTCCTAGCCGTACGCCTGGTCAGGCCTGGGAATGGGACGTACAACTTGGACGAAACGCAAACGCATACTTTCGAGAGAAGGCAAGAGGCGGCACGCACGTCAACGTAAGTTGGGATGGGGAGATTACGCACTAACATGAATTCAAGCATTTCAAATACTACTGGTTTGCTCCGTGTGTTCGTGGAAGCAACCGACTTGGATGAGGGAACGAGAATTGCGAGTGAACTCACTGAGTTGATTGACGAATTGCTAAACCCTCGAATTGAGTCGGTTGAGGCGTATTGGAAGATTCCAGGGTGGTTTGAGGTACTGATTCGAATTCCCAGCGGGAATTCGATCGAAAGCGCATGGACGCAATTGCAACCTTTGTGCACGGACTGGCATTTGTCAAAAAATGACACTGAAGTTAGCGCAATTTGGTCCTTCGAGAATGGGGGCAACTCGGTCCATCCGAAAGTGAGGTGGATTAGCGTCAACCTGTATCCAGCGTAGTACGATTTCGATGCCCCAGTTAATGGAGCGGCAATTGCGTGCCGGCAATTGCGTGCCACCCACGCATTTGCTTGCTAGCAAAAGTAGACAGGAGTATGGTCTGGAAATTTTGGCAGCAAACAGAGGTGAAGATATTTCAGTTCGATGGGTGGCACGCAACGCCGCTTCGCACGCAACGCCGCTTCAGTTCCTAGCCGCAGGGCTGTGATTCTCGCGGTGCAGGATGCGTAACCCGAAGTGAGTCGCCTATGTGCTCCTCACGGAAATCCTTGCTCATTTCAGGGTATATAGTAGTTGATGAATGACCACCCCGCTCCGCGCCAAAACATTTGGCACTTTTGTGTACGAGAACTCGGAGAGCCGCTGCGCGGCTAGAGAGGGGAGTCGAGAACGCGGAAAGTAGAGGGGAGCGCGTAATCCACTCATTATGCCGCAAGACAACGCGAAGAATACAGAACGATTCGATCGTTTGCGACCTTTGCGCCATTTCGCGGCTATGACGTCTCCGCGCTGCACCGAAATGAAATCGCCCCTCACAATTCACTTGATGCAGGCGAAAGCATTCTCAAATACAACCGGCTAAATGGGAGATTTGCTCGGCGAACCGTTCATCTATCGGGAGCATTCAGGGCCAGAATCGATCTCGGTTCGAACCATTTCTGTTAACTCGCTGGTTCGTGCCCGGAAACGAGGCTGCGAGCGGAACGAGTTCGAGAAAAAGCTTCGAACTCGTTTCACGGCGAAAGAACGACCGAACGGGTCTCGAACTCCGTAAGATGTTTCCAGAAAACGACTTAAGCACCGAGGCAAAAGAGAGTATTCTTACGAAGAGGGTTGCGCTCGGGGAGCTTATTTCAATCCAGGTATATCCGTGGCCTAGTCGGCAGAGTCCGCCGCGGCGGATTAATCCGCGTGTCGGAGGTTCGAGCCCTCCCGGGGGAGCTTACCGAGCCCCGTTGCTTGCAACGGGGCTCTCTTCATGGAGGGGATCGATCGATGTACTGCGTGTATGTCCTTGAAAGTCAGTCCACTCGGATGCGGTACGTCGGTCAGACTCAGGACTTAGATGCGCGTCTTGCCAAGCACAACTCACACGACACCAGCGGTACGCGTTTCACCGGCAAGAATCCTGGCCCCTGGATCGTAGTTCATCGAGAAGAGTATTCCACGCGGAGCCAAGCCATGGTCCGCGAGAAATGGCTTAAGAGTGGTGTAGGCCGCGAGTGGCTAGAACAGCAAGTAGCTCAGTCGGCAGAGTCCGCCGCGGCGGATTAATCCGCGTGTTCCGCCACAGGCGGATTCGAGCCCTCCCGGGGCAGCCGTCAAATCCTCGGAATTTCCGAGGCAAGCCAGTTAACAAGGAAGCCAAGGATTCAAACCCTCGACTTCTTTTGTTGATTTCCTGGGGCTTTTGCGATTCCGGCGCGTCACGACCAAAAAACAGAGAGCGCGTGTGCGGACCCCAAAAATCGCATTTCCAAGCCCGGATCGCTCAAATTCGTCTGCAACTCTCAAATTCTCTGTTCAACAGAGAACCGTTATTTAACAGCCAAAGCTCCGTTGTGCTGATGCGGCCAACATGGCGATACTAACAATGTTCAACCCGTGTTCCGTTCAAGGCGTTGCTATTTCTTATTTGAATTTATTCCTGGAGATTGCGATGAATTGTCAAGACAACGTTAGCGTTGATCCCTTGGTTTGCCATGGCCGCGCCTGCGTTATCGGCACGCGAGTAATGGTCTCTGTTGTAATGGATAATTTGGCAGCGGGCGTCACTCGCGTCGAAATCCTGCGCAGTTACCCGAGCCTGAAAAATGAAGATATCGATGGGTGCATCGCTTACGCAGCAGAGCTAACGCGAGAGCGGGTCGTTCCGTTGCAGTCTGGGGCCGATTGATGCGTTTCAAGATTGACAAAAATTTGCCGGTTGAAGTGGCGGAGCTTCTACAGGCGAGCATGCACGATGCGATGAAGATTTTCGATCAACGCATGGTTGGTGAACTCGACCCAAAAGTGGCCAGTGTCTGTAAGCCTGAAGAACGCGCCCTCATCACACTGGACCTCGACTTTTCCGACATCCGAACCTATCCCCCGAACGAGTATCCAGGAATCATTATTCTGAGGCCTCGCACACAATCGAAGCCTGACGTAGTTGCCTTGGTGAACAAGCTCATTCCCCTACTTGATGGCGGTGAGAAATTGGTGGGAAGCCTTTGGATCGTACAGGAGAAAGGGGTTCGGATCAGAGAGTGAACCTAAACCTTGTCACATTCGGTTGAAACGATCGCACCCAAGGAAAAACTTTGACCGGTGCGCGACTACGCAGCGGCTCGATAGGATTTGAGATGACCGCCGAGCTCCTCTTCACAACTGAACTTATGCTTCTTCATGTCGACGGTGGCGGGGGTATCGCTTTCGCGTATGGGTGGCAAATGACTACATGCGCTATGACCGCGACGATGGTTGTACCAGGACTGACCGGTCCGAAGGATGTGATTGAGATGCGAGTCACTGACGATGCAGAAACCATTCAGGACTTCGTGCTTGAGTGTTTGAATGACCCGTTCCACATGGGCCTGTAGGTTGGGCGATCGAGCTGGCGTTTTCTTGACAGTTGTCCCACTCGAGGTGAACACCTGATCGAACGTCGCAACGTACTTGGTATCTTGGTCGCGTTGGAGAATCGTGCAGGATAGCTGCTGTTCGTCCAAGTGCATCGAGAAGTTGCGAGCTTGCTGCGTTGTCCACTCGCCCGATGGATTTGCAGTGCAAGGTGAAATCCATATACGTCGAGAACCGATATGGATGAAGACCAGGAAATACAACTCAACCATCCCTTTCATCGTCCATTTCTTCTTGCATGCGAAATCGCACTGCCACATGGTGGCTGCGTGTCGCTTGAGAAAGTCGGACCACGTGTCAGGATTGTCATGGGGTTCCGGACCTAAACCTGCTTGCACCAAGACGTTTTTAACCGTTTGGCGAGAGACAGTATGCCCGAGCCTTCTTAAGGCCTGCACGATTTTGGTGTATCCCCAGTTTGTTTCTTTGCGAATACGAAGGATTGCATCGCTGATACTTTCCTCCACCCGGGGTCGACCGGATTTGCCTTCTTTTGGTTTGGCTCGGTGGGTCGGGGCGTCTTCGATGCTTCGTACCCATTTGCGAAACGTGGAGTAGCTGACGATCGAGATGAGTTCCTTGATTTTGGCCCCGAGTTTCTTCCCGTGTTTGACCAGCGAGCGCCGCTCCTGATTGCTAAGCGGAATCCGATCCGGTAATTTGCTTCGAAGGATCTGGTTCTCCGCCTTGAGATAGGCAACTTGTTGGGCCAACTCCTGCCGAGTGAGTGAGGCCAGGAGAGTTAAAAACGGATGAATGATGGATGCCATACGAGCTGCGAATGTCTTGCATATCCAGTAAAAATCGAAGTGGCGAGGTTTTTGTACCCCGCTCAGCGGCCAGGATAGATAAGTTTCTGAATCCCGCAACCGAGTACAACGTCGGCAGCACGAATTGGTAGTGGACGTTGCTAAACTTCCCAGAGAGGCTGTTAACCAGAGTGTCACTCCCCCCAACCCGTACGAAACAAAGCCATTCTCCGAAGCGACGGACGTCTGTCGGTTTCGGGTCCGACCGGCCCTCAAACCTCAATTTCAAAACCACTCAAACCTTCAAAATGTTGGGGATTCCAAAATCTCTGTTAACCCCCGTGTCGAAGGTTCGAGCCCTGTACAGGGAGATTTGTTTCGCCGATGCCGTCGCGTCATGATCACCGACCTAACCTGGCCCGCTTACGAAAACATCCTTCTCCATGAAATGCACCAAACAGGCGGTAGTGTGCAAAAGGTCGAAGTACGCAGTAGATTGCTTCGAGGCGAAGTTTCTGCTGTTGAGCTGATCGATCTTTTGGGGAACGAATTCATTCGCTGTCAATGTGACGGATTGTTTCTTCCGTTAGTCGACAACTTAGGCATCCGATTACCTGTTTCGGAAATCACGAATCATTTGAGAAATCTCGCCGAACTTAGATTTTGCGTTGTCGACGCTGCACAGGCGTTTGAAAATGTTCCCCTTGGTCTTGATGCTGGCTATTGTGACTTCATGATTGCAGGCTGTCATAAATGGCTTTGTGCACATACACCAATGGGAGTCGGATTTTTTGGTCGCCATTCATCACAACAGTCATTATCTGAGGCGTTGGCTCGGTGGCTACAAAGCGGTGCTGTGGACGATCCGCTGCTTGTATTCTCAAATGAACTAGTCACGGGGTTAGCCAATCCATTCGGAGAGACAGCTCCCATATTGCCGATGCTTACCGCCAATGCCGCAGCAGTTGATGCGATCGGCCGAATGCACAATCCGTCAAATTTCTCGCGGCAAGCCATCCATGAGGCCGTTTCGGAAGCGGGTTGGGAAATCGTTTCCCCGGAATCAGGGTTCGAGAGTCAGATAATTCTCATCCGTAAAAAGCCTTCAGCTTGCGTGAAGAACCTGCGACGGCGGCTCCTGGAGAACAGCGTTGCAGCGACCGTGTATGACGATGGCATCGTGCGGCTGGCGATCCCGTTTGGCAATTTTTCTGAGCGAGACCGATGCCAGCTTTATTCGGCATTGATTGCAGTCGCCTAGTAGTTGGCTAGACGGATTTCCAGTTCCTTCCAATTGCTGACGGGTTGTCGTGGAATGAGTTTTCATCTGAGCTCGCTACGCTCGCGCCCTTTTGCCACAAATCTTTAATAGTGGACTCCCTATCGACGGACTGGTGAGGTTTACCGTCGGCTTCTCTGATCGTATCACGGCGTTCAAGGTCCGCTCCGTCCAATGGCCGTCGCTGCTGCTTTTGCTGCGCAAAAGACTCCACCTTGACCTGCCGTGCAACTCTCATTTCAGGCCGCCGGTTGGTCACAAGTACACTGAATCAAATGCAGGAACCGGATGCATTGGAACAAGGATAAATCCCATGACAACAGATCAAGCTAAAGCACATACCGAAACCGCGTTACTCGAACTTTCGGAAGCACTGGCAATCGGGACAACTGACCGGCTCATCTCTTACCTCAGATGTATGGGACAGTTCTATCAATACTCTCTTCGCAATTTGCTGTTGATTTCAAGCCAAGCTCCCAATGCGACGCGAGTGGCAGGATTTCATTCTTGGAAGAAACTGAATCGGACTGTTCGCAAAGGAGAAAAGGGAATCGCGATTTTCGCCCCGCTGGCTGGTAAGAAAAATCAATCTGATGCCAGAGAAATCGACTCAGATGAACCAGCGACTGTCTTTGGATTTCGCGTAGTTCATGTTTTTGATATTGCTCAAACAGATGGTCAGCAACTGAAACAATTGGCAAAGGCCTCAGGTGAACCGAGGCAAATGCTTTCTAAGCTAGAAGCTCTTGTCGAAAGCAGTGGGATTCAATTGAGCTATCTCGAGCTCAGACCTGGTCTGGAAGGCTACTCTGCGGGAGGCCGAATTGCCATCAATCAAGAATTGGATGAAGCAAATCGATTCAGTGTGATTGCACACGAACTCGCCCACGAGTGGCTCGATCATAGAACGTCAGAGACATCCATCACGATCAAGGAGACAGAAGCCGAAGCGGTTGCGTTTGTCGTCTGTTCGGCACATGGAATAGAGAGCCATCAGAGTTCGACAGACTACATTCAACTCTATCAAGGCGACTCGGCAACGCTGATGACTTCTTTGAACGTGATTCAAGCTGTCGCCGTGCGAATTCTTAATGGCTTGTCGGCCTAGCTTGCAAAGCCAAAGTGGCCGCTTCGAAATGGAGCGGCTACCAAAAAAATTTGACTGCAAACGGTCAGCGGGAAGTTAATTGATTGCCAAATTAGGCCACATGTGAATTGAAGTAATGACGAGCCTGGGCTGCCCGTCTATTAGTTCACGATGGATTTGATCGGCAATTCAATTTCCTCGCCATTCTTCGGCGGCTGTTTCGCTCGGGGCGAATGCAGCCTGTTGCGAGCAGCTGCTCGCACTTTTTGACAGCTAACCTGCTTGGGCAGGTTGAGCCTGCGTCGTGACGTGCTTGCGAACCTCATTCAGCTAGGGCCGAATGAGATTACGCAATCACTACGCTGCTGCTCGTGCCTTCTGGGGAAGGCAGCTCGCATCACGCTCACTAGGCCGTTCGCGGGACACTTAGGATTTGAAAGCATCGATAGAGACTCGACTGGATTCAAAGTTGAATGAACCCTAAGACGAAATGATTCATGGGATGAGCGTGCCGAATGCAGCTAACCATTCGCAGTGGAACAGGTTAAGGCCGATTCAATGTGCTCTGAAACTGTCCCCGTTGCGACCGATTTTGTGTTTATGAACGGCGCAACAACTTGCGCGAGTTTCGGCCAAACAAGTTTCTTTTTGCCAAAAGCTTGTACCTTGCGATTTGATTGACTACAATTCGTGCGTGCTAGAATCGCGGACTCACATAGACTTCCGATCTTGAGTAACACACAGCCGGTTGCAATTTGGGCAAGGTGCTCGCCAGAAATTGCCTGCTGTAGTGGAGCAAATTGGAAGCGAGACCACGAGGATTGCACCGTAAGTCGGTTCTTCGGAGGCGGCTTTCACGACAAGTAAAAGTAGCAGCCCGTTTGAACTGCGGTTCGGGCGGAAATCGTCGAGCGGTTTTTACCGTCTCCTGTGAGGTTTGGCGCCTAAGCCATGACTTTCGAGTCAGCATGTGAACCACGTTCGAACGATCGCGTATGCGACCGCAGAATGTGCACAAATCCGTATTACATCGATTTTCGAGGCTTGCCTCGGTCTGTCGGTGTATCTGTCGCGCGGCACCTCCCGCTTTGAGATCGATTATCTAGTCCATGGATTTTCGTTTTCAAATGCAAGAGCGTTCCCGTGTCTAAATCGTTGGATGCTTCGGGCAGCCAGGGTACCTGCAGATTGATCGTTGCGCGCGGTGGTTTCTGCTCGTGACTCGGTTTGCAGTGTGCTCCCCGAAGGCGCCAGGGTCCCCACTCTATCAACTCGCTTCGAGAAACTGCGCGTGACATGCGTCTAGCGTGAACTTTTAGCCGGCCAAGCCAAATGTTCGGGAACTCGGAATTGAATTGGTAGAGGGGAACCCTAGCGCCTTCGAATTGGCGGTTGCGTTGGTGCCAGGACTCGTTCCCTTTAGTTGCGGTGCAAAGCTGTCGTGACGTTACGTCATGCAATGAACTTGGGCGGCCAAATTCCTAGTTCGGGCGATGCTCTGTTTCCATTGGGAATGAGTCCCAGCACCATCGTCTTTCGAAGTCACAAGTTTAGCTTTTCGGCAGGTGGATCTGCCAGTTCCAACCAAGGACTAAACCTAGGACCAGAACTTTAGACTCGGGTTCGCTCGAGGCCAAAAAGGAAACAAACTGACGACTATACCGACGGAGACTCAGCTGAGCCACCAGCCCCTTAGGGCAGGCCATTACGTACATCGGCATAGACCAAAGCAACGAACATGGAGTCCGCTGAGTATGAGTCCTTTCGAAAAAACCTTCGTCACTTGAGCACAATCCACCTGCACAGTCGAACTCTCGCATAACGCGGGAGAACAAGGCAAGCGCCCAGAGTAAACAAGAGTAAACAGAATTCCTTCAATCCCTATTTCCAAGGTACTAACATGAAGACGCCGAAGCGACGCACTGTTCCATTGGGGACCGATCCTGATTTTTGCTATGTCAATGCCGATCGCCTTTACGTTCCGTTGAGGGCTTACGACTTATTGGAATTTCCCGCAACGAGACAAGACTTGTGCTTTGAGTACGCTGACAACTCATTTGCCGAAAAGGCAATCGAGGTGATTCAGTGGAGATTGACGAAGGGCAATGACCATGCAAGCGCTACTCTACGGAGCACGTATTCGAACAAAAATGTGCTCAAGTTTCTCAGTATATTTTTGAACGCTGAAGGGCTCAGATTTCTGCAATGGATAGGACGGGTTCGTCTCACAAGTTCAAATCTCGAGTGTCTCCAACCGAATGGAAAATGGGGAGGCATGCATGTCGAAGATCTCGTCCATGGAACGATCGACTGGCAACCTCTTGGCTCCGACCCTGAGCATGGAAATGGAGGGTACAGTTTGCCGCACAGGCTGTACGGCTTGTCGCCGCAGTCGGCTTGGGAGGCAGTAACAGGCATCTCACGTCCTGTTTCAGAAACGGAACTGTTTTACCGGTAAGAGGATATTTGCCGGCCCCGTCGCAAAAACATTATTGGCAATTTTTGCCAATAATGCTAGTATGGGTCTGGGTTGATTGACGCATCGCAAGCCTTAGGGAGCGCCAAAAATGGCAACGAAGAACATCAGTTTGACAGACCACTACTCAGAGTTAGTCGATTCACTAGTTACTTCGGGCAAGTACAAAAATGCCAGTGAAGTGGTGCGTGAGGGCTTGCGTTTGCTTGAGCAGCGAACCACCGAGGATGAGCGGCGAATCGAATTATTGCAACAGCTGGCCAACGAAGGGTTTCGGCAACTCGATCAAGGTGAAGGAGTTGGACTGAACACTAGCAATCAGGTATCTTCTCACATTTCCAAGTTGGGCCGCGAAGCGGCGAAGCTCGCAAAAAACGGAAAGAGTGGTTGATTCAAATGTTTCGAGTAGTACTCGCCCCGGCTGCAGAGGACGACATTGTCAAAATCTTAGCCTGGAGCCACGAGCATTTTGGCGAGCAAGCAAGATTGCGTTATGAAGCGTTGTTGACCCAAGCTATCGTCGACATGGCCGAAGATCCAGAAAGAGCTGGTAGTCTGTCACGCGAAGAACTGGCTCTTGGCGCTCACACATATCACTTGTGGCATAGTCGACATCGGGTCGCCAAGTCAGTTGGCATGGTCGGCAACCCAAGACACTTTCTGTTGCTTCGCTTTAATTCGGAAGGCGAAGTTGAAATTGGTCGCGTTTTGCACGACAGCATGGATCTTGTCTCCAACCTTCCGGAAATCTATTTGGTAGATCCGAATGAGCAGAAGTAACTCTGATTTTTGTTCGAAACCGACGATGGCCTATTTGGGCTGAAGTGGCGCTGAAGATAGAGTTGTTGACCGGAAGCGAGACAAGTTTACCAACCTAAAGAAAGGTGGCCGTAACTGCTCACAACCGGCCAAGCAGTTTCAACCACGTTCATCTTTTTTCAGTGGGAGGAACGGCTCACACTGCTAGGAATGCCAAAAGCCCACTATTCCCCGGCGATCGTTCCGGGCCTCACTATCGCACACGGCGACGGTTAGGTTCGCACGATCGGGAAATCAACGCATGTCCCATTCACAAATCCAAATGAGTCCAATCGTTTTTGGTGCCATGTACTACAAAGTACGATCAGAAAAAACCGAGTGATTGTCATCGCTTCCTTGAACCACTTTTCAAGTGGACCAAGCAAAAATGAACTTGTGCATTCTTAAACAGAGAGTTCAGAGAGCAAATTGAAGAGAGGCAATCGGTGGTCAAAGAACCGTCCAAAAACCTCAGTAACAGATTCAAGGCTGAATCTTTAGACTTGGAGTTACGGGTGTAGCTGTACTAACCCTGCAACTTCTCGGGATCGAAACTAGCTGAACCATTCGAGTTCTCGAAGATCCAGTTATGTATCAATCGCGGTTAAGCATTAAGCCACTTTCGCGGGCTGGCTTTGTGTGTGGTTACAGTTTTCGTGGAGCTGTGATGCCGTCGGTAGGGTTGCTTGTTTGTGACCGCTGGTTGCTGGGCATCTTGGACGAAAGCTCTTT
>JBGSHV010000110.1:0-13996 GCA_041752005.1 Pirellula sp. | reverse complement strand
GCGGAGCGATTCGGCGCCGGCCACGAGCGACAGGGTCGGAAGTGGATCGGTTTGTTTCCAACCCTTCTTCGTCTTGGCCTGCAGCAGGTCTGGAACTTCAAATCCAAATCGATGACCGAGCATTTGAACGAGGTAGCGTTCGATGAGCGTAGGGTAATCACTCCGTTCGACTTGCCGTCGGGCTTGTTGACTGTAACCGTTCCACCATCCCCCCAATAGCTCTTCGGTCCGCCCATTCAGTCCGACGCGGGTGCCGGCGTCAGTCGATGCAATCGGGGAGACCACCACGGGTTCGATCAAGAACGATTGCTGCAAATCGCCCGTCAGTTCGATATGGAGAGGTTCGGAGCCAACAAACAAAAAATGGATCCGAAGATACTCTGGCGGGTCGATATGATCACGCAATCGGTCGATCGCACCCCGCAATCGCTGCAGCACTACGCCGTTGCCCAATCGACGACGGCCAGTGGTTCGCGGTGGAGGCGCTTGTGGTTCGGGTTCGACGGAAAAGATTTCTAGGGCTGGATAGAGAATGCGTTGGTCGCGTTCGGTGGTGACAACACGCACGGTCGCATCTTCGGCGATTTGACCGGCCGGCAACAGGATCTGGCCCACGCCAAATCCGTTCTCGAGGATGGCTTGAGTTTGGACGGGTCCATTTTCGAAATTCTGCGGAGAGTTCGGTGCTGCAGGATTCCCAACCTGACCCGATGCCAGGGGGCCGACGCAACACATCGCCATCGTCAGCGACCACATCCACATCGCCTTCCATGTCGCCTTCGATGCCGTTGTGCCTGATGCCATGCAGGAATAGTGCCAAAGACCGACCATCACGAAGCCTTCCAAATAGCGGGGGGCGGTACTCTCAGGCAGCATTCACACGATGCGCCGTATTTCTTATCACAGTTCTCCGCAAAATCCGTTCCATTCTAGTGTTTTGCGATTATGGATATAAGGACGCACGCGCGATCTGTTACTATGCTGGCATTCCTCTCAATGCCATTTCAAGACTTCCATTGGGATCCTTTAGAACGATGATTTTTTACCGTCATTTGTCCGTCCTGGTCCAAAGTTTGACGATCGCATTGGCGTTGGTCTTGGTTACCGGATCCGTAGGCGAGGCTCAGCAGTTGAGTACGTCTCCTGCAGTATCGGAGACAACGCCGCATCCCAATAGCTTGCCTCTGCCGGAGCAGTTGCCGGAAAAGACGGTTTCGCAGACGGCACCGGCGGACAAGACCTGGATCGATGCGGTGGATGCGTTCTTCGGGAAGTTTTTGGTGACGCCGATGGCGGCTGTCATGTTCTACGACTTCGGTACCTCGAGTTGGCTTGGGGTCAGCGTTCCCTTTGTCGTGTTGTGGCTGCTCTTTGCTGGTGTTTTTTTGACCATCCGCATGGGCTTTATCAATGTTCGGCTTTTTCGCCACGCCATCGATTTGGTTCGGGGCAAGTACGACGACGCGGACGACCGCGGAGACATCACGCATTTCCAAGCCTTGGCCTCTGCGATCTCTGGGACAGTTGGGCTGGGGAACATCGCTGGGGTGGCGATCGCCGTCGGTGTGGGTGGTCCTGGCGCAACTGCTTGGTTGATTTTCTTCGGCCTGATCGGCATGACCACCAAATTTGCCGAGTGCACATTGGCAGTGATGTATCGCAAACAGGACGCCAAGGGAAAAGTCCTGGGTGGTCCGATGGTGTATCTCGAGCGCGGTTTGTCGGAGATGGGATTGGCGAAGCTGGGCAAGGTCCTGGCGTTGGTGTTCACCATCCTGTGCATCGGGGGATCCTTCGGTGGTGGCAATTCCTATCAAGTCGCGCAGTCCCTCAATGCTTTTCAGAACGAGGAAGTTTTCAGCATCCTGCGCACCTCGCCCTGGATTTATGGTTTGATCATGTCGACGGCGGTCGGGATTGTCATTATCGGTGGCATCAAATCGATCGGTAATTTTGCTGGTACGGTCGTACCGTTCATGTGCGTTGCCTACATGCTGATGTGCATCACCATCATCGCGGTCAACTTCCAATACATTCCCTTCGCATTATGGCAGATCCTTCAGGGTGCATTCGAACCAGCAGCATGCTACGGTGGTTTCTGGGGTGTGCTAGTGGTGGGTGCCAGGCGGGCTTGTTTTTCGAACGAGGCCGGGGCGGGTTCGGCTGCGATTGCGCACTCGGCGGCCAAGACGGACGAGCCGGTCAGTGAGGGCATCGTGGCTCTGCTCGAGCCCTTCATCGACACTGTCGTCGTGTGCACATTGACCGGCCTGATGATCATCATGAGCGGCGTCTACCGGCAGCCCGAAATTCAGCAGATGGCCGTCGATAGTCAAGGATCGATGATCACGTTGGCCGCGATCACACAGAACCCTTCGTTGGCATGGTTCAAGTACGTGTTGTACGTTGGGATTTTTCTGTTTGCATATTCCACGTGTGTATCGTGGTCATACTATGGCGAACGCTGTTTCGTGTCGCTGTTCGGTCAGGGATCGTCGCTGTTCTACAAGTTTTTGTTTTTGACCTTCACATTTCTCGGTTCGATTGTCAGCCCGGTCAACATCCTCGAGTTCAGCGACATGTTGATTTTGACCATGTCGGTTCCGAATCTGATCGGTGTGTTTTTAATGAGCAATGTGATCTATCGTCAACTGCAGATTTATATTGCAAAACTCAAGAGCGGCGAGATCAAACCGACGGAAGGCTGATCATGAACGCTCCAGGCTCATGATCGTTTATGGAACCATACGATTTAGCGATCATCGGTGGTGGCGTGATCGGATTGTCGATTGCGCTGGAAGCGGCCAACCATGGCTGGCGAGTGGTTGTGTTGGAGTCAGGACAATTGGGCCGCGAGGCGTCGTGGGCCGGGGCTGGGATTTTGCCGGCCGGGGCCAAGGTCGAAGCTCATGACCCGATCGAACAACTTCGAAGCCTATCGGCTGAGCTGCACGCAATCTGGGCGCGGCAATTGCTGGAGTGGACCGGTATCGATACCGAGTACCGCAACTGCGGTGGTCTGTATGTGGCCACGACGCTGGCGGAGAAAGCCACGTTGGCCGCCAATCGGTTCTGGTGGGAGGAGCATGGGATTGCCTATGAGGCGTGGTCGCATTCCCAGGCGCGGGCTCGGGTGCAAGGCATCGATCGGCTAATCGAGCGATTCCCCACATGCGAACTTTGGTTCGTACCCGACGACTGTCGGCTTCGCAATCCTCGCCATATCTCCGCTTTGATTGCAGCATGCCGGGCTCGAGGCGTGCGATTGCTGGAGAATGCCCGGGTCGAGGAACTCATAACCGTTGGGACCCGTATCGAAGCAGCCCGATTGCGAGTTCAGGCAGACGGCCAAGGCACCGAGCATGTGGACGTGCGGGCCGAACGGTATTGCATTTGCAACGGAGCATGGGCGGTTGAATTGCTCGATTCACTAGGGATCCCGACGGGAATTCTGCCCGTCCGTGGCCAGATGGTTCTCTACCGGAGCCCCAGACCGTTGTTTTCCATGGTCATCAACGAAGGCCACCGCTACCTAGTCCCTCGCGACGATGGCCATGTGCTCGCAGGCTCATGCGAGGAAGAGGTCGGCTTCGATCGGAGTACGACACCTGAGATGATTGCAGAACTGCAGGCATGGGCGCAGGGACTTTGGCCGGAACTGGCTGACGTGCCCGTCGTCGACCAATGGGCTGGACTCAGGCCCGGATCCTTTGACTCCTTCCCATATCTCGGCGCGATCCCAGCGTATTACAATGCGTATATTGCGAGTGGACATTTCAGGCACGGGTTGCACTGGTCGACCGCAACCGCAGTCTTGATGGTGGAAGTCATGTCGGGCCGCAAGCCTCGTATCGATCTAAATCCTTTCCGTTTGCAGCGAGGCCATGCGATTGGTAAACCAACTCCGAGCGTGTGAACACGCCATGACGAAATGGATTGCGCTTCGCCCTCGAAATGAATGCATGAAGACAAGAAGTACAAGCGTATGGCTCGCGGGATCCACATCCCTCGCACGGCCCGTTTCAGCAATTTGGCTTTTGGCAGCCATGTTGACGCTGGGATGTTCGCCGAAATCTCCTTCGCAACCTCCAACGCCGTCGAATGCACCAAGTCCACCCGCAGTCGCCGCGACCGCCGATCCGGAGATCAAAGCCGATCCGGAGATCAATACCGAACCGATCGACGAGCCTCCGTTTCAAGATCGCATGGCGCAGGCCATCCGGCTGCTGGATCGAGGCGCGTACGACGATGCGTGGAGCGAGGTCAAGCAGTTGATGATCGCGCAACCCAAAAATCCCGAGTTGCTCTTCGTGGCGGCGCGGGTCATGGCAGCGCGCAAGGATCTTCGAGGTGCCATCCAGCTCATCTCTCAGATTCCATCCGAAAGCCCGCAGGGCGCCCCAGCCGCCGGTCAAGCTGCCGAGTGGATGGTCAAACTGGGAGATCTGGACGCAGCGGAGAGCAAACTCTTGAGTTTGGCCAACGAGTACCAAAACGCGGTACCGGTCCTTCGGTTGCTGGCCAAGGTGTACAACGCGCAGGGCCGACGATGGGAGTCACGTCGCTATCTCGAACGCCTCATCCGACTCGGTGATTTCACGACGGGTGAACTGCTGGCCACCGTCGACTATCGCGATTACTACACCGACGAAAGCACCTACGCCGCGTTCGCGGCTCAGGAACCCAAAAACCCTTACGTTCGATTCTCTGCCATGCGGGCCAAACTGCTTCGCAATGGCTATGCCGCCAATATCGACGAACTCATGGCCATGGCCCAGAACCATCCCGCCATGCTCGAAGCATGGGTATGGACCGCCACCAGCTTGCTTGAATTGGAACGCTACCCTGAACTTACGCAGTGGCTGAAGCAACCTCGGCCGGGCAGCGACAAGCATCCAGAATACTGGTACGCCCTGGGCGGGCTGATGCTCGAACAGCAGCGGTACGACAACGCAGCCCGTTGCTTTGCGGAATGCATCGCATTGGATCGACGTCATGTCGCGGGTTATCAAGGCTTAGCCAGCGCAATGCTGGAGCTCGAACAAGTCGCAACGGCATTGCGTGTGCGGCAGTTTGGAAACGATTTGGTCTCGATCAACGACTATGCTCAGCAGATCGCGTACGCATACGGGACTCCTGATCTCTACGGCACCATCTCTGAGATGTACGTCGCGCTCGGGGATGAAGTCGCTGCGTTTGGTTGGTCGGCAGCAGAAGCGATCGTGCGCAAGCTGCCGATGACCGATGCGCTCAAAGAACGGCAGCGAGAACTCCGCAAAGGATTGACTCGACCACCCGCGGTTTTGGAAGGACTATCCATCGCTGAGTGGCCGCTGCCTGAGATGGGGGCTACTTCAATACCAAGTACAGAACCGACTTCGAACGAGCCGTCTTCCATTTCTCAGACCGGTGGATCCGAGATTCGTATGCAGGATGTGGCGGAGGAACTGGGGGTGAATGGAACGTACGATAACGGCGCAGCGCCCGATCGAGGTTGGTTCACCGTGGAAGGAATCGGCGGCGGGGCGAATGTCCTCGACTACGATCGCGACGGATGGCCCGACTTGGTCTTCAGTCAAGCCGGCGCGTCGCCGACGGAAACGGATCCGCAGTACCAAGCCAAGACGATGTATCGATCCCAGAGCGGCGCGGGCTTTGCAGAAGTCTCGATGGCGGCAGGATTGACGGATCGCGGCTTTGGTCAAGGCATGGGGGTTAGCGACGTGGACCAAGACGGGTTTGCCGACATCCTCATGGCCAACCTCGGCGTGGTTCGGATCTACCGCAACAACGGAGATGGCACGTTCGAAGTCCGCGAGATCCCACAGCCCGATCCGAACTCTCTTTGGAACAGCTCCATTCATGCCGCCGATCTCAACGGCGATCAATTGCCCGACCTGATCGTCGGTTCCTACATTTATGGTCAAGAAGCCATCACGCGATGGTGCGAAACCCCGAGGTCACAGCGTGGTTCCTGCAATCCAAAGATCTTCCCACCGGGCAAGAATCGAATCTTGTTTAGTGATGGCCAATGGAACTGGACCGTCGCCGACCAAGATCTGCTCGATGCTATCCAACGTGGATACACCCTGGGGACGTTGGTCACCAATATCGATGGCCAATACGGAAATGATCTATTCTTCGCCAACGATGTTTCGCCGAACGCATTGCTCCTGAGCCAACCCGAACTGAGCTCCACACAGGGCGTACCGGAAAAATGGGCATTGATCGAACGCGCGGCGACGGCGGGAGTGGCGGTCGACAGTATTGGGCAAGCACAGGCGTGCATGGGCATCGCATGCGGGGATCAAAACCGTGATGGATTGCTCGATATCATCGTCACGAATTACTACAACGAAGTCAGCAATCTCTACTTGCAGAATTTGCCTGGTGTGTTCGTCGATGGAACGCGTCGCTCAAAACTTGGCATTGCCACCATGGAACAACTGAGCTTCGGATGCCAATTGACGGACCTCGATAACGATGGCTGGCTCGACTTCATCGCCGTTAACGGGCATATCGATGATCTGCGGGAGCAAAATGTTCCTTGGAAGATGCCCACCCAAATTCTTAAAAACGAGGGTGGCGTGTTTCGATGGCTGAAGAATCCGTCGCCCGGCCCGTACTTTGATGGCCTATGGATCGGACGAGGGCTATCGATGCTCGATTTCAATCGCGACGGACGCCCGGACCTCGTGGCGACGCACATGGATCGCGCAGCCGCGCTCCTCAAGAACACCACGCAGAGCGACCACCATTACCTGCAACTGGAGCTCGTCGGCACCCAAAGCGACCGAGAAGCCATCGGAGCCCGCGTGCGGATCGAATGCGGCGACGAATTTTGGGTGACCGCCATGAACGATGGCGAAGGCTTTTTCGGATCCAACGAACGTCTACTGCACATTGGACTCGGAGCCAAAATGCACGTCGACCGAATCAAGATCGATTGGCCATGTGGCACGTCGGAGGTCTGGGAAAATTTGCAAGCAGATGCGCGGTACCGTCTGATCGAGGGAATCGCTATCACCCCAATCGATCTGCGATAGCTTTGCTATGCTCCAAAGGTATGTGCTACTGGCCGCTCGCGCGGACAGACGACCCTCCACTGGCTCGTTCCTTCACGGACTTCGGATCCCCTGAGTAGCGCACCGAGGAAGCACCGCTGGCTTCGGCATCGAGCGAGCCTGTGACATTTGTAATCGCAGACGAAGCCCCTGAGACGTCGATGTCTGCATCGCCCGCCACAAGCTCCGAGGCCTTCAATGAGGAAGCCCCGGAGAGATTCGCTTTCAGTTTGCCCGTGGTACCGCTACCGAGGGTCAAACGACTCGCACCGGAAAGATCGACTTCAAAAACGTCGGTTTCCACGCTACCTGCAATAATGCCCGTGGTGGCCCCCGAGCCGTCGTACGATTTCAATTGCTGGGTCGAAACTTTGATCACTACCGGATTGCTGGACGAATAAGACTCAAGGTTGCGCAAGACCAGTCGGCCATTGATGACGGTACTTTCGATGACCTCCAGCAAATTCTCGTCGGCAGTAATGGACAACGCAGGTTCGTTTCCAAGTTCGATGGACACCTGCATCGCGCCGGAAACGTCGATGGATGTGAACTCCTCCACCAGCCGCTCTTCGGTCGCGATATTTCCATTTCCACGGAGTGTAGGACCGCCACCGATCCTCCAGTTCCCAATCCGAAGATTGCATCCTGGGAAACCGATCAGGCACATCGCAGTGAGAAGTAGACACCATTGAGTTCGTGGTAGATTCATGAGCTGAATAGCCGTTCTGAAAATGGGTGGAATAAGTAAAGTTGGCTGGACTGTGGCAGGAAATCCTTGACGATGGAATCCAGTTCGCTGGACCAACTGTAATCTTGAAAATCGTTTTCTTTCAGGTGCCCCTACCGTTAGGATCGCTACGATCCGAACGCCAACGAGAAACGAAATCCGCTTTTGCATGATTGGGCATCATTTTGATTGGCTTTCGCGCAGCGATTGCGACCTAGGATCGATTCGACGAGGAGGTTCGCATCGGAATTTCCCTGCCCAGTGAAACCGCTGTCCCGTACGAATCGATACTATGCCCTATCGTTTTGAGTGGAGACCGACTCAATTATGGACGAACAAGTGATAACGGCGCAAGCCACTTTCGAAGAATTGCTGGAACGTTTTCCCATTGATTTCGTGATCCCGCAGCGGATCTGCAACGATTTGCAGCGGAGGGGGGTTACCCCTACGGTTCGTTGCGATAACCGACTCTCCACACGTTTTCGGACGAATGGATCGGCGATTCTCTCCTGGGTGAGCTCGGACGAAGAGTGCCATGCGCCGCATCCGCCACGCCAAGTGATCGTGCAGGATTTGTCCAATACAGGCATCGGATTTCTAACCAGTGCCGAGTGGTATCCCGGCCAGATAGGACGACTGCAATTGCCGATCGGTGAAGCGACCATCAAGATCATGCGTTCGCGTCGCATCGGCTCGCGATGCTATGAGATCGGAGCTAGGCTGATCGAGTACGCCAAACATGACGCCGACCGAGACAGCGGTAACGAGACACCGAACGCGAATGCCGATGGCGATGAACGTTGAGCCTCGCATCGAGAATCAGTCGGCGTAACAAGAATCAATCCGCGTACTTACTTTTGCCCGTCCCCGCCTTGGCTTCACCGATCGTCCAGCATTGAAATCCAAGTTGCTCAATCATGGCTTGGATATTGGCGGCATAGTACGGGCGGACGATGAGGACGAAGCCGACGCCCATGTTGAAGACATGCTCCATCTCGGATGCCGCCACGCCACCCAATCGGGCGATCCACTCGAAAATGGGAGGGATCGGCCAGGATTTGCGTTGGAAAATCAAGTCGATATCGGGAGGTAAAATACGTTCGGTGTTCTCGAGCAATCCGCCACCGGTGATATGGGCCAAGCCATGCACGACATTCTTGACTTTGTAATGCGAAAGGACGGCCCGTGTTAGACGGCTGTACAGGAGCGTTGGTTCGAGCAGCGCCTCGGCCACCGTGGTCTGCAGTTCCGGCACATAGTCGTCCAGTCCTAAGCCACCTTTTTCGAAGATCGCTTTGCGGGCCAAAGAGTATCCATTGCTATGAATACCTGAGGAGTTGACCCCGAGGATGACATCGCCATCAACGATACTCTTGCCCGAGATGATCCCTTTCTTCTCGACCACACCCACGCAAAAACCCGCTAGTTCGTAATCCCCGACTTGGTAGTGATCGGGCATGATGGCCGTCTCACCGCCGATCAGACTGCATTCGGATTCCACGCATCCATCCGAGATGCCGGAGACCAAGGCTTCGAGCAAGGGTGGATTGTCGCGGCCCATGGCGATGTAATCCAGAAAGAAGAGTGGCTCGGCGCCGGTGCATAGCACGTCGTTGACGCACATGGCGACCAAATCGATGCCAATGGTGGAATGTCGATTGGCGGCAATCGCTACCTTGAGCTTGGTCCCGACTCCGTCGGTTCCAGACACCAGGACCGGTTCGATGTAATTGCGAGCGAAAAGTTTTTGAGAGAAGTCGAGCGCGTAAAGTCCAGCGAATCCACCATCGTTCCGGAGCACGCGGGGTGAAAAAGTGCGATGCATCAAGCGTGGTAAACGCTGCATCGACTCTTCGTACAACTCCAGATCGACGCCGCTATCTTTGTAGGTTATGGACATGCATTCTCAACCGTCGGTTCTCGTTCGTTCGCCTAGGGCGGGGCCCGGGCGATTATCACCCATCCTTCACTCGCCAGGAAGGGCGAGCCCGCGATTTGACATCAGTTTCCTTGACGCGAAATAATGTCGCGGTCGAAATAGTTGATCGCCATCCCTGCATCGACGATGAGGGTCTGTGCGTTGATGCCCGAGGAGCGTGGACTGAGCAAGAAGACAGCGGTGTTCGCAACTTCCTGCGTCGTCAAACCCCGTTTTCGCGGAATGGCTCGCTCGGCGTACAAATAGGCATCGACGTACCCGGGAATTCCGGCCGACGCACTGGTCTTGAGCAACCCTGCGCCGACCGCGTTGAAGCGGACCTGCGAAAAGCGACTGAACGACTTGGCCAAAAAAGCCAAACTCGAATCGAGAGCCGCTTTGACCGGGGCCATGAAGCCATAACTCTCGCTGGCCATCCGCGTGGTCGAAATGCTGATCGTTACCACCGAAGCGTCCTCAGCCAAGGACTCACGGAGCGCGTTGGTGATGGCGATCAGGGAGAAGCAAGAGATATCGATTGCCTGGAGGAATTGGCGTCGCGTGGTCTGATGGAACGGCTGCATTCCTTCGCTGTAGTCGGCAAATGCAATCGAGTGCACGATGCCAGCGATCGGAACGGAGTCCGACGCGAGCTGGCTCGCGACAGTATCGATTTCCAATTGATTCTCGACATCGCAAACCAAAACGCTGCGGCCCGGAAACAACTTGGCCACTTCCTCTTGGCGTTTGTGCGATCGGACGACCAACACCACATCGGCACCCGCATCTTCCAAGGTTCGCGCCACAAAGTAAGCGACACTCTTGCGATTGGCGACACCGAAGACGACGATCCGCCGTCCTTGGAGGTTTAGGAAGTCCATTCCAGTACTTACGCTCCGCCGAAACTCGGTCGGACGCTGGCGGTCGCGTTCACCTTGCCTTTGAGCGTCTCATTCTCTTTCGCGCTCTCTTGGATCTCGGAGATTGCTTTGCCATCCCACTTCGGATTGACGAGTGTCAAAGTCCGCAACTTATCCGCTGCTTTCCATTTGCCGATCGTTGCTGCATCGAGCTCTTGGGCTTGGACGGTCAAGCGTCGCAGCTTGGGGAGTGTCAAGAAGCGTTCGATTGCGTCCGCACCGATGGATTGGCAGTTCACCGACAGCATTTCGAGGTCGTTGAACTCCATCAGCAGACTTACGTCGTCCTCGGTTAGGGTGGGCTCGCGCCAGTACACGACTTGAATGGGTTTCGGGAGCATGTCCTCCATGTACTTGTCGTACCACTGTGGCTCCTTGACTTCCTCCTTGTCCGCACCCACGTCTTCGCCGATCTTATCGCCTTCGACGACTCCTCGACGACCGCGGGGTGCTTCGGGCTCGAACTCGTCAACATCGCCGCGGTGCTCGAGCTGGATGAAGTCCCCGTTCTTGGCCTTCAGGCGGCCGATACGGCTATTGTGGCTCTGCCAGAATGAGCCCAAATACAAGCCAATTCCGGCCACCGCGAGGAGCAGGGCGATACCAATAATCGTCGCGGCGCTCAGACCTTTTTTAGGAGCGGGAGCAGCAGGTGTTTCGGCTTCGAGCAGATCGTCAGACATACTTTTCTCGTCGGTTGCGAAGGTGGAAAATTACCTGCGCTGCATGATAGACCGAAGAGATCGATTTGTCACGCCTGAGTGTCAGTTCCCCGACAAATCGTGCACAATGGCCAATTCCTGAAGTGTGCCGGCCGGAATGTCCTGCACCCGAAACTTGACCTGAATCGACGGGATCGAATACGTGAAGGGAGGCCGCGTTTCCGCCTCAAGCTCTTCGTCCACCGCGCCGTTGCCGTCGTTGTCGAGGCCATCGATGCCTCGGTCGGGTAGCACGTTACTTGCCGATGGTGCCCCGCCAAATCGAACCAGTCCATTGGCGGATACACCAAAATCTTGGCGGTTGCCATCGGCCTCGTATGCGTCAGTAAACGTGTCGAATGTGGGCTGATACGCAAGTGGAAGTAATACACGGCCCGCTTGACTTAGAGATGTCAGCGTACTTGGCGGATTGACATTTCCAGTTAAGGGGTTGAAGCCGGATAGTGGCGTGCTCCAAAGTGCGCGATGGGCCGCCGGGAAAACATAACCGTTCAAAGTCGCCGTTCTGGGTAAGAGGCCGTTGTTCAGTTGGTTGAGAACACGAGGTCCCCAGCACAAGTCAACAAACGCGCCGCTATTGGCAATAATGAGGGGAACATTAGCAGAAACACTATTTGCGATCATCACTGCGTACCCAGGATCGGACGGGCCCACCACCAGGTCATCTGTGCCCGCTTCACCCGCATTTAGGGGATTGCCGTTGGTCCCCCACTGACCGTCCAAGCCAGGTGTCGAAAGCTGCTGTACCATGCCGTCGTATCCGCGAACGTCGAAGCCCACGACATTCGATGCCAAAATCTCTTCCATCGTTGGTATGACTGAAATAACGTTGCCGTTGGAATCAGCATCGATCTTAGTGCGGAAAAACGCGGCGGGAATGAATCCGTGATCCGCAGGCGGTGCTACACCGCCAAATGCAAGCGTGATCATTTCTGAGTAGCGAGGCGCTGTTTCCGAGGTCAGTGCCAAGATGGGCAGCGAGGTAGCTGGCGACAAGAAATGACCCGTCTCTAAGTTGATTGAATAGTGCGCGAATCGGTTTTCAGGAATTTGCAAATCCGCTAGGGAATTTGTTCGCAATACAAATCGCATGCCAGGCTGGTCATAGAGCAAATGCACCGAAAGGTCACTTCGTTGATAAGCGAACCGCATTTGATATCGGGAAGAATCAGGGACACTTGGATCGATGTTTACGGGCAGGACTCCTAATTGCGGATCAGGAGTTGGATTGACAGTGTCGTCCGGCGTGATGTTTAGATCAGGGCGAATCAGCAGAACGCGTCGACACAATGCCACGCGGTCGGGCATGCCGTCGGTTTCTGGAACGCCATCTCCGTCCAAGTCGACACCGGGCGCTACGTCGATGGGACTGATTGGTGGTGGGCCCGGGAGAGGAGGCACAGCGAGATTGATCATTCCTACATCATCCAGTGGTCGCATGAACCATGCGATCTCGGCATACTCGGATGCGATCGAGACATCGGTCAGCCAATCCTGAACCGTAGGCTGGATGGTCGTGTCGCCGGTGATGTTGCGTTGATGGATACGAAGCAGTCCCAGAGGCACGCGGCCCCGAAACCATTGCCCGTCCTTGGCCTTGGCCGTGAACATCAAAACATCATCGATGTCCGACCAGCGACTCGCGCTGAGTTGCTCCTCCGGCGTGCCCGCGGCCGGATTGTAGTTGTAAAGCATGGCCGTCGAATCCGAGAGTGGACCATCGTAGTACTCAAAGTACCCCATGGCGGCTTGCTGGGTCTGAGGCAGGCGGGTGGCATCCACCGTCAAACCGCTCAGGTCCGATTTCAACAGTGAGGAGATGCCTCGCAATTGATCGCTGCCAGTCAATCGAGCTCGACCAGCAGTTACCCCATCACTCAGCGTTTTGAAGCCTTGGGCCAAGGCCAACATGATGACCAGTGTCAAGGCCGTCGCAATCAAGACTTCGATCAGCGTCATCCCACCCCGTGCAGGCCGCCATCGAAACTGCTGGCAGGAACCGCCGGAATTTCTCAGCAGACGTGCAGTGTCAGAATTTGCGGATTGATCGGTGTACGAACGACAGGTGAGGGGAGAAGACCCACTAGGGACAAGCCTCGTCATGGAATGACTTTCCGTGAAAAGAATCATGAGGAATAGACGAAAAGGTTCAATTGTGTGTGTTTGTCAGTGGTGGAGGCTGGTCACCACTGATTCAATTACACTTGCTGCGGCTGGAAAAGTCAAGGATTGGCTGTTGCCTGGATGGCTTTCGATCGACGGATTTGCTTCGCCTGCTTCGCCCGGAATCGAAGGTTTGGACTGGCTATGGCTTGCCGATCAGGACTTGTTCGAGCCGTTCGAGATTGGCCTCGACACTGAACCGAGACTCCGCCAATTGCCGTCCGAGAGCTCCCATTCGCAACCGCAAACCCCGGTCGGAGACTAGACATCGCAGGCTTTCAAACCAATCTTCGGCATTCTGCGCCGCGAACCCGACTTCATTCCCGGACAGAATATCGGCATTGACCCCAATCGGTGACGCCACAGCCGGGATGCCGATGGCCATGTACTGGACCAGCTTCGTGGCTGCCTTGAACTGCATCCATTCCTGATCGTCGGGCAATGGCATGAGGCCGATGTCCATCTGGTGCAACAATTCGATT
>JBGSHV010000109.1:0-28562 GCA_041752005.1 Pirellula sp. | reverse complement strand
AAGAGCTTTCGTCCAAGATGCCCAGCAACCAGCGGTCACAAACAAGCAACCCTACCGACGGCATCACAGCTCCACGAAAACTGTAACCACACACAAAGCCAGCCCGCGAAAGTGGCTTAATGCTTAACCGCGATTGATAATAGTCGAGTTACAAGCAGAGCAATCATGATTTTTCGGGCCTTGCACTATCGGGGCATTCATGTGGCGTTGGTCGGACAGTTTCCGAGATTCTAACACCTTGCCACAGTGGATTGGAAATCAATCCGCGTCGGAAACCGTTGCCGGTGCAAAGTCAAAGCATACCATGATTTTCCCGTCGGATTTCTCCGAGTGCGAGCATTGCAACCGCGGTTTTAAAGCGGGAAAACTTGTCTTGGTTCGCCGGTCATGCTGGACGGCCGGTCACCCAGATCGCCCGTTGGAGCAAACACTTGGTTCGCGTCGCGGAAGCGGATCTCACAAAGGAGTGTTTTTTTGGTGATCGTCGTAGGGGATCAATTTTCTCCATTTTTGGTCACTTGAACACGTGCCATTGCCATTACACCGTCCATCGACCGCCACTCAATGCTCCATGGACCTGTGACAGCGCAATCCATAGGTTCCGGGTGACATGCGTCGGCATGTCTAACTTGCAAGTTGTCACACTGTCGTTTCAATCGGCGCTACTTTTTCTTCTTGGACAGCGGCAAGAACTCAGCGTCAAAATCGTACTGATTGAATTGGTTGTGGTCGCCATATAGGTCCCGATGCAATCTGCCGTTGGGTAAAAGCGTGAAAAGGCAAATGTTCCCCTGATCATTCAGGACTACGAAATTTCGATCGCTAATCGGGGCCCAACGATGGGTCGGTTTCAGTCTAAGGTCCTTTGCCATCTCAATAGGCACCATGAGTCCATCGGACCGAAAAACAAACCCGTTCGGAGAGATCGGCCTGTATCCCGTTTCACCGATGGGAGGTATCCAATAGCATTGCAAAAGCTTCGCGACAAATCGGCGTTTGGCATCATTTTCGTTCAACGTTGGCAATTCGTCGTTGGGAGGCTGCTTGCTCTCTAGCGCTTGCATCTTGTCACGTACCAAGATCGCTGCATCGAGGTCGGCCTTCTGAGTTGCCTCGTCCATGAGTTTCTTTAACTCAACGAGCTGATTGTCATCGATGGCAGCCATCTCCTTGGATAATTTCGCTCGGACCTCGTCCTTCGCTTCTTCTGCCTCCAGTTCGATCTTGGCCATGCGATGCGCGAAATCCCCTCCAAGTTTTGGCTCCTGTCCGAAGATTGTTCCGAAGGCGAAAGCACCAACGAAACACACTGTTCCACAAACTCTCATGATTTGTCCTCGGCAGATGAAAAATAACAGACCACTCGACTGCCCCCATTGGAGGGTGCTCGAGGAATTCTAGCGACTATGAACGTCGACCCGATTTGGTGCTGTACGTGAATGGAATCGCAGTCGGCGTGATCGAACTTAAGAATAGTCTCCACAAACAAGGCGGGAGCGGTCCGGGTTACAAGTACGAACAATCCGCGAAGTACTTCATTCGTCACGTGGGTCCCAATCGGTTGTTGGGTGACGTCACACCGGCCGACATTGGCGCGTGGCGATTGTGGTTGATGTCCTCGGCCATTCCAGCAAAGGGGGACAAACCTACGCGCGGCATGTCGGTATCCTCGGCCAACAAACATGCCAAGCGCATCAAGAAACTATTCGCCCAAGCGGTCCGAGCGAAGTTGTTGAGTGAGAGTCCGTCGGCGGACCAACGGATTGGTCCCGAGGTCAACCGCGCTCGGGACTTCTACATTGACCGGCCTACGGTGCAACGTGTTTTGGATGGGTGCGATACAGAATGGGCAATGATCTTTGGACTATGTCGGTACGCAGGACTGAGGTGCCCAACCGAGGTCTTGGGGCTCAAATGGTCGGACATCGATTTGGCGGCTGGCCGTTTGCGGATTGATTCCATCAAGACGGGGTTGCGATTTTGCCCGATCTTCCCAGAGTTGCGGCCGTTGCTTGAGGCGGCAAAATACTTGGCACCCTCCGGGACCGTCCATTGTGTCCGTCGATATCGCGGGAACGCCGTCAACCTTCGCACCCAACTGGGACGGATCCTCGGACGCGTGGGTGTGGTCCCTTGGCCCAAGTTGTTCGTCAACCTGCGTGCGAGTGCTCGGACGGACCTGCAAGAGGTGTTCCCAAGTCATGTTTGCGATTCGTGGTTGGGCCATTCAACGCGCGTGGCCGAGCGTCACTACTTGCAAACCACCGAGGGCCATTGGGAACGGGCGATAGCGGAAGAAACCACTCCGAGGATGGTTGGTGGTAACGCCGGTGGTAACACGGGTGGTAACATCCCTGCGAATCGCAACGCATACCACGCATCACATAATGCAAAAAACCCTGCGATTGTGGCTCCGGAGGGTGCCAAATTCGCAGGGATTCTTGATGGAGTGCCCCCGCAAGGACTCGAACCTTGGACCCGCTGATTAAGAGTCAGCTGCTCTACCGACTGAGCTACAAGGGCTTGATAGAAACGTAATTTACCCGCCTGGGGGTAGGTTGCAAGGGCCAAACGCTGGCCGGGCGAATTGCGCGGAGGATCGCCCGCCTAGAAAGACTGGTTGGGTCCAGGATTGCTGTCGGCTGCCACGCGAACGACCCACCTCCGCTTGAGAAAACCTTGAGCCAATCGGCGAAAAATAAGGTAAGCTAGGTTGACCGATGGGATGGTTTTTGCCGATACTTTCGAATAGTCCGAGTGCGCCTGTCGAGCAAAATCGGGGTGGAGGTCGCACGACTCGTCTCGTCGCGATGCCATCTACCTTTCCGGCCAGCGGCTCGCATTTATCCCTTTGGCCGATACCTGCCCCCCAACACCTGGGTGACGGACTATCGGATGAGGTCACTGCTTATATCACTTCAAAAGGAGTACAACGATCGAACGCAATCAGACTCGGGTCAATAGCCAAATTCGCATTTCACCTCTCCGCGTTATCGGCCCCGATGGAACTCAGTTGGGAGTTATTACCGTAGAAGACGCCATGGGCCGCGCCCGCGACGTCGGTTTGGATTTGGTCGAAGTTGCCCCGAACGAACGACCACCGGTTTGCCGAATCATGGATTTTGGCAAGTACAAGTACGAGAAGAACAAAAAGTCGGGGCAGAAGACGCATCAAACCAAGACGAAGGAAATTCGTTTGCGTCCTAAGACCGGTGACCACGATGTCGATACCAAAGTCCGACAGGCCATCGGGTTTCTCAAGCACAAAGACAAAGTGCAGGTCACGGTCATGTTCCGCGGGCGCGAAATGGCGCACGTTGACGAAGGCCGACGTGTCATGGAGCATGTCCTGCATGATCTCGCAGAGCACTCCAAGCTCGAGCAGCCTCCTTTGCAACAAGGCAAGAAGATCATCGCCATGGTCTCTCCGAAGTAGTTGCTAGGAAACTCTGTATGAAGCTCGTACGTTTTCGTCGATCGGATGAGTCCCTAGGATGGGGACTCCAAACCGAGCATGGGATCCAGGATCTTTTGGCAGCCGACCAATCCCTCCCACTCACCATCGATGAGCTGATCCCGCAGTGGTCTATCCTGGAGCCTCGCATCGCAAGCCTGGCCCGAAAACTTGGCACGAGCTCGGATGCTTTGCAGGTGCTCTGCCCCATCGCGCGGCCAGGCAAGATCCTCTGCATCGGTCTCAACTATCGCGATCACGCACTCGAAACCAAAGCGCCGATCCCCGATGAACCGATCGTCTTTTGCAAAATGCCAACGGCCATGATCGGGACGGGCGATGCCATCCTTCTGCCGGCCGTCAGCAGCGAAGTCGATTACGAAGCTGAGTTGGTGGTTGTGATCGGGCAACGCGTCAAGCATGCGACGGCCGAACAAGCCGCGGCCGCAATCTTTGGATACAGCGTTGGACACGACGTCTCGGCTCGGGATTGGCAAAAAGGGAAACCGGGCAAGCAATGGTTCCTGGGCAAATCATTTGATACGTTTGCACCCCTTGGACCAGTCATCGCTACCGCCAAAAGCATTCCTGATCCACACAATCTGAAGATTCAATGCCGTGTCAATGGCTCGTTGGTTCAGGATTCCAACACCAGCGAGCTGATTTTCTCACCCGTGCATCTGATCCAGTACATCACGCAAGTCATGACGCTCGAACCGGGCGATTGCATCTACACAGGAACGCCTGCTGGCGTGGGTGTCGCGAAAGATCCACCTGTTTTTCTTTCGCCTGGAGATGTCGTCGAAATCGAAGTCCAATCGATTGGACGACTAGTCAATACCTGCCAATGCGATGCATGACGGATGCAACGGGTGCAATTGTCGCGTTGACTACGCGTGTCGATCGCGATCGGTTATCATGTCCAATCGGTGACATAACAGTCGCCACCAGGGATTTGGACATTCCGGTGATCGCCCTCGCCCTTCCACCCCATAGCTTCGGATCCCAACGTGGAAACCACGCTCTTCGATTCTCCTAAAAAACCTAGAGAAGCAAGATCGTCGTTGGCGGACTCCATCGCCATCGTCGCGCTGCGAATTATCTTCATCGTCTCCGCCGCAAGTGTCGGGGCCTCGATGTCCCAATCGGCATTGGTACGAATCCCCAATGATCCCGATGCCAACACCTTGGTGACCCCGTATTTGGTCTTCAGCGGTGTATTGGTGACCGCGTTCGCTGTCATCGCTATCGATATGCTCTTCCCTCGTAAACGGATCGAGGTCATCTCGGCAATTTACTTCGGGTTGCTCATCGGCGTCATTTTCACCAATCTGCTGACCATCGCCATGGAACCATTCCTGGTCGGCAACCAATTCAGTTCCTACATCGCTTTGAGTGTCCTCCTCGTCATGTGCTACGCGTGCGTGAGTCTATTGCTGCAGACCAAGGATGATTTTCGGTTTGTCATCCCCTACGTCGAGTTTGCCCGAGACTTCAAAGGCATTAAACCCCTAGTACTAGACACTAGTAGCATCATCGATGGTCGGTTGGCAGAACTCATCGAGACCAATATTCTCGACAATCGTTTGGTCATGCCACGGTTCGTGCTGATGGAGTTGCAAGCGATTGCGGACAGCTCTGACAAGTTACGCCGAGTGCGAGGTCGTCGCGGACTGGATATCCTGAATCGCTTGAGAACAAGCGAAAAATTGGATTTCATCATGTACGACACGGAACTACCCGAGTTCGAAGGACAGCCCGTAGACATGAAGTTGGTGCTTTTGGCCAAGCACTTGGATGGGAAACTCGTGACCGGCGACTTCAATTTGAATAAGGTCGCCAAGCTTCATAACGTCGACGTGATCGATCTCAATCAAGTCGCATCGTCCCTTCGCCCTCAGTATCTTCCGGGAGAATGTTTTCAGATTCGGATCGTTAAGCCAGGCGAAGGGAATGATCAAGGCGTCGGGTACCTAGACGATGGCACCATGGTGGTCATTGAAGGTGGTCGGGATAAGATCGGTCAAACCATCCAAGTCGGTGTTACCAGCACGCTCCAGACCCAAGCCGGTCGCATGATCTTCGCCAAGTTGGAAAGCGACGCACGGGGCAACGACGCACGGGGCAGCAACACGTAGTGCGACGTTCGAAAGCGAAGGCCACAAGTAGAGTCCTAAGGTCGAATCGTGACGCACTTATCAACGACGGGCACATCGATCTTCATCGGACTGCTGATCGGCTTTGTTTTGCTGATCCTCGCCGTTGGGCGTATCGCTGGCCGTCGTGTTGATACCGCAGACGACTATCTCATGGCTGGGCGGAGTGTCCCACTAGGGCTTTCCATCCTCGCGTTGCTTGCAACGTGGTTTGGTTCATCGGCCATTCTCGGCGCGACGCGCAACGCGTATGAATTCGGACTAAGCGGCACGGTCCTTGAGCCATTCGCCTGCGCGGCTACCCTCATCCTGACCGGATGGTGCTTTGCTGAACGGCTCTGGAAGTCGCAAGTCCAGACGGTCGCGGATCTCTTTCGCAATCATTTCGGACATGCATCGGAGTGGTTGAGCTGCGCGATTCAGGTTCCGACGTTCTTTTGTTGGATCGGAGCACAGTACCTGTCGATTGGTGCCATCCTCGAAACGTACTTAGGATTGCCCGGATGGATCGGCGTGGCTGCAGCCTGTCTCGTCGTGTTGGTCATCATCTGGGGCGGAGGAATGTGGGCGGTCACATGGACCTCTTCGATCATGGTGGTGTTGTCGATCGCGAGTGTGGTGCTGCTGTGGATTGCAACCGCTCACACGTTGGGAGATGGAGATGTGGTCTTTGGGGTACAAACGGTTCTATCCAACACACCCGCCTCTCAATTGCATTTCCTGCCTGATCGAAATCCCGTCGCCATTTTGGCCGTGTTCGGGATTTTTCTGACAGGTCTGCTTGGCAACATTCCCGGCCAAGACCTGCAGCAGCGTGTTCTCTGCGCCCACAATCCAAAGGTAGCCAAATGGGCATGCATCTTCTCTGGGATCCTGTATCTCTTAATCGGCTTGATTCCGATCTACATCGGGTTGGCGGCGCGATGGCAATTGTCCGACGTCATCACGCCGGAGGATGTTGCCGCAGATCGCGTATTGCCCATCGCAGCGGCCCACTTCATGAGCGAACCGATGGTGATCGTTTTGGTGATTGGATTGCTTGCCGTTAACTTGGCCGTTGCAGCTAGTTCGACCTTGTCCCAAACCACTATTTTGGCCAGCAATATCTTTTCCCGTTGGAATCGACATGCGCAAGGTCAACCTTGGATGGAGAGGGCTTGTCTGATCGGAGTCACGGCAGGCTCCTTGATCGCAGCGTTTTCCGGTGAATCGGTCATGGGGCTACTTGAGATCTCGTTGGCCATTGTGATGGTCAGTCTGTTCGTGCCCATGTGCCACTGCCTGTTCGGTTCACCGTCGAGTCCTTGGTCGGGCTTGGCACCCATGATCGCAGGCGCAGCCGCTTGGGGAATCCACGTTTTCCTTTCAAAAACCCAGGAGGCAAGCGTCGGCTTGCAGGCCTCCAATCTGGTTTGGGTTTGGTACATGGCCATTCCATCGGAATTGCAGGGACTCGCAGCAAGTTTGGTAGCGGCGGCGGTGGTTCATTGGATGCAACCCAAGCCCGCGGCATGACTTTGAAACCAAGGGACGCTGAAGTCCCAATTGCCCGGGATCGATTGCAAGCAGTACACTTAGGCAGTTGCGTTTGTTTTCTTGTCGTCTTTCGCTCCGCGAATGACTTCCGAAACGCTACTGTAAAGGAACAAAAGGAGACCGATACTTTCCAAACAATGTTTAGGTCTTTTTATCGGCCTAGATACGCGGGCGGATGGTAACCGCTCCGACGTTTGCTGACGCACTGCGACGGTGTTCCGAAGATCAATACAAGATCGGTGAAAAAGGACTGTTACATGTCAAAACGTTCGGGCACTTTCATCGGTTCGGAATCGCCAGAAGGAATCGAAGCGGTCGTTGCGTGGTTGAACACCAATCGAGGTATCGATTTCTCACAGTACGATCCCGGAATGGTTTTCCGCTGTATCGAAGCCAGGGCGAAACGGGTTGCAAATGGCAACCTCGATGCGTACCAGTCCCGTTTGCAGGGGGGACCTACGGAAGCCGATTTCTTGGTGCAGGCTCTCCTGGTGGAGGCAACTTCCAATTTTCGCGAGCCGGAATCGATGGCGATCGACGGTCAGCCGATTAATAGCGTCGCGATTTCCCAATCCGCCCTGCAATCCGCCTTGCGGCAAATTCAGACACACAACGAATCCCTCGAACGAGAAGTTGAGCAATGTCGGCGCAAGATCACGGAGTTGACGCAGCGGACGCATGACATGGAAAACCTGTTGCGGAGCACCGATGTTCATACGCTGTTCTTGGACGAGAAACTTTGCATTCGGAGATACACACCTAGAATCGGCGAGCTATTCCATCTGTCGCATGCGGACATCGGCTGCCAGATCAACGGCTTTTTAGCCACGATCCGGGACGCAGATCTGGAACAGAAGTTCACCGATGTTTTGAATACTGGAGTTCCTCAGAGTCTCGAAGTGGATACGACCTCTGGCGATTACTTTCTGATGCGTATCCTTCCCTATCGCAGCGATAGCGATCGGGCGGGAGTGGTCATGACCCTGGTCGATCTGACGGAATTGAAGCAGGCGCAGTCTCGGTTCCGCAACGCCATTGAGACCTCCCCGAGCGGAATGTTGCTCATCGATGCTCAAGGCTTCATCACCTTGATGAATAGGGAGTGCGAGTCGATTTTTGGCTACGAGCGCGATGAATTGCTCGGTAAGCCACTGGAAACACTGGTGCCAGAAAAATATTGCCCCGAACATTTGCTGCATCGATCGCAGTTCTTTGATGCACCTCGTGTACGGGCCATGTCTCGCGGCTTGGACGTCTGGGGAATTCGCAAGGACGGGACCGAAATACCCCTGGACGTTCGGCTCAGTCCCATCGAAGGTCCGGGGGGAGTCACGGTCCTAGCGTCCATCATCGATATGACGCGCAGCAAGCAATTGGAGTCATCACTGAGGTTGCAGGTCGAGCAACGCGATCGCTTCTTAGCGACCTTGTCGCACGAACTCCGCAATCCCATGGCAGCCATCGTGTCGGCCGCGACCTTGTTAAGCCGCACAACGGCACAGCCCGGTAGCATAGATCCGTGCGACATTATCTTGCGGCAAGCTGCACAGATGACAACATTGTTGGACGATCTGCTCGATGTTTCGCGTGTGACGCAAGGCAAAATCAGTCTGCGGATCGAATCGATCGATTTGCGTGATATTTGCCGTGAATCGCTTGAAACCGTTGAGCCTTTGGTATCCGCCCATCGGCATCGTGTCACGCTGAGTTTGCCCGACGAGCCCGTGTTCGCCGCCGTGGATCGAGGCCGAATGCTACAGGTCGTTGAGAATCTACTGACCAATTCCATCAAGTACACGCCGGATGCTGGTCGCATCGAGCTGGAACTGACCCGTCAAGAGGATCGGGCTTTGATCCGACTGCAGGACAACGGTCGAGGAATCGCGGCCGAGCTTTTGGATTCAATTTTCGATATGTTTGTCCAATCCGATTCCACCCTCGAACATAGCGACGGAGGCATGGGGGTCGGATTGACATTAGTCCGCGGATTGGTCGATTTGCATGGCGGTCGCGTGCACGCCATCAGCCAAGGGATCGATCAAGGGAGTGTCTTTACCGTCGAGTTGCCGATCACCGATCCCGTACCCACAGAAATGGAGCACTACGAGCCCAAGCGTTCGCCTCAGGCCACGCGTGTGGTGTTGGTCGAAGACAACCGCGATGCACGGATGATGCTCGAATCGATCCTGTCGATGGACGGCTACCTCGTCCAATCGGCGGGGAACGGAGTTCAGGGACTGGCCATGATTCTCGATTTCAAGCCCCAATTGGCCGTTATCGACATCGGGCTACCCGGTATGGATGGCTATGAGATCGCACGCCGTGTTCGACAGAGTGGCAACGACCGTATTCAGCTCATCGCCCTAACAGGATACGGTCGCGAAGAAGACCGCAACGCAGTCTTCTCGGCCGGGTTCAATCACCATCTGGTCAAGCCGGTTCGCATCGAGCAGCTGGAGGCGATCTTGGCTTCCGTGCCCAACGATGCTTCCTGAGTCATGCCCTTAAGATCGGAGCGCTTGCGCGAGCAAATCATCGATGGCATGCAAAAGGGGCTGCGTTTTGACCGGCTTTTGAAACCAGTCTTGCACCGCCACTTCTCCACAACCTTCGGATTGAATCTGTTCGCGATCGGCTCCGCTTACCGCAAAGATCGGAATCGTTGCGAGTCGTGGATTCTCGCGAATGCGTTTTACAGCAGTTGGTCCGTCGCAGTTGGCCATGTGCATGTCCATAAGTATCACATGGGGCGTATTGGACTCAAGCCACTCAATGGCCTGATGGCCATCGGTGGCTGTCGCCACGCGAAACCCATTGAGCTGCAGAATCTCTGCCAGCAACTGGCCCTCGTTGGGATTGTCCTCGACAATCAAGATCGATTGCGAACAAGTTGATGCACCGAAGCGCGATTGATCTGCAGGGACAGTGGCCGCGGCTTGTTTGAGCGGGGGCACTTCAGAAGACGTTCGTTTGCCGGCTAGTTTCCCAAAAATGTCTTCGAGGGCTTTCTCGGCCATGGCCGCATCGCCGCGCTGCAGGTACTTCTCTGCGATCGAAAGGCCCATACTCAAAGTGTTGAGCTCGTTGCGGAGGGTATGAATTGATTCCGCAGATTGTGGCTCGACCGAGGCCAACGCCACGTGGGCCTCGGGCTCAATATCCTTCTGCCTCTCGCAGAGCTCCGAACGTAGGACTCGAATCGTATCGGCAGCGGAGATTCCTAACTGGACCCGCTTACCCTGCACCTTAAGAATCTCAACTACCAGATCCAAATCTGGAAAGGAGATTCCGTCTCCTGCACCTCGGGAAAGAACCAACATGATGACCTCCTGCCAAACGATTCACTCTCTTTGTATCGTAAAAGGCATCCATGCACTCATCATCGCCATCCTGGCTGCTGCGTAGGTTAGTCGAACGGCAAGCATCCTTGCAATACCGATTTCAAACCGTTTGTTGTGCTAGCATTGCACGCACGCTTAAGGTTGCGATTCGCGGACGACCGCGTCGTAGTACGCTCGAGCTCGATCATAAGTTTGAGCGGCCAATTCCTGTTCGGATTCACGGATCATCGGCCGTTTCTTTTCCCAGCACACATCGACTGCCTTGCGGCACCATTGAGCGCTTTGAGGATTGGCTCGGATCGGTTTGCCATCCACCTGCACAAAAATCGGATTGGTGTGCAGTGATGGAAAGATACGCATGGCTACCCAACTTGATTCCTCAATGGGTACGTTCCATTGCAAATCGTTCCATTGACCATCAGCTGCAATCGATTGGCGCGCAACCGATTCTCCGTTGACGATCAATTCGACCGGGACGTTGCGAGAATCTGCGATTCGGCTCCGTTCGAGATGCCAATACGGCTTCTCATCGAGTCGCCGTTGTTGGATCGCGGCCCCTTGAGCATCCTGTTGGGGTGGCAGCCATGCCGCGACCCGGGTGGTGACAGAAACGGAGGCGGGTTGAGGCAAATCGAGTTGACTGATCTCGCGGCTGCTTCCGGTTTTCCCCATTGCCAATTGATCGACATGAAAATGTTCGATGTGGCTTAGTCCGTCACCGACGTAGCTGCGGCCGTCCATCAAGCCGCGAACCCAATTGTCGTAGTAGAATCGCTCTTTGGGATCGAGCTGGACATAGACCCGCCCCAATCCAACACGTTCCCCGTAGATGCATGGAAAATCGGTTTCACCACTGATACGCGATCGAAGTCCGCAGTTGAGGGTGTGGTACCAAATATTCAATTCCCAAATCGCGGGCGTATCGACGGTGCTGATGAAATCACATGCATCGACGGCCGCGGCCACGATGTACTCATTGGCACCGATGCCATCGAAGGGTGGCATGGCATAATCCGGGAGCTTGTCAGCGGCACGGCTGGTCCCGGGATTGCGAATTCCACCCCATGTTTCCGGCAACGGGCCGCGCGAGCCATCGGGTAGGTAGTCGGGCAATGCGAGTCCCCAACCGCTGTGGCTGTAGCCGACGATGCCTCCTTGTTCCTGCCCCCATTGGAGGATGGGGACTGTCCAGGTAGGCCAATCTTCGATCTTCTTGGTGTTTGGATAATCGTCCTCGACGAGATTGAGCAAGCACAAGTGCCCGGCGTGCGACGAGGGAAAGCCGCTGACCTCGACGTCGTAACGCATCAAGTTACTGACGCGTGAGAGTTTCGAAACCTTGCCATCGAAGAACTGTTTTTGATGGTACCAGCAGGGTCCCCAGCTCAGGACGCAGCCGACGTTGAGGTCTTCGCCAGTGATGTGACGCATCATGTCCTCGGGCGACACGCCTTGGGTGGGATTCTCGTAGTGCGCGCAGCCGGCGGCATGAACGTGATGGTCACCGGAGTACCAATTTTTCGTAGTCATATGAATCCAACGCTTCAATTGGATTTCGATCGGTGCTGCCAGCTCGCTCTCGGGCACGCTGACCTCAACGGTAACGGGCAGATACTCGGGTCCACGCGATGCGACGAGAGTATAGGATCCTGTCGGCAGAACGACGTTCTCGCCGTCTGCCCGGTAGATCTGTGGATGAAAAAAGAAGTCGGGTGCCAACCGCCGAGCAGGGTTGGGATAAACGCGCCCAAGCCGATCTCGGATCAAGAGCGAGCATGTGGTCGGCTTGCCATCGTCATCCATAATCTTGAGCGCGATGGCTTGGCTGGGTAGGGCACGGAACAGAATCGGGAGTTCGCTGCGGAAACCCAAATCCTGGGTTCCCTGTCCGACATCGAACTGCAGTGTGGCTTCGCGGAGACCAGAATCGCGACTGTAAAGTTGCACGACTCGATACTCCACCTTTAGGCCTGAGAGATTCGCGACCATTGGTTCTTGGACGGGCATCGCGATCTCAAGCCATCGTCGATCCGCCTCGGCGGGCGTAATGCTTATCTCGGGATCGGCCGCGGACGTGCTCTGGCGAAACATGCTCTGCGATTGTGGGCTGGTGCATCGCAGCGGGGCGGTCACACCCGCCTCATTGATGACCTTGACCAAGAACGTGCGCCAGCCTTTCTCATAGAGCTGCGGCGCGAATGGACCTGCAGCAACCTTGACCCGACTCTCGGGATTGATGGAGACGACGACGAGGCAGCGCGCGTCCAACTCCGCTTGAATGCCCTGCACCACCATCGCATCATCGGTGCTGTTGGCCAACCGCTGTATGTTGGCGACCAAGGCATCGGGCAGGGGTTCACCGAGCCAACGCATGGCTTCGATCAATCGCGACGCGGAAGCTTCCAGGGGCTGCCGCTGCACGTCGCGCACAGGATCGATCCCGAAGGCGGCGTCGCATGCAGCCCATCCGAGTATCCAACACCAAAAGTAAAGGACGGAGCGCGAAGAAACGGCTCTGAGACGCATGGTGCCTAGCCTTCGATTGGAGAGTGTTGCGATCTTGCGAATGCAGGTCGATTGGACCTAGAGCATATCGATCGGGTCCACATCGATCAGGTACAGAGTGTCCTCGGGTACCTTGGTTTTCGATTGTACCACCCCCAACACGCTGTGCAGGGCGGCAGCATCGCTACTGATCAGCATCGTATGGTAGCGATACTGTCCCCGCAATTTTGGGATCGGCGGTAGGGACGGGCCGAGGACGCGAATGCAACTGCCGAATCGTTGGGATTCTGCTCTCAGGCACCCCACCACGCCTTCGGCAAAGCCTTCGACGACTTCTTGCACCGGTCCACGAAAGATCACTCGGGCCAGGAAACCGAAGGGAGGATAGCCAAATGGTTTTCGATGCTCCAATTCCTGGCGGGCAAAGCCGAGAAAGTCATGTTGGCAAGCTGCGAGGATGGCGGGATGTTCGGGGGAAAAAGTTTGCACGAGAACTTCGCCTGCGCGATCGCCACGACCGGTCCGACCTGCGACTTGGGTCACCAATTGGAACGTCTTTTCGGAGGCGCGAAAATCCGGAAAGTGCAAGGCCGCGTCGGCGTGTACCACCCCGACGAGTAGCACGTTTGGAAAGTCCAAGCCTTTGGCGATCATCTGCGTACCCAGAAGAATCTGCGTGCGGCCGGCGCGAAAATCGGTCAAGGTTCGTTCATGGCTGCCTGGCTTTCGCATCGTGTCCGAATCCATGCGAGCGATGCGCGCGTTCGGAAATTTGGCCTGCACTTCCATCTCCAATTTTTGGGTGCCAAGCCCTGAAAAGCGAATGGCATCGAATCCGCATTTGGGGCATTGATTGGGCGCGACGATCGCATGGTCGCAGTAGTGGCACATGGCCTTGTTCCCATCGCGATGGAACGTCATGGGCAAATCGCAATCAGGACACATCACCACATGGCCGCAAGCAGGGCATTGGATGGAGGTAGAAAAGCCACGGCGATTGAGAAGCAAAATGATCTGCCCATTTTCGGACAGCACGCGTGTCATGGCCTTCTCGAGCGGGCGTGAAATACTCGAACGATCGGCATCGATGCGACTCACACGGAGATCAATCGTGCGGACTTCTGGCATCGGTCGATTGAAAATTCGCCGCGGCAAGCTGGCCAGAAGGTAGGCACCCGTCTTTGCCCGTTGATACGTTTCCAACGAAGGGGTCGCCGATCCTAACACCAGAGGAACGCCTTCCAATTTGGTGCGATGCAAAGCCACGTCGCGGGCATGGTAACGAGGAATCGTCTCCTGCTTGAAGGTCGTCTCATGCTCTTCGTCCAGGATGACCAGACCCAGATGCGGAACCGGAGCAAAGATGGCACTCCGCGGCCCCACCACGACTTGAACTTCTCCATTTGCAATTCGACGCCACTGGTAATGACGTTCCGGACCGCTCATGTTCGAATGAAGCACCGCCACGCTTTGGAATCTATTTTCGAATCGGCTACGGGTTTGGGGCGTCAGGCTAATTTCGGGGACCAGCACGATCGATTGCCGGCCGAAGCTAATCGTGCGTTCGATGGCCTGCATGTAAACTTCGGTTTTACCGCTACCGGTGACGCCATGCAGCAGGATGGTGCTATGTGTACCCGCATCGAAGGCTTTGTAGATCGTCTGCAGAGCCAATCTTTGATCGACAGTAAGGGCCGGTGGAATGCTGTCGGGTTCCGCTATGGACGATGGTTCGGCACCATAGTTCATGACCCGTTGATGGACGGTATCGATGAACTTCGAGTCGCGGAGCTTCTTGATGATTCCATCAGAGCACTGCGCGAGGTTGCGCAGTTGTTCGACCGATAGTGGTTCGTCTGCCAAGATGAGTTGCTGCAGTGTTTGCCGTTGCTTGGTAGGCAACGAAGCGAGGGCCGCATCGTCTTGAGCGCGTTCCCCGGGCCGAAGGAGAACGAGGTTGCGGGTTCCGGCTCCCGCCCGAACGCCGGCTGGAATAACAGCTTCAAAGATTTGGCCCGCAGGTACCAAATAGTACTTGCTCATCCAATCGACCAACGCGATGAGTTTGGAGGAGCACAACGGATCGGTATCGCACACCTTCAATATCGGCTTGAGTGCGCCTGGCGGTTTTTGGATTGACTCGATGGCAAACGTGTAGCCAGTGATTTCGCGATCACCCCGCCCCAGAGGCACAATGACTCGCATGCCGGGTTGCAGCGTGCTGGCAAACTCATCAGGAATGCGATACGAATACGGACCGTAGGGAGCTTCGGCGAAGACGACGTGCGCCGCCAGGGTCGAGGATTGCGAATCGATTTCCCAGGGTGCGAGGGAGTCAGAAAACAATTCGCCTTGTCGGTGGTCTGACATGCGTACTCACAATCTGCAATCGAGATCAGGTCACTCGTTGATCGATTTCAGCGACGCAATCGTCGATGGCAACCCGCCATTGTTCTAGACTATCGCGATCGCGGATCGTCACGGTTCGGTCCTGCAGGGTCTGTGAATCGATGGTGATGCAATACGGAGTTCCGATTTCGTCCTGCCGTCGATAGCGGCGTCCAATGGCAGCCTTTTCATCGTAAAAGACGTTGAACCGCTTCTTCAATGCGCTGTAGACTTCGGTCGCAACCTCAGGCATTCCGTCCTTCTTAACCAACGGCAACACCGCAGCCTTGATCGGAGCCAATCGAGGATGCAGGCGCATCACGACTCGCGATTGCATCTTGCCATCCTCATCCGGAGCTTGATCCTCATCGTACGCTTGGCAGAGAAACGCCAAGGTTGCTCGGTCAGCGCCGGCGGACGGTTCGATGACGTGTGGGATAAAGCGATCGTTGGTCAGGTCATCGCGATACGAGAGATCCTTGCCACTTCCGCGATACTTGGGTTGACCGTGTTCGTTGAGTTCGACTTTGAGCGGCCGTTCCTTCGGGTCTAATTTTCCTTCCGAATGCGAACGAAGATCGAAATCGCCGCGGTGAGCGATCCCTTCCAATTCACCGTATTCTCCTTCCGGCAAAAACGGGAATGCGTATTCGATGTCTGCGGTGCCACAAGAGTAGTGACTCAATTCGTCGGGTTCATGCTCTCGCAATCGCAAGCGTTCGCCCGCGAGTCCCAGATCTTTGTACCACTGGATGCGTCGATTGCGCCAGTATTGGTACCATGCTGCGGATTCGTCGGGATGACAGAAGAATTCGATTTCCATCTGTTCGAACTCGCGCGAGCGGAAGGTGAAGTTCCGAGGCGTGATCTCGTTGCGAAAGCTTTTGCCGACTTGGGCGACACCGAAAGGTACCCGGATACGAGTGCTGTCGACGACATTCTTGAAGTTCACAAAAATGCCT
Source organism: Pirellula sp. (assembly GCA_041752005.1). GTDB lineage: Bacteria > Planctomycetota > Planctomycetia > Pirellulales > Pirellulaceae > JBKCUI01. The sequence goes on along the minus strand of JBGSHV010000109.1, from coordinate 12,220 downwards.
TGAGCGGTCTCCGGCCGTAGGAACGCAGCTCCTTCTTCGCCACTGAGGGCACCGACGTAGGTTTTGAACATCAAGTTGAACTCGCGAGGATCGGTCAATGTACCGAGTTCATTGGCATCGGGACCGAGGACCAGCGAACGTTCTTCGCTGGCGATCTTGTCGAGTGTCAGAGTTTTGGCATCGAAGGTGAGTTTCTCCAAATCCTTCGAACGCAAGTTGAAGAGCTTTAGCGCCCGTCGTTTCAGATCCTCTTCCTCCAAATCAGGTTCAGCCATCGTGGTCACGAAGGCTCGCTGGGCGTCGCGAGCAACCCATTTGCCACGGACCTGATCGAATCGATAGCGCTTCTTGCTCGCGCGACAATCGACCATGAAGTCATGGAACAGATCGTAATGGCCCGAACACTTCCAGACTTGCGGATGCATGATGATGGTGCAGTCGAGCCCGACCATTTCATAGGTTTTGGGGGCACCGGGCTGAGTCACTAACTCGTTGTGGTTCTTGCACATGTCCTGCCACCAAGCGTCCTTAACGTTCCGCTTGAGCTCCACGCCGAGAGGACCATAATCCCAAAAACCATTGAGTCCGCCGTAGATCTCGCTGGACTGGAACAAGAATCCACGCCGCTTGCATAGCGACACCAATTTTTCCATTTGCATGCTCAGGTACGCCCGCTTTGGAGAGTGGAAGGTGAAGAAAAAAGGATGCAATGAACCATGCGATTCTTGACGTTGCTTTAGCAACGCTTCGCAATGGCCACACGTTTTTTGCCCGACAAGTCTCGAACCATTCGCACGTCGGTCCAGCGATCATCGCTGTGAAGTTTCTGTTCGATAGCTTCTGCAATCATGGGGGACAATTCGAAAATGAGCCATCCGTCACGGACGAGTTTGCAGGCCGACTGTTCAATCAATCGATCGATCACTTCCTGTCCACTCGGTCCGGCGACCAATGCCATTTTCGGCTCATGCTCACGAACACTTCGTTCCAATTCAAGGAATTCCGGTTCGGAAACGTACGGTGGATTGCTGATTACAAAATCAACACTTTGGTCCGCTACGTCGGCCAGAAGGTCACCATGGAGCAACCGCACCCGATCGGCGAAATCGTACTGATCGACGTTCCGTCGGGCGACCGCCAACGCATCCGGAGACAAGTCGATGGCGACTATTTCTGCATTCGAAGCATGTTTGGCGACACTAATGGCGATGCAGCCGCTGCCGGTGCAGACATCGACGACGCGAACGGGCGAGCCCGCATTGCGATTTTTGATTCGATCGAGGGTTTCGATCACGATGTGTTCTGTTTCACCGCGTGGGATCAAGCAAGCGGAGTTGACGAAAAACGGGAGAGAATAGAATTCTTTCTTGCCCACCAAGTACGCCACAGGTTCTCCAGCTGCCCGGCGGCGAACAAATTCTCGGAACTTGGCTTTGACTTCTTCGACAGGTTCTTCATTGAAGGCGGCGTACAGATCGATGCGTTGGCATCCTCGAGCCTCGGCCAGAAGCACTTCGGCATCCAAGCGCGGGGATGGCGAGCCATGCTTCTTCAGATGCTCAGTGGTCCATTGCAGCAGACGAAGGATTGTCCACGGTTCGGATTGCGTCGTGCTATTACCGCTCATGGCGTGCGCTCGATGTCGCGCGAACGCGATCGGGACAAGGGGAGTTTGGAATGCTTTTGTAGCAAGCGTGGATTCGAATGGGCATCAAACGGCCGCATCATCGCGGAGCATCGAGCGTTCGTATTCGAGGAGGGCGTCGGATACCGATTGCATGTTACCGGTAATGATCTGATCAAGTTTGTAAAGGGTCAGATTGATCCGATGATCGGTCAGCCGGTTCTGGGGGAAATTATAGGTGCGGATTCGCTCACTGCGATCACCCGAGCCGATCAAACTCATGCGTTCTTTGGAACGTTCCTTGCGTTCCGTCTCACGTTTGGCCTCGTAAAGACGGGTTTTCAAAACGCGTAGGGCCTTGGCCAAATTCTTGTGCTGACTTTTTTCGTCCTGGCACTGCACGACGAGGCCTGTTTCGAGGTGTGTCAATCGGATCGCCGACTCCGTCTTATTGACGTGCTGACCGCCCGGGCCAGAGGCACAGAATTTGTCGAGGCGATAGTCTTCGGGTTTGAGTTCGATTTCGATATCCTCAGGCTCGGGCATGACAGCCACCGTCGCAGCCGAAGTGTGGATTCGGCCTTGTGCTTCCGTTTCGGGAACGCGCTGCACGCGGTGCCCACCACTTTCGAATTGCAGTTCGCGATAGGCCCCCTCGCCTTCGAGGGACATGATGATTTCTTTGAATCCGCCCCGTTCGCTGACGCTGGAGTCCATGATCTCGACCTTCCAAGACTTGATTTCCGCGTAGCGGCGATACATCTCGAACAGGTCGCGGGCGAAGAGTGCGGCTTCCTCGCCGCCGGTGCCCGCTCGAATTTCCATGACGCAGCGGGTGCGGTTGGCATCCTCGCCTCCGACCGAAAGTTCCAGGAGTTCATCCCACAGCCGATCTCGTTCAGCTTTGAGTGCCGCCGATTCTTCGACAGCCATTTCACGCTCCTCTGGGTCATCGGATGCGACCATAGGGCTCAATTCGCGAATGTCGTCGGCCAGTTGCTTGTACCGTCGGTACTTGTTGGCCGCTTTGGACAGACCGCCGTGCTCGCGCATGATGGCCGCCATCTTGCTCCCTTCACCCGAAAGGACTTCTGGATCGGACATCAGTTTCTCGAGTTCTATGAACCGGGAGAGCGATTGTTCCAGTTGATCTCGGATCTTCATCGTGGGAGCCTAAAATGCGCTTGTGTACTGGATTTGACGGTGTACTGGCTTTGGTGGGGCCGTGTTGCGGAGTGGGCCGCGTGCAAAAAAAAACGCCGCAAGTCAGCCAGATGGCTCCCTTGCAGCGTTCGATTGGTTTTTGGGTCGCCATCGGCGCTGGACTGTTGACTAACGCCAGCCAAACGCGATGGAGTTGCTACTTCTTTTTCGGAGCAGGCTTTTTGGCGTTCTGCAAACTGGCGTACGTACCAGCAGCGAACTTGGTCTGGAACTTCTCGATCCGCCCGGCCGTATCGACGAATTTTAGCTTGCCCGTATAGAATGGATGGCAGACGTTGCAAATGTCGACCTTCAACTCCTTGCGGGTGCTTCGGGTGACAAAACTATTTCCGCATCCGCAAGAAACCTGGGTTTCGAAATACTTTGGATGGATGCCGTCTTTCATGATTCGCTCTGCAGTCGACCTTGGGGGGACATGGGGGTACTACCGATATCGTCGTGCATTTATACCCGAGCGATCCAAGGAATCAACGGCAAATGGGAAACCTGTCCCGGTGGGCTGGGGCAATCTAGGTGGGTAAGTAGTGCTGCAAAAGACACGTGGGATCCTTCGGTTACGTAAAAAATCTGAGTTTTATCAGTCGTGTCGAATCTATGAGCTACATTCCCCGAGTGGATTGGCGAAGGCCTTAGCCCGCGAAAACACCGAGTTTTCGTACGGTTTTCAATAATTCGACCCAGTTTAGCGACCTCCAGCGGTAGGTCGAAAACGCTCAATGCCCCTCGGTTTTAGCTCGCGAGGCCTCTGAGTGAGCAAATGCTCTCGGTGAGAGCAGCTGCACATTCGTCATGACCGCCACAAACCTATTTTCCATCATCAAAGATTTGCCATGAGCACCTTGAACGACTCCCTCTCCAATTCCACGTCCGACAGCAGCGGCCCTGTCGCAGGCGGCTGGCGGATGCCAGGTTTGGAAGGGATCAGCGGAGTTCCCCATCATACTGGGAGTCTGATATCGCCGGCGAGCATGACGTTCTCCGCCAGCAACCCACGCGTGGATGGTCCCTCCACTGATCTGCAAAACGCACTTGAATACTACAAGCGAAAAGCCTTCGAGCAGGACATTGAAATCTTTGAAATGCGGGCATTGCTCCAGTCCGGAAAATGGCTGAGCAACATCCTGAATCTCCGGCAGTTGCTCGAAACCTTCATGGCGGTGATTCGTGAGAAATACAGCGCGGTCACGACCTCGGTGCTTCTCAAGGATGATTTGGAGAGCGCCCAAGATTTTTACCGCGTCAAGGCCTGTCACGGCCTGGACGATCGATTCATCCACCCCAGCGGGTTGGAAGAGTCGATCATCATGTTCAAATTTCCAAAGAACAACGGCTTGCTCTGGCAGCTGGTCCAACAAGGCAGCGTGTTCAGTGTTCGCGACATGCAGCATGGACCACGCTTCAAGCATGCATGGCGGCAATGGAATCTAGATGTTTTGCAGTCCGATGTTTGGTGCCCGCTCGTCAAAAGTGGCGAAGTGCTCGGCATCTTGACCATCGGCGCTCGCGAGGATGGAACGCAAATCCCTGAAGACTACTTTGCGTACATCCAGGAACTCGCATCGATTGCTGTCACCAACATCGACTTGACGATGAAGTACGAGAAGAACGAACGCATTCTCAAAAACATTCAGACACTGTACGACATCAATCAGCAAATTGCAAACGTAAACGACTTCAAGAAGCTGTGTCTGGAAACCCTGAATCGCGCTGTCGAAGCGCTGATGACACAAAAGGGCAACTTGATGATCTTCAACAAGGAGACACAGAAGCTAGAAACACGCGTCGTATGGGGAGATATCCCAACCAACGTTCGCGACGAAATCAATAACGGGTTGTTGGAAACCAAATCGTTCGATTTAGGCGAAGGTGTCGCGGGACAGTGCGCGATGAGCCGCAAACCGATTCGCGTCAACGACCGAAGCCAAATCCCACAGGTCGGACAGCATACCGCGTTTTGCATCGCCAGCGTTCCAATCTTGTATGGGAACGAGCTCGAAGGTGTTATCAACATGACCAACAAGGTCATGATCGACGAAAATGGAAACAAGGTGCTCGATCCCCTCGGCAGATTCACAGAGGAAGACATTGCGTTGATGCTAGGATTGGCGGACCAGGCCGCCGTCAACCTCAACAAAACGCGTTTGTATAGCCAGTCGATCACCGACCGAATGACCGGCCTGTACAACACCCGCTTCTTCGAACAAATGCTGTTCGATTACTACAACCAGTCGTTGGCCAAAGAACAACCGCTGACGATCGCCATCTTGGACATTGACCACTTCAAGAAACTCAATGATGTGCACGGCCACGCGGCCGGGGACAAGATGCTCAAACATGTTGCGTGGATCATTCAGGAATTCACCCGTGACGATGATGAAGTCATGGCCTTCCGATACGGCGGCGAAGAATTCTGCCTGCTCTTCCCAAACACTTCGCCCGAAGACGCCATGAGCATTACAGAACGATTACGGGAACGCGTGGAGCAGTTGCGTGTCAGCCACTTGACTTCGGAACTCACCGCGACTGCCTCGATCGGTCTGGCGACTTCTGCTCGCGATTCCGAAGATTGCAAGGAGCTTTTCGAGCGAGCGGACGAAGCGTTGTACGCTTGCAAACATGGTGGACGCAATCAAGTGCGGCACTTCGCTGGCGGAGCCAAAATCCGATACCAATCAGAGAATTTGGCCCAAAGGATTGCTGAGGCCTACATCCCCAAACCGGTTTGCTAACCCCCACCCGGATGTAACCATCGTGATGAATAATCTAACGACACCGGACAACCAACAGTTGTCGACCGAGCAGCAAGGGCGACTTGCCATCGTCCTGGAACGCTACCTCGATCAACTTGAAAACGGGGAGCAGCCTGACTTGCAGAAGGTCAGCCGTGAACATCCCGATCTGTTGGATGCGCTGGTGCAGTACATCCCCAGCCTTCGCTCCCCTACTGTGCGTACCGGTACGCAGTCCCAACCCTCGCGTTCCTCGCCCCACCCGCAGGCGGCCGCTGAGCGCGACGATGTTCCGTTGACGCCTGAGCCGAAGAGCTCTTCCACTTCGGTTACCGCAGAGGACGACCCGTTCCCCAATCGACTCGGAGACTACGAGCTCGTCGAAGAGATCGGTCGCGGTGGCATGGGGATTGTATTCAAGGCCCGGCAGCTGTCTCTCGAACGTGTGGTCGCGATCAAGGTGCTGCCGCAAGCGGCTGTTTGGGATGCCAAGCACATCGCTCGTTTTCAAAACGAAGCCCAAGCCGCAGCCCAACTCAATCACCCCAACTTGGTCGCCGTCTATTCGATCGGTAAGGATCGGGGTACCTACTATTACAGCATGCCTTTGATCCAAGGCATCTCGTTAGAAAATGCCATTGCGTACTTGAGAACCGAACCGAAATTCTCTCACGGCTTCATAAACCCATCGCGCGGGTCGCTGCCGATGAGATCGCCTCGGAAAACGCTATCCAAACAATCTGGGTCCAATCCGGCGCGTGGCTGCTCGAGTTCACGGTCCAAATCGTCTACCAAGCCGAAGGGTGGAATCGGAGTCCTCGAACCCTATGCTAAAAAGGCAATTCAATCGGAAACCTACATTCGCAGAGTCGCGGTGCTGGTTGCTCAAGCCGCAGAGGCACTTCACTACGCACATCAACATGGCATCGTTCATCGGGATATCAAACCTTCGAATTTGTTGGTGGATGACGATGGCAAATTGTGGATCACCGACTTCGGATTGGCCCAGGTTGCCGGCGACAACGGATTGACGCGATCGGGTGATGTGCTGGGGACTCTGAAATACATGAGCCCCGAACAGGCCATCGGGAAATCGCACTGGGTCGATTGCCGAAGCGACATCTACTCGCTCGGTGTAACACTCTATGAATTGCTGACTCTCCATCCAGTGGTCGATAGCGAAGACCGCATGACGATGCTGCGGCAAATCCAAACCTTGTCCCCACCTCCAGCTCGCTCGCGGAATTCCGGCATACCGATCGAGCTCGAGAACGTTCTTCAAAAAGCCATTTCGAAGGATCGCGAGGATCGCTACGGCTCCGCTGAACTGTTCGCCGAAGACCTAAAACGCTACTTGGCCTGCGGACGACCACTGGCCAATCGCAGGGGTTTGAGACATTGGATCGCACGGTCCGTTCGAAGACATGCACAATGGTCGGCCATGGCCTTGGCAACGCTCCTTCTGGCGCTGTTTGCTTCCCTACCGGCTGCCTATTGGGTCTTTCATCAAAACGCTCGCTTGCGGGGTCAAAATGCGCTTGCGATCGGACAGCTCCAGACAGCTCACCAATCGCTCGATCGATTGAGCGCGCCGTTCATGCCACAACTGCAAATGATTCCCGGTACGGAGTTCCTCCAAAAGCAGATCGCAGCCGAAAACATCGCATACTTGCAACAGTTCTTGGTCTACGCCGAGCAAACGCCAGGCCTCGATGCGGAAACGATAGCTGCCCGATTGCGACTGGCGTCCATTCATGGACAGCAAGGGAACACAGCCCAGGGAATCGATTGCTATCAGAAGGTTGTTGAAGGAATGAATGGCGGGTCGCCCCGCGGCGGGAACCCAAACGATCTGCTTTTAGCGCATCATGGACTTGCCATGCTGCTCAGTCAAACAGGGGCGCATACCCAAGTTATCGATCTTTTGACACGCATTTTGGATTCGAAGGAACGCATCAGCATCCTTGGTTCCAGCATCAAGGAAGCGCGCGACCCGGATTGGGAAACGATTCTGAGGTTGGATCTGGCCCATGCCCACGCTGCCCTCGGGGACACGCAATCGGCCGACAAGCAATGGAAGATTGCCGTAGCCCTGCTTCCGACAGCGACAGCCGACGGCCGCGAAGCGAAACCGCCATTGTATGATTTGAATCATGCGTTGGTCTCCAATTTGTTGCGAGCGGCCAACACGGATTCGATCGCAACGGATCTAACACGACACATGATCGATGCGGCGACCGAGATCGCAAAATCAGACCTACAAGCCAGCCAAAACGACCTGGCCGATGAGTTTCAAATGTCCATGTGCTACCTCGCACGTGGCGTTCACGCATGCCGAATCGGAGACGCCGAAGAGTCTATTCAGTGGTTCGAACGCGCGCTCAAGATCACGCAAGACTTGGCAACCCGACAACCGACCAATTTTCGTTTGCGCTACGAACATGCGGTGGCCATGAACAGCCTCGGCCAAGCCAAGTTGTCAACGGGGCAACTCGAGAACGCACGCAAGCTGTTCTCGGACGCTGCCAAGACTCTTGAGGTCATGGATGCGCTTCATCCGGACCCCGTCCATCGCAGCTCCCTCGCCGGGACACTTCACAATTTGGCAGCCGTCGCCAGCCGGACACAAAATACCGCGGAAGCCAGGCAACTGTTAGAGCGAGCCATCGAACTTCAATCCAGGGCTGTTGATTCCGCGCCCGATGATCCTCAATTCCGTACCCTGTTACGTTTTCATCAAAAGACCCTCGACGACCTCAAAAAATCAGTAGGCTGATCTCTGCTTCGCCGTCGAATCTCGTTGACCCGTGGCTACCGTTCGGCGAAACCGTAACGATTGGATCGGTTTTGGGGCTGGAATAATCCGAGTCCCGATCCCCATCGTTCATCGTGGAATGCCATCGAGCCGATCCAGATGATTAGATGCGCCCAAGGATGCGGAGCATGAGCCCGGCCTGTACCCGATGCGGAGGCCTTTGTGCGGTGCAACGACGGAGTCAAGGACTGATGATGTACCGATGGATGACCGTTCAAAGCGTCGCGATGCTGAGTGGGCTACTCGTTGGATTGCTTGCGGAAACATCGCAAGCCCAAAGGTTTTTGCCTGATCTGAGGCAAAGGGCAACGGGCGCCGAGAGCAATGAGATCGAAGAGATTGACGAAATCGAAACCGACCGCGATTCGTTCACGCCCGCGACGACCACAGTTGGCCGTCGTAGGACCATCGTTGAATCGTCCTACTCCTTCATCGATAATCGCCGAGTGGCGGACACGCACAGTTTGCCTGAACTCCTGATTCGCTATGGCATCACAGATCGCGTCGAACTGAGGCTGGGTGGCAACTATGAAATCGGCGGGGCCGGCAACCCGATTTCCGGAAACGTCCCCGATGACTTACCTGAAGAGCCGGGGCTCGAGGAGGAGACGAACGTTTCGTATGGTTTGAAGATTAAGGCGACGGAGCAAAGCGATTGGATGCCGCAAAGTGCTTTCATCATTACTGGCCTTACGCCGGTCAACGGAGAAGCTAGTTCGACCGACTTTGCCGGCGTCTACGTCGCCGGTTGGACGTTTGCCAACCGTTGGACTTGGGATAGCGCGGTCCGCTATAGTACGGGGAGTCTCGAGGACGATGATTTCAGCGTATGGTCGCCGTCTTCGGTTCTGAAGGTGCCCTTCTGCGAACGATGGAAAGGGCACATTGAGTACTTCGGTGTTTTTAGCGATGGCCGACGACAACGTGAAACAACGCAGCAGTTCATCAGCCCCGGCGTTCACTACCTCTTTAATTCCAACTTTGAACTTGGCACGCGCTTCGGTTGGGGGCTCAATGAAGACACGCCAAGCTTCTTCGTAAACATCGGGGGCGGAATCCGATACTGAGATCGATCTCTGCGGCAAGGCTTTTCGCATTTGGGTTCGAGAGACGGAATCCCTGTGAGGCAGAGCATCTACGCATTCTACTATTTCGTCGGCACCGAGCTTGTCTCGGTGGGTGTACGATTGGTAATCAGCACCCAATTGCCATGCGCGCGTATAGCCCCCGGCTTCGCGGCCTTTCGGCCGCGAAGCCGGGGGCATTGGCCGCGGGTTAATCGTCTCCCTAAAACATTTTCCGAAGTCCGGGGATCTGGAACAGGGCGCGACCCGACGTGTCCAATTCATTGGTCAAGTTGTTTCGAATGCATTGCGAGATTGCTAGACTTCCTGACTCATCGGACTTACTCCATACGACCCTGCCGCGGTTGAACGGACTCAACGATACGCACCCATGTCACAATCCCTTGCCAACATCGTCGTTCACCTCGTGTTCAGCACCAAGGGCCGCCGCCAGCTCTTACGCGATGACGAGCGCGGCCAGCTCCACGCCTACATCATCGGCATTCTCAAGAACCACGATTCACCTCTCATCGAAATCAATTCCGTGTGCGACCACATTCACATCTTGTTCGCGCAATCCAAGAACCACGCGCCGGTAAAAATTGTCGAGCAGGTCAAAACCTCGTCATCCGTGTGGATCAAAGAGCAGTGTCCCGCCTCTACGATCAAAAGCAGTCGGCGCTGAACAAGTTGCTGCTGCACCACGCGTTCACGGGGCAGATGAAAATCGACAATTGAGAATGGAGAATGCGCAATGGACAATGCTGAAACGCCCAAGTCTGAGATCATCCTGTACCAAACTGAGGATGGTCGAACGCGCATTCAATGCCGTTTTGAGAATGAGACCCTTTGGCTAACGCAAGCACTGATTGCCGAGCTATTCCAGGTCACGCCGCAAAACGTAACGCTGCATCTAAAATCGATATACGAAGATGGTGAACTCGAAGAGGTGGCAACTTGTAAGGATTACTTACAAGTTCGATCCGAAGGAGGACGCGAGGTTTCCCGCAAGCTCCGACACTACAACCTGGCGGCTATTCTTGCCGTCGGATACCGCGTTCGCAGTCACCGCGGCACTCAGTTTCGGCAATGGGCCACCGCTCGATTGAGTGAATACCTAGTCAAGGGGTTCACCATGGACGACGAACGACTCAAGAACCCTCCTGGCAAAGGTCAGAAAGACTACTTTGATGAACTACTCGAACGGATCCGTGATATCCGTTCGAGCGAGCGGCGCTTCTATCAGAAGGTGCTCGACATCTATGCGACCAGCATTGACTACACGCCCAACACCGATCAGTCGCAACAGTTCTTTGCCACGGTACAAAACAAGATGCACTGGGCAGCTCACGGTCACACCGCCGCGGAAGTCATTCACCAACGTGCTGATTCCAGCGAGCCACTCATGGGACTTAAATCGACGCGACCAGGAGGTGTGATTCGCAAAGACGATGTTTCCATTGCCAAGAACTATCTCACCGACGACGAACTGCAGGCGCTCAATCGCATCGTAAACGCGTACTTGGAATTCGCTGAGTTGCAAGCGCTGAATCGCAAACCAATGACCATGGCCGACTGGATTTCCAAGCTAGACGATTTCTTGAAGCTTTCCGGGCGTGAACTGCTGGATCACGCAGGCACAATTTCCGCCGACGACGCCAAAGCCAAGGCCGAACTAGAATACGATCGCTACCGCAAATTCTTGGACTCGCAGCCCCACCGTATCGACGACGACCTAGATCGGGCCGCGAAGGACATCGCAAAGCTACCGAAGCCAAAGAAGAGGCCAAAATCCGAAGACGATGAAGTGGGTGAGGAATGATACTAGAACAACATCCCACATTTTGGCTACCGAATTCCGAATTCAATGCGTGAAGCGTCCGAGATGTTACTTCCGCACTTATTCTTCACCGGAGAACTTTGAACCCGAAATGAGTTTCAACACCCCCTTTTCTTTGCGTATCTTCGTCGCCGATGGAGTCCCTGACGGACTGCGGACTTTGAAGGCCCTGCAGGAAGAGGAAGCGTCCAAATCATCCGTGAGATTCAGCCTTTTCCGCCAATTCTCGCTATCTTGCTTGACATTTGTCAACAGCCGGACGTAGAATGAAGTCGATGAATCGTCCGAGGCATCCCAAGCCAGCGATCGAAAGCGCCGTCCGCTACGCCGAGGCCTTGGGATGGCGTCTGGAAATCTCGCAAGGGCACGCATGGGGGAGATTGTATTGCCCGCGTGCGACGCGCGAGGGTTGCATCGTGAGCGTTTGGTCAACGCCACGCAGTCCGGACAACCACGCTCGCCAAATTCGAAAGATCGTCGACCAATGCCCTCATCAAGAGATGCTCGATTTGCCGTCGGAGGAAGAAAAGGATGAAACCCACTGAAGCCATTCCTTGCGAACGAGAATACGATTTTGCCTTGATCGTGAGCGGAGTTCCCACGATCACCTCCGAAGTCGAGGATGCGTTGTACAACGCGGGCTGCAACGATGCGACGATCAGCATGCAGTATGGACTGCTCTATCTCGAATTCAGCCGCATGGCAAACTCCCTCCAGCAGGCTATTGTCAGTGCGATTCGCAACGTGCGCGAAGCAGGCATCGGCGCGGAAGTGCTGCGCATTGTAAGCGTACAGAGCCCCGGGCCTGATTTTTCCGACCTGGCAAGTGGCCGAGGGGTAAGTTCCTAGCGACGTAATTGGTGAACCCCAAACGATTCGCAAGGAGATCCCATACCATGGCCCGTGCCGCTAACCTCCAGTCGC
>JBGSHV010000108.1:0-7332 GCA_041752005.1 Pirellula sp. | reverse complement strand
CCCATAAGTTTGTCGCACTTACACCAAGTTCCTTACACAAATCTTCTGGCTTTCGCTCATTTAGCTCGCGACCAACGAAAACGGCAGCTTGATTCGGCGGCAGGCCCTTCAGGCAACGTTTAAGTATTCCTGTGAATTCTGCTTGTTCAAGGGAGTCCAGGCGAAGCGGGTCAGCTGCCCGAGCCGCCTCGGACCAATGACCATTTTTATCGAAAAGCGTGTCGAGGATGGGATCAACGTCGCCGGTTGCCGAGTCCACTCGCGCTGATTGCCGCTGCCGATCCACGACTTTTTTCTTCAGAATTCCCATCAACCACGGGCCAATATTGCTCTCTGGCGGAAAATGGCTCAAGTCCCCGCCGAGAAGTGCTTCTTGAACGGCATCTTCGGCCGCATCAGCGTTCTTCAGTCGCGACATCGCGTATGCGTAGAGGGTCTCTCCGTGTTCGGATACCCATTTGCTGGGGTCTAGCTTTGGTAACTGCTCTTGCATTTGCTAGGGCACCTGGAGAACCGGGACTGGTCACTCAACCCGCCGTTTTGGACCATACGGTCCCAAATCTAGCACGGCTGATGAAAATTTTCCATACGGGAATTTCGGGCACATCCGTTATCGCCGTCCTAGCCAAAAACAAAAAACAAGTCGCTAATTTCTAAAAAATTAAGCTTTTTTGTATTAAACCAGAGGCGAGATGACATTCATCAAGCGGGTTACTCTTGCCAAAAGTGAGCGAGAAGCAGAACCGTCCCTTCATTCATCCATTCCTGATTAGCTTGTTTTGACTGCTACCGATTACGAAAGAGCCGAAAGATTTATTGCACACCTACAGCCAATTCAACGGCAGTTGGAGGTGTTCTGCTTTCTCGCGCTCAATCGACGTGAAGATGTCCAGGACACGTTGCAGGCCGCAATCGCCAATGCTTACCGCGATTTTGATCTCTACTCGGAAGGCACTAACTTTCGTGCGTGGATCTTCCGTTATGTGACGTTTGCATCGCTGAACCGAAATCGAGCGAATCAAAAATTGGCGGTGTCAATCGATCGGCTGGAATTGAACGAGCTTGCTTCCCACCATAGCGATCACTTTCGTTGGGAGTTGTTGTTGGACTCGCCACAAGGACTACTTGAGCACTTCGATGAGTGTGTCACGCATCAGCTTGTGAAGCTCGATGAAACGTCGCGTCGAGTCCTACTGCTGCGAGCGATCGGCGAGTTCAAGTACCGAGAGATTGCCGAGATTCTCGACATTCCGATTGGAACGGTTATGGGGCTCTTAGCGCGTGCGAGAGTTGAGCTCCGACAAAGCCTCGCTTCCTTTATTCAACAGAGTGGCTTCGCGAAACGAGGCGACACAGCATGAAGAACGTTAGCAACATGGATTGCAAGCAGGTTCGCTCGCATTGGAGTATTTTCCATGACTCGGAGGGAGACTCAGAGATTCATTTCAGTATCGAGCAGCATTTGGAGAGCTGCGATCAATGCCGAAAATGGTTTGATGGTCAAGAACGAATCGAACGCAGCCTTACTCGAGCCATCAATCGCACTGAACCGATGAGTCCGTCGCTCGTCAATTGGAATCAGCTACTCAATGAATCTGGCGTAGTCCTTAGCGAGTCCGCTCTCAAGAATCAGCGGCGTGTATCTCGATCGTTAATCACGCTCGCCGCCGTTGCGGCACGCTATTAGTCTTTATCTCAATTTGGATTCTGAGAGCTGGATCGAACGAAAACATACCGTCGCTCTTGCGAGAGTCGATTGCAGTTCATCGATTCGTGGCCACGGGAAGTTTGCGTCCGGACTTTGAGAGCACATCGGACATCGAAGTAGATCGCTATCTCGTCCGCCGCGCTACATTCCCTGTTCGATGCCCACCTCGCAAAGACTCAGGGTTCGAAGTGAACGGAGCGGGAATGTATCAACTCGATGGGCAATCCGTCGCCTATGTTGTCGGCTTTGTCGACTCACAGCCGATCTCCGTCTTTGTGTTACCCAAGGATCACCTAGAGCTCATCCCGAATGAGAGGCGTCCTAAGATAGAACGCCAGGCTCAGCTTCAGAAGACACCTGAGTGGCTCGTGGTTTATGCAGTCTTCGACAAGAACCTGGTGCTTGTTGTTGGCAATGCAACTCCAGCGAAGCTTGAAAAAGTACTTTCATCTTACGGGACCTATCCGCATGAGTCATAGCAAAAGTTCAACAAGTAGAATGGTCCCACATCCATCTGGACTCTGTTTCGTAAGTTGCTACTTTCTGCTCGCTTTGTTCCCGCGAAACTCGACAGCCCAAGATCGACTCATAGACCACTTTCCAGAATCCGCTGCCTCTGGCTGCATGGCATGCCACGGAGAGATTGAGCCGATTCGTGAGATTGGTTCCGAAATGCTGAATCAAATCATGCAGCGTGGAAAAGACCTTGGTGACCCAGCCGGATGCATTGTCTGCCACAATGGCGATCCAAAGGAAAGGGCCGATAAAGCCATCGCTCATGGCGGGGAGAACTTCTTTGCTGACCCAGGAAGCCCTTGGGTCAACGCGGAGACTTGTGTTCAGTGTCACAAAGAGCAGGTCGATGTACAGTGGCACAGCTTGATGATGACCGAGGCCGGCAAGATTCAAGGCGTCTGCTGGGCCTTTGGTTCTCTCACAGGTTACAAGCATCAATGCGGAAACTATGCCGTTGAAAATCCCAAGGACAATAGCAAACGCCTGGGCACAAATGAATATCGTGAGTACATGGAACGACTCACCAAGCTGGAGCCCAACGTATTCGTCGACAAGCACGATCCGTTGCCCGAAGCTTTGCGGGTTGACGAACTACACCGTTTGAATGACGATCCGTCTCTGGCCGCTTACACTTACATTAGAATTAGACAAGAATGCCAGCGATGTCATCACGCAGTAAAAGGACGCGAGGTTCGTGGAGACTTTCGTGGCATGGGTTGCTCGTCGTGCCACGTTCCTTACGGCAATGAAGGTTTCTACGAAGGTCGCGATCCATCGATCCCAAAAGACAAGCAAGGCCATGCGCTCGTCCACAGCATTCAAGGCACCCGCGAAGCGAAAGTGACTGTAAACAACCTGAGCTACCACGGGATGCCTGTCGAAACCTGCACCACATGCCACGACCGAGGAAAACGCATTGGCGTATCCTTCCAGGGGCTGATGGAGTCACCGTTCGCCGCGCCCTACACCGAGGAAGGCAAAGACCAGCCAGCGTTGCACACCAAGCACTACATCGCGATGGAGCAAGACATCCATTATCAAAAAGGGATGACCTGTCAGGATTGCCACACGTCGATTGACGTGCATGGCGATGGATTTCTTGCTGCGGCAAATTTAGCAGCCGTTCAAATCGAATGTTCTGACTGCCATGGTACGGTAGATAAATTGCCCTGGGAGCTTCCGCTTGGATTCATGGACGAGTTCGCTGAGCTTTTTGCCAAAGGTCCTGGAAGAGGGCTCGCCCAGTCTCAATTGCCTCACACTTGGGCCGGCACCCTCCACGACAAGAAAGACGGTTTTCTACTGACAGCGCGTGGGAATCCTTATGAAAACGTCGTGAAAGATGGCAAAGAGATCATCGTGCACACTGCGGCCGGGAAAGACATCCGCATGAAGCCATTGAAGGTACTCGCTGAAGAGAAAAAGATCAGCGAGCGCGGCATGGTTTCGATGCAGGGCGTGGCGAAACACATGGTGCGGATGGAGTGCTACAGCTGCCATTCGAGCTGGACCCCTCAATGCTACGGCTGCCACGTGAAAGTCGATTTCACGCAGAAAGAAAAATGCCCAGAGGTTTCGAAATCATTATCGGCCTTCGACTGGGTCGCGGCGGGTCGAAAGCACGCCGAGCCAGGGTATCGCACTGATCGTGGTGAATCGGGTTACGACACGATCATTCCAGGCAAAATCACGGAACAGCGTAGCTATGAACGTTGGGAAGAGCCAATGCTCGGCATCAACGGTGAAGGCCGCGTGACACCGCTGGCACCAGGCTGCCAAGTGTCAGTAACGCTGATTGGAGAAGACGGAAAGACGCTACTCTCCAATCACATTTTCAAAACAATGGCCGACGGCGAGGGAGGCGGCGCGGACGGGCAACTTTCGATTGACATGAGCCCGACTCAGCCGCACACGATGACGAAAAATGCTCGGACTTGCGAATCGTGTCATGCGTCCACTAAAGCGCTGGGACTTGGCATCGGTTCCACTCGACCCTGGAATGAAGAGCACTTTGTCGATCTTGAAACGGTAGACGGGCAAATTCTCTCCAAGAACGCTCAGCCACAGATGGCTGCAATAGAGAACCTCGACCACGACTGGTCGCAAATCGTCGACAAGGACGGGAAACAGCTAGCTAGCTACCGTCGGGCATCATTTTCAGCTGTCCCGAGCATTCAACAAATCCGAACTCGAGCACATGAGCCGAGAAGGAACATGCATCGCTTGCTACAAGGAGATCCCTGCTAACTCGGCTGCCGTCAATTTGCTGCACCACGTTGCCAAGTACACTGGCCAGATTCCGAAGACAGCCGACCAGCACAATTCGCTGCTCCACAAAATCACTCTGCTAGCTGCCTGGACACAAGTTGGTGGAGGCATACTTGTAGCACTCACCGTCGTTGGCCTCCTGTGGCGGAAATCGGTAAACAAGAAGAAGCAAAAAACTCCTGAGGCCTAAATCCATGTTTGTAGCGACCGAACAGGAAACTGGATTGCAATGAGGCTCGGTCCGCGCCATCGATGACTGCACATTCACAGATAAATCTTTGGCGGACACACTCATTTTCATGTGGCTCGGGCACATGTCGAGCACGCGTGACACAGGTCCTGAAGCGACTCGATTCCCTTGAATCGAAGCTGGCGTTCACTGATTCTGCGTGAGTATGCGGCTCGGAGTGTTGGCCCGTTGCAACCTACAGTGCTCGCCTGCAAGTCTGTTTAGATGTTAGGGTAAAACCCTTGCCTTCCCGTACCATCAGGTCCTGAGAAATGATGGTGTTTCATTGAGCGAATCAAATCGGACGGAAAGTCCTCATTTTCGATAAGAACCACCTGCCGATCCTCGGGATTTTTAACGAGGGACTCGTAAAAGCCACGAATGAGATCGTTTCTACCCTGTAGTTCTCACGTGTCTTACCCTTGGCAATGCCTGGCGGCTCGCACGTTGAGTTCTGCAAAACCCCCAGTAATTGAATTGCGGAGTACTAGCTCCGGAGCGGAAAGCCAATTGAGTGGACATATACCGCCAAGGGTGGTATGGAACGGGATTGTTACTTACCAATCCGACATTCGAGTAGAAGCTACTTTTGCACGGCATCATGCGCGTCCCAACGCGGCGCATGAGGCCGGTGGTCTGTGGTTTTGGGATGTAGCTAAATCGGGAAAACTTGCAACGACTTCGGCGGGTTGTGGACTGGCCTTACTCCCAGCCAGTGCGCAGCCCGTCCGACGTGGAAGGGTATTTGTTTCTAGTTGCCCTTCACTGCAGGAGTTTCTGCCATGGCGACATTGACCCGAGCTCATCAAGAGCTATTTCGTAGAACCCCCGATGAATGTTTTCCTTCGTTCGACTCGTTGTACAAGAAGTGCGCGGACGACCATATTGCCTCAGATGACTTATGGAGTCGTCCGCAGGATGTGGAAATTTCGCATGACTTGACATTGTGTATCGATGGTTCATCGGCCTTTAATCTAACCGACTGGTCGTTCTCACAATTGTGTCGTATGGCGGGTGTCAGCCGCGATACGATCAATCGACTATCGGCCAAGACGGCGAGTCAGGCGTTTGAAGAAACGCTGCCACACTCGGATAAGCCGTTGCAACTGCTGACGACCGGCGAACATATTCGGTCGATTCACGGGGCATCGTACACCCGACTGTGGAATGTCGAACTGCTCGATATGGTCAAGGAGTACGCAACTGATTTTCAACCACCACAAGTGGCAATGGATGGAATCAGCACGGGACTCTACTGCGGCGAGCAGGACATGTTCGCGTTTCTGATTGATCCTACTGGCTGGACAGAGATCGAGGGCGAAGCATTCGCGCCCGGTTTCTTCATCTGGAACTCCGAAGTTGGACGCCGCACGCTGGGCATTCAAACATTCTGGTTTCAGCGAGTCTGCCAGAATCACATTGTCTGGGACGCGATTGACGTTGTTGAGTTCACGCGTAAGCACACTGCCAATGTTCGCGATGGCCTTAACGACATTCGCCGAATCATCGAAAATCTAGTCGCCAAGCGCGATTCGCGCCGCGACGGATTCGTCGAATGCATTCGCAAAGCCATGAACGAGCGACTTGCAAGCGATGCTGAAGACGTTATTAAACAATTGACCCAGCATGGAATTCCTAGAACTTTGGTGAAGGACGCAATGGAACTCGCTCGAGAGCAAGGCGGCTTTACGATTTTTGCGATCGTCGATGCGTTGACGCGAATTTCGCAGAACGTTCGCCTTGCCGGAGATCGCGCCGAACTCGATGCCAAAATTGGTGCTTTGCTGATGTTGGCTGCGTAATCATGGATCCACAACAAGCGTGGAATGATTTGCTTGCCGCGTGGGTTCGCAGGGATTGGGAATCGGTATTGGAGAATTGCGAAGCGCTAATTCAATGGCTTGATAAGGGCGGCTTTCCTCCCGAATTCAGCTATCCGTTGGATCTTGGCATCGATTTCAACCGAGCAACTGTCCGTGCAGCGTGTGAGTTTGTATTCAAAAGGGTTTCTCGCATCATGCAAGATCCCAATCGCATTCCGCAAGATGTTCCATTCACCTTGAGTTGCCGCGGATGCCTTAAAGAAGGTCCCTCATCATGGTCTCAGTCCATTTGCAATGGTTGGTCACGGATTGAGTACCTGCCAAATGCTGCGATAGAGAATTTCATGGGGATCTGTCCGAACTGCCAATCTAGAAATATCTAGCAGGGCCGTTCTGCCAGTTTTTGTTTTTGTTTCTGTTTCACTTTTTCGGAGAAGTAAAATGTCAGGTAGTACCAAAGTTCGTCCGGTTCACGAAGTACGCATGGGGCGTATCAAGGCAGCGATTTGGGAAAACGATACCCAAAACGGTGCTCGTCACAACGTAACGATTAGTCGCTTGTATCGCGATGGTGATCAATGGAAGGATTCGGGCTCTTTCGGACGCGATGATTTGCCACTCGTGGCAAAAGTCGTTGACCAAGCCCATAACTATCAATCGCGGTTGAGCGTTGAGCCACTTTCGCGGGCTGGCTTTGTGTGGCTGCGATTTTCTGTTCGCGGGTCGGTGGCGAGCCAATTAGAGTAATTGGTCTCTCTTCTAATTCTATAAAAACGCCTCGCTGAAGA
>JBGSHV010000107.1:0-7198 GCA_041752005.1 Pirellula sp. | reverse complement strand
CGACAATCCTTCATCCTTATCCCAATGTGCGGTTCTCGAAACGTCAACATCCAAGGTAAGAGCCGTATGCGGTAGTTCTGCACGTACGGATCTGTGCGGGGGGCGGCCAGCAATGGCCGTCCCTACCGCGATTACCTTTTTCTTAATCGGTCTGTTTTTTTGGTCGGCCCCTGGGGCGCAAGGTGGATTCTAGGTCCAGTTTGCGTGCGGTGGATTCAACCCAAGTTTCGCTACCGAAGGGCGCACCTCGCCGAATGCTCCACTGGAGCCGTTCTTGCTCCTTGGTTGAAATTGGTTCGGTAACCCAGCGGATCCAATTGGGACGCCTAGCGATTGGCCACGCGTCTAGCAGAGATATCTCCTTGTTCGAACCTGGTTGACTTTACGACCAATTGCCAATGATTGGGCATCAAGCAATACGCGAACAGTTCAAGATCGGGGCAGCGATCTAGGGCTGACACCTTTTGCTCTATTGCGCCGCATGGTCTTCGTCGTATCGCCAGAGGGCATGCTCCGTTCGAAGGATGAGTCCCCCATCACAAATCGCAGGTGTGGCGTAGATCCCTTCGTTCATTCGGTGCGATGCGATCACTTTCGGGAGCGGGCTGCTGACGTCCAGGATGGTCACTTCACCGCGCGCTGATCCCACATAGAGTTTTTTATCACCGCAGACGGGAGAAGCGTAGTAGGGTCCGCCGCCTGCAAGACGTTCTTGAAAACTTGTCTGTCCATCGCTGATGTTGACGCCGGTGACCAAACCGCCATTGCGTATCAAGTAAATCGTATTACCGATGACAATCGGCGTAGGACATTCCGGTACGCCGCTGGGATGTTCCCAAACGATCGACGCGGCCTCCAAATCCATTCCGGGCTTTACGGCGACAAGGCCATTGGCGTGTTCCCATGAGTCTACCCATGTGTGAATACGAGGCCATTCGAGCTCTGAAATCGCACCGTTATGATCTTCATCCAACATACGAAAGAACATGCGAAGCGGGTGATCCCCTTGCCCATCAGCGTCGGGTCGAGACAGGATACTTTTGTTGGTGCGGGCTTCCTGAGCATCGATCTGTCGGTCACCGCTTTGATCGCATTCCTCCAGTAAGGATGAAAAGGTAGGCAAGCTGATCGCTTCAGAGTTTGTGCGAAGGTTATACGAAGTCGCAAAAATCAACCCTCCTCCCAACTGTGGCACTGTGATGGGTTCATCGGCAAGTCCTGGCAGACTCCATACGTCGGCACCATTCCAGTCGATGGCTCGCAGATGGAAGGGTTCGTAAATCAAAATCTGTGGGCCCGTAAGTGACTCCATGATGGTCGGCGTCGACCAAGTCGAGGCAGGGCCAGGTTGTTTGCGCTGCCATATTTTTTGCCCATCCACGCAAGCGACTGCTTCCAACAACGACTCGTTCTCATTACCCCACAACAGAATGAGCCGGTTCTCATGATAGATTGGAGAAACAGCCGTACCAAACAGATTGGGATGCTGTTCAATTCGTTCTTGCCAAAGGAGCTCGCCGTCGAGATCATATGCCAGTATTCCCCACGAACCAAAGACAAAGAAAACGCGTTCGCCGTCGCTGACAGGCGTGCAACTCGCGGGCCCGTGTTGTGGGTGTGTACGCTCAAAGTTATCGACCTGAAATTCACGTCGCCAACGTTCGTGTCCCGTATCTAGGTCGTAGCAGAGGATCACGAGCCGGTCCTCTTCAAATCCGGTTAAGTAAATCCTGCGTTTCACGACGATGGGCGAAGAATGCCCTGGCGGCGTTTCAACCTTCCACACAAGGCGTGAAGGCTCGAGGTTGATCGGCAAGGTTTTATGAAGTGCGCTCACCCCCGTTCCGCGGGGGCCTCGAAATTGCATCCAATCGGCAGATTCCTTAGCACGACCGATCCCGACTAGCGCAATCCATAAAACGACGATGGTCAACTTCTCATAACGCATGCGTATCCTCCCTCGCTTAGATCTTGTTTATGATGGCAAACCACCGCTCCTAACCGTCTCCACGTGGCGTTTTGAGGCTACGCCTACGCGACATTTGATCGCGTCTTCAACGTGTTGGTCTCGCAAGACTTGTCTTGGCAAGGTTGTCTATTCTACGACCTGATTCACGTACCAGGGGGGACATCGTCGGGGAGTAAAAAAGGTGTCAGTTGGGACGCCTTGCGACTGGCCACGTGTCCAGCAAAGAGTTCTCCTCGCTTCAACCGTGTTGCCTGCGATACAGGCTTCCGTATTTCCAAGTGTTAGGTGATTCGGCAGATGATTTCGCACCGACGTTTTTTTGCCTCAACCTCTTCCCATGTCCAAGTTGCAAGTCGTGCGTCTGAATGTCACAGATGCAGCATTCGATACGATTTTCGCTCTAATCGAGGGTCGCCTCGACCGATCCATCGACCAAGGATGACATGAAACATGTCCGAAGATAGTATTCCCGACCACGAGTTCACAGTAAACCCAGCGGCTCAGCCCGTTTTCCGTCTCCCCAAAGGGCCATCGGGTTCATGGTTGCCTACGCTGCAACTGATCCGCAACCCGCGGTCAGCCATGGAGGGTTGGGTTCGGCAGTATGGCGATCCGTTTCTGCTCAATGCTCTCAATGGACCAGTAATCGTCACGGGCCGGGAGGATCTGATACGCGTCATTCATGGACAAGATCCCGATATCTACGCTCCGTTTGCGACACCTACGATCATTCCCATGATGGGGAGCGGTTCGATGTTGATTCTCGAGGGGGAATCGCATCGTCGAGAACGTCGTTTGATGATGCCCATGTTTCACGGCGATCGCATGAAGGCCTACGGCTCAACCATGCATAGTATCGCATTAGAACAGCTAGAAATGCACCGTGCGCGCAGCACGCACGATGGCGCAATCATGACGCTTGCGTTGATGACGGATATCTCGCTTGAAACAATTGTGCGGACCATCTTTGGCGGCAACGATCGCGATAACACGAACCGTCTCATGGACGCAAGTCGCGATGTGGTCGCCAAGAGCAATCCGCTGCTGTTCTTCTCTCGCAAGACCCATGTTTCGCTTTGGGGATGGAGCCCTTGGGATCGATTCCTGGATGCGCGATCCAGACTTTTCGATCTGCTGGATCGTATCATCGCTCAGCGACAATCACGCCAAGAACCCAGCGATGATATTTTGGCAATCTTGAGTGCTTCGACGTACGAAGATGGGGAGCCGATTACGCGCGAGCATATTCATTCCGAACTGCTGACATTTCTTTTCGCAGGCCATGAGACGACCGCCCTGTCACTGACTTGGGCTATCTATCATCTGCATCGAAATCCTGACACGCTGCACAAACTACGTCAGGAACTGAGCGGATTTCCTAACGATTCACCGGCCTCGATGGCGTCAGCCCCTTACTTAAAAGCGGTTGTACAGGAAACACTTCGCCTTCATCCGATCGTGACCGAGACGCTTCGCAAGCTGAAGCTTCCCATGCAACTGGGCGAGTACTATTTGCCAGCAGGTATGGGCATCGCGCCAGCGACCGTGTTGGCTCACCACAATCCAAATACTTACCCCGATCCAGAACAGTTCCGGCCCGAGCGTTTCCTCGAGCGCGGTTATTCACCGTTCGAATACATGCCTTTCGGCGGCGGACATCGTCGTTGCATCGGTGCCGCATTTGCATCGTATGAAATGGCGATAGTGCTCGGAACGTTGCTGCGGCAATTTCGATTCGAACTGGTGGACGCGGCGGAGGTGGTGCCCAAACGGCGGAACGTCACGATCGGTCCATCGACAGGTGTGCCGATTCGGCTCTGTCATTGAGCGAAACGGATCATTTCACCGTTTTTGGTTGGCCTTACGGCCAAAGGCCAAGGCGTTGCAAAGGTGGAAGATTGCTTTCGCAGTGGCTAGCCGAACTATCGGTTTAATCGCGTTGATCCTGCTCCGCACCACTGGCCGTCGATTGTGCCATCAACACCGTTGGTTCCATCGCGGAGCTTTGGCAGAGTACAGATCCATCGGCAAAGCCGCATGGCAATTTTCCCACATGCGACGAGAAGGGTTGACCAAGGTCGTTAGCAACGTTGATCGCGCGAACAACCGCAGATGGTTCCGCCGCTACCCCGCCGTTGGCATCGTAGGGTACGACCACGCCAATACGAAAACCGGTCCACGCGTACAGATACGATTTCGATGACGCCTGTGTCGCACTGATCAGCGAGTGCCGCACGACCGAGTCCACGTGAAAAAGAAACGAGGTGGGCGCATGGCGATTCATGTCCACCAAGAAGTCGACACCGGGGAGTTTGAGGCGATCGCCGGTACTCTCCCAAAACAGTAACGTCTGACTCGCACCATCCGTTATCTCTTTCATTCGTCGTTCTTTAACCAACCCTTGGATCCTCAAACGGATAGTTCCGAACTCTGGCTTTCCCGATAGGTACGTGCCATCATTTCCAACGTAATCGCAGGCGACTCCGGACACCGTCGGATCGGCCACGTCGGAAAATCTTGGGGCAAGACCAATCAGTCGAGCGGAATCAGAAGTCGAAGGGCATTGCAGGATGCTCGGGCACGTCAGCAAAACGTTTCGATTTTCGGGCGCGTTGGTCGGTACAGAGCGGTCGAAGCGATCGTAAAATTTCCCATCTTCTAGATAGGGCAGAAGGCTCACAAACAGTCCCATATCGTAATCGTATTCCGGAGTCGCAGGATGGGCATTGAAATACGGACCCGGCAGATGCCGACCCAATGCTTCAACCTGCAAGGCAGCAAGTCCTAAATTTCGCAAATGACTTGAGCATTGCGTTTGGCGCGCGGTTTCGCGAACTGCTTGAATCGCTGGCAACAACAACCCGATGAGCACCGACAGGATCCCCAATACTACCACCAACTCAATCAGTGTGAGGCCAGAGGATCGATTTTTCGAGCATCGGGTCGGCAGAAAACTTACACGCGCCGACACCGGTTGGTAACGCAGTCTCATTTTTCTCTATCCGTTATCGGGCAGCGGTCCTTCGAAGAAAGTACAGAACGGAAATGAGCAAGAGTGCCGCTCCGCCAATAAGGAGCAATCCAGGAATTCCAATTTGCCACCCAGGTGTTGATGCGTTCCCCAGGCTCTCTTCGATCGAGAATAGATCCATGGCTTGGGGTGTCATGTCCATTTTGGTGATCACCGTTCTCAACTCGGAGTCCCGTCCGTCGATCGATGTCGTTTCCGTACTTGCGATTGGAATGGCTTTCGACTGTAGACCGTAGACAAAGTCGCATTTCGTATTGCGAAATGGAACACCATCGCGGGCGACCGACCATTCGAAGTGCTTCAGTACTGGAGGGCTGACCGCAAACTCGAGAACATGCGAATTCTTGCTTGGTCCAGACGTGTCGGAAAGCATAAGCCTAAAGGAACCATCCGCGGTTTCAGCACCATTGAACGTGGTTTCGGAAACGCTTTGCTTGGGCTGGATTCCCTCCATATCAACCACATTGGAGAAAGCATTCTCGGCTGGGATTCGTAGAAAACCTCGAGTCGAACCTTGAAAGAACTGCCGTTGATACAACGCACCGATCCCCTTCGATTGCTCCGTCAAATCTTTGATCGCCAAGCCGCTGTCTGTACGAACAAGCCGAACGGAAGCTTCAGGGCGCACAATGATCCTATCGATGGGCTCTCCGAACGTTTCATCTTCAAAGAGATCGCAACGAAAGAATTGGTTTCCCCTCGACCAAAAACGGAAATATTTGACCGTCGTCGCATTGTCCTTTGTTTCCGATTCACTTCCTTGCAGAAAGCAATTGCCATAAGCGTCGGCTCTTACCTTTTCGAGCCCCTGGTGAATGTCCAGCAAACGTTGCTCCGTTTTGGTAGCCGACAAATTGGATGGCTCATCCCCTTGGGCAAGCATGACGATAAAGATTGCGAAAATAATCCGTGGCATCTTGGCTCCAAGTGAGAAATCGGTACATCCAAAAGTGAGTATCGCGGAAGACAATTCTAACCAAAGTAGATTAAAGCCACGAAGCGAATTGTCTTTTCCAAAAAACGGGGCCCTCGACTATTGCTGTAAGCAACGATGTCCTACGCCGGAGTTTGAAAAGTCTATTATTCGAGAATCTCGATGTTGCGACAGCAATCAGCCTCAACGCGTTATTGCCGCAATTTAGCTGTTTTTGTCGCATTTGCATGCAACATTCGAATGATTATCTGTGCGTGTATTGCAACCGCAATTCATTCCCAGGCATGCCCCTGTTGGCGGAGATGGCTGGCATTCGATCCAATTGTCGTAGTAAACATACGTCGGACACGGAGACTCGCCCATAGCACATGGATCTTGACCCATTCCTCCACCACCCCAAGCGTTCTGATTGGAGAGAGGAATGATTGCAATCGAAATCAGTGCAAGTCCGAAGGCGCCAATAATCCCAAAAAAACGGTCGGTGTACGTATTGCGCATTTCAAGATCTCCTCTTAAGTAGCTGAAAAATGAATACCTAATGAATATCAATTGTCATGTTCAATTTTAGCGTTTGTCTTGTATCTTTAAACACAAGTTCGACCGATTCGTTCTGCATGCGTTGGCCATTTTTGCCTTTAATTCGAACTGACAGCTTTTGACTTGTGATTGGACCAATCAACATCGGCAGTTCATCTATAGCAATGCAATTGCATGATTCCCTTGCGCCGAGGATCTCAACGGCCCTATTTGACGGATTGTACAATGTGAAAAGGACGTCTCCGTATTCCCCTGCCTTTAAGGAGCCCGCAAATTTCGAACGTCAATACGAGACGGCCGCATTGTCAAGCAAAGACATCCAATGAAACATTCGGCAATCCCAGCGGTCCAGACAAGATACCAGGGAATCTCAATCACGGTGCTTAGCGATATTGGGTTTAGTGGACTGAGTTTCGATGCCCCAGCAATCAATAGAACTGACCCAATAAAGACTCTCGATACGCCGTAAGCAGTTCGATAAAGACGATTTAGCGTTGGGCGTTGGGCGTTGGGCGTTGGGCGTTGTCATTCGAGTAATTCCACCTATTGGAAACTACGATGCTAGAGCTTAAATAAGCGTCCTAGGACGAATGGCACTGGCTTTATCGAGTTGGATCAACATGTAGTTGCTTGACGTTGGGCGGAGTCTACCAGTAGTGCTAGCAATTTGCATTCATCAATCGATAGCATTTGGCGTACCGTTTTGCATTTGAAATCACGGTGGAAC
>JBGSHV010000106.1:0-17879 GCA_041752005.1 Pirellula sp. | reverse complement strand
ACGACTCGGACCCATTTCGATGGACCAATCCCGTTTCTCGCTTTGACGTCAATAACAATGGCGACATAGACCCGCTCGACGTGTTGATGGTCATCAATGAAATCAATCGCCGCGGGAGTCGCGAACTCGATCCATTGACCGACCTGACACCCCCTTATTTGGATGCCAATCCTGATGGATCGATCGACCCATTGGATGTGTTGGTGATCGTCAATGAGATCAATCGCCGCAACTGAGCCCGCAGCTCTTCTGAGCCCGCAGCGTCTCGGGCTCGAACAGAAGCCTTTTTTGTGGACCGATGGTAGTGATTGTTCCGATGTTACCCTGTGAGTGTTAGGAGTTTTCCAGGGTTTCGAGGCAATACCATGCGCCGATCGTTTTGCTTTTCTAAGTCGCTTGTGGTTCTGTGCGGCTTTTGCATGGCAGGGGTCACATCGGAATCCAAAGTCGAAGCCCAAGGACTCTACGTTTCAGCTGCTGGTCCAATCAATCGCAGCATGGGTGGGGCTTCCGTGGCGGCACCCATCGACTCTATCGGTGCACTTTACTGGAACCCAGCCTCCATTTCTGGAATGCAACGCTCGGAAATGGCCTTTGGCGTCGATCTGCTGTGGTCTCAGCAAACCGTCCGCAGCACCTATGGACCGTTCAACGGCGAAACCGAATCCAACAACGGCTCGTTTCCCATCCCCAACGTGGGTTGGATTTACAAAACCCAAATTCCAGAATTGACTCTAGGGCTCGGAGTCAACGCAGTCGCCGGATTCAAAACCAATCTACCGGCTGACCCTACCAATCTCGCCTTGGCACCGGCGCCGGTAGGGCTTGGACAAGTCAACTCGCAGTCCCAGTTTTTGCAAGTTTCTCCCGTCATCTCTTACTCGGTCAACGACCAGCTCTCGGTAGCCGTCGGACCGACCATCGTCACGGGAGAACTGCAATTGGATCCGTTTGTACTCAACCGGCCGAACGCCAACGGTGTGTACCCTGTAGGTCGAGCATCGGAATACCAATGGGGAGGTGGATTTCAAGTGGGAACGTACTACATCGTCGACGATGCATGGCGTCTGGGCGCCTCGTTCAAGAGTACGCAATGGATGTCGGGATTCCAATTCAACTCGGAAAACGAGAACGGATTGCCCCGCACACTGACCGCCAACCTCGATTTGCCGATGATCGTATCGGTCGGTACATCGTATGCGGGGCTTGAAGATTGGCTCTTTGCACTTGACCTACGCTACTTCGACTTCGCCAATACCGACGGACTTGGAAATCCGGCCACCTTCAATGCGGACGGTAGTCTGAATGGTTTGGATTGGAGCTCGGTCATGGCCTTGGCGTTCGGCGCGCAGCGCAAGTTTGGTGATGCGTTCGCGTTGAGAGGCGGATACACCTACAACCAGAATCCAATCAAGAACAGCGAAGCCTTCTACAACATCGCGTCGCCGTTGATCTACGAACACATGCTCAGCACGGGGTTCTCGTTCACCCCCAACTCAAGTTTGTCCTTCAACGCGGCCTACTCGCACATGTTTGAGAATACGCGGACCGGCTCGTTGGTATCTCCAATCTCAGGACCATTGGCCGGATCTACCTTTAGCAATACGATGTATGCCAATTTCTTGAGCTTCGGCGTCTCGGTCTTCTACTAACAAGTCCGTCTTCTATTGAGTGGCTGGTAAAAGTCTTTGCGACTAAAAGCCATATGGCCTAGATCTCGAAGTCAAGCACCCAAACGAAAACAGGCAGCCCGGTATCCGGACTGCCTGCTTTTTCAACTATTTACGTTTGGGTAACCGGCCCGAGTGGCCATGTTAGCAAACACCATGCGACTGCGTTAGCGAACGAGCAAGCAGCAGTACCATCCATCGGCACCTTGGACCATGGCCGCGCCACCGTAGGTGGCATGCATGTCGAGACAGCACGACAAGAATCTTCCTTGCGTGTGCCCGACCCCTTCGGCTCGCGCACCTCCGAGCGAACCTCCGATATGGTTTTTGAACCGTCGTCCTGCGGCAATCGTTGCCTTCTGTAGCGCGAGCTCTTGCAGTTGTGGATCGGGGATCAAGTCACCGACTCCATTGCGTCGACGTTCATGGTTCGCTTTCTCCAAAGCGGACTCGCCGGGCGTATGGCTGAACGGCATACCCGATCGCACCAAATTGCCCACGATGTTGGTGGCCACTGCGGGAGCCGCAGCGGACGAGTAAGAAGCATCGACGATGGCTGGGGACGCAGGCTTAGTCGATGCCGAAGACGCTACCGCAGAGGCTTGAACCACCCCTGCGTTGATTGGTGTGCCATCGGATTTAAGACCCAGTTTTTCTACTGGGACACCATTGATGGCGATGATGCGTTCTCCCGGATTCAGCTTGATGCCACTGATTCCAGTCGTATCCGCGCCATGGGATATGGGTGCCGATACGAGCATCGCTGCGAACAACGCAATTCCAATTCTACAAACCATCCCGTAACTCCAAAAATGAGCAAGAAAAGGTACGGGTCTGCATGCGCATCAACCCGTGTAACATTCACATTCGTGAACGATTGAAACACACGATTGGGAATGGCACAAGTCTCCCAGATTGCCCGTTTTACCGAATCAGAAAATCTCTCCATTTGAAAAAACTGCGCGTTGACCAAGCACCCGGATTGGAGCCGCGGCCTAAGGGGAGAATCGTTACCCAACCACCGCAGGCTGACGATGCAACATCCATGGACTCGAGACGTCCATGTCCTTGTGCGGTAGGCAATTACGAATTTGAAGATGGCTGCCCGGCCTCGAAAGGCTGCCAAGTCCGTTGCTCGATGCGTTTTCCAAATGAGTTCACTCGAAACGAAGAGCGGATCCGATCTCCGTTATTTTTTCCGCTCAAATTTTTTCCGACAACCGACCTCTAGCCCCCGTCGTAGGGAACCGCGTTGCTGCGCGGCTCAACCAATCAAGGTTCGAGACCGCCCCGTTTGCCCTCGTATTATTTCTCCCAAACGTTGATCTCGGTCACGCCGCTTTTAGCAGGCAACAGTTCTTTGCACACGTCCGCATTCGGATGCACATGATCGATGGCAAGCACACTGTCGGCGAGCCAGGTTGAATAATTGCGAGGCTGTGCCCCAGGAGTCTTGAGCCAATAGCGGGCGTAATCGTTTGCAATTCGTGGCGATCTTAACCATCGGGCTTCGTACAACTGATGCCCTGCGGGACAACTGATAGCACCGTACGCCCCGGACCAAAAGGGACGATCGATGAACTCAGTAAACAGGTATCCTGACTCGGGTGAACCGTACGTCAAATGCTTGGTCATCAACTCCCATCGATAATAATAAGTGGTGACCAAATCAGGGTCCGGACAGTCGAAGAACGGAATGTTCGCCAGATACCAATCCCAATCGCGATTGTCCCAAAACGACTGCTGATCGAGCGCAGCTTTGCGGTCGATGATTTGCGCCCTAGCAATTGGCTCAGGCAGTTCAATCGCCAACCAGCCCATGACGACCGCAAGAAATTGCAACGCGGATCGCAACCAAAAACAAGACGAGCGGATCATGTGTTCCTCAAGGATTGTGGTCTGTTACAAGTAGCGGGTGGATCGATCCCCGACCGCACTTCGCCAGCGCAATCAACGTCCGGAAGTTGCAATCCGATCGAGCGCCCAGGTGGCCGCCCGGCCTAGCGGATTGCTTGGGTTTGCACCGGAACCTTCAATCGTGGCTTTGGAGTCTGCGTAACCGAATTCTCCTAGGGCTAAGATACACGCGAAACGCACTAGGTAGTTCTCGGGATTGGACGGCGGCAAGTCCTCGATACGTTCTCGCAATTGCGATCGCAGCTGCGGGTCATCGACGTCACGCAAAATTTGGCCAAGCGACCAGATGGCGGACATACGACTCATGTTGCCCATCTTGTAGTTGTCCTTCGGGATGTATTTCCGAAGCATCGCGACCGCACGCTCGTCTCGATTGCGACCGATCGACTCCAGAAGATAGCTCAATCGCAAGATATCGGATTTGCTTGCCGCCACTTCTCCTTTCTCTAACTGTGCGGTCATGCGTTCGCAATGCGCGAGAATGCCATCGAGGATCTCCGGGGCGTCGCCCATCTCCATCAGTGCCCAACCTGCATGCAGGTGGACCTGCGGATTCGAATGCTCTAGCAACGGAACCAACACCGCGCAGCGCGTTCGATCATCGAGTTGAGCTGCGAGCAATATCGCTTGCTCGATGCCACGCCAATCCTCCGATGCGAGCTGGGCCGTCACGATCGCGTTAATTTGATCGCGAAAACCTGACGAGGCACGCGCAAAGAGTTGTTCGCGAACGCGGACACGCACCGCGTCGTCGGGATCGGACAACATCGCTCCTAGCATGTCGAGCTTGGATGCGGTCAGGTCTCGGTTCAAAACCTCGACGGCTAACATCCGAAGGATAGGATCTGCATCCTGAGCCCACTCAGGGGCCAAGATAGCGGCGGACTCGGGATAGGACTTAGCGATTGAGGATGACGCCATGCGCTTGGCTGGGTTCGAACCCTCTGCCAGGATAGTCGTTAGCTGGGAGAAGCTCAGATCATCGCTGTGCTGTTGCAATAATGCAGCCGCTAGTAGGTAACGGTCGGCAAGTTCCGAGCCTAAGAGCTCATCCGCAAATGGACTCATACCTGTCGCGTTAATAGCACCCAAAGCTCGGGCCGCAAGAAATCGATTGCTTGGAGTGGTTCGGTTGGACTGCATCACGCCTTGCAGCAACTCAGTATCGCTCACCAACTCAGTATCGCTCGCCGACCCAACCACACCCATGCCCTCCAATGCCAGAGCAACCTCCGAGGCTGAGGCATCGCGATCGCGCAAGGTGGACCGCCATGATTCCAATCCGAGGTCGCTCTTCCACCGCGACAGCGCGCGATCCAATGTCTGTTTCTTAACCGGGTCGTCGCGACCTAGCTCCCAGAGTGTCTTGGCGTGTTCTCCGTCGTCGAGCAAGCATGCAGCCGACAACATCGAGCGTTGAACAAGCAGTGGCTCTCGACCGCTTGCGAGTCGCTGCAGAAGCAGCTCGAGCGCCCGTGGCCCTTGCTCGAATCCTTCTCGATGATGATTCAAACAAATCCGTTGAGCGATATTCAATCGCTGCTGAATTTGCGGCGAATTGAGCTCCTCCACATCGAACGACGTCGCCATATCGCGCCGGATGGGATCCCAAATACTGCCGAAGTCCGGATCGACTTCCCAACGATGCTGCAACGGCTGCGTGCGCTGCGCGTTGACGATTCCACATCCCAGAAGAGCAATGCAAGCCGCGAGGATTCCGGTTCGCCAAGGAGTCATGGTGTCATCGCTCAATCGTTGCAATGGAAAAACAATGGAATTCTGCGTGGAGACGGAGGTCGAACACTGGATCCAACGTTCGACTGCATTCGGGACTTTATTCGGGACGTGTCATACGAATGGTTCGGACCATCAGCAGGATTAAACCTAGAACACATATGGCGATTCCCACGTACCAGCCGTTGGGGATCAATCGGTAGGTCTCAAATCCAGGTGCCTTCATTTCTGCCAGCGCGGTGGCGGCAGGATTGAGTAGCAGTACCCGTTCAACAAAGACCGGGCCGAATGGATTGCCTCGCCCCAACCAAACCAATAGTGTGCCCGCAAACAAAGCCAGAAGCACTGAGTAACTTGTGACGGTCGCAACCGCAGCCGTTTTGGAAAATGCACTCACGCACGCGCTGAGGATCGTCACCATCGCTGTCGCGATGAGCAAGGACACGATGACATTGCTTACCTGACCACCCAACGAAGGTTGGATATATCCCATCATCACATAGCCCGGTAGGGTGGCCAACAACAGCAACAGCAGGGTAAGCAGCGTGCTGGTCAACTTGCCGATCACGATCCGGAGCGGTGATATGGGCGCAGCTCGCAGAAGTTGCCAGCCGCCGCTTTCGACTTCTGCAGCGATCAGATTGGCGCCCAAGCTGGGTCCGAGAAGTAGCAGAAATCCCACCTGCATCACTACCATGGACGCCGCGATGCGTTCCACCCCCCAATTGACCGTGCCCGTGGCCGCCACGACGGTCAGAAGTAAAGAAATGATGCCTCCAACGGCCACCAAGCGTAACAGCCAATGCAGTCGACCAAACTTGCGCGTTCGGAACTCCTTGACCATGACCGGATTGAGCCAAAAAGGAATGCCCGATTTGCGCCGTTGAGGATCGACCAAATACGACAGACGACGCAACCAAGACGTCGAATGAGTATCCGTAACACGACCTGCGGGACGAGGGCGATCCAGGAGCAATGGATCGAGCTTGAACAATGTCGCGATTGCCAGCACAACCGTCGTGATGGAACTCATGATGAGAAACTCAATCCATCCGGTTCCAATCCCAATCGCCTGGGCTTGTCCTTGGGAACCAGTGATCTGCTGCAGGGCTGGAATGGGGGACAGCGTCGACATTATTTGCGCGAGGACGGACATCGCCCCCGTGAGTTTTCCGACCAAAACCGTCGGACCAATCGAGAGTACAACCAACGATAAGATCGCGCCGTACGTCCAGCGCAACGCAGAGTCGGCGGACTGTGAACGCGCACTGACCCACAAGCCGAGCGCTGAGTATTGCAACGTCATGCCCGCAAAAACCAACAGCAGTGGCAGGACATGTCCGATGATCGAAATCCCACCCATGGCATAGCACGCGAAGATTGCAGGCAAGCTGGCCGAAAACAAAATGGCACCCAAGAGAACGTTGCCAAACAATTTGCCCAAGTAGATTTGAAGCGGTGGGATTGGAGAATTGAACAACAAGGTCAAAGTCCCGCGCTGGCGCTCGGAGACGATGGCGGTGGCGGGGAAAGCCGGAATGAGCATCATGATTGCGAATGCGATGGCGAATGCGACCGGCCGGAACACACGCAGGGCGCCCTGGCTGACCAGATCGATGGAGGCATCCGTTGGCCATCGCATGAAGACAAGCAGCGACGATACCGCAGCCACTCCGATGATGGCCCAAACGGCCTTGGCACTTCGCAGACGATTGGCCAACTCTCGATTCAGAATTGGATTTTGAAGTAGCGGCAAAGATGTCACGTTCGTATGTCTCTATTCCAGGCTCAATTTTCAATGGTCCAGCGTTCGATCATTTCCGATCGGCAACCGATAGGAAGGCGTCCTCGAGATCGCTCGTCACTTCGCGAAACTGCGCTACCGGAACCTCGGCCTGAACCAAGCTCTGAAGTATCCCGGCCAATTCGGCTTCGGACCGCGAGGTTGGAAATCGCAACACACATTCATGCGGGCTGACGGTCATCGGTTCGGACGGGAGGAGCAAGGCCTGAAGGACTTCTTGCGAACGCGTTAAGTAGTCCGCGTTGGTGACTTGGACTTCGTAGCTGCGCTCTGGGCAGAGTTTGCTCATGACATCGTCGACCGTCCCGAAGGCTTGCAACTTTCCGGCCGTCATCATGGCCACCACGTTGCAGATCCTGGCCAACTCCGGCAGGATATGGCTGGTCACGATCAAGGTCTTTCCTTCGTCGGCCAATCGTAGCAACAGCTGCCGCATTTCGATGCGCGCCTTCGGATCCAATCCGTTGGCGGGTTCATCCAGGATCAACACTTCGGGATTGTGTAGCAACGTCCGCGCAATGCCCACGCGTTGCTGCATGCCATGGCTCAAGCTCTCGACGTACTTATCCTGCATGTAAGACGTATTGGTGATGTCCATCACTTCGGCGATCCGATGCTTCCGAGCCTTGGGAGAGATCCCAAAAATGGCCCCGAAAAAATCAAGGTACTCATGAACGCGCATGTTGTCGTACGACCCGAATCGATCGGGCATGTAGCCGACCAAGCGTTTGATCTTGGACGCATTCTCACTGCAGTTCACACCCGCGATGGTGGCCGTGCCCGAGGTGGGCCGCGATAGCCCCACCAGGATCTTGATGGTGGTGGTTTTCCCAGCCCCGTTTGGACCAATGAAGCCTAGGATTTGCCCTCGATCGACGTGGATCGTCAGGTTATCCAAGGCGGTGAAGTCGCCGTAACGCTTGGTCAGTTGCTTGATTTCGAGAACCGTTTCAGCCATCGATGAGAGTCATCCCGTGTTCGAAAGTGATCGCAAAGCGCGCGTGTGAGTTCAAGGTGACGTTCCTGAAATCAAAGAATTCTTGGGCAACGTTTTGCCCCGGACGGTCATGCGTAAATGTTGCATGCGCCATGGGATGGGAGTGCCGATCTCGCGATCGTCGGATATTTCGATCTTGAGCACAATTCGCCCGTCCTGCAAGTCCGCGAGCAACCTTGGATCTGTCAGCGTTTGCTGCCATGGCAGGGAGGGTTCGTCGAGCGTCGCCAAAGGAATCAACTCGCCATTGGATTCGTGGAGGCTCGACAATTTCACCTGACGTCGTGGGGCTTGAAGCGACCAATCGATTGCGATCGAGGAGACCTCCAATGGAGCGGCTTCCGCGGGCAACTCGAACGCCAAATTCGTTGCAACTTTATTCGACGATTGCGTGATCCAGCGGCCGACGGCATCCATAAAGATCGGGGACGAATCTCCGAGCTCGGTATTGAGAATCCGAATTAGCGAGTAAGGAATTTGAACTTCGGTCCCTACATCGGGTGTAGCGATCACAACCGGCATCGTGACCAATGCGGCACCGCGTCGCTCCAGAGGTACATTCCATTCTGGGCCCGATGAGAACAAATCGGTCCAGCCGACCACTGTTCTCGAAAGAACCTGCAATCGATCGCCACTATCGAACATTTTCTTGTAGATGACCGAGCGTCGACTTTGCTCTTCATCCACCATGGAATCCAAGGTCCAGCGCTCGCCTTCCGCCGGGTAGGAACCATCCACTAGGAATTGTTGAGGTCCTTCGGGAGTACCCAGTGAAGCGGCGCCCGGCTGGTAACTCAACACACAATCCTTCAAGTTCGATGGCAATCCAGCGGGCAGTTCGAGAACAATCCCTCGGTCCGTCAATCGACCGCGAGCTGCCATGGCAACGTCCGAAAGGGTGGTGTCGCTGGTGTAACGCCAAACTCCAGCCGGCCACGCGATGTTGGACATCCGCCATTGCTGAAAGTCATCGATGGTGATGGTTTTGACTCCGCTTTGAATGGCGGGATCTGGAACGACGGATCCACCTCCTGCACCGTGAAGTTCCATCGATCGTGACTCACTGTTGTAAACCGCAGCGGACTCGCGTAGGGATCCACCCTGAACGTCGTCAAACTGCGCCCACTGGAACATGGACACCATAGGCGGGATGTCTCGCTTTTGCATCCAAGCGATCGCAACGAGTGGAATCGACGCCAGGACGGCCAACCCTGGGGCGGCGACGCCGATCCATTTGAGTTCCCCCGCTGCGAATCGCCAAATACCCAATGCGATCAAAACGCCGCAGTACAGCAACAGCAATCCAGACACCCAGCTACGCGGGACGATCGGATTGCCAATCCGCTCCAGTGGATAGCTCATACCCGACGTGTTAAACAACGGCATCGCGCGTTTCACATGAACCAGGTCAATCAAGTTCTTCGCCCAGGGGCGAAGTTCGTAGGCCGATTGAGAGTAAGGATCTCCGCCTGCAGCGTTGGGTCGAGGCCTGATCCACGCCGCGCTATCGAGCGTCGTCAGTAGCAACTCGCCGCGTCCGACGCTCATCTTCAAACCGGCTGGCCATCCATCGATCCAATGCGTGACTTCTCCGCCCTGTTGCAAAACCTGTTTAAATCGCACGGGCGTTTGAATAGCAACGGAGCGATCAGCTAACGAGATCGACGACCGAGGTACGTCGACAACAAATTGGCGAAGTGAGATCGTATCGACCGTGGTGCACTGCTGATTCTCGGCGAGCAAAGGGGCGACGGCATCGGTATCGATGTCGTCGAGCATGATCCAGATGCGACCACCACTGGTGAGATAAGCTCGCAGCGCCGTGAGAGTGGCCGCATCCTCGAGAACTTTAGGTTCGGATAAAATGTATGTATCGATGCACTTCCAATCGCTTACGTTCAGCGGGATGGGCGTTGTTTCAAAGGAAATGCATTCTGTGGATAACTCCGCATCGACTCGGCTAGCAATCGCCAGCTCATACGTGGAAAAAGGCTCGGCGGTTTCCCAGCGCCAATCCAGCGGTGGCAATGGTTCTCGGCCCATCGATATAGCGGTGACCGCGGGATTTTTACCTGGCTGCGTAAAACTGAGCCGACGAACAGCAGGTTCACTGCCGTGCACAACAAGTACTTCTTGGCCATCCTGAAGTGCGACCAAGGACACCTCGACATCGACACGTTTATCGGGAATCTCTAACGGTGGGCGCACGTGAAGTTCATAACTTTCCGTGCGATGAGCTGGCACATCGATCCGTCGTCGGTCTTCTTCACCCAAATTGCCGACCGCGCGACCAATCAGAAAACCCGAGACCGGATGCTCGCCGGTGTTCTTCACATTGCAACGAACCACCAATAGACCATCGGGGGTGCAACAATTCTGCGGCGCAATTCCGACCGATTCAAAAGTCAATGCATGAATCGAAACAGGTGCGTCGCCGCTTACCTTCAATTCTTGTGCTCGTAGTGGCTTCGGACTTGCGTTCAACAATGCGAAGCACTCAAGTAACAGTACCACCCACACAACAATGGATCGAGGATTCGGCACGAATATGACTTCGAAGGAAGAGGAACAAGGCCACACATGTCGCATGGGCACTGTACCAAATTCTGCTGGTCCGGATGGCCACTTAGCCTAGTTTTGCAGACTAGATTTTTTTAACCGTTTGCCAGGATCGGACGGATTACCTCACCCTGCACATCGGTCAGTCGGAAATCTCGACCAGCGTAACGATAAGTCATGCGCTGATGATCGTAACCCATGAGGTGCAGAATTGTGGCATGCAAATCGTGGATGGAAACCGGATTTTCGACGGCTCGAAAGCCAAAATCATCGGTCGCTCCGTAGATCGTCCCTTTCTTAATCCCGCCGCCTGCCATCCACAGCGAGAACCCCCAGTGATTGTGGTCGCGACCCTGACTCGCCCCGGACCCGTCTTGCCCCATTTCGACCGAGGGCGTCCGCCCGAATTCGCCAGTGCAGAGGATCAGCGTTTCGTCCAGTAATCCTCGCTGCCGGAGATCCATGATGAGGGCCGCCAGACCTTGATCGCACTCGAGCGCCACCTTGCGATGTTCGTCTTTGATATTGGCATGGCTATCCCATGGCTGCGATTCGCCATGCCAGACTTGGACAAAGCGCACGCCTCGTTCGACGAGTCTTCGTGCCAGCAGCAACTGCTTGTTCTGGGCGCTGTCCCCGTAGAGTTTCAGAATGTGCTCGGGCTCTTGAGAAATATCGAAGGCCTCGGTGGCCTCGGTTTGCATTCGGAACGCTAGTTCAAATGACTTAATACGGGATTCGATCGCCTCCTCACCCTGTCGATTCTTGAAGTGTTGTGCATTGAATTGCTGCAAGAACTCGAACTGCTTGGATTGTTCGTCCGCCGAGAGCCGATCGTTTTGGAGAGAATCGATCAGCTTCTTTGGATCGCTGGTAAGCGTATTGACGCGTGTGCCTTGGTACGCTCCCGGAAGGAACGCGGATCGCCAATTGCCTGCTCCTCCCACCGGCATGCCACCCGGACAAAGGGCCACGAACGCAGGAAGGTTTTCATTGATGGATCCCATACCCCACGTCAACCAGGAGCCAAGGCTGGGGCGGACCAAGCGTTGATCGCCAGTGTTCATGAGCATGAGCGACATTTCATGGCTCGGCAGCTCGGCATGCATCGACCGGATGACAGTCATCTCATCCACGCACTTGGACAAGTGCGGAAAGAGGTCGCTGACGGGTATGCCGCTTTCACCGTGGGACTCAAAGTTGAATGGAGATGGCAGAGCGACTCCCGTTTTCCGTTCGGTTTGCAAATTATCGAAGGGCAGCATCTGCCCAGCCCGACGCGTCAATTCCGGCTTGGGATCAAACGTGTCGACTTGCGACATGCCACCGTTGAGGAAGACGTGGATCACATGCTTGGCCTGGCCAGGAAAATGCAAAGGCACTTCCCCACCGGTCGTGCGAGTTTCATCCGCAGTTACCGAGGAGGAGAGAAGATCGGCGAAGGCCAATCCCCCCATGCCCATGCCGAGGGTCCGCATCCAATGACGACGATCGATGGGTTGCTGCAGCATTGGGTTTCTCAATCCAAAAAGACGAATTCGTTCGAAGCCAAAAGTGCATGTGCCAATTGAACCCAAGCCCGTTCAGGATCGGTTCTGGCCGCGGGTGCGCCAGCTGCTACGGCACCGAGTTCACGTACCTCGGTCAAGAATCGGACGGCGCGCTCGATCTCCTCTGGACTGGGATTGCGGCCAAGGACGCGCTGTACCAAGGCGGTAACACGGGTCGCATCGCCCTGTTCACCAAAGGACTGCGTCACGGCGGCGATCCGTTGAGCCCGATCTTGAATGAATTCGGAATTGAGCGCGAAGAGTGTCTGTTGAGGAACGGTGGTTTCCGGTCGTTTGGCCGCGCAGGCGTTCGGATTGGCTGTGTCGAAAGTGCTCAGCAAATTGGCAACGACGTCGCGATTGATGAACCCATAAACGCTGCGGCGTGGGATGGCAGGCGATACGATCAAATCGATAGGACGACCGCCCATGGTGACATCCAATTCCTCACTCACCGCCAACATGGCATCCCGCATGGCTTCAAAGTCGAGCCGCCTGCGAGGCATCCTCCATAGAAGCTGGTTCTCAGGATCGATGCGCCTCGCCGTCTCGTTCTCCACAGCTCCTTGGCGATACGCACGGGTGAGCAGAATCTGTCGGTGAAGCCATTTCATGGACCAGCCATTGCGGCGGAATTGATCGGCTAAATAATCCAGAAGTTCGGGATGCGTCGGAGGCAATCCACGCGTGCCAAAATCATCGGGAGTTCGGACCAACCCCACCCCGAAGTGATGTTGCCAAGTCCAATTGACCAGCACCCGCGCGGTCAAAGGATTGTTCGAATCCACAATCGCTCGGGCCAATGCCAGGCGGCGGGCTCCATCTGGAAACTTTTTAATCTCAGTGCTCGATAGCGCGGTCAGGAACCGAGCGGGTACTTGCTCTCCCCGCGCCAATGGATTGCCACGAAGGAAAACATAACTGGCTGTGGGGTGAGGATCCTCTCGCATCAACATGGCACGCGGCGGAGAACCGGGCGAGGTTAAATCTAGCTGATGAATCGCTTCGCGTTTGCCATTGATCAAATCGTTGATGGTTCGATTCGTCAGAATCGTGGCTTGGTCATCTTCAATGGCGAAAGGCGTCCCACGTGCGTAGAGATGGTGCCGAAGCTGCCGGTGGGTCGGACTATTGATGACCTGATGCTCGGGACGATCATCAGGGATGAGGGTACCCGTCACCTCCGCTTCCGCCGCCGCGTCGATCAACGCATGTTGCCAACGTCGCTGCTCCTCCGTAAAGACCTTACCATACACCTCGGCTACATCGACCAACGATTTCGGTTTCCGCTCGACCAATGCATCGACGATAAAAGAATTCCAGCGCGGGGGCTCACCTCCCAACGCATGCACTTTATCAGCGGTTCTTCCAGAGCTGTCGATCTCCGCCGTCAGAACTTTGAGGTATTCATCGCCGCGTTTTGAAAATTCCTCCGCCGATAGTGGCCCCCAGGACTGCATGGAAACCCATGGTCCAAAGACAGGATCCTGATCCGTCTGCTCTTTCAAATACGCCAGCCAGCGGTTGAAAACCATCGGTCGAATGTCGTCGGTTCGATACGAAAGGAATCGCATCGAGACATCAAACTCTCCGGTCCCTTTAGCAATCTCGGTCAGATACAGTCCGACTTGCATCCGCAAACGCGCCCGCATCACATCGCTTTGATCGCGAACAAAGTCCCCGAGTTTGCGCTCCAAATCTGCGCGTTGACGACGATAAGCGGCGTCGGCTTCGGGATCCGCCGCCTGGCCGATCACAGGCAATTCCAAACATGGCTGGCTCGCGCTCACCGTCGCGTACAGCGCGTAGTAGTCGCTCGTGGGTATCGCGTCGAATTTATGATCGTGGCACCGTGCGCAAGTCACCGTCAGTCCCATCAACCCGCGCGTAATGACGTCGATCTGATCATCGATGGTGTCATGATCGTTGCGAAACTGCATGCCTACGGTCAGGAACCCCAAGCCGGCTAGTGTCGGGTCGTCTTCACGCAGCCCAAGCTGGTCGGCCGCGATCTGCTCGAGGACAAAACGATCGATCGGCAAATTAGCATTGAAAGCCCTGATCACGTAGTCGCGGTAGGTGTACGAAAATGGAAAGGTGGTGAACCCGATCGCGCCCCCACCGTGCGTATCCGCGTAACGGGCAATGTCGAGCCAGTGCCGCCCCCAACGCTCCCCGTAGCGTGGCGACTCCAGCAATCGATCGATGAGCCGCTCTCTCGCATTTTCGGAGCGGTCGTTGACAAAGGCTTCGACCTCATTCCATGTGGGAGGCAAACCGATTAGATCAAACGAGGCGCGCCGAATGAACTGCAATTGACTCACTTCCGGCGTGTAAGAAAGCCCGGCTGCCGTTAGGGGTTGTTCCAAAAAAAGATCGATGCCTTGAGAAACATTCTCAATCGGAATTTCGGCGTGTGCGTCGCCAAGTTCAGCGATGAGTTGTTCCGTCGGACGAATAGGCTCAAAAGCCCAGTGTGCAGAATACGTCGCTCCCTCGTCGATCCATCGACCGAGCAAGTCCTTTTGTTCGTCGCTGAGCACTTTGCCCGTTTCCAACGGTGGCATCACGGTATCCGTCTCGGCCGTGCGTATACGGTGCATCAATGGGCTGTCCGCCGAATTCTTGGCCACGATCGCCAAACTCTTGGCCTCGCTCTCCAAATCCAGTCGTAGATCAGCACTCCGCTGTCCGGCGTCCGGACCATGACAATGGAAACAGTATTCCGTCAGGATCGGTCGAATCTCGCGATTGAAGTCGATGGAGTCGCCGGTAGCTTGGCATACACGCATCGACATCAGGAGCGTCGAGGCGAGACACCAACGGACAACCAAAGGCGATGCAATCATGCTGGGTTCTCGGGGCGGGAGGGAAGGATGCCCAGGGGTGGGGTGGGGTGGGGTGGGACCTGCGGCCTCGCAAAAAACAGAAACGCAGTTGAGATCGCCCTCCTCAATTTTAGCACGAATCAACGAGGAAAATCCATTGGAACAAGCGATGCTACAAAAAAGACCGCGGGCATTGGACCGCGAAGGCATCGTTCATCGATGGCAATCCGCGCACAGAAGAACCGCCCCAGAACACGGGATACGGCCTCGAAAGTCGGTATGATTTCGAAATGTTCGACGGGTACTCGTCTCGTTGAAGATCCGCGATTCCTTTTTTTCCTGAGACGTTGGATGCCCTCATCAATCGATTGGCAGAGAATCCGAGATGCGGTCGAAATCGATCCGTCGCTGGCTTACTTAAACACTGGAACTTCGGGACTGGTGACCAAAACCGTACATGCCCAAGCCCAAGAGCGTCGATCGCGTTTGCATCGCAACCCGACG
This sequence comes from Pirellula sp., assembly GCA_041752005.1. Taxonomy (GTDB): domain Bacteria; phylum Planctomycetota; class Planctomycetia; order Pirellulales; family Pirellulaceae; genus JBKCUI01. The sequence goes on along the minus strand of JBGSHV010000106.1, from coordinate 2,316 downwards.
GAGACGGTATGGCGGGCAGATTGGGAGGAACTGTGGCAGTCGCGACAGCGGTTGGCAAGCCATATAGGAACCACCCCAGATCGACTGATCTTTTTTCAAAACATTTCCCACGCCATCAATACATTCTGCCTGTCGGTTCAATTGCCGCCGGGATCGGAAATACTGATGACCGACCATGAGTATGGCGCGATGCGGCGCGCGTGGGAGCGCGCAGCTGCTCGCCGCAAGTGGACCTTGAAAACGGTCTCGCTTCCGGTGGGTGCAAACGAGCCACAGCGATACGCCGATGCGATCCTCGAGGGTTGCACCTCGAAAACACGTCTGCTGTACGTAAGCCACGTTCTGTACACGACGGGTTTGGTACTGCCACTGGCGGAAATCTGTCGCGCGGCCCGTGAGCGTAACGTACTCACCTTCGTCGATGGGGCGCATGCACCAGGCATGTTGCCTTTGCAATTGAACGAACTCGGGGCTCACTTCTACACCGCAAATCTACACAAATGGTTCATGGCGCCGGTAGGCGCGGCCTTTGCCTTTGTGGAACAAGCCCAGGCGATTCACTGGGAGCCATGGCAAGTCAGCTGGGCCTATGGAGAGGAATCAACGCATCCGAATGAACGCGACGCCTTCGGCTCGACGCCTTGGATCCGTCAATTCGAAATGGAAGGGACACGCGATACGACTCCATGGTTTACGCTCCACCGCTGCTGTGACTTTTTGGAATCGATCGGCTACGCTGAAATCCAGGCAAGGCATCATGAGCTCAGTACTCATGTTCGCGACGCGCTCGCGGAGGTGAGTTCATTACAACTCGTTACACCGAACCATTCCGCTCTGCGAGGAGGATTGACGGCTTTCGAAATCCCATCCCGCATCAATGGGGAAGCTCTGCGAAGACGGTTGTGGACGAACCATCGCATCGAAATCAATTGGATCGAACTCGATGGTCATCAGTACATGCGGATCTCAACACATGTCTACAACACGCACGAAGAAATCCAACGCCTCGCGTCGGCCATGCGGGCGGAGTTGGCCGGGTGAACACCGGCTAAACATGCGTGCTATTTTCTGGGATGAGCGATCGACTGTCCGTTCGTGTCGAGAATCTGGAAGTGATGGATCCCGCTCTGTTGCCCATCGCTATACGTCCACACGACCTTTTTTTCGGGCGTAACCTCGATCAGCTTAGGGGCATTCGGATCGAAATTGCCGCCCGAGTAACTGGTGATGACTACGTTTCCGTTGTCCAAAACCTGCGCACCACATGGATCCTGAAGCCATGGTCCGGGGAGATCGTCGTTGGTCAGCCTCCAAACAACCGCACCGTGCGCATCGAAGTCGATGACTTGATTGCCATTGGTGCAACTGACCAGTGTATGACCATCCCTGTGGCGGATGGCCGTGAACGGCCAAGTGTGAATCGCATGCTCAGGATCGTTGGGGGCCGATGTGTCAAGGGAGCCAAGGACACGGCCCTCGGCACTGTAGTGAATGACGGCAAAGTCCAGAAGGTGGGGCGCTAGGTAAGTACCATCGGTTAGCTTGCGGGCCATCCGGGTCTGCATGTGATGGTTGGGCTTTTGGCAGTCCAAGGCAAACTCGACGAGCACCTTGCCCTCAGAATCGATTTCCAAAAGCCGCGGGTTGTCACCGGCTTCGGTGAGGACCAAGTTGCCTTGGGGGGTAGGTTGAGCACTGTTGATCTCGGACTGTGTGCCTCGCCAGATTACAACTTCTGTCCCATCGGGCGCCACGTCAATCACAGCCCCACCTGGATACGCTTCGCACTTGCTAATGGTTAAGATCTTATGACCATTCTCTAGGACATAGCCATCGCGGGTGGCCAGAGGATACTTCCAAGAAACGCTTCCATCCTCCTCTACGATCTTCGTTTGCTGGCCACATACGAGAAAACGGTGTTGGACGTCTTGTGCTCCGACGAGGGCGGAGAAACAGAGCATCGCGAATAAAAGTCGCAGTGCGCTGTGGGCTTGTTCTACAAGCCATGGTCTCGAACTGCGCGAAGTTGTATATGGCATGGAGTGGATCCTAAACCTGAAGGCTGCGGTGGCTTACAAGAGCCCATCGTACTCTCGACGAGGCAAATCGACAGGTTACACGATGGCGCACCTCCAAAAATCGCAATCACCTGGGCTGGAGATCGCCGAGCGTCAACTCGCGTTAATCGTCCATGAGAATGGAGCCTTCGCAGCTTTCAAGGTTGCAATCGTGGTCCGTAGGATCAGAAACGAATCAACGAAAAATTGCATGAGATCCGCATGTCAGCTGACCATTGTAGAACGATTGTCCCCAATC
>JBGSHV010000105.1:0-105733 GCA_041752005.1 Pirellula sp. | reverse complement strand
TGCATGGGTAGGGTTCGCCGTGGGCACATGGGATGATGGTGGAGGGAGGGACCCGTAGGGAGGTGGGAACGGCATCGGGATCGCCGCAATCTATCGTAATGTCCCCGACATGGATCCGTCGAGTATGATTGAATGAGATCGAATTTCCTATGGAGCCATTATGTCCCTCGCTTGCCAATCCTCTCCCGTACGCCATTTCCTTTGCCTTGCCTTTGGGAGGCAACTCGAGAACTCGAGAAGCTTGTTTACATCCTGGTCATGGCTCGCGCTAGGGAGTCTCGCGCTGCTCGTTGAGATGAGTCTTCCAGGCCTGGTTGGCGGTCAAGAGATTTACAACAGTCAGGTGGAAAACGTACCGAAAATGAGCCCGGAAGAGGCAGTGGGTACGGCCCGATTGCCTGAGGGCTTTCGCATGCAAGTGGTCGCATCCGAACCCGATGTTCAGCAGCCGATCGCGATGGCTTGGGACCTGCGTGGGCGTCTGTGGGTGGCGGAGAATTACACCTACGCCGAATCGCAGAAGAAATTCGACATGACCCTCTCAGATCGCATCCTGATCCTTGAGGATACCGACGGCGACGGAACCTTCGATCGCCGGAAAGTTTTTTACGAAAACTTGAAGGAACTGACGAGTATCGAGGTCGGTGATGGGGGCGTTTGGGCATTGGCGTCGCCGAATTTGGTTTTCATTCCGGATGCCGATTATGACGACATTCCAGACGGGGAGCCGCAAGTTCTCGTAACTGGATTCAATACCGAGATTCGCCATAACTTCGCCAATGGTTTACGGATGGGGCCCGATGGTTGGTTGTATGGCCGGCATGGGATCTTGGGGTCTTCGCAGGTTGAGATCGTTACTTCACCGTCAGTTGCCAACGTTCCACCCGGAGGATATCTGAGTCGAGGATCTTCGGGTTCGCCAACTCCCAACGTATTGGTTGGACCCGCCGGCGCGTTCGGCGCATCCAAATCCAATCGTGTCGCGTTGCATTGCGGTATCTGGCGCTACCATCCCAATCGCGGCGTGATTGAAATGGTTTGCGAAGGGACCACCAACCCATGGGGTATGGATTGGGACGAGCATGGCGAATTGTTCTTTATCAATACCGTCATTGGACATCTATGGCATGCCATCCCGGGGGCCCACTTGCAGCGAATGTACGGCGAGGATTCGGATTCGATCGCGTATGAGTTGTTGCCGCAAATTGCCGACCATGTGCACTGGGATGCAACGGGTGAAGATTGGAAGGCGACACGCAGTGGATCGGTCAGCAGTGGTACAGACGCGGCCGGGGGCGGCCACGCGCACAGCGGCATGATGATCTATCAAGCAGACCAGTGGCCAGCCGAATATCGCAACGACCTGTTCACTCTGAATTTGCACGGCCGTCGCATCAATCGCGATCGATTGATACGATCCGGTGCCGGCTTCCTAGGTCAGCACGCACAGGATATGGTCCACTGGCAAGATCCCTGGTTCCGTGGCATCGAATTGTCGACCGGACCTGATGGCAGCGTTTACGTCATCGACTGGTCGGATATCGGCGAATGCCACGATGATGATGGTGTCCATCGAACCAGCGGTCGTATCTATCGCATCGTTTACGATGCCCCAACTCCCTTGCGTCTGGATGCAATGGCAAAGCTGACAGTCGCCGAAAAATCCAAGCGGGTTGCAATGCTGTCGGTCTCGGATTGCAAGACGCTACTCATGCACCCGAATGCGTGGTACACGCGTCAGCTCATCAAGACTTTAACCTTGCATCGCGCGTCGTTGGAGGCATCCAAGGAATTGGTCGATCTGGCCATGCTGCCGTCGGCATCCTCGGCGTTTACCGCAGCCATCGATCCTGTCGTACTGCAGCTTCGAACCCTCTGGGCCTTGAATGCCGCGCGCCAATTACCCGATGACCTGCTGTTTCGTCTACTTCGCACCCCTCAGCATGAGTCGGTGCACGTTTGGGCGATGCGGTTGTTCGCAGATCGGTATGCGACGCTCGAAGAAGCAGATCAAACGGAAGGGGAAGCAGAGATTCTAGGTTGCTTGACGGAAAAACCCATCGAACAAATCAGTCCTCTGGTGCGATTGTATGCTGCAGCTCTGTTGCCCAAGTTCCAACATAGCGGCTGGAAGATTGCATCCTTACTTTCGCAAAGCGGAGATCTGGCCGACGATCGCGACTTTCCACTGGTCTTATGGTATGGCACCAAAGCCATGCTTGAAGATAATCCGATGCGGGCCGCCAAGCTCTCGCTCCACAGTCGCATTCCCAAACTCATGCAATTGTATCTTCGACGTTTTGCATCCGATCTTCTGGATGGCCCTCAAGCCTTGAGCTTTGTCGTCGCAGGTGTTGCCCGAGAGGACGATCGCAACCGCCAATCGGCCATCATCGAGGGTCTTTGGGCCGCCTACCAAGGCCGACAATCAGCAACCGCTCCCTCATTGTGGGAGGAACTGGCGAAGCAGACGGAATCCCATCCCGATGTCGCGATCCGCGAAAAGACACTGCTCCTCAACGGGCTCTTTCGTGGGGCCATCGCAGCCGATGCCCTGATCGCCTTAGCTACCAACACCGATGCGCCCGTCGCATCGCGTCGTTCGGCCATCGGCTCGCTCGGAAAAATCGATTCCGACGCTGCCCGAACCGCGCTATGGAATTTGGTCTCGGACCAATTCATGGGCGGAGCCGCAGCCGAAGCCCTAGGGCCAGGACTCGACGTGGATCGAGCTCGCCAGTTGGCCGCGCGGTATGCAGACGTTTGGCCGCCAGGAAAAAGTGGGATCGTCAGCGGGCTGAGCCATCGCCCCGAAACCTTGGCCGTCCTGCTCGATGCCATCGAACAAAACAAGATCCCCTCATCGGGAGTCGACGCGGCTACATGGCGTCAGTTTACCGTTGTGGCCGATTGGGACTTACTCAACCGAGCCCGAGCCTTCAACCCAAAACTCGGAGTCGCTGAGGACAAGGAAGCGGCCATCGCGGACATTCAGGCCCGGTTGACCGACAATCGTCTGCAACGGGCCGATGCTTCGCGCGGTCGGACGCAATGGAATAATCTGTGCTCGCAATGCCACAAACTCTACGGCGAGGGTGGTGCGATCGGTCCCGAGTTGACAGGTGCCCAACGCTCCAATCAACGTTACTGGCTTGAGAATATTCTGGCACCGAGCGCAGCGGTGGCGACCAACTATCGCATCACCGCCTTTCAAATGGATGATGATCGCGTGATCACCGGCGTCCTTCTGAGTGAGAACGCAACTGAGATTACGGTTCAAACGGTCAAGGAAAAAATCATTCTCGAGAAGAGTGCGATCACTGCTCGACGCCCTTCGGAATTGTCGTTGATGCCCGAAGGGATACTCGACCCGCTCGACGACGTTGCGAAAGCGGACTTGTTCAAGTATTTGATGTCCGAAGGCCAGGTACCCGCAAGGTAAGCAGTCCCCAATGAAGCGCAAGGAACGTGCCGCTCTCGTGCATTTGCGGCTCAATGAGCACTATCCGGAAACTCCGATCCCGCTCGAACATGTCGATCCTTACACCCTGTTGGTGGCGGTGGTCCTGAGCGCGCAGTGCACCGACAAGATGGTTAATAGGATCACGCCCGCGCTTTGGAAACTCGCGGATAACCCGCATGACATGAGCCGTAAAAAAGTAGAGAGCATTCGCAAGATTATCCAGCCTTGCGGCCTGAGCCCGCAAAAATCAAAGGCCATCCTCGGCTTGTCAAAGATTCTCGTCGAAGAACATGACGGTCAGGTCCCGCAAAGCTTCGAGGCCCTTGAGAAACTGCCCGGGGTCGGGCACAAAACCGCGTCCGTCGTCATGTCCCAAGCCTTCGGCGTACCAGCCTTTCCGATCGATACCCATATCCATCGGCTCGCGCAGCGCTGGGGACTGACCAACGGTCACTCGGTGGTCCAGACCGAGCGTGATTTGAAAGCCCTCTTTCCGATGGAAAGCTGGAATCAACTCCACCTGCAGATCATCTTTTACGGGCGCGAGCATTGCACCGCGCGCCTTTGCGATGGCATGCGTTGTGGGATCTGTCGCGAACTGTTCCCACGCCGAAAAACGAGCGTGCTGACTCGCAAATAGTGGGTGTGAGGAAATTTGGTTTGCTACGCCAATCGACTCAGACGTCGGGTCAGCCACTCGAGGCACAGCGCACCTGCGATCAATGCCATGAGCAAGGTCATGAGTCGCTGCTGGAACTCGCGGTCGGGTGTCCCGGGAAAGTAATTGGTCTGATCGCGCGGTTCAATGGCGGCCACCAAAGGCGAGGCAGACGGACTCGCGTTTCCGGAAGATCCCAACACCGATTCCATCCCAATCCAATACTTGCCCCCGGTGCGTGCGGCCAGTTCGCTCATCAAGGGATCGTTGCGTTGCGGGCGTTGGATTTCCAATGCGGGAACTCGGACCACGGTTTGCTGAGTCAATAGCGTTTGATCTGAGAGTGATCCGACAGGTAATTGCACTTCGTACGTCCCCGTCTTCTTGGTGACGAACTGCCCGATGTAGACTCCGGTCTGTGTTGGATCGGGGATGGGTTGCAAGCGCAGGCTAGTGGATCGCCCGCCGGGCTCGATCAGCTTGGCATTGGCTTCCGAGATGATCAAAGGTTGAAACTGAGCATCGCGCAGCACTGCCCGCACCATGACCGACTCACCCACCACGGCTTGTTCTTTGTCGAGCAGCAGAATGCCGCGATCGGAATCGCGAAGCAATCGGCCTTGGCCTGCCCATCGGATGAGTTTGGTGTAGTAAGTATCGAAGTAACTTTCTCCGACCTCGCGTAGTCGCCAGAACTCACCGCCGCCTTGAAACGCGACGCGACCGGCGCCGTAGAACTGGGTCGCTAGATAGATGGGTGCGGTCGAATTCACTACCGTGGTTGGATCCGAAAAGTATGCGATCGTGGTCGCCGCAGGCTTCGGTTCATTGCATGCGAAGTAGCTATAAACTCCACGGAACTGTTGCCACGCGCGTTGGCTTTCTTCCAGTGTCTTTCCGACTTGAATGAAGTCCGTGGACCATGCGTCGGGGGCGAAGGTTAACGGCCAAGCCGTTTCGGACTCAAAACGACCGATCGATACAAGTCGCGCGCCGCGGCTGTTCATGACCACGGGTGCCAGACCTCGAAGGATCTCGGCCTTGCGATTTCCGTTCCCCGCGTTCCCGGCCCATTTCGGCGTAGCGACTGGGCCGGCAATCAAGACCAAACCACCGGATTGGTCGGAAATCCATTGTTCCATCAATTCGACTTGATCTTCGGTCAATGCCATCCAATCGGCATCGAACGCAATGACGGCGTCGTATTGACTCATCTCCGCGCGCGTCTTGGGAAACTCCGTCAAAAGTTGGTTGGCTTCCTGCGACACGCCTGGCCCACCGGATTGGAGGAGGACATGCGACTGGACCGTGGGGTCTCGGAACAGAAGGTTTCGCACGAATTGGTATTCCCGCGTCGGACCGCCAGCCACAACCAGAATCGTTGAGTTGGGTTCCACCACGCGAACTTCGCTTTCGTACGCGTTGTCAGCGGGATTGGTGTCCTGCGCCGGGGCCAGAAGTCTGACCTCATAGATCCACGGTCCGACATCGCGCGGCTCCACGTCAAAGGACAAGCTGCTGATGTTGTCGTCCCCTTCGAGCATGACGGTCCGCTCTTCTTCCACCGAGGGTGCGGCGTTGGTTTGGCCACCTGGTCGACGTCGCAATTGGATCTGTATCTGTGAGCCTTGCAACCCAGAGGCTTGAATCAACGCCGTCATACGGAATCGATCGCCAGGGAAGACACGCTTGGGTGCTTCCACATCCAGAACGCGGACATTGATCGGATTCTTGTCGGTGCCCAGACCGATGGGATGGATGGGTACCTCTTGGATCGACGCCTCCGCAATGCTATTGATCGGGTCGATTCCCGCGTTGCTTCGACCATCGGTGATGACAACGATTCCAGCTAGTGGTGAACCGCGTTCCTCGTCGAGGACTGCGCTGATCGCATCGCCGATACGCGATTCGGTACCGGTCGCGGCGAGCAGGTTTTCCCATGGGACTTCAGCCGGTGTTTGCGCAGCAGAGTTGGTGTCTGCGGGATCCGAGACCGGTATGGGCGGCGCGGAGACTGTGGTCGATGCACCCCAGAGCGCGGCCCATGGAATCGTGTCGGCGCGGAGGACGGTCGTTGCGATAGCGACGAAACCAACGATCGAACCCACCACTCCAAACAGAATGATGTAGTCCCAGAACGGCCCTACGCGCCCCACAGCGCGCATCATCAAACCCATCAACATGGCGGTCAATGCGATGGCTAAAGCGACGGTCCCTGACCACGTCACCCAGCGCAACGTACGAAGTGTCTTTTGAAAACCTTCGGAAGCTTCATCCGTTCGTTGCGAGGGCTTGGGCTTCAGAAACGAAGCCACGACCGTCGGCTTGGCACTCTGATCGAAACGATAAACGGTCGTATCATGCCGCTGTTGCAGGTCACTCAACAAAGTCGATTGCGACAAATCTTTTTGGACGGAGGCGATGCGGCTGGTGGAGTTGACCGACAACGCGGCGACCGAGTCGTCGACCGGCATGGTCATGCTGAGCGAGGTATCGACGAGGACAGCCACCTTCGATGCCCGTGTGACACGCTGCTCACTCCGTTTCTGCAAGTCCAGGAAGAAAATCAAGATGCCCAGGAGTGCGGTCAACCGCAGAACCAACAAGGCGTAACCGATCACTTTGGGCAGTTCCTGCCAATCCTTGCGGTACCAGTACACCACCCAGGACACGATAGCGATCACACAGCAAGCCAACAGGAACCAATGGTGCCATTGATCGAGCTGCTCGAGCCGCACGAACTGGTAGAAAATGCGAGTGTCTTGTTGTGCCAAGTGGAGTTCCATGGAATCGATCGCGTGCATGGACGGTCACCGTTTTGGCAAGTGGTAGGACGCGCTCCATGCCAACCATTGCTCGGCCGAGAGCAGCAGCAGCAGGATGGCCATGAGCAACAGATTGCGGTTGCTCAATCCGGACAAGGCCAGATTCGATCCAACGCTCGTGGCAGGGCGATAACTGAACTTGACGCCGCTGAGCGAATTGTTGAGATCGGCGGGTGTCAGCCGCTCCAATGCACCCTCGGCGGAGGGCGTATTGCGGGCCAAATTTTTTACCACGGCATCTCCTTGAACGGAGGTACCCCACCATTCGAACAATCCAGCCGTAGTCAGTCCGCGCACGATCTCTTCGCCGTCCGAATCGTCAGTGACTTCGAGCGAAGCCACCAATCCGGTCTCGCCCACATTCCGAGCATTGATTTGAAGAATCGATCGCAGAGTGCGGCCAGCCGAAGCGGGTAGTACCAATTCGGTTTCAGGCAACATTTCCTGAGAGGAAAAATCCCACCGCAGTCCACTTCCTACCATCTTGGACGTTTCGGGCGTACGAAACGAAGACAGATAGCCAACCATTTTTAGCGCCGCGACGACAAAGGTTGGGTCCTGGGGCCAATTGCTCCAGCGACGGTCCAACGAGGTCAAGCAGATCAGGACACGGCCCGCACCCAACGGGTAATCGACGATTAACGGTTGACGGTTGCGAAGCGTTGCCACCGGCTTCCAAAGATTACTATTGGTCGAAATGGAGAGCGGATCGATTTCGACGTAACGTTGGATGCGAACAAACTGAAACGGTGAATTGTTCATGCCCAACAACGGCGCGAAAATCGGATGATTGTCGGCGATGATGTCCGGTGTTGTATCGCCCGGTTCCTTGGCCAACTCTGTCGCCCCTCGCAATGCAAACGGCAAGAGCGGCGAAGGATCCTTGATCCCAGGAATAGGCTTGGTCCAGGCCGAGTAGCCACGCAAATAATCGTTGGCGGAAACGTCATCGCCAAACCAAAGAGCCAGACCGCCACCCCGCGCTACGTAACGGTGCAGATTGGCTAAAGCCCGTGGATCCAAGCTGGGAATGGATTGCAATAGGATGCATGCGTAGTTGTCCAGCGCCTCGGCCGCCGTGTCGCGGAGGAATTCGGGGCCTTCGCGAGCGATTAGCAATCCGGTCCGAGCGTTGCCACCGGGGTTTAAAGCGGATTCGAAGAAGAACGAATGTTTGCCACCGGCGTCGCCATCGACCAGCAGCACACGGACTCCGTCGACCAAATCCAAAACGCAGCGGGCCGAATTGTCCGCCGAAAGCGCATCGGCTGATAGTTCGGCGCTGATAACATGCGAGCCACTCTTGGGGAAGACAACTTGTACATTCCGCGTTGCGGCCTCACCGGGCTCGAGTCGATCGAAGACCATCGGCGGGAGCTCCGTCACCACTCCCGAATACGCTTCGTTGGCCTTGGGCTCACCATCGCGGCGGCTGTAATCGACCGCTTGGATCCGAACGGGAACGTTGAGGACCGGTGCGGACCCATTGTTCTTGACCGTGACGTTGATCATGGTGGGGACACCTGCCGCCAAAACTTCTTGGCGAGGTTCGATAGCCACGAGCGTCAAATTTTCATGACGGTCCTCGACACAGTCGATCAACTGGATCTCAACTTGATCGCGGGACATGCCTTGCAGTCGCTGGCGGATGGTGGTCGCATTCATCCAATCCTTGGACCGAAAATCGCTCATCAAGTAAATGATTGCACGTTCGTTTTGATCGGGCCGAATTAGCGGTGCGATCGCGTCGAGCGAATCGTTTAATGAGCATTCAAGCTGCGTTGGGGTTGTGCTGTTGATTTTCGACAGCAGTCCCGTCGGATCGGCAGGAATAGTCCGCGCCAGCAAGTCGGCGATGGCATCCGCTCGCAATGATTCCGTACCTACGGATGGATTGGCGGCCGCGTTCTCCGTGTCCTTGGCATCCTGAGCATCCGTACTTATGCGCCGTGCTGCGAGCGATCCACGGGAGGCTCGGAACACCGACAGGAGATGGGACTGTGAGCCTTGATTGGCTGCATTGGCGATCGATGTAATGGCACCGAGTGCGGTTTGGTAGGCCGACTTGCCATTGGCCGTATCGCTCATCGATGCGGAGTCGTCGAGGATGACGTAGTGATGCGTGGTCGATCGCCCGAGCAACGACAACCACTTCGATCCGGTCACCCACTGCGCGAGCATGGCCACGAGCAGGGCCATGGCCAGCATGCGCGACGCGATGAGCAAGGCCTGTTTCAACCAAACCCAGCGGCGATTCTTGCGGTAGCTTTCCAACAGGAAGTCCATAGCCGCCCATCGGGTTCGGCGATGGCGGACCAGGTTGATGAGGTGGATCAGCAACGGAACGAGGACCAATAGGAATCCCCATGCAAGCGGCTGGAATACGAATTGCATCGTGGATTACCGCTTTCTCATATGCGCCATGCGCGCGCTAAGGTAGGCCGTCAGGGCGGCATCGATATGCTTACTGGTGCGTATCAACTGGTAATCGATTTGCGAGCTCGCGCAGGCATGCCGTACACGATCCAAGAAACGTTGCACCGCTTCGAGATACCCATCTCGAAGGGCGCGAGGATTGCACGTTAGATGATCCGTGGTTTCCATCCCTTCGAATCGGGTTGAGTCGTTGAAGGGAAAATCGAGTTCATCATCGTCCATGATATGGAACACCAGAATGTCATGTCCGGCTCGACGAAGGGAAGCGAGTCCGCGCAATGCTTCGCGCTCACTTCCCAAAAAATCAGATGCGATGACCATGAGACTCCGCTTCGGGTACGTGTCGTTGATTTCGCGAAAGACTTTGGTCAGATCGGTCTTCTCTGCCGGCTTTGTCTGTTGGAGCGAGCGGTAGATGGTTTGCAAATGGGCACGACTGGACCGCCAGGGAAGTTTCGTCCGAACGGTCTGATCGAAGACCGTTAGGCTGACTGAATCCTGCTGCCTGAGCGAAAGGTACGCCAAGCATGCGGCCAACGTAGCGGCGTAATCGAATTTGTTGAGCGGACCGCGTCCGTAACTCATGCTCTCCGAAGCATCGACCAATAGCGTGCAACGCAGATTGGTGTCTTCCTCGTATTGCTTGATGTAGAGTCGATCCTGTCGGCCCCAGACCTTCCAGTCGATGTGACGCAGATCGTCTCCAGGAACGTACTGGCGATGCTGAACGAATTCCACCGACTGTCCAAAGTAGGGACTGCGGTGCATCCCGGACAGAAAGCCTTCCACGATGTTTCGGGCCCTAAGCTCCATCGACGAGATACGTCGGATCGCTTCAGGATGCAAATAGTTTTTTGAATCGGGCATCGCTCAGCAATTCGTCTTGTGCGGTCGGTGTCTGCTGGAGGAGTTGATCGATCACGGTGTCGCTGGTTACCCCGTCGCTCTCGGCGGCGAAGTTGACCACGATGCGGTGCCGCAACACCGGCTTGGCGCAGAATTGAATGTCGCTGGTATCCACCTGCGATCGCCCGGACAAGGCGGCTTTGGCCTTGGCTCCCAAGATCAAGAACTGTACCGCTCTTGGACCTGCTCCCCATGCCAACTGTTCGCTTGCGTACTCCGGTACACCTTCTTGTCCAACACGTGTTTGGCGTACCAACGCCAATGCATAGCGGATGACGTTTTCAGAAACTTCGATGCCGCGGATGAACTCTTGCAAGCTCAAGATTTCGGGACCAGACAGGACGGGTTCCGTTTCGACCACACCGCGACCGGTCGTACGCCGTGCCACCTCAAACTCATCGTCGAAGGTTGGGTAGGAAACCCAGACCTTGAACATGAATCGATCCTGCTGGGCTTCCGGCAACGGGTAGGTCCCTTCCTGTTCGATCGGGTTTTGGGTCGCCAAAACAAAGAACGGGTCTTGCAAGGTATGGCGGACACGGCCGACAGTGATCTGCCGCTCCTGCATGGCTTCCAACAGGGCTGCTTGCGTCTTGGGAGGAGTCCGGTTGATTTCGTCCGCGAGAATGACGTTGGCGAACAGAGGGCCTTCCATAAAACGGCGTTCGCGGGCCCCACTCGATCGGTTCTCTTCGATGATCTCGGTGCCGGTGATGTCGGCGGGCATCAGGTCGGGCGTGAACTGGATGCGGCTGAACGTTAGGTTCATGGTTTTGGCCAACGTGCTGATCAACAGCGTCTTGGCCAAGCCAGGGACGCCCTCGAGCAAGCAATGACCGCGAGCGAAGATGCTGATCAACAGCTGCTCGATCACCTCCTGCTGACCCACGATGGTCTTGGATAATTGTGATACGATTTTTTCTCGAGCTTGTTGCAAACGGTCGAGATCGGCTTGCGCCTGTTCGGCTACGGTCATGGGTTGCTTCAATTGATAGTGGCCAGCAGAGCAAGCGTTCCTGGTGCAGTCTCTGCAATCGTCGCATTGTACCAAGTTGAACAAGCGGCAGCAGTACGCGGGCTAGGTGAGGTCGTCCAAATCCACACTGGGCGGCATCCCTTTGCCATAGAACTTGGTGATGTCGATTCCTTGACGTTGCTCTTCTTCCATGAACTTGATCCGCGCCTCAAGGCGTTCGATACGTCGATGCATCTGAGGCAGCATCTCGAGGGTACTGTCATGGACCTCGCGTTTCGGGACGGGTGGATAGCCCAGATGTCGCTGCATGGCCGCGAACAAGTACAACGGTTCCTTGCGGCGATTGGCAAACGCGATCTTTCCTTCGCGTATTCCGAAGAGGATGGGGTACTCTGCCTCGGCATGCTCGCCCAGATGCCGTTTGCGATAGGCCACAAAGTCTTGGCTACGGCCGTAGATCAGATCGGCGAGGTCGACCAAACCGAGCTGGTTCCGCACGATGAGCAACCAGTCTTTCCAATCGGGTCCATAGTGCGGATCATCGCTCATGGCCTTCAGTCCCGCGTCGTACGTCAAACGATGGCGGCATAGGGATTCAAACTGGAAGAAGAACAAGCCTTGCGGATCGCACCGGTCCCCGGCTTTGAACAGCGATTCGGCTTGAAGGATGCGGAGTGCCGTTCGAAAATCAAAACGGCCCCTATCCTCTTCCGCTTGCTCGACCAAGAAGGCTTGGAAGGGGGTGAAGTAATGCGCCAATCGACGCATGCCGCTGGCCAGAACGCCGAGATGCTTCAGTTCGGACGACAAGAAGTCGACGGCCAATGGCAACTTGGTCGTAGCCAAGACTTCGAAACGGCACTGTTCCAGAAGGTCTTGAACCGTGATGTCCTGACCGAGTCTCTCGCAAAGGATGCCGAACAGATAGGCCTGTTCAACATACTCTTCGCGAGGAAGGACTTGATGCATGGATCACGCGGTTCGGTTGGAGCCGATGTTAGTTGCCCGCGGTAGGCACGACCCAAACCTTGAGCTCCGTCATGATCTCAGGATGCACTTGCACCTTGACGGTGTAGAGCCCGAGTTCCTTGAGAACCCCATCGAGCTTGATCTGTTCGCTCGAAACGGTAAACCCGTTGGCTTTGAGGGCTGCCACGATCTCATTGGCACCGACGCTACCGTAAAGGTGTCCTTCGTCGTTGGCGTTGGCTTCGACGTTGATCGACTGCTTGCTGATCTGATCCGCCTGCGCACGCAAAGCGACCACACGCTGCTTTTCGATCTCCATCAACTTGGCTCGATGCTTTTCGATCATCCGCTTGTGATGGTCGTTGGAGACGATCGCCAAACCTTCAGGGAGCAGGTAGTTGTTGGCGTGACCGGGCTTCACCTCGACGAGATCGCCAGCTTTGCCCAAATGCTCCACACTTTGTATCAGCATGAGCTGGATCCCGCCGTTGGGTCCCTTAGGCAAGCGGGAGAATCGGGCAATCGGCTTCTTGGTCGTGGTCATGGTTGAGGTCGTTATCAGCAGTTCAAAAGGTCTTTAATGGGTTGCAGCGATGGTTTTCGCAACGTTTTGATGAGCAGAGTTATAACTTGCAAGGGAAAGCCCTAGAAGGGCAATTCTTCGCCTTGGTAGAGAGGTTCTTCATGGATTTCCGAGGTTTGCATGTCCTCCTGAGGTGCATAACTTCCCCTGTCGGATCCCTGGCTGGACGTCTGGCCACCGGCAGCTGGCCGGGATCGTTGTCCGTCTCCGGATTCGGGGCGCCCGGATAAAAATTGCATGCGATCGGCGATGACATAAAGCTTGGACCGCTTTTGTCCGTCCTTTTCCCATGTATCGAGCTTCAACCGGCCCTCGATGAAGATCGGCGAGCCCTTGCTCAGATACTGGCTGACCGACTCCGCCATCCGTCCAAAGAACGTTACGTCGACAAAGGTTGTTTCGTCGACCCACTCTCCCGCCGCATTTTTCCGGCGGTCGTTGACGGCAATGGCATTCTGGCACACCGCTAGTTTGGTGTTGGCGGTGTGGCGAATCTCGACATCGCGCGTCAAATTCCCAATCAAAATCACTCGGTTGTAACTGGCCATGGGGCGCGACTCCTCACTTCGAACTAGGAATAGAAAGGACTTAGCGTCGGAATGAATATGGCTGCCGGCCGAAGAGAGTCCGTTCCTATTATTCTTCGGTTTCGATTTCTTCCTCATCTTCAGCGCCAACGACAGCGCCTACCGGTTGTCGCTCAAGTTGATCGATTGGCACGACGACTTTTTCCTGAGCGTGCGCCACGAGAGCATCAATGAGACGCGATTCGACGCGCGTGAACAAGAACCGAAGCAGGCTTTCGTTGAGCTGGCAGGCTCGGTTGAGTTCTTTGAGCTTCTGCGTATCGAGCTGGAAGTAGACCAACCAATAGGTCCCCTTGTTGTGGCCTTTGATTGGGTAAGCCAACCGTTGTTCGGCCCACAACCGACTCACCAGAATCTCACCTCCGAGTTCGGTAATCATCGATTGCGCGGTGGCAGCGATGCCACCTGGATCGCGCGCGTAATGGTTGCTGTCAAACAAAAACAAACATTCGTAGTGTGCGGTTACCAACGTCCAACTCCTCAAACCAACGGTTCGCTTGTAGTTTCCTGAATTTATGATTCTTCAATTGTTTCGCGTGGGCTGGCGATCCGCAAGGGACAAAGCCCGAAATTCTTGTGGACAGCTTGGGAATGTCCATTCTTCTTGCGTACCACCTCAACGCTGGGTCATCGCGTCGGATTGATGCGATTCATTGCCTTGGCGATCCCGTGACCCAACCAACACTCGACGGCGTCCGCGGCTCGCGACAGTGCGTCGTCGACCACGATTCGATCCGATACCGAAAATTTGCTGAGTACGTAATCGGACGTATCCCGGCCCGCAGGCGAGGGGTCGATCCCAATCCTCAACCGAGACACATCCTGCGACCCGAGCGATTTTAGGATATCGGCCAGCCCTTTTTGACCGCCGCTAGATCCGCTGCGTCGCATCCGCAGTTTTCCGAGTGGCAAGCTCAAGTCGTCGCATACCACCAGGATGTTTTCCGTCGGCACCTTGTAAAATCGAGCGGCCTGCGACACGGCGCGACCACTGCAATTCATGAAGGTCTGAGGCCAAACCAAGCAGACATCTCGCGAACCGAGATTACCACGCACCAGTTGGGACTCGAATTTTACTTGGATCGCCGGACGCCCCATCGATTCATGGAGCCGAGCCAAGCAATCAAAACCAATATTGTGTCGTGTGTGCCGGTACTTTTCGCCAGGATTTCCAAGTCCGACGACCAAGGTCAAGCCATTGGTAGTCGGGGATCCCCCTTCGAGCGTCGGCGCGTCGGACCGCGAAGCGTCGCTCGGCCACCCGGACATCGTTACGCCCCTGCTTCAGCCGGCTTTTCTTTTCGAATCAGTTCTGGCTCGGAGGAGGTCGGCAGCAAACCATCGGTCGACTCGCCCGCCTGGACGACCACCTGAACAATCACTTCCGAACCCGGAGTGATCGCGGTAGCACCCTCGGGCAATACCAATTCATTAACGTGAATGGACTGGCCGAGTTGCAAATTGCCAATTTCGCAGGTCAGAAACTCAGGAATGCTCGCGGCGGGGCAACGAATCATGACGGCGTGCGTCGCAAATCGCAATTGGCCAGCAGAACTCAAGGCGCCAGGGGCCTCGCCATGCAAATGGATAGGTACCGATACTTCGACCGTTTCCGATTGAGAAACGCGAGCAAAGTCGACATGGATGATGTGATCTCCCATGCTGCTCCACTGAACGGCTCGCAACAGGGCGGTGTCGTTGATCCCACCCGTAAGCGTGACCAACTTCGTGCCGTGCTTGATCAACCCATTGATCGTGTCCAAAGAGACGGTCAAACACACGTTTTCTTCGCCGTGGCCGTACAAGATCGCGGGGATGGAACCACTCTCGCGGATCTTGATCATGGCCCGCGAACCCGTGACTTCGCGCTTCTTGACCTCAATCGTCTCAATCATGCCTGCTACAACCCACTCATTGACAATATATGCGTGTAAACTACGTGCGACCCCGCAGCAGCCTACTGCCCGCGCGGGCCACGAAGTATGACGATTTTGTTCCGCCCTGCAAGTCCAAATGTACTTGCTGTTTCCAAGGGGTACCCTATCCTGAAGTGGCGGTCCGACCCGGATCCGCCCTCACTTGAAGTCCCAGGGTCCTAGCAGACTGTTCGATCGCGGAAAACGATGGCAAAAAAGACGCAGTTCGAGACCATTGAACCAGTCGGCGCTCGGGTTTTGGTCCTCAAGGACGAACCGAAACGGGAAACCAAAGGGGGAATTGCGCTCCCCGATGTGGCGGAAATCCCCACCATTACTGGACGGATTGTGACAATCAGTCGGCAAGTCGAGCACGACGAAGACATGCCACTGCGTCAATACGACAAAATCATCTTCCATCCTAAGAACGCGATACCGGTTGATTTCGAACCGGACAATCAACTCTACGTGATTCCCGTCGAAGACGTGGTGGCCGTCTTTCGCAAGAAACCCGCAGGGGACGAACAATGACCCGAGGCGATCAGCGCAAAACGGTTTCCTGGCAGTGTCCCGTCTTCCTGTTGGCGACGTTTTTTCTGCTGAGCCACGCTGCGTCGATGTCCTTAAGTGACGAACCGTCGCTTGCCGATCCCCCACAAACCAAGCTGGTCGAGATTCGTTTCCAGGATCCCAATCGCCAACCGCTAGTCGGTGAATTGGTCGCCGAAAATCCAAAGTATGGCATGCTGATCTTGGACGCGGACGGGCAGCTAATCGCCATTCCCCCCTCGGAGATCGCCGGTGCTCAAAACCCGGATCCATCCCCAAAGTCTATCGCCAGCTTGACGGAACTGAGCGGCGAACTGATCCCGGCCACTCCCAAAGAACTCGCCGAAAAATGTGTTGCACTCATGCCCCCGGGTGCCAAGTCGATTGTGACCGAGCACTTCGTCGTGTGCTATGACACCAGCGATGTTTATGCCCGCTGGAATGCCAGCCTCTACGAAAAAATGTACAACGGCATGTTACGCTTCTGGAAAGAGAAAGGTGTCGATGTCAAAACGCCACGCTTCCCGATGGTCGCACTCATTTTCCGCACGAAAGACGCCTACGTCCAATACGCGAACCGAGACTTTCGTGGTGCGGAAAATACCTTCGGATACTACACGCAAACCACCAATCGCTTGGCCACCTTCGATCTGACGGGGATCGAGGGCATGCTTCCACCCGGTTTCACGCCCCAACGCGAAGAACTCATCACTGAGATTTTTTCACGCCCCCAAGCCGAACGCCAAGTGGCGACGATTCTCCACGAAGCCTGTCATCAAATCGCTTTCAACACCGGACTCCAACAACGCCTTGGGGATTACCCGCTCTGGCTCAGTGAAGGCATCGCGACCTTCTTTGAATCCCCCGACTTCTCTAGCTCGACCGGTTGGGGCGGCACAGGAAAAGTCAATTACTTCAACCTGAACAACTTGCGGATCTATTCCAAAATACGGCCCGCCGACTCGCTTCTGACATTGCTGGTCCAGGACGATCGGCTTCGCTCAGGCGAAACAACGGCGGCTGCGTACGCGGAAAGTTGGGGATTGACCTTCTTCTTGATCAAGCGGAAGCCAAAACAGTTCGTCGAGTACCTGAAAGAACTGAGGTCACGTCCGCCTGGCAATCCGTCCGATTCCAAGCAACGGTCGGCCGATTTTCAACAATGCTTCGGTGACGATCTGGATAAACTCGACAGGGAATTCGTACGCTTCATCGGCTCACTTCGCTAACTGCATCCTTCGCCACACTTCGGCGGCTTAACCACACAACGGAGGAGCTTTTGGCTTTTCATCTCCGTGAACCGGGGTGGTCCAATGGTGATCGTGATCCTTGGGCTTCGCATGCGCAATCAAATGGCCCACGGCTTTGGATATTTCTTTGCGACACTCTCCGCACACCGTCGGAGGTTTCTCGATGGGTCCACCGCAATGCGGGCACTTGAATTCAACCGATGGTCTGCCGACCGCTTGCCACAGTCCGTTGACCTGACAGGCCGGGATCCACGGCGAAGAATCCTTGCGGACCTCTGTGTGACCTTCGACATCGCCCCGCCGGATCAAGTCCAGCAACTGAGCGCCCGCCATCGGACCATGTTCTTGTCCGTGGTGATTGCGATAAAACCACTGCGCCACGTGAATCTGCCTCCCGATGCGAAGTGGTCCCGGTGCCCGGCACCGCATTCCCGCTCCGATCCAACGAATCGCTTTACCAAGGCTGAGATTTCCTGGTTATAACCAGCGGTCGTTCGAAACACAAATTCCTTTTCTTCGGTGACCCTATGCCTTCGGTCCTCGCGATATTTGCCCATCCAGACGACATCGAGTTCGTCGCCGCCGGAACCCTGATCCGCCTCAAGGATTGTGGATGGGAAGTGCATTACCTGAACGTGGCCAACGGTTGCTGCGGGTCGACAACCACGGGTCCCGCGGAAACGGCCGCCATCCGCGAACAAGAAAGCCGCCGCGCGGCGGCACGGCTAGGGGCCCATTATTATCCGCCGATATGCAATGATCTGGAGGTCGCCTACACCACGCCTACTGTGCAAAAGATTGCCGCGATTGTTCGACGGTCCAAACCCACGATTGTGCTGACCCATGCCCCAGTCGACTACATGGAAGATCACATGCAGACCTGTCGCCTGGCGTTGACCGCTACCTTTGCACGCGCGGCCCCCAACTTCACCACCGATCCGCCCGTGGAGGTATGGGATGGGGAGGTAGCTGTCTACCATGCCCAACCGCATGGCAATCGGCTGCCCGTCGAACGAACGGTGGTCAAGCCCGAGCTCACGATTGCGATTGACGAGGTGATGGATCGCAAACTTCAAATGCTCGAAGAGCATCGTTCGCAACTGGCTTGGCTGCAGAGCAGCCAAGGACTCAACTCTTACTGCCAAACGATGCTTGAGCTCTGTGAAGAAGTCGCCAGGAACTCAGGTCGATCGTGCCGCTATGCCGAGGGCTGGCGGCGGCACTTGCATTGGGGATATTCCCCCGCCGAATTTGACCCGCTGACCGAAGTGCTTCGGGATTGAACTTAAGGAACGTATATCCAAGCGTGCCTCATCGCCGGCTTCGATTTGAATACGAATGCAACAGCGGAGTCGGCATGTCGTGCGGCGAAGAAGGTAATGTCGGATTCGACGCGTTACCGGCGTGCAGCCAATGGACTCGAGTTGTCCCTTGGTTCGATTGGATGAGTAAGTACCCTGTGTCTTTGATCCATTAACTTGACCTGAAAGAATCCATGCAACCTCTCCCCTCCCCCGTCACCGATCCGACTTCGATTTTCGAATTTTTTCGCGGTAGTTACGGAACGGACCTTCTCACAGTCGCCGTTTCGTATTTTGATCTATTTGGTCGACTTGCAAAACGGCCGTGCTCGCTGGCGGAACTTCAATTGGAACTTGGAATTGAGGAACGCCCAGCTATCGTGCTTACAACAGCTCTCCGAGCCATGCAATTGCTTCTGAAAAACAAAGTCGGACAATTTGAGCTCACTGCTTTAGCGAGAGAACATTTGGTTCGCGGTGGCGAATTCGATGTTGGTAATTACCTTAGTCTCGCAGCGAGCGCTCCAGGCGTCGTCGGAATGGTCGAACGACTAAGGACCAATCGGCCAGTCGGATTGAATGGCGACGAATCGGGCGCAGCCTTCATCTATCGCGACGGAATGAGGTCGGCCATGGAGCAAACTCAGTTGGCCGAACACTTCACGTTGGCCTTGTCCGGGCGAGCAAAAAACGTTGCACCCGTACTGGCCGAGACGATTCCACTGTTGAATACAACGACGCTTTTGGATATCGGTGGAGGAACGGGGATCTACAGTATCGCTTTCGTACGAGCCAACCCTCAACTGCGCGCGATTGTCTTCGATCGCCCCGAGGTACTGAAGACAGCAGAGAGATTTATTAGCGAATTCGAGGTTGGAGATCGCGTTCAACTTTTAGCCGGCGATATGTTTGTGGATCCATTGCCGGCGGCGGACACAATTCTCCTTTCGAATATCCTTCACGACTGGGATGTTCCCGAGTGCCAAACGTTGATTCGCCGATGTGCGGATGCCCTCAATCCGGGCGGACAATTGATCATCCATGATGTGTTGCTCGACGACGAGCTCGATGGTCCATTACCGATCGCGCTCTACTCAGCTGCACTTTTCACTTTGACACAAGGTCGAGCCTATAGCGCCCGTGAATATGGTACGTGGCTTCGAGACGTCGGTCTTGCAGTTGAGCCACCGATTCCAACACTCGTTCACTGTCAATCAATCCAAGCCAGAATGCTACACCAACGATAGGCGTGTCCCATTTTTGCACCTAGGCGACGCCGAAACCAATAACACGGAACCAGGACATTTACGCCGCCGAACGGAACGCCCGAATCGGGTATGCTAGACGCTAATCGACACTATCTCAACGAAGGATGCGTTCCAAGTGACCGATTTTACAACGACTCAAGATCGAGTCATTTCGTACCTAATTGCGCACATCGAATTCGACGCAGATCTTTTTGAAAAAGACGACGCGACCAAGGCGAGGCAATCAATTTAGGAAGCACCTATGAACTTACAAACCAACCCCGAACTGGAACTGGCCTTCGGTTACGTGCGCGAGACATCGACGAGTATCTTTTTGACGGGTAAGGCGGGAAGCGGCAAGACGACATTCTTGCGTCAGGTCAAGGCGGAGGGTGGCAAGCGGATGGCGGTTGTGGCTCCGACAGGTGTCGCTGCCATCAATGCCGGTGGAATGACAATCCATTCTCTCTTTCAACTCCCTTTTGGGTTGTATGTGCCCGATGGCCGTCACCGCGAGGAGCATCGGAAGTTCTCCCGACAGAAACTGAATCTGATTCGCAGCCTCGATCTGTTGGTGATCGATGAAATCAGCATGGTCCGAGCCGACCTTTTGGACGCGGTCGATGAATCCTTGCGGCGGTTTCGCGGCGACGACCGTCCGTTCGGAAATGTCCAATTGCTGATGATCGGTGATTTGCATCAGCTGCCTCCCGTCGTAAAGCAAGAGGATTGGCAAACGTTGAATCGTTATTACGACACTCCCTATTTCTTCGGCAGTTTGGCACTCAAGAAATCCGACTACGTTTCTATCGAACTCAAGCACATTTACCGCCAATCCGATGCCACGTTCATCGAGTTGCTCAACAAGGTTCGCAACAACCGCTTGGATGAAGTCACGCTGCGAACGCTCAATAGTCGTTATGTACCGAACTTCCGGCCGCCACCCAAAGACGCCTACATTACGTTGACAGCCACCAATTCCGTCGCGCTCGATATCAATACCAAAAATCTTGCTCAGTTGCCTGGAAAGTCGCATCACTTTTCAGCACAAATCGTGGGCGATTTCCCCGCCAGTTCGTACCCGACGGAAGAAAAGCTGGAGTTCAAACGCGGGGCGCAGGTGATGTTCATCAAGAATGATTCGCAACCCGAAAAGCGGTACTACAACGGCAAAATTGGCCAGATCGTGGGACTCGCGGACGAAGCGATTTTCGTACGCTGCGAAGGAGACTCGCACGAAATCGTTGTTGTTCCCGATGAATGGAAGAACACCAAGTACACGCTGAATGAAACGACGAAGGAAATCGAAGAGCAAGTGTTAGGAATGTTTGTCCAATATCCGCTCAAATTGGCCTGGGCGATCACCATTCACAAGAGTCAGGGCTTGACGTTTGAGCGAGCGATCATCGATGCTCAGGCCGCCTTCGCCCACGGTCAGGTGTACGTTGCCCTCAGCCGCTGCAAAAGTTTCGAAGGGATCGTGCTGCGATCAAGGATCGATTTTTCAAGCGTCAAGACGGACCCCGTCGTCCAGCACTACAGCACTGATGCAGAACTCAATGCGCCGTCTGAGAGTCAGGTGCAACAAGCCAAGCGTCAGTACCAACAGCGACTGATCGAGGACCTGTTCAGTTTCCAAGCCATCTCGGAGAGCTTCAGCCGTTTGCGACGAACGTATCAGGAGCATCAAGCAACACTAAGCGTTGAAGCGTCCGAACAAGTCGGTGCCCTGACGAGAAAATTGCACGAAGCAATCACGGTGATCTCCGACAAGTTTCATCCGCAACTGCTCGCCTACTTTCAGGAGGAAGGACTGCCAGAGTCGAATCCAGGTCTCCGGGAACGAATCGTCAAGGCCGTCGGCTACTTTACCGAGAAACTGAATGGATTGATGCAAGAGGTTAGTGAACTACCCAAGTCGACCGATAACAAGGCAGTGCGAACGTTGGTCCATGCGCAGTTCGAGCAACTGCAACGGCTTCTGTTTATCAAGCGGGCTAGCTTTGCGGCTTGCAGCCAAGGCTTTGCCACGGTGGCCTACAAACGAGCCCAATTCGATGCCGAGCTAGACTTCGCGCACAACTTCACCAGGCAAGCTCATGCGGAGACGGTTCCCGAAGGGGTACCCCATCCCAAGTTGTATGCTGAACTGCTGCTGTACCGGCAGAAGATGGCCGACAAGTACGGCATAACACCTCGAGCCGTGCTGACCAGTGAATCGCTTCGCCAATTGGTGAGTGTGTTGCCAACAAACGAAAAGGCGATTAGGAAAATCCATGGTATTGCTCGCAAACGATTCGAACGTTACGGCAAAGAAATTGAGGTGATCATCCGGCAATACTGTGAGGCGAATCAAGTTCCGATGGACCAGGTTCCCGTGGAAAATCAGGCGAGGCCAGAACGTGATTCAGGCACAAAGAAGATCAGTCTGACAATGTTTCAGGAAGGGAAAATGATCGATCAAATTGCCAAAGAACGTGGACTGAGTCCAAGCACCATCCAAGGCCATTTGGCGTACTATGTCCAGACGCATCAACTCGACATCCACCGCGTGCTGGAACAAGTCAAACTGGAAGAGATTGAGCGATTTCTCTCGACCAATCCGACCGCCACAATTGCCGAAGCGAAAACTCATTTCGAATCGAAGTTCAACTATGGCGAATTACGACTTGCCTTCAGCCACCTCCGCAGCGACCAAAAGTAAATTTCGAACTTTACCACCACCGATCGAGTTCACGGCGGAGTGATTGTGCGATCTCGGGGTGCGAGGCGATCACGTTGTTCTCTTCCGTCGGATCGCGAGCGAGGTGGTACAACTCTTCGACCCCTTCGCGTTCGATGGCGAGATTGGGAACGATCAGCTTCCAATTGTCGCGAACGATCCAACGCCAACGCAAGTTCTCGCGCGGCACATCGAGGTTGTTTGCGTTGTGGGTGAAGCATTCGCCGTAAAGCGATTGACGAGCTGCGGTGGCGGTGTCCGATAACAGATCGATGCCTGGCAAGTCGTCGGGGCGAGGAGAGCCGATGGCGCTCAGCAGTGTCGGAAGGATGTCGATGCTCGATGCCAAGGCATTGCTTTTGCGCGGGGTAATGGTTCCTGGCCAGCGAATCATGATGGGGGTGCGGAGGCCACCGTCGTAGGGAGACTGTTTCGATTTTGGTGCGTATCGTGGACGTTCTGGATCTTGGATCCAACCGTTGTCTGCAACGTAGACCACGATGGTGTTTTCGGCCAACCCACGGCGTTGAAGAGTCTCGAGAAGCTGGCCTACGGTTTCATCGAACCATTCGACCATGGCCCAGTACCGAGCCACGTGGATCGAGGGAGTGAGGGGCAGCGTTCGATCGAGATACGCTTGCGGCGGCGTATGCGGATCATGAGGCATCATGGGTGCGTACCAAACCATCCAGGGTTTGTTCTGATCCGTGGCGGTGTCCAAGAAATCTTCGATAGGTTGCAGGGTCGATCGACCGATCTTCAGTCCGTCATCTCCGTGGCGATCACCGCGGGTCATGCCATGGGTGAATCCGCCGTGCGAGTAGTCTCCTTGCCACCACTTGCCTGTCTGAAGCGAAACGTAGCCTTGTTCCTGGAGCAATCGAGGCAGCGTGGGAACGGCCTCCATATGCTCGATCATCCGTTGTCGGCCCTTTAGGAACGCCTCCGAAGATTGGTAGGCGCGGCCATTGAGTCCCGGCACGAGAGGCGGATCGTTGCTGGTGATCTTGTGCTGGTGAGGGTAACGGCCGGTCAGCAGTGAAGCCAAGCTCGGGCAGCACAAGCTCGAGGGGACGTAGCCGCGTGGAAAGGTGAGGCTTTCGCGGGCCAAACCGTCGAGGTGTGGGGTTTGAAGATGCGGATGCCCCATGAAGCCATAGTCGGTCCACGCATGATCGTCAGAAACGATCATCAGGATATTGGGCCTTACGCTATTGGGTTGGGACTTTGGCTCGGTGGCCTGGGCTGGGGGGATTGCCGTGAAGGCGAAAAGCCAAGCGAGCAATCCGAAAGGAACCAGGAGACTTCGCATCGGTCAATCACACTTGTTTGCGCATGCAACAGTTTTTGAACTTCTTGCCGGAGCCGCATGGGCATGGTTCGTTGCGACCAGCCTTGATCCCGCGATTGCGGATAGTGACCGGTTCAGCCGGTTCGCTGGCTTGTGCGCCGGCGCGTTCGGCTGCTTCAAGATCGGCTTGCTTCTCGGCCAGCAAGGCCTGTGTCACGTTGAATTCGTCATGGCGTGCGCTGGTCTCAACCCACGAGCTAGCGACGAGTTCTTCATCCATGGCCTCCATTCGGAAGATGACGTCGGTGATGCGTTCCCCGATCGACAACCACATCTGATCGAACAATCGCATCCCTTCGCGCTTGTATTCAACCTTGGGATCCATTTGGCCCATACTGCGGAAACTGACACTGGACCGGACATGGTCCATGGCCAATAAGTGATCCTTCCAGGCTGAGTCGAGCGTGGTCAGCAGAACGGTGCGTTCCATGCGACGGATTTCTGGGAAGTAACGGTCGTCAAAGGCTTGGCTAATGTGCGCCTTGAACTGATCCTTGGTCCATGCACCGACCTCGGATGCTTCGCCCGACCAACCGATATCGTCCCGCATCCAATGGAGCAGCGCGTCCATGGCGCCATTGGTCGTGCCCATGCACTCGGACAACTTTTTGTCCGTGCTGCGGCCGAAGATCGATTCGATCTTCTCCTTGGCTTTGGCCCAGATGCCGTGCGCTCGTTCGACGTTGGACCGACTGATTTCCGTCAGGACATCGTAAACCCGATCGCCGGAATTTTGGAGTTTCTCCAACACTTTTTCATCCGTGAAACGATGCATCGCCCAGTCGGCCAGAGCGCTGCCGTCCACGGTGAATGATTCGGGACCGGTTTGGTGACGGAAACGATGCAGACCGACGAGAATCGGGTATTGGACTTCGCGTTCGAAGTAAGCGTTTTCCGAAATCTCGAGCATTCGCTTGCGAATCGGTTCGACCTCCAGACCTCGCAGTTCCTCAATGGCGACCTCGAGTCCGAATTTGTTCCGCATCCAAGACACGAGCATCTGCAGACCGTACTCTTCGGTCAAGAACACCGAGCCTTCGCTCAAGTCGATGTCGGCGATGAAGTTGTTGGCTTTGCCGATGAACTCTTCGTCCATGCGGTCGCGATCGAGTTTCTTAAGCATCGAGACGGTGTAATGGGTACCGAATCGAGTATTGACCCAGTTGGCCATCGCGTCCCAATTCCATTCGGACTGTTCCTCTTCGATGGGCAGGTTTTCGTCGATCGCGTCCAGGATTTGCGTTTCGGCAGCCCGCTCGGCTTGATCCTTGGCGTAGGCCATTGCCACATCCGGTTCGACGGCTCGAAAATCCTTGGGATCGAGTTGCATACCCAGCCGCGGTCCGGCCCATCGAGCGTACGATTCGGCGCCGAAGCTCGGGTCGATGAACTGTTCGACATTCGTTTCGATTTGGCGTCGCAGTTGTTCCATCACCAAATCGCGGCAGCTCGTCCCTTCGAGGACCTGTTGGCGATAGGAGTAAACTCGCTTGCGCTGATGGTCCATGACCTCGTCGTATTCGAGCAAGCTCTTGCGGGCTTCGAAGTTGCGTTCTTCTACTTTCTTTTGCGCGCCGGAAATGCGTTTGGAGACATAGGGGCTCTCGATGGCTTCGCCATGTCCCATGCCCATTCGCCGCATCATTTCGCGGACCCAATCGCCTGCGAAGATTCGCATCAAGTCATCTTCGAGCGACAAGTAGAAGCGGCTGGATCCGGGATCCCCTTGGCGTCCGCATCGACCGCGAAGCTGCAAGTCGATACGACGGGATTCGTGGCGCTCGGTACCGATCACGTAAAGGCCGCCGAATTCGCGAACACGTTCACCCTCGGCCTTCATTTGCTCCTGTTCTTCGATCTGTTTGACCAGTGCCTCCCATTCCTCTTTCGGAATGTCTAGACGCGTCGCATAGGTGTGTTGCAGTTGGGCCCAGGCCATCGTTTCGGGATTGCCACCCAAAATGATGTCGGTACCGCGACCAGCCATGTTTGTCGCAATGGTCACCGATCCGATCCGACCGGCTTGGGCGATGATGTCCGCCTCACGCTTGTGGGCTTTGGCATTGAGAACCTGATGCGTCACGCCGCGTTGTTCGAGCAGCGACGCGAGCGTTTCACTCTTTTCGATCGATACGGTTCCGACCAAGATTGGGCGACCGGCACGCTCGATTCGAAGGATTTCTGAGGAAGGGATCTCCTCGAGCTCGCGTGAATCGGATTTGCGCAGGACCACCCGCTGGTCGTTTTCCGATTCGATGTTTCCCACTAGAAAGCCGCGTTTGCGGTCTTTGAATTCAATCGTATCGTGCTTGTGCACGCGATCGATCTCGTCGGCCACCGCGTCGTACTTTTCCTTTTCCGACAGGTAGATCGCATCGGCGAATTCGAGACGCTGGAGCGAGCGATTGGAAGGAACCGCGATCACCCCCAGGTTGTAAATCTTGCTGAACTCTTGGGCCTCGGTCATGGCCGTACCGGTCATCCCCGATAACTTCTTGTAGAGCTTGAAGAAGTTTTGCAGCGTGATCGTGGCCAGCGTCTGCGTTTCTTCTTTGATCTGGACCCGCTCCTTGGCCTCGACGGCTTGATGCAATCCGTCGCTCCATTGACGGCCTTCCATCAATCGTCCCGTGAACTCATCGACGATGATGATTTGACCTTCTTTGCTGACATAATTCACGTCCCGCTTGTACAGATGATGCGCCTTGAGCGCGTTGTCGAGCAAATGGGGCCATTCCATGTTGCCGACGGTGTAGAAACTCTCAACGCCGGCTTGCTTTTCCGCTTCGCGGACCCCGGCATCGGTCAAGTTGACCGTGTGGTCTTTTTCATTGACCACAAAATGCTCCTCCCGCTTGAGGGACTGAGCCACTCGATCGGCTTCGACGTACTTCGCCGAGTCCCGCATGGCGGGACCGGAGATGATCAAAGGCGTCCGGGCTTCGTCGATCAGAATGTTGTCGACTTCGTCGATGATCGCATAGTGCAAAGGACCTTGGACCTGTTGCAGATGGCTTGGATAGCGGTCGTCGCCACGGGATGCCATCCGCATGTTGTCGCGCAGGTAATCAAAGCCCAGTTCGTTGTTCGTCGCGTACGTGATGTCGGCGGCGTAAGACTGCTGCCGCTGGCTGTTCTCCATCCCGCTCTGGATGTTCCCGATGGTCAATCCCAAACCCAGGTACAGAGGTGCCATCCACTCCATGTCGCGGCGTGCCAAATAGTCGTTGACCGTGACGACGTGCACTCCCACGCCCTGAAGTGCATTCAAGTAAGCCGGTAGCGTGGCCACCAGTGTCTTGCCCTCACCCGTGATCATTTCGGCAATGTTGCCGTAGTGCAGGACCATTCCACCCATCAATTGGACATCGTAGTGCCGCATCCGCATGTAACGCCGACCGGCCTCACGACATGTCGCAAAGGCTTCGACCAGCAGGTCTTCGAGCGTTTGTCCGTCCGCGAGCCGCTTCCGAAACTTGACCGTCTGCTCCCGCAACTCGGAATCCGAGAGCGCCATCATCTTGGGCTCAAGCTCGCCTATTAGCTTAGCTAATTCTCCGTAACGCTTGAGCTGTCTTGAGTTTGCGGACCCAAACAAGGCGGTGATGCCACGATCGAAGCCACTCAGGACACCGTTGACGGCGTGGGAGGTGCTTTCCCAAATTTTTTCAAGCAATTCCATGTTTGGTAACCCGGAAGGGGTAAGGGCAGGACCAGGATCGGATCCCGCGCGCGCCGAGGTAGTGAAGATGTCGATATTCTACGCATTTTTGCAAGACTCGCGTCCCCCCCGGAGGGTATCGATTCGGCTGGCCAGCGTCAATTGACAGCTGGCTCCTGGCCGATTTGCAATCCCTTACGCCATTCACCAAGCCCGACGGCTGCGTTACCAATACCGCTCGACCACATAGTGGCCAGAGTCCGAACGCTTATGCCTCCGCATGCCGCGCGCATGGAGCATGGCTTCCACATCGTCGAGCATTTGCGGATTGCCGCACATCATGACGGCGCTGGTGTCGGGCGACAATCGCGCCCCGGCCCTCTCTTCGAGCTGTCCGGTTTCGATGGCGGTGGTGATGCGGCCTGCGATGGCCCCTTCGCAGATGGCTCGAGAGACGACTGGGATCATGCGAAAGCGATCTGGAAAACGCGACTCCAGCGCTTCGAGTTCCTGCGTGTAAGCGAGGTCCGATTGCAGTCGTACGCCGTGCACCAACACGATGCGCTTGTAGGTCGACCAGATGTGCGGATCGCGCAGCATGGCGATGTAAGGTGCCAAGCCTGTTCCCGTGCCGAGCAACCAAAGGGTCTCGGCTGGCGGTGTGTGTTGCAGGGTGAAGCTCCCGGTGGCTTTGACCGAGACATCGATGGCGTCCCCTTCCTGCATGGCCCATAGCTTCGGAGTGAGATGCCCTTCGTCGACACGAACGATAAAGAATTCCAGCGTGTTACCGAACGGAGAGGCTACCGAATAAGGTCGATGCAGATGCTTGTCCTCCAGCGGGACTCCGATCTGAAGGAACTGACCGCATTCGAAAGGCGATACGCCTGGGCATTCGATGGAGAGAGTAAAGAGTCCATCGAACCAAACATGTTTCTTTGCGACACGACCGTTGATCCATTGCAGTGCCATCGGGAGCAATTCCAGTTGAATCCAGGAGGGGAGGAGGCATCGTCGGCGGCTCGATGATACCAAATCCCAAACTGGCGATGGGCGGCAGCGTCGCGAAACGATTGCAAGCCATGAATTCCAATAGGCAACGACCTCCCTGGTGAATCGCGTGGTCGTTCCTCGCTGGAACCCGTTTCTCTATTCCTTGGTTTCGACGCACCAAAGTTCATCGGGATTCAGTTTTTTTGCCACCGCATCTTGCTCGATGTTTTCTCGTTCGTGCAAAATCAGCCTTGTGATTTGTTGCCGGGTATCGTTGATCAATGCCAGTAGGCCATTGAGCATGCTCGTTCCCTGCCATTGGCCGGCCACAAAGCCTTCGACGGCCTCTGCCTTTAAATGGGCCAATTCTCGTTGAAGTTGGATCAAGTCGCTGAGGTCGAGGTGGGCCGAGATTTCGTTGGCGAGAGCTTTATTTTCAATAACGATGACGCGGGACATGAAGGCTGCAAACCGGCCTTCGCGTTTGCTTCGGCGGTGCTCGGTATACCACTGGTAAATAAAGAAGCCTGCCCCAGCCAACGTGGCCGCGATGGCTAAGACCTTCTCCATGTAATCGATCAAGTCGCCTGCGATTAAGACTTTGTTGCGGTCTCGGTAGTCCTCCACACCCGGATGGATCGGGTACTCCACTGGCCGATCCAATGCGCTGAGATCAAAACCTGGAATCGTGTGATGTCCAAAATTGGTTTCAAACATCTCGGTCAATAGCCGTTCGATGGTTGTGTTGGAGACGCGATGGTTGGCGACCAGCAGCAGGTGCGCTCCGAGTGTTGGCAAATCCTGGCTGGGAACGGTGGGCTGAACGCCGTAGGTGTAGGCGGGGATGAGGCACGGTGAAAACAGCGAACGATCCAGTGAAGAATCTTGTGCGGCCGTGCCGGATTGACCAAAGGCAACGGCGAATGGAATGTCGGTCAATCGATAATCCCATCGCTCGACCAATTCATGCACGACGGGTGACGGGACTAAGGAAACGCTGAAGATGGCATCCGGAAGATCCTCGACGTTTGCCTGCAAGAGTTCGTCGTAGCCCTGCAGTTGATCTTCGACAATCACCGATCGCTGGCCCGACCCAGCGTCGATGGCCAATCCGATGAAGTCGAGGACGCTGGTGGCCAGCGCTCGAGTGCCGCTTTGCTTCGGACCTAGATAGACGCGTTTGTCGCGCAAACGGATCAGTCCCTGTTGTTGAATCTGCAGCTCCAGATCAGGTTTCACAAGCAAATGGAGCGGTTCGATCTGAAGCGCGCAGAGTTGACGTACGTGGGGTCGATCGATTTGATTGAGGCCACCTTGAACCAGAGCCACGTCGATCGTCGCATCGTCGACCCATTGCAAGGCCTGTTCGGAACCTTCCGA
The DNA here is from genome assembly GCA_041752005.1 of Pirellula sp. GTDB lineage: Bacteria > Planctomycetota > Planctomycetia > Pirellulales > Pirellulaceae > JBKCUI01. The sequence goes on along the minus strand of JBGSHV010000105.1, from coordinate 75,960 downwards.
GGAAATGATCTCGAGTTGGATTCCAACTTCCTTTAGGTGCTCGGCAAGCGAAGTTGCAATCTTGTAGCGCGTTCCTGCTACATCCCCGGCCGACATGCGAAGCCGCAGTTGGCTGGGTTGGCTCCAGGGTTTCCAAAGCCACAATCCGACCGCTGCCAAGCTTACCGCAGTCACCAAAAGCAGCACTTCACGCACGCGTTGCCGGGAGCGCATTGAGAGGGCGGTCACAGATCCTGGCGTTTCAATAATGCGGAGGAATTTCATCTTCTGGGCGACGTGGTTCACGGGCCGAATCGCGCACGACTTGGACTTCGTTATTCAATCGCTTCCATCCGCGTTCGAGGATTTCGATCCGGCGGGCTTGATCCACCACGACTTGATCAAGGTCATGCACGGTACGCTGCAAATGCATGAAGAGCCCCTCGAGTTCGATGAGACGCTCGTCGGAGTTGGGCGGGTCTGGCGAATTGGATGGTGATGGATTCATGGCCGGATAATCGTACCACAGCGAACCCTGACTCGCGATCAATCGTCTTCAGGTTGTGTGGGAGCGGAGGCGATTGCATTCGTATTGACGTAGCCGATCGAGCGAACGACTTCCAGAATCTCGCTGCACGTCGGGAACATGCGACCATTCTTACGCTTGTACTCGTCCATGGCTTGCATGAACAGAATTTCGTCGCCGGAATAATCGCGTTCGCACGTGGTCGGATCGATTTGTCGACGGCGTTGTACTTTGACTTTTTTCTTTTCTTCGGCGATCAGCTTCTCGACGACCTCAGGCAATGGTTCAACCTTGCGACGATTGCTACTGCGTCGATCGTCAACTTTTTGACCGATTGCGTCACGGGCACCACTTCGTCGGTCCAAGGTCACGATTTCATCGCCGGCGGTTACTGTCTTTGGCATCGAATTCGACTCGCACATCTTACGTGAGAAGAAAAAACGGAATCGGCAGCAATCCTTCTCTAGCCGTTCGACTTTAACGCGCTGCGGCAGTCCGGGGGCATTTCCTTGACCAATTCGCCATCCGAAGCACGAATTTATCGCGAAGCCTTAACGGTTGTAGCGGTCGAGATTGCGGTATCATGGAGAACGATCGAAGTGACCTTTTCGTAGGACCGGAAGATTGGGAGGGCGGTTGGCACATGAAGACAACGTATGCATGGAACAGACCCAGCGGTTGGTTGCTAGGGTGGTGTGGATTGGCGATGGCCGTTTGTTCGGCACTAACCGCTTCGGCCCAGGCAGTCCCTCAGACGGTCCCACGGTACGGAGATATTCCCTCGGATTCCCTGGCCGTTGCTTCTTTCGATTTGGCAGAACTCCGGGAGCTGCACGCGTTCCGTTACATCCCCTGGGAAATTGCCACGGTCGCGTGCCGGGAGCAGTTCGGTTTTGAACTCTCGGATGTGCAGAGCATCGATGCCACTGTCCAAATGCCTAGCCCCATGCCTGAGGTGGGCTTTTCCATCCGCTTGTCGAAGCCGTTTGATATCGCCGACTTGACCGACGAATTGCTCAGTCCGATCGAAACCGCACCCAACGACAAGACGTTGCGATTCCGCGATGTGCCGGACTATCCGATGATCCGAATCGCCCAAAAAGATCCTCAGCGCGTTATCGTGGCGACTCAAGGCACGATGCGCCGCATGCTCAGTCAGCGGATCCAAACCGGCGGTCCGACGATGGATTTGTTGCAAGCGAGCCGCGCCTCTGTGCGATTGGTCCTCAATTTGAGCAAGCTTCGGGACTTGATCGGTAGCCTGTACGAGCAGGCCTCGGATTCGATTCCTGAGATCATGTACGACGACATTGAAACGATCATCGCTTTGATCGACAACGTCATGGTGGAACTGGCTGCCTCCGAGCAATCGCAGCTCCGAATCAGTTTCGGAGCATCGAGCGTTGAGAATGCGGAAACCGCACTCGAGGCAGTGAACCGCCTGCGTTCCGAAGGGATGCAAATCGCACGCGATTCGATCGAAGAGCAGATGCAGGACGATCCGAGCGTCTCGGATGCGATGCGGGAAGCAGTCTCGAGCTATTTCGGTCGCATGCAATCGATGGTCAATGAAGAAGGATTTTGGTCCCAGCAAAACGATCGCATTGAGCTCAACATGGAAAACGCCATGATGTCCAACTATGCGACCGTTGGAGTGATGACTGGATTGCTCCTGCCGGCCGTTCAAGCGGCTAGGGAGGCGGCCCGCAGAATGGCGTCAGCAAATAATCTTAAGCAGATGATGCTTTCACTTCTAAACTATGAAGCAGCCCAAAGAGTCTTTCCGCCTCGCGCGAAACGCGACTCCGAGGGCCAGCCACTGCTGAGTTGGCGCGTAATGATTCTCCCGTATTTGGAAGAGGCCGAACTGTACAACGAGTTTCACCTCGACGAACCTTGGGACAGCCAGCACAACTTGGCTTTGCTCGATCGGATGCCCCCGTGTTTCAACAATCCCCGCGTACCCGGGCTCATGCCCGGGTATACCGTGTACCAGGCCGCCTATGGCCAGGACATCGGATGGCCAGACGAAGCGTTGAGATTCGCTCAAATCACCGATGGGTCCTCCAATACCATCGCGCTGGTCGAAACCACAGGAGAATTGGCCGTTCCATGGACAAAGCCCGATGATTTGGATCTGGACCTCCACCCAATCATCAGTTGGATGCCCCGCATCGGTGCCAATGTGGCGTTCTTCGATGGCTCGGTCTCTTTTCTATCGTCAAGCATCGATGGAGACGTCCTGCGAGCTTTCTTCACCAAGGATGGGGGCGAATTGGTGACGAGGCCCTAACGCATCCATGCAAAGGTAATAGGGAAAGGTTCCTTTCTTTTTGGGCGAGACCGTTCCTCATTTGACGGGTTGCAAGTTATGATGGGGATCCTCCTCCCCGATCGCAGGGTCCATGGCTGGTGGCCGTGGACCGACCCTGTTTGCTTCAATTACGCGATTTTTGCTGTCATCCCTATGCTTGATTTTTTTGCGTCGTTTTCGATCGGTGTCGATCCACGATTCCTACTTGCGGACGCATCGAGCGTCTTCAATGTCATCGGTCAGCTGTCGTATTTGGCCTTAGCGGCGGTCGCACTTTGGGGTGCGTACTACGTTTTCTTGGTCATGACCCGTGTCAATGCCAAGCGATTTAAGACGGAGGCGGCTCAAGACGCGTTCTTGGAGACCGTCGAAGAGGATCTGCGGCGTGGAAATTTTGATGCCGTGTTGGAAACGTGCGAAGGGGACAAGCGTGCCCTCCCGATGATGATTTCGTATGCCTGCAAGCATCGGTCCCTCGGGTATCAAAAAACGCGTCAAATGACGTTGGATCGATTCCAACGCGACGTGATTGCGGATCTCGATTACAGCATTGCCTGGGTCGTAACGGTGATCAAGACCGCTCCTATGTTGGGATTGTTTGGAACGGTGGTTGGGATGATGGGTGCGTTCGGAAAACTGGCGGCAGCCACCAACGTCAATCCGACCGACTTGGCGGGTGACATCCGCGTGGCCTTGGAGACAACGGCAATCGGTTTGACCATCGCGATCCCGTTGGTCATGGCCATGGCGAGCATTCACAACCGAATTCGCCACATGCAAGATCTCATCGCATCGGGCTTGAACCAGGTTTTCGAAGCCTTCAAGGTCGGACTGGCTCGGGAAGAGCAGCGCGGCGCGCGACAACGTGCTTAATGGCGCAACGAGTCACCGATCGTCGATGCTCTCTTTGCACTCTTCCCATTTGATAACGCACAAACGCTCAGCCGAGGCGCAGCCAAGCAATGGTTTTTGATTCCGATCGCAACGATTTTCAAGACGCGGAATGGAATGCGGATAACGCTGCGCAGGTCGATTTCGAGTTCGATGAACTCGACGATGAGGAGCCCATCAAGCCGCCGGTGCCCGAACCGCCGGATGCGGAGATGGACATCACACCCATGATCGACATGACCTTTCTGCTGTTGATCTTCTTTATTTTGACCTCCAAGATGACCGGCGAACGATCGTACGAAGTTCCACCGGCCAAGCACGGGAGCTCGATCTCGGCGAAGAACTGCGTTGTGTTGACGGTATCTCGCGGCATCGGCGACACGCCGATCGTGGCCAAGGGGGACGGATCGATCTTCTCGGATGATCCCGAGCAGCAGTCCGCAGAGATCGCAGAATACGTTCAGTTGCAACTGGAATCTGGTGGCAAAACCGATGTGTTGGTTCGAGCCGAAGGCAATGTAACGGCCAAGCAATTGAAGAAGGTTGAGTTGGCCATCGGCGAAGTGCTCGGTGAGATGGAAGGCAAGATGATCAATCTCGCAGTGTCGGAGATCGGCAAATGAACATCATGGTCCGATGCCCTCAATGCGCCAGTGTCCGCGCAGCCAATCCCAGAGTTGTCGGACGCGAAATCCGTTGTCCGGATTGCCAGCATCTCTTTCGCGTCGAAGCCTCGATGCAAGTGCCAGAATCCGTGGCTTCTAGCGAACCCGATGCTGTTCCAGATGCCAAGGACTCGAAAGAACCGATCGTGGTCGAACGGGCCACGCCCGATGATTCCGTTCCTCCGGTAAGCCGACCTCCGGCTCGGCGAGCTAAAGAAGAAGAACCTGAAGAAGTCGCTTTCGCGGTCAAGGAATTGCCCAAAGACGACATGGACATGACGCCCATGGTCGACGTGACCTTTCTGCTGTTGATCTTCTTCATGATCACCGCAGCCTTCTCAAGCGAAAAGGTCTTTGAGAAACCGCCGCCGATGGTGGAGACCCCCAGCAGCAAACCACCCGACAATCCGCCCGAAGTCTTCGATTCGGTACGTATCCAGATCGATGAATTCAACGCCTACACGATTATCTTTCCGACGGGTGATGAACGCGAGGCCAGCAGCAAACAGGATTTGTTAATGGCGCTTGGCGATGCCCGGACAGAACTCTCCACGGGCAAGGAAGATGAAGTCTTGAAACTGCTCGTCGAGGCCCATGAGGAATGCATCCACGCTGCCATCGTGGCCGCTCTCGATGCAGGGAGAGAAAAAGGATTTAGTAGTTTTACCGTCTCGGTTGTCGAGGAGTTTGAGTAGCGAATGAGTGCACTGCAATTCATCAACATGCTCGAGAATAAGGGTTTGCTCGATCCAGAGAGCATCGAGGAACTGCACCGCCAAGTGGAGCAATCCAAAGGGCGGGTAACCCCCGAAGCCATCGCTCGGGTGCTGGTCGAGAATCAGCAATTGACCCGGTTTCAGGCCACCAAGCTGGTGACGGAACTCAAAGAACAGTTGGGCGATTCGCCCAACGATCCGAGTGTCGCCCTACGCGGTGGACGACCCTTGGAGTCATCGCGGCCAGAACACGACTCGGTCGAAGACTTGCTCCCACCTGAGGACGACGAGAGTGAGGATGGAGTCGTGGAGGCGGAAATAGTCGAAGACATGGTCGAGGTCGTTCCTCCGAGTGTCCGCGATCGTTCGAACACATCAAGCGGTGTCGATAGCAACTCCATGGCCGAAGTTTCAGTGGCAAAAGTTCGTAAGCCTAAGGACAAGATCAAAAAGAGTCCTTGGGAATCCTTTGGGATCGTGGGTGTTTCCTTCATTCTGCTGTTGCTGATTATCTTCTTTGTGCCTCTCTACATCTGGTTCTCGCGCGGATCGGCCAAGGAAGAGTTTGCGATCGCCGAAGAGCTCTACAACAACCGCGACTACGAACGAGCCATCAAACAATACGACAAATTCTCTTCGACTTTTACCTCCGATGACAACGTGAGTGTCGCCAAGGTGAAGTCGACGTTGTCCAAAGTGCGGCAGGACGCCGAACGCAATGCAGATCCAAGTATCGCACTGAAAACCGCGCAGGAAGAACTGCCGAAGATTGTCAATGAATCGGGTTTACCGCAACTGCGTGTGGACATCACGGACACGCTGCTGCGGATCGCTGAGAAGTTCATCAGTAAAGCGGACAACACGGCGGGAATCGAAGACCGCAAGGGATTGATCGCACTTATGAGTCAGCAAATGGAGCTGATCGATGACCCCAGGTTTGTGGGGACGCAGGAGCGAACGCAGAACGATCTTCGCATCCGACGGATCCGAGAGGATCAGCAGCGCGTGGTGCGAGAAATCCAACGCAGCGAAGATTTGGCTGCGGCTTTGGTCAACATGAAGCAAGGGGTCGAGGCAAAGGACGTCAACAAAGCTTACGAATTGCGACGCGAATTGGTACGGAAGTATCCGCAACTTGAAACCGATCCAAAGCTGACCGAGCTCATGCTGGCAGCCACAAGTATTCAGCGTGACTTGGTTACCCGCGCGAGCAGTATTCCAGAGACCAGCAACATCGACTCCTTGCCCAGCAGTTCCAACCGTGCTTTGCTGACTAGTCGTGTTGGTGAACCGATCGCCACGGGCAATCAAGATGTCGTCTTTCTAAGGATCAAAGGCTCGGCGGTGGCGATCCGCGTCGCGACCGGCGAGGTGCTGTGGCGCAAGTACATTGGCCGCGATTGGGATTCGGATCCGCTGCGTGTGGCTCAAACCAGTGACAGCGATCCCATCATTAGCGTCGCGGCTCGCGGAACGGTCAGTCGGCTCTCCGCCAAAGACGGTTCGTTGATCTGGGAAAGCAAGTTCGAAGATCGTATCTTAACACCGCAAGTCGACGGGGAAGAAATCTTCGTCGCTACGGTGGGTGGCACGGTGGTCTGCCTCGATGCGATCACCGGTCAATCGCGATGGGCTAAGAAAATCCCGCAAAATATCGATGTGGGGACCGGGGGTGCACCTGGCAAACGCAAGCGTTATCTGGCGGGCAACCAGTCCAACGTGTATGTCCTGAGTCGCGGCAATGGCGAGTGCGAAGAAGTCCTCTATGTTGGACACAATCCAGGCACCATCGTTGTTCCTCCGATCTGGGTCCTCAATCAGCTCATCCTTTTCGAGAACGCAGGCCCCGACTATTGCTTGATGCGCGTTTATTCCACCAACGACGAAGGTCTCGAGTTGACGGCGGTCCAATCGCCGGTCCGATTCAAGGGACACGTGGTGGTTGAGCCACAATTGGAAGGCCGACGATTGGCCGTTGCAACCAACCTGGGTGAGATCGCCATCCTGGATGTGGAGATCACCAACGCCAAGGACAAAGTCTTCAAGATGGTCAACTTGGTCTCCAATGAATCCGTCCCGCGCGTCACGTGGCCGGTCATGAAAGGCACGGATCTGTGGTTGGCATCCAACCGTTTGGCCTACTTTCAAATCCAGATCACCGGGCAGAAACTCAACTCGATGTGGCTCAAGGAAGATGCCGATGAGTTCACGAGTCGACCGATTCGAATCGGTGACTTGCTGATCCACTCGCGCGTCGTACGAGGCAATGCCGGCGTTCGTGTGGCAGCCGTGGATCCGACCAGTGGAAACCCATTCTGGGAGACCGATATCGGTAATCCGGTGGCGAATGTTTCATCGAGCCCCAGCGGGCTACTCGCCATCACCTCGCAAGGGGCAACGTATTCCCTCGATGACCAGTCTTTCACGGCATCTACGCCCACCATGTCGATCGAGAACATGGGCCGAAATCAGCGTTCGATGCTGTTTGCAAATCCCACGCCTCTGAGCGAAGGCAAGAGTGTCATGCTCAATACGTCGCAAGGAAGCCAGCTGCTGCTGGCCGATCCGGATCGCAAATCGAGTTGGACGACGAAGTTGGTCAACCTCGACCTGGCAGAATCCTACCCCATCGCTGCCCCGTTGGCGGTTGGAAACTCTCTCATCATCCCGCTCGAAAACGCACAGCTCGTCATGCTCGATCCGGAATCCGGTTTGCCGATCGGGACTCCGTTCCAACCCACCATCGCAGCCGGCGAACGACCCATTTGGCTCAACCCGGTGTTGCTGTCGGACAACCAATCGGTCGTCATCGCTGACCAGAAACGAAATTTGTACAAGCTCTCGACCGGCAAACAGCTGCGGTTGCTCAACGCACAACCCCTCGAACGGTCCCTGAAGGGCCGTCTTGCCGTCATGCGGGACGTCGTGGTTGGCGTGTCCCCGGGAGCCTCGGGCGATCACCTTGATTTCTACGAAACGGGCGAGTTCAAACGGATCGCGGACCTGAACTTCGAAGGTCGGTTCGCTTGGGGCCCTTACGTCATGGACGGCGATTCTGGATCCATCGGCTTTGCGTTGAGCGATATCGAAGGCTTGGTCGCTTTCTCGTCCGATGGCAAGAAACTTTGGAACGCTCCGTTGTCGCAGATGGTGCTGGTCGGTCGACCCGTTCTCGTCGATGGCGATGTCTTGTTGGCGGGAACGATGGGTGAGTTGGTTCGTGTTTCGCTGGCCGATGGCAAGGTGCTGGCACGCGGTTCGGCCGGTGAACCTATCAGCGGAACTCCGAGACTGATCGATGGAATGGTTGTCGTGCCCGGAGACGAAGGAACCTTGATCAAAGTGCCTGTTCCTTCAAGCGATGGGGCCACTGCGTCAGGTGCATCGCAATGAAAAACTCGACATGTCGATTCTATACAGCCGTAATCATCCGACTGTCGGTTTGCCTTTTGGCAGGGCTGACTTCGGTGCAACTGTTTGCTCAAGCTCCCTTGGAAAAAGTGCTCGAGGAGATCGAACTGGCGACGTCTCTACTGGACGAAGAGCCGTTTGATGTTGTGTCACTCACGCCGGAAGCGTCGGGCAGGAGTGTCAAAGTCGCGCCAATCGAATTCCCAGGCAGGCGAGTCCCAAACGCTCCGAAGGAAACGGACAAGCTCCAGGTGACGATCCTCCTGTTCCCGACTCGACGCTACGAAGTGGCCTGGAAGAATATCGAACAGATTTGGCTGTATGAGCAAATGATTTTGACCCGGGCCAAACAGTTGGTCCAGGACCGAAATTTTGGCGAAGCCTTCGAACACCTCAATTTCTTGATCCTCAATTATCCGCAAACGGCTGGGCTCTCCAGCTTGAGGCAGGACTTCCTGATTCAGAGTGCCAGCGAACTCTTGAACCAACAACGATTGCCTCACGCGCTGGCTGTCCTCGAAGAGCTGCAGCGAACGTTTCCTAATTTCCAAAGGGATCGGGTCCGAACGCTCATTACCGACGTTTCGAGCCAATTGGTGCAGTCCTACTTCGAGAAAAAAGATTTGGCCACTGCCAAGTCGATGATCGAACGTTTGGCCAAGGATTATCCGAATGATCCATTGCCGGTGGTCGAACAATGGCGAGGCAAATTCTTGGCCATGGCAACCGAATATCGCGATCGCGCAATCGAGTACCGCGAGCGCAAAGAATTCTTGCCCGCCCGCCGCGAAGCAAAAAAGATGCTCGAGATCGAACCGGAGATCAAAGGGGGCAAGGAACTGCTTCGAGAGTTGATCCGTGATTTCCCAATTGCGCGGGTAGGAGTGTTTCAACAATCCGATCACCCCGACACCGCAGCCCTGGCCAATTGGCCAGCGTTTCGATCCGGGCAGTTGATCTCCAAACCGTTGTTCGAATTTCGTAGCACCGGACCTGAGGGAGGCCAATATCGGTTCTCCCTCGGATCGTTTCAGCAGAGCGATGACCGCTTGGAACTCGACCTGTCGATCCAGAATCCCGGCATCGGTGGCGTTCCCAATAGCCTTGAACTGTCTCAGTCCTTTCTGCAGCGAGCCACCATCGGAAATCCCAAATACGTGCCCGGCTGGGCAGCCATCCTCGATTCGGTCTCGGTCACCGGACCCGAACGCATGAAATTGAGGTTTCGTCGGCCGCACGTGTTGCCGCAAGCGTTTTTGCAATGGCCGATCGAGAGCGCAACTCGGGGTGGAGTCCCACCCGGCGTCGCGTACGGCTTCAAAGCTGATGAAGGGAATGTACGACGATTCGAATGGGTGGCCTCGCAACCCGCCGCGGATTTTCAACCATTGGAAGTTCAGGAAGTCCTCTATCAGGATCCGAACGAAGCCATCAATGATTTGCTGCGAGGGGAAATCGAGGTCATCGATCGGTTGTTCCCGGCCGATGCACGACGCCTCAGGGCGGCGACGGTGTCTCGGACCATTACCATCGAGAATTATGCGTTGCCCACGGTGCACATGCTCGTGCCACGACGATCCAACGTCTACTTGGATGATCGTGAGTTTCGACGCGCGCTGCTTTATGCAATCAATCGCGAGGCCATCCTCAAGGGTGAGATCCTGGGCGGTGTGGAGACAGCTCAGAGCCAGGTCATCAGCGGTCCATTCCCGCGTGGTGCCAACGAGTCGGATCCCATCGCTTACGCGTACAACACTTCCGTCGAGAACTTGGCCTACGATCCGCGGTTGGCCAAAGTGCTGATGTTGATCACCAAGAGCAAGCTCAAGATGATGTACGAAAAGAGGAACGAGCCGGTACCCACGCTTCCCAAACTTACACTCGGCGTACCCAATTACGAAGCGGCACGCGTGGCGGGTCAAGCCATCGTCGAGCAATGGAAACTCATCGATGTACCTGCGGAGTTGGTGATCCTTGACAAGATTCCGGGACCCAAAGAAGAGTCTCCGGTCGATATCGTTTACTTGACCGCCTCGGTATGGGAGCCTGCGACCGATGCCGAGCGCCTCTTTGGCATCGGTGCTCCCGCCCAAACCAACAATCAGTTCATCGTCCAAGTCCTCGGACAATTGAGCGCGGCACGCAATTGGCGCGAAGTGCGTCAGAGTTGCCAAGATCTGCATGCGCTCGTCGCAGCCCATCTTCCTGTATTGCCCCTGTGGCAGATCGGGGAATCGTTTGCATTCCGCAACGAATTAGACGGTGTCTCTCAAAAGCCGCTCGGCCTCTACCAGGACATCCAAAAGTGGAGGTACCGCGTACCGTGATCGTTCCTCGCGTGAAGAATCTATCCGAAGTTTTTGATGCCGTGACAGAAAAAGCCTCGATGCTTGAGCGGTTGCCGATCGCATGGTTTCCGATCGCTTTGCTGGCCGCTTTGGCTTGCTGCAATCTCGCGTCGCTTCGAGCCGCCGACGAAGAGGTCTGGGAGTACTCGCCATACCGAGTCCGCGTGTGGGTCAGCATGTCCCCGACCTTGGGTTTGAGCGATTCCAGCAAACAGAGTTTGCAACGCAAGATCGCCGAATGCGCTGAAATCGAATTCGGAGCGACTATCAAAACAGACGTGGTCGAGACCCCCGACGCGCTGTTCGGATCGGTGCTCTACCATCTCGATGACTTGTCGGTCGAGCAGCTTCTTTCTCGCGAACTGGTGCTGGTGTTGAGCAAGACCGAAGAAGCTAAGGATGCGTTCCTGGCCAGCCAGCCGGTAAAAGTCGACTCCTTTGAATCCGAAACGGCCGGAAAGACATTGACCAAACGCGAGGAAGAGGAACTCAGAGCCAAGCTCGATGCCGAAGCCCGGGCAGCCAGTCTCAACAGCGTTCGGACCCTCGATTCGGTGATCGAACGTATTCCAAAAATCGGAATCCATCCTCTCCAATTTGCGGCGTTGCAACGGGATATCGTTCCTTACCTCAGCGAGGAAAAATGGAAATCGATGCAGTCCAAGCTTGCCGCTATCGAAGGCAATTCGGAATCGATGATGCAGAAATTGGCGACGGGAGAGGTTTTTGCTGCCCTCGTCCCCAAGTCCGAGGCGACGCAGTTCAAGGAAGTCTCGCGATCGATTCCGACCCGATTTCCATGGCAACCCGAAGCCATGCTTCGTGACAAAGACAAAATTGTTTTGGTGTCCGTCGACAAGGATGGTGAACGAATTTCTATCCAGGTCAAAGAACTCGACGCGTTCGTGCGAAGGATCGGATTGATGCAGTCCATGAGCGTGGCCAGCATCGAACAAATCCCCCAAGCCGTTGCGTACCTACAACGACGCTGCTTTACCCCCATGGCCCGCATCGAAGACAACGACAACAAGACAGCCATTGTCCGTGTGCGAGCCATCGGTCTGCTCAATGCCGATCAGGTTTCACCGATTCGTATCGGGCCAGGCGATATTTTGACCCCTTACATGCGGCGCGACGATCTCAACGGCAATCCGACCGTCCTTCAGAACATGGCCTTCACCTACATCGCGGTCACCGAACCGATCGACAATGCGCGCTACTTTGGTGCGATTTTCGCAGCCAGTCGCGGCGCGCTCGTCGCAGCCAAGAATCGTCGAACCCGGCGCGTCGCATTGAAGATCTCACCGCAATTTGCGGAAACCGAACTCAAGCTCGGGATACGTCGGATGCCTGGCAGCTCCGTGCCGGGAGCCGAGGTCTATGCGCGGACCCCGGGCACCGAGGATCTCGAAATGGTCGGTCGAACCGATTGGCGCGGAGTCATCGCACTGACCAACCTCGAACTTCCTACGATCGTATATGACCAGCCGAGTACCAGTGCCATCGAATCGATTGCCAAAGCCCGGATGACGGCCGCCGACGCCGAACCATTGGCCATCGACGATGGCGCCGCCCCCCCAGATAGCCAAGAGTCCAATGAGGAAGCCCTCAAGCGCAGGCGCGAGAAGCCAGCGACAAGTTCCATCAAGATCAATATCCCGCTGTATCTGTACTACATCAAGAACGGCGAAACCTTGCTCGCCCGGCTTCCAATCATCACCGGGTACCAGGAACGCGAGCAAGCGGATTTGCCAGACGATCGCCGGCGATTGCAAGCGGAAGCCTTCCTTAAGGGGTTGCAGGCCGAAGTGCTTGATCTGGTGGTTCGACGCAAAATCCTCGACGCTCGGATTCGTAAAAAACTTGAGGAGAGCAAGCTCGACGATGCTTCGAATCTGCTCGACGAACTCAAGAAGGTCAAGAATTACGAAGGCCTTTCGGCCCAGATTCAGGCCATTCAACGCCGCTCGCTGGCGACAGAATCGGGCACTATTCCTGGACCAGTGGCCGAGCGCATCGATAAAATGGTGGATGCCACCCGGGTTCTCATGCAAAAGTACTTGCAAGACGATTTGGTCCGGGAATTGGAAGTCCAGCTGATCGAAAAGAAGAGTAAGTAATGAAAAAGGGAGTCCTCGACATTGGGAACTGCGATCCGGACCATAACGCGATCGTGAACATGTTGCATCGTTGGTTTTCAGTGGATGTGCTGCGAGCCGAGCAACTCGAAGATGCCTTGGGGCACCTCAAAGGACGAAAAGTCGATCTGATTCTGGTCAATCGAAAACTAGACATCGACTATAGTGACGGGATCGCTATCATCCGACATCTCAAAGAGGATCCTACGCTGCGGGATATTCCCGTAATGCTCGTCACCAACCACGCTGATTATCAAAAAGAGGCTGTGCAGCTGGGCGCGGAGTACGGGTTTGGCAAATTGGAACTGCGGTCTGCTGAAACAAAGGCCAAACTGGATCGCATCCTGGCGGATGCATCGGTCCCATCAGGTGGGTAAATGAGCAACAGAAGGAATTCCGCTGACGATGTGGTCGCAGCCCGCAAAATGCTGAAAGAGGCCGGGTTGCGTAGCACTCCCGCTCGAATCTCGGTTCTTAATGCGCTCAAGCGATCGGCCAAGCCACAGACGCACGCGGAACTTTCAGATTTGTTGGTCCCGCTCGGATTCGACAAAGCCACTGTCTTCCGTAACTTGACCGATCTTGCCGAGGCCGAATTGGTCCTGCGAACAGAGCTCGGCGATCATGTGTGGCGCTTTGAACTGCGCGATCCATCCCACGATCGCAGCAGCCATCCGCACTTTGTATGCGTGGATTGCGGCAGTGTGTCATGCATCGAGGACATGGCCTTGCCGAGCCCTTCGATCCGTCGCTCGCTCAACATCGCCCGGATCAGCGAAGTCCTGGTCAAAGGCCATTGCGGAACCTGTGAATTGGCCAGAACCTAGGTTCGTGCTCACGCCTCGTCCTTGCCTACGATCTTCTCGATCTTGATCGCCTTGCGTCCCTTAAATGCGCCAGGTGAAGCAAGGTACTTGATCCGATTGGCGACCTCGACTTCCAGCGGCTGATGGACATCTTTTTCCGTCGAGATGATGTCGCCCACCTCGAGATCGAATAGTTCCGAAGTGCGAATGGTGGAGCGAGCCAAGGTCACGATGACGTCGGCCAAGGAGCCGTCGAGTCGCGAGCTGATCTGTGTCACGGTTTGTTCGTTCTTTCGCGTCGCGGTGTATCCCACCCAACTGTTGCTGGTCAGCTTGCTCCCCACCCGCTCGATGGTGTTGAAGGGGATGCACAGATTGGTCGTTCCGCGAATCGTTCCCATGGTCAACTCGAAACTCACCATAACCACCACCTCGTTCGGGGGCACGATCTGAACAAGTTGCGGATTGCTTTCGACACGTTCGACCTGGATATCGAGATCCGCCACATTTTTCCAGGCGACCTGCAACTCCTTGAGAAACACATTGGTGATCCGCGAGGCCAGGCGGAGTTCGATCTCCGATAGTGGTCGCTTGGGCGTCGAATCATTGCTGACAGCCCCGCCCAGCATACGATCGATGATGGGGTAGAGGAGCGATGGGCTGATGTCCAAAACCCAGTTCCCCTCGAGCGGCAACGGCTTGAGCAAATTGAAGCAGGTTGGGATCTCGAGCGAGTACACGAACTCGCTGTAGGTCAATTGATCGACACTGATCAATCGAACTTCGATAATGCTGCGAAGCATGGCGGACAGAGATGCGCCGAAGTTTCGAGAAAATCCATCGTGCAACGACTGCAGAGCCCGCATCTGCTCCTTGCCCACCCGCTCGGGCCGCTTGAAATCGTAGTTCAGAATGCGAACCTTGGGTGCTCCACGTTTGGCATCACCTTTGACTGCGGGGGCGTTTGGAACCGCTACGTTCGAGGCGGTACCTTCAAGCGATTTGAGCAAGCTCTCGACATCGTTGCGGCTGAGAACATCGTCCGACATAGTTCATCCTCTTCCCTGTTGAACCGCGACCCCCTCGAAGGGCTTATTCGCGCACGTGGCCGTCACCCGTCACGATGTATTTGTAAGTGGTCAGTTCCTGCAAACCGCAGGGTCCGCGCGCATGAAGTTTGTCGGTGCTGATGCCGATCTCCGCTCCGAGACCCAATTCGCCACCGTCGTTGAAGCGGGTCGAAGCATTGATCATGACAGCGGCGGAATCGACTCGCTGCGCGAAACGGCGAGCATTGGCTAAATCGTTGGTGACAATCGCGTCGGTATGGTGCGAACCATAGCGTTGGATGTGTTCAATGGCTTCTTCCAAGGACGCGACCACACGCACACTCAGAATGGGTCCTAGGTATTCAGCGCCCCAATCCGAGTCGCTGGCTGGCTTGGCCATCGGCAGGAGTTCACATGACTTCGCATCACCCCGCAACTCCACTCCGCGCTGCTGCAGCGCGCTGCCCAATGCCGGAAGCAGCCGCGAAGCCACATCGGCGTGTACCAAGAGTGACTCCGCCGCGTTGCATACACCCATGCGTTGTGTTTTTGAATTGATAACAATCCGTTCCGCCATGTTCAAATCGGCATGCGAGTCGATGTAGACATGGCAGTTGCCGTCGTAGTGTTTCAAGACCGGCATCTTCGCTTCGGCAACCACACGCCGCACCAAGCTTTCACCGCCGCG
This sequence comes from Pirellula sp., assembly GCA_041752005.1. Lineage (GTDB taxonomy): Bacteria > Planctomycetota > Planctomycetia > Pirellulales > Pirellulaceae > JBKCUI01. The sequence continues at coordinate 60,429 of JBGSHV010000105.1, read as the reverse complement.
CGGGATCACCAAGTCGATGCAGTCGGACATGTGCAACAACAATCCGACCGCTTCGCGATCGAGCGTTTCGACCATCTGGATGGCGTCCTCGGGAAGTCCCACCTCGCGTCCGGTCTCTCGAAGTAACTCCACGAGCCCTCGCGAACTATGAAATGCTTCCTTGCCTCCTCGCAGCAAGATCGCGTTGCCGCTCTTAATGGCGATGGCGGCGGCATCGATCGTGACGTTCGGTCGCGACTCATAGATGAAAAGCAATACGCCGATCGGCACCCGCACCTTTTGGATCTGCAGTCCATTGGGACGCGTGCTACCGCCAATGATCTCTCCAACAGGGTCGGGCAGGCCAGCGACTTGTCGGAGTGTTTGGCAGATTTGGTCAATCCTGCTCGGTGTTAAGCGCAACCGGTCAATAGCTGCATCCGAAAGACCATATTGAGGTGCCTGCTCGAGATCGCGAGCGTTGCAGGACAGAATTTCCTGTGCCGAGTCCTTGAGACGTTCGGCCGATAGCTCCAACCACGCATTCTTCACCGCCGTCGATAGCTCCAGCAACTGCGACGACGCATGACGCGCCGATTCGGCGATCCGACGGCAGTAGCTGGCGAGATCCGAAGTGTTCGGGGAATCAGGTTGAGTGCGCGCGATGGCCATCGATTGCTGTCATTCCATCCAAAGGCGAGGTTGTCGAGGAGTATCGAAGAATACGTCAGTGCGGTCAATGGAGATTCCTCCGCTCGGAGTTGCCGCAGCATTAGTGCGTTCCGTTACAATGAAAGGGAGGAGACGGGAAAGTTCACCTTGAAAAAGGTCACCTTGAATTGCTAGCGCGACCGTCTCGCAGTCCTCTTCGATTCCGTCAACCCTGCCAACTAGTGAGATTTCATCATGGCTTGGACCGTTCGCCAACCTATTCTTGTCCCGTTTGATTTTTCTGCGCATTCCCGTGTTGCTGTGGACAAAGCCCTCGAGTTGGCCGAGTCCCCGTCCCAGATTCATATCTTGCATGTCTTGCCGACCTTCATACCGCTCGCTCCTGAAGGCTTTCCCGTCGAAGCCATCGATGATCGCGTGCGATTGGAATACACGCAGAAGAGCCTCGATGAAGAATTCGCCGATGCCAAGTATTCGGGCGCGGTTCGGGAAGTGCTGATCGGGGATCCCGGCACGGTTTGCGCCGAGCGGGCCGATGCAATCGCAGCTGGGTTGGTGGTCGTCCCGTCCCATGGTCGCAGTGGATTCACCCGCATGCTTCTTGGAAGTACGGCAGAACGCATTGTTCGGCTCGCCAAGTGCCCCGTGCTGGTGCTCAAGATCGCGTAAGTGCCAGCTAATCGAACCATCGCAAGCGTTCGAATGCACGTTCCGACTAACGGATTGCGATCGAATTCTGAAGCGGTTTGAGGATGTTTTCGATCACGTAGTTGTCCATCAACTCGCGCATCAGAACATCCAGTCGCTTGATCTCTTCCACGAACGATTCATCGGGAGCCAACGAATCGAAGCGACGAACCGTGATGTAGACGCTGACCAATTCCTCGGCGTACTCAGGGCCGCCGCGAGCTGGAAAGGAACCCGTGCGGGGCTCGAAGTTAATGCGAGCATGGGTTCGGAACACGTCGTCGAGCGAAATCTGAATGACTGGCTCATAGGCCATGAGTTGTGAATTGCCGCGCTGGGCGATGGCTTCGAGTCCCGAAGGCAGCCCGATGGCATCGGCCAGCAATTGGTTGTGATTGCCTCGGTAGGCGTAATCAAAACCGTACATCAAGCTCAACGCTTCGCAGTCCAAACGGCTGACCGACAGCATGTAGGGGGCCATGTCGAGAATCGCGTGATGCTGCTCCATGGCTTCGTCGAGGTTGGGCGGGTTCACCACACCGCTGCTCACACGTCGTGATTCGACCGCGACCCAGCTATAAGCCCCGTGCTCTTTTTCCTCTTCGAGGATGAATTCGCCGCGCTCGCGCTGGTAGAAGTGATGCAACTTAGGAAAGCGACGTTGCATCTGTTCAAAGAAATGTAAAACCGACTCACGGCCGCTCGGCAAATCCATCTCCGTTTGCAGAGTCACGTTCGCATAGAAATCATCGCTCAGAGAACCGTAGGGACTCATTCTTGCTTTTTTCCTCGAAACGGAGAGCGACACAGGTGTGGAATCGGTGAATCGAGGGTGCGACGAGCAACGCTTCGAACGGCTGGATTATAGGTCCTATGCCCCATGAATTCAAAGGCTTGACAGATCGATCACCCGAGAATCACTGGCCAAAATTATTTGCGAGGGGGTTCGCTGTCCCAATCGGGCCGTGGCTTCCGCCAGCCCCACCGGGTCCGCGTCCTCCGCCAAAGGATTGACATGGGTCAGTACCAAGCGTTCAATCCCGTGTTTGTAGGCGTTTTCCAAGACGGCACTGGTCCAGCTATGCCCCGTTCGAATGGCCAATTCCTTCTCGGAATCAGGAAAATTGCACTCGTGCACAAGCCAATCGACACCTTGGATCGCCCCCCAGTACTCGGAATCGTGATGCGAAGTCGTGTCGGTTACGTAGGCTAGGCTGAGTTCGGGTGTCGTCAGCCTGTAACCCATCGATCCACCGGGATGCTCGAGCGGGAACCATTCGCAGGCAGCCGACCCCAATTGCAGGCCCGTCGCATGATCCTCCAACGCATGCCAAACCAACGGCGGATGCGATGGGAAAAGGGAGTTATGAAATAGATGCTGACGAATGTCTTCGAGCTTGTTTCGAACCCCATACACATGGATTCGTTCCAGAGGTGTGGTGCTGATCAAGTCCCAGAAAAAGGTCAAACCGATGATATGGTCAAGGTGCGCATGCGATAGCAGGATCGAAATCTCAGGCGAATCGATGAGCCCTTGCAAACGAAAAACGCCGCTTCCGGCATCGAGCAACAGATTCAGTTCGGGCAGATAATAGGCGGCGGTGTGCCTGGTCGCACTCGGGTGGTAACCCGCCGTTCCGAGGCAATGCAACTTCATGCGGGCTTTCTCGTCACAGGCAATGCTTTCAATGGAAGGCGTCAGGAATCGACCGCCCCATCATAAGCTTTTCAAAGTCCCGCTGCCTGCCCGCAACCGAATTCTAGCCGCTAGCTTCTTGCCACTAGCCACTAGCCACTAGCTTCCAGCCGCTAATTTCCAAACCGTGCCCGAAATGCGAATCGGGCCCCCAAATTCATCAACCGCCTGCATGACCCCAGGAAAGCTTGGGCTGTAGTCGTGCCCGCAAATGATCTTGGCCCCCACCCGACGCGCCCACAAAATGTCCTTCTTCGTCTCGGGGTAATCGTGGATCGCATCCAGGAAAACCATGGCAGGAGCCGGTCCGGCATACGTTTCGTAAAACGTATTCTTATCGGCCCGATGAACCTCGACTTGGTCGGTTTCGATGAGGTGATGCAACGTGTGTAGGACCAGCTTCCATTGCTCGTCCGGTGTGAGTCCCCACGGGTTCCATGCAAAGTTATCGACAGCCAAGATCTTCTGATGGGCAGCTTTGCAGGTCGCCAATCGCTGCGTGGTTCGGGCCGCCAAAACCCCGATTTCGACCAATGGACCATCGAAGGCTCGCGATTCCTCCACCAACTCTCGCAACAACAACCAATCGAGTTCAGAGATTGATTTGCTATCAATGTCCAACGACGGACGAATCTCAGCCGCGGCACGACGCACGCTTTCGAGATCGAGCGTGTACTTAGGTGGCTTGCCTTGAATCGCGCGATACCCATCCCGTAAATGTTTGATCGCTGTCCCAAATCTTCGCTGCGCTGTACCAATCGTTTGCGTCGCCATGCGGGTGATCCTCGCTTTGACTATCCATTACCAATCCCTGTGCAAGCGGATGTAGCAGAGAATCACAACACAATGCAATTGCGAATGGCCAGGTTTGTTGCGTTGGGCTGTGTTTGGGTCCAAGTCCAACGAGAACCAAGTCCAAGTCCCAAATCTCCCTTGTTGGAACATTTACGGATCGGTTAGAGTCTTTTCAAAATTAGGGTTAGGGTTTTCAGGAGTAGAACCGATGCAGGCTGCGAGGAATCGTCAACGAGCGATTGTCACGGTGGTGACTCGCAACTACGCGCACTTCGCGCAGGTCTTGCTCCACAGCTGCCGACAACATCATCCGGAAGCAGATCTGTATGTGATGTACGTCGATCGCCCCCCGGCCTCCTGGCGAGAACAAACTCCGGGTACACACGTTCTCCACGCAGACGAACTGAACATTCCCGATTGGTCACGCTACGCGTTTCAGTACACGCCGTTTGAACTGGCCGTGTCCCTCAAGCCGCATGCACTCGCGCACCTGCAGCAGTTGGGCTACGAAAAAATTGTCTTCCTCGATGGCGACATGCAGCTCTACGGACCGATGCACGAAGTCTTCGATGCATTGGAGCATTCCTCGATCGTTGTGACGCCGCATTTGCTCAAGCCGTTGACGGTTGATGCGCAAACGTCGCCGCCAGAAGAAGCGACCTACCTGGCCGCCGGGGCGTACAACTCTGGCTTTGTAGCGGTCCGATCGGACCGTTCGGGCTGTCAATTCACAGCCTGGTGGCGAGCCATGCACCGAGAGCTGTGCATCATCGACTTCGCGCAGTCGATTTTTGTTGATCAAGGCTGGATGTCGCTGGTCCCAGGGATGTTTGATGGTGTGCACATCCTTCGCGAACCGGGATACAACACGGGCCATTGGAGCTTTGGTCAGTTTGCGTTCACCGAACTCGAATCTTCGGAGCGGACCTCGTCCGGGGTTGCCGTCGATGGTCGGCCGCTGATCTTGCTCCATTTCAGTGGCCTGACCGCCAATAAGCCCAAGGGATCATCGGGGAGCGCGTTGCGGAAAACCTTGAGCGCGTTCCCTTTCCTCGAACGCTTGGTGGATCAGAACAACCGCGACTTGGAATCAGCTGGCATGTCCGCATGCAAGAGTTGGGGATGCGCGTTCGCAACGATGAAGGATGGTACGCCGATTCATCCTGCATGGCGCGAAGCGGTGCGCCGCAATCATCCGACCTTGTCCCAGTACGAAGACCCATTCGATAACATCCGGCATCCCGAATTGCTGCGGCTATTTCGAAGTCTCGAGTCGGGTTCGCATCGCTGGCGACGTGACTGGCAATTGCAGTGGTCCAAAGCCCAAGGGCTAGCCGGCAAAGCCAAGGCGGCCACCAAGCGAGTCGAAGGCATGGTCCGGAATCTCCTCCGCCGCAACCGGGCCGCGTGATCGTTATTTTTTGCAGCGTGCGGAAAAAAGTAACGAGTCGTTCAGTGAATGCACACTTGGAGCAGGTTTCTGATCGGTTCGCCGACATTCTTGCTTCACTTGCAACTTCGTGAGCATCGCTTCGTGAGGCCGGTCGGATGCTGGAAAGACGGCTGCGATTGATCTAGAATTCCTACGAAATTGCAACGGAGCAAAATGGATGTCCTTCGACGTCAAACCAACTATGTTTTCAAGTGGGGCAGTTAGATGACGCATGCCTTAGACTTGAACTGTCAATCACACGAGGGGAATTTTGACAAGTTGGAGACTGCTTGCTAAAACGCGGTCCACGTCGATAAGTGACCTGCCTGAGAGGTTGCAACCGAACGACGTACCGATGATGGGCGGATCAATCAAGAAGCGAGTGAGGCCATTTCGCACATGTCTTGCATGTTTGAGATTAGCTATGCCGGTCCAGAGGACGCAACACGAGAGTCACGACTCACATCAGAGGCGGTTGCTAGCGGTGGTTTGCTTGCCTTTCGCGAGCCAGCAGGTGTTGACGGCAGTTCGATTTGTCTGACTTTCGAGTTCGAGAGTCGCGCGCAGGCAGAGGCAGTCGCTGAAGCGTGGCGACTACGTGGGGAGCATGTGGAGGGAGTTTATGACTATACTTGACCGGCGGCCTAACCATGCGATGCAACGTACCTTGTATGTTGACGTGGTTGGCATTTGGAGCGTCCCGTGTACTGGGCTACAGGGCTCCGCCGGCAGTGAGTGGAAAGGGCAGATAAACTCCAATCTCGAACGAGCAAAGATCATCCTATTTGCTCATCAGTTCGGACTTTCTTGCATCTGACTACTGCTACGATATCGAGATGAAAACGGCAATGGAAATGCACGCGTCGGGAACTGCTAGAGTTATACCGGTGATCTTGAGAGCATGCGACTGGCAAGGGTCACCATTTGAAAAACTGCAGGCTGTTCCGAAGGACGGGCAGTCCGTCATGAGTTGGGATAACCACGAAGAAGCGTTTACAGACGTCGCCAAACGAATACGGGTCGCAGTCGAAGAGATGGCGTCGAAGTTAGGCGCTAACGATCCGATGGAACTAAGCGGTGGATCGGCCGCTTTCCAAATCGAAAGAATACTCGCCACCGATCGGTCGTCGGTAGCGTTAATGGACGGAGTAACAAATGTCGCTGATAGTACGTCAAACACATCTCGACGACATTGATGCTGTTCTGCAAATTATGCAGGATCCTATCGTTGCGAGGCATCAATATCGCGTCGATGTGGGCAAGTGCGCCGATCTCCTTCAGCGAGTCTTACGAGGCGATAACAAAACGGGAGTTGTAACGTCTCAGTTCTCTACGATTACTCAGGATTGCACCGTGATTGGCTATGTTCGCCAAGACCACTACAGCGTTGATGGTGTCAAATACTTGTCGTGTGGATGGAACCTTGCATCGGCCTATTGGGGCCAGGGCGTCATGCGATTTGCCCTAACTCAATTACTCAATCAGTGGATATATGAAATGGAGATACAACACGTGTTTGCTGAATATTTTCGCAGTAACGCACGTTGTAAACACCTGTTAGATCGCTTGGCATTTTTCTACCCAGGAAATCCCAATTGTTGAACGGCTGACAACCGCGTGGCAGCAAAGGTGCTTGCAATGGGTGGTGAGGCGTCGGCTGGATGCTGATACTTGGAGGCTTCAAAACACATAGTCGATTAGCAGCACGCTGGACCGAAGCGATGGATCGACCGCTTCCTAATGATAACGTTGCTTGCTACCGTACGGTCATCGGTGCCGTTCAATCCACCGACACCCAGCTCCCCTTCGCGCTGACCTTTCGCACCAGACCTGCTGCCTCCGCTCGTCGCATGTTGTGGCAAGCACGTGCAGGACAAGATGATCCAATGATCTCGCACACATCGACGAGGTAAATCGGCCGCTTCGATCGTTTACCCAGCTCGCCAATCTCTCGCCAGATACGTCGCTGTCCAATCTCCTCGTCGGGAATCTCGATGGGCTCGATCCCGAGCGCCGGGTGAAGGACCAACGTCCCATGAATCTCTCGGTAGGTAATCTCGCCACAGGTGGTATAACGAACCCCGATGCCAATCGATGCGATCAGAGATCGCTTCAGCCTCCTCCTTCCAGCGGTTCAGCAGTTTCGAGATTGATTGGAAATCATCGCGATCGGCCAATGCAAGATTTTCGGTGCCACGCTCGAACTTCCGCTGCTGCTCGGCAAGGCATCGTTCATCCTTCGAGCTCGCGAGTTGGACTCCCGCCGCTTTGCATTCTCAATCACCTTCCGGATCCTGGCCTCCGCACCAGCCTCGAGCAATCGCTCCCTTATCCATCAAACTGAAACCGGCGACGGAGACGGCGAAGATCGATTCCAGTTCCCCGAGACGCTGATCGAGCCATTCCCTGGCTTCAAATGCCAAGTTTTGACAGGCTTCAAATCTATCCCTAACGCACCGTTAATTTAGTTGAACGATAAATTACTATTGCTTAGCTTCGCGAAGCTTTCTGACCATCTCGTTAACAATCGATTTTCCAATTTCAGAGGCCGAAATATCGTCATAGGTGAAGACCGAATCTGGTACTTCACCATCAATCCACCATTTGTGGCAATCGAATATCGCTTCATAGTGTAGCCCGCGAATTTTATAGGTGCCTTCAATCCTTGAAGGAAGCCACACCTCGCCTACTTTTTTCCAATCGGTTGCTATTTTGTCAAACTGTAGTTTAGTGTCGATTTCGCCGGGAGTTTTCCAATAGTCTTCAGGCTCTACTCCATTCTTCATGTGTTTTTTCTCAACCAAAAATGCTGTTGTTGCAATAATCATTGAGCCTTTGCTAGGATCTAAACGAAATTCTGCCCCAATGTCCTGGGACAGCTTTTTGCGTAACACAACTGTTCCATCGCTTAGCGAAAATGCACTCTCGATCTCTTCCAACTTTGGTACAATTGATGCGTCAATGACCGACTCATGCATCAATCCCGAGGCTGTTCGATACCATAGAAAAAACACCGTGGAAGAGGGCATTAAATACGGATCAATCACGTTAGGGAGAACCATGCGTCTCTTAGACTGAACCCTGTCATAAAATGGATGTAGTTCAAATCTGAGCTTGCCATCTAACTTGCCATCGAAATTTGCCACTTGAATATAATCTGCGTCTTTTGAAAGCCTAAGTCGTCTCTCGACAGCATATTGCCTTGGATTTCCAGTTTCCGTCCACTCGCTGCATACAAGTTCGTGCCTTACAAAGTTCTTTTCAAAATCCAGGGCAATAATATGTTGCATTGTCAGGAGCTGTGGCTCATTCTCCCATTTTTCAAAATCGTTCTTTGGGACTCTTTTCCCAAGTGGGTCTGCGTAAAGTTCGATCGTTGTTGATCCCATTAATCGTTTTAAACCCGAACGATTGCTTGAATTCTCAAGTAAGTAAGCTTCGGCCTCCGCCAAGGGTAACTCTTCATATTGAACTTGGACTGGTCCTCCAGAACTTGATTGAGCCAGACCCTTGCTTTCATTCGCCAGCAACGCGGGCATAAAAAAAGCAAAAAAGATGGACATCTGCTTAATTGTATTTTTCATGAAGTCACCTAGTTCGCCCGCATTAAAGAAAGAATAAACCAATAACTGCATTTTCAACCTTCTGGCGGCATGTTATCCGCGCACAACGAACCGTCCTGCGTGTACCGGTTAATTGTGGCAGGCGGGAACGCGAGGCCCGTGGAAATACAAACCCAATACCCTCCGCCTAGCGGGCTGCAATCCGGATCGCAATCATGTATCTCTATACAATTAACGTAAGAAACAGGGGCATGCATTGCGTGATGTCCGGATGCGTCACTGAAATGCTTGCATGGACGGTCGATGGGCGTGGTTGTGGGATCCACTGTCCGCTCTTGTGCCTTTTTGCAACAGTTGGGCGCGCTTGCAGAGGCCTTCACGATGCACTTTCGCCCCGGCTTGGGCGACATCGGGTTCTCGATTCGCAGCAGGAGATGGAGAGAAAAGCCCGGCGAACACGGCGCGAGATGCAGTGGTACCAACGAGTAACGCTAGGATCGACGACTTTGGAGCGTGGCTGGGTCACGATGAAAATCTCCCTTCAGGTAAAAGTGGTTTCGATAACCCAATCAACCTAGCAAACCCGATCCGCTCCCGCAACTAGATCAACAGCGATGCCGTTCATTCCTTGAACTGCGATGCACCATCGACCGTCATCCATTGAGAATCTTGCCATCGCAACGTTTCTAGATTCCCTGCCGCGTCGATCTCCAAACGGATCGCATGGTCTCGGGCTGTGATCCAAAGCTGCTGACCGTCCGGTGCAAATCTATCCAAAACTCGCTGCGAGATGCCGCGCGACGAACAACTGATCACGACGATCTCGGGCGATGCCCAGGCGATCACGCGTTCGGCTTTGGCGGACAAAGAACCGTGGTGCGGTGCCATCATCGCATCGACATCGATGGCTGCCTGCGAACTCAATTGCTCGACCCCCGGTGGCTCGAGATCACCGGGCAACAGAATGCTTCGACCTGCATAATGCAGGACGACGCACAGGCTCTTGGAATTATCGGACGCCCGCGTGGCATCCATCGCGGCGGAGGTCGGATGGATGGCCTCGACACGCCAGCCTCCACGTCCGAGATAGCGATCCCCAGCACTCCATGTTTCGATTCGAATTCCTTGCCCCTCGGCTTGCGCTAACAAAGATTGCAACGAAGGGCTGTTATGCCGAATCACGGCTTGAGTCGTTACGAGCTCCGAAGGAAAGAATCGTGCCAGGATCCCCGGCATGGCGTTGTAATGGTCCGAATCGGCATGCGACAGAATCATCCGGTCAAGCCGCGATCGGCCGAGGTGCCATAGGCATTGAGCGATCGGCTGGTAGCTTCGTTCATGATCCCCCAATCGGCCGGCATCGTAGAGCCATGTCTCCCCATTAGGCATCTCTAGCACCGTGCATGTCCCGTGTCCGACATCGATCCAGGTCACCGCGAGTTTGGCTCCAGCAACAGATCCGAAATGACGATTCCACCATCGGTTCGTAGGCTCGTAGGCCAGTCCCAGCAAAAACCATCCGCCCAGGCATCGCAGCAACAATCGACGCGCCGAAATCCTTTTGGTTCCCCGCCACAGCGCGATCGTCAAGGCGATTGTATAAAAGGCAATCAACCACCATCCCGGTGGTGCTGCCGCCCATACATGCCCCATCGGAAGCTTCTCCGCGAGAGCTACGGTTTGCGTCAGCATCCACAAGGATCCGCCGCACAGCATGCCTAACAACGCCGCTACCGGCGGCAACCAACCGAACACGACCAACGCCAATCCCGAGAGTAGTGCGATTAACAGTGGTAACCATAGGACGAGATTCAATGCGACTGCAATCGGGCTGAGGATGTGGAAACTGCTCCACACCAAAGGCGCTGACAAGAAGCAGACCCAAAAACTGCTACGGAGTGACTCCCAAGCAAACCGACGGGCATGCATGCGATACGACGCCCAACGACTTTGACGGCTCTCGAGTAGCCGTCCCAGCGGCGTTTGACGCTGGCGCAAAATCGGAAAGGTCAGAATCAGAACAGCCACCGCCAAAAACGAAAGTTGTGTTCCGATCTCAAATGCGATCGCTGTTCTCTGCGTCAGCAATACCAAGCCGGCCAAGGCCAAGATGTTGAGACTCGTGTACGGCCAACCAACCAGCCGAGCAGCGCATGCGGCGCACAACATGATCGTCGCGCGGGCCACGGGCGGATTGGCCCCGCACAACAGCGCATACGCAATACAAATCACCGCAGTTCCTACGAGTGTCCAACTGCGGGGTAGCCTGACGATCATGCCCGTGATTAGCAGCGCGACCGCAACCATTTCGATATGCATTCCGGAAATCGACAGCATGTGAATGGTGCCGGTCGCCAAAAGCTCTTCCTGCAGTTGCCAGTGGGCTTGTTCGCGTTGGCCGAGGACCAAGGCGGCCGCCAAAGCCGATTGGCCCATCGGCACATACCGCTCGATCGATTGCAAGGCGGCATCGGTTGCCCAGGCCAACACGCGATCGAAGCGCAGAAATCCTCCTCGAGTTAACTCCTGAAGTTGACGACCCGACTCCGCTTTCAACTGGGCCGTTAGCCCCAGTTCGGCATACCTCCGACGAAGATCGAATTGACCAGGATTGGAAGGTTCGGGAGGTAGTCTCCAATGCCCATAGATCTCAACGCTATCGCCGGGGTAGAGTCCACGAATCTTTTCGTCAATGACTAGCGACGCAGTCAACGCGCTCGGCCGCCAGCCGCCTTGCCATTGGGCTGCGGTGACGCGCACACGAGTCAATGTTTGCCATTGCGGCAAGGCATCGGCAGAGACATCGTCCGATCCTACGACCGTTTGGTCCGGCGTGGCTCGAGGTGTGGTCGATCGACGGTAGCGCAAGGACTCCTCAATCGTTGCCCGAACCGCAACAGGTTCCCATGCAGTTGGTTTGACGAGCGGGTTGTTGCTATCCCCAGCGCTATGCGCTTGCCATTCTCGCACGCGCTCGTCTGCTTGCCAGCGGGATTGTTCATGAGCGACGGAGAAAGCCAATCCGATTGTAAGCATCCAACCAATGGTGACCCAAGGTGCCGCGTCCTGGTTCGAGCGAACTTGCCTTTGTTGCAGCCATGGAATCATGCACGCCGCGATGCTCGCGATCAACGCAAACCAAGCGACCGTTCCAAGCCATTCGGTCAATCGAATGGCAACGAGGGATACCCCGAGCAACACGACCAATGGATACTGGGCCAACGAACCCAACCATCGTCGGCGCAGCCGCTCATATGCGGTCTTTCTCGGTGCGTTCTTGCCGGTTGCGCTCTCGCTCGTTGCGCCCGTTGCCGGATCGCCCGCTGTTAGATCGCCCGTGCTTAGAGTGCTCGATTGCTGTTCCATGACCTGGTCCCGAATGGCTTTCGGCTAGGTTTTTTGCACACATGCGCGCACCATCGAATGCAAAACCGTACGCGACGACGGTTGGTGCGAGGCACGAAGGGCACGTGGCGCGCGTTACTCGCCACTGAGCTTGCCTCAGTGGAAGTTCGATTGGCAACCAGAAGCCCAAACGCCCCACTCGCGTAGCTCCGATGCATGCGCGGCCTAAGCCGCGCATGCATCGGAGTTCCTATCGGAACGGAGCATTCTCTGGTTGTCAATCGTACTCCCTTGCAACTGTTGTTCTCAAAGCAACAGCTGAGCAAGGCACCTCCAAGTCGCAGGATCGCAACAGACACACACGCCCTTCGAAGACTCAGGGACGTGCCACCCAGATGCGTGACGATCGGATCAAGGAAAACAATAACCTTGGTTCACGTCTTGGCTCGAAAAGCCCGAACGGGCCGATAGATCCACTGCCGCAACAATGCAATGCATGTCCCTGTTTTTTGTTCTAGTTGCATGGGTTTTTCAACAAGATAGTGTCCTTACGGGGTATCGTGGTGTGCTGTATTGCCGTAGGGATATACCTACGAGTGTACCGAGCGTACCCATACCGACAGAATGGGAACCGCTCGTCACCGTGGTGCCGGCTGAAAAATGGGGTGACGGCTGAAAAACGGGTTAGTTTCTTACGTCAGATAGTCTCATCTAGCGTCCAATGGATCAGCGTGTTGGCGTTTTTAGTTTCCGCATGATTCATGATCAGGAGTAGAAATGATGCTGTTACGAAATAGTTGGATCGGCGCGAGTTTCATTGCCCTCATACTCATTGGATTGGGCTGGGCAAGCGATCAGACAGAGAAGGAGACCAAGGAGCAAGAGCTTCTGGCCAGCCTGTATGGCGAATGGAAGTTCATCGACACAGACGTAGAGGATGTGATGCACGATGCTGTGATCACGATCGGCGAGAACGAGCAATCGGAACTCGCACGTCCCCAGGACTCGGGGTTGCCATCGAAGGCAAAAGAGATGGCATCGAAAGTCAAGCTTGAGCTCAAGGCCCACGACGTCGAACACAAAATCGTTCGAATCCGAGTGGAGTACGTTTGGGATCGCCCCAACACGGGTGGAGCTGGTCCTCGCAAGGGCCTGTGCCGCATCGATGACAAAGGCAACCTGGAGATCATCGAAACCACCTCGGCTGACGACGATTTTCCATCCGACTTCAGTAATGGATCCAAAGCATCAGGCAAGTATCGCAAACTCGCTCGCGTCAAGCCATCTGCATGATCGATCTGCAGGTTGAGAGCGATACGATATATTTACAATGTGAAGTCAATGATAAATGGCGAATCACCTGTTCCAAGCAACTTTGCAATTGACGGATCGATGCCTCGTCCAGGAGCTCCATTTACCTGACAAACGTGGGAGAGGCATGTGTATTTGCCTAATTAAATTTTCGAGATATGTACTTGCTCACTAAATTTGACTGGCTGATTCCGAGCTTTCTTTGGACTGTGTTGATGTTCGCGTGCGGCTTTTCCGCACCGTCATGGGGGCAAACTTCGTTGCCTATGACTGCGCGGCGTGTCTGCATTGCCGAAGTTCCTCAAGACATCAGGACGACTTTTCCGACAATATCCCTTTCGTACGATGGCAAACAGATCCTCGTATGGCGGAGCAAGGGGCAGGTTTCTTTGTTCGATTATGACGATCTCATCGAGACATCCATTCCCGTCGACCCTCGTTGCATAGGGGTCGTGACAGACCCACAACGAGGCGGAGTCTTGGCAATACTCGAGGGGCTAGATCCGAAGATCCCGAAAGGTCACTTTGGTAGACAATCGGAGTTGCAGTATTACCATGATCTCAACGCATTTCGCGATCAACAGATCGGATGGACACTGAGCAACGTAGACACGGAATTCTTAGATGTCTCGTGGATCCACGGAACCAAATGGACCGCAGTGATAGACTGCACGTTGACTCGTTCTCAATTCAAGTCCGATATTCGAATTTTGGACCACTCCGGGAGTGTCGTTGTTAGGTTTGACCTTCCGGGTAAAGTCATCGGAATCGAACAAGCAGAACATCCAAAGATGCTGGACATCTATTTCGCTTCGGCAAGCGATAACCAAGAAATTCTTTCAATCAAGCAGGCGATGATCGACTTAGATTCGAAAAAGCCCAACGTGTCTCGCGTACAAATGTTGTATCAGTTACCAGTCAAAGAAGGCGGCCTGGCATCTGCAAATACTTTGCTCTGGCGACAGGGTCCGTTTGGCAACCGAACCTTCAGACTTCGTGGGAGTCAGCCAGGAGACATCCGTTATTTTGTGGTTGAAGTACTGGCAAAGAGTGGTTTTTTGTCGCCCGTAATGTATTCACACCCTCGAGTTGCAAGCCCTGAATTTTCACTGTTTCCCCGACTAAGCAACTTCAATATCGTGGCAAGCGATCAAGATCCAGAAAACTATGAGTTCCTGACGCATTGGGGTGCGAACAGACATTCACACCTCGATCCATTGCGAGCGCTTTGGAAAAATGCTGACATTCTTCTGCTCACGATTTGGAACCGCAATGGTCAGGAAGCCCACCTCGACAGCAACCAGTTGAAACACGACTTTTTGCATTTCATTTTAACGGATGGAATCCAGTTTCCAGACGGAGTTGTTGCCACCGTGTCGCTCGGTCATAACGCACTTGGTAGAGGGGCGAACGAGATACCGTTGTATGAATTGTCGGTACTGGACATCGGCCAACGAGCCGAAAAGTACCAGGACAAGTAAATCGATTTTTCCCTGCAGAGGTACATTTGTTTGCCGAACTGAAGGTCCACGAAATGCTCTCCTATCATCCTTGCCATTTTCGGATCCCGCGGTTGCTATGTCTCTTGTGGCTAGTGGCTGAACTAGGTTCCGTCGTTGCCTTTGGGCAGTCGCCATTGCCAGTGCGTTCACGAGTTGTTTGCGATGCTGTACGGCACCAAGAAGATGGGATCTTTGCTCCTTTGATCTCTCTTTCCTTTGATGGCAGCCAGCTTGTCGTGCTGCGGAGCAAGGGACGTGTTTCTTTGTTTGATCAAGTAAGCCTCGCCGAAACACCTGTCGAGGTAGACCCTCGCTGTATTGGGGTGGTCACCGACCCACAAAATGGGGGTGTGTTGGTAATCTTGGAAGGACAGGATTCCAAAGTGCCAAAAGGTCACTCTTCCAGACTTTCCGATCTGGAGTATTACGACGATCTAGATTCGTTTTGCAATCAGCGGATCGGATGGAAAATGAACGGCGTAGCCGCAGAGTTTCTAGACATCTTTTCGATTCATGGCACGCAGTTGACTGCGGTGATCGAAGCCCCTTCGACTCGACCGCAACTACAATCCAAAGTACGGATCATCGAGCCTTCGGGCCGAGTCCTGTGCAATTTCGATTTTCGAGGGAAGGTCTTGGGGATCGAGCCGACAGAAGATTTGAACAAGCTGGCGGTCTACTTCGGAACGGCCAACGACAGCCAATCGACCATTTCAATCAAACAGGGATTACTCGACCTTGATGCAAAGAGAATGAGCATTGCGAAAATTCAGCAACTGTATGAAGTAGCGATCAATGATCGTACACGGCCCGCAAGGATTAAGCTCTTTCGAACGCACCCATTTGGATCGCGATCTCTACGAGTTCGTGGCAGCCAGCCAGATGATGTCCGATACTTGATCACCGAACTGCTAAACAGACCCGATTTTTTTGAACCCGATTTCTTTCCGATGGCTCCGAGTCGGTATTTCAATCATCATAGAAGTCGATTGAGCAATCTCAACATCGTCGCAAGCGATCAAGATCCCGCAGAATTCGAGTTCATGTTGCAATTAGGTTCCTTTTCTCTTCCCTATCTGTTCAACGAGCCAATGCTTGCGATTCGAAATCGCGATGGGCTAGAAGCCTACTTGGATCCTAAAGCGGGCGGTAGCAATTCATTCGTGATTACGGATGGAGTAAAAATGCCCGACGGAATCGTGGTAACCCTTTCGGCCCAAATCGTAGAGCGAGACCAAACCCTGAGCACTTATGAATTGTCGGTACTGGACATCGGCCAACGAGCCGAAAAGCGGTAGGAGAAAACAAGGACATGCACTGCGGCTGTGTCGGAAGGGTCAGCGGAATGCTTGCAGGGCACAATCCTAAGTGGTCTAGCGTCTTTGTTGTTGGTGTATCAAGGGAGTGTCGTTTCCGTGTTTGAATTCCTCAGGACGTTCATTGGCTCAGGCACAAAAGTCAATACACGCCCTTCGAAGACTCAGGGACGTGCCACCCAGAGACGTGCCACCCAGGGACGTGTCACCCAGATGCGTGACGATCGGATGATTGCAGGGTGGCACGATTGGTAGGGGGTGCATGTGTGCTAGGGTTGGTTCTTTGGCTCTTCCAAACGCACCATAAGCCATTGCTGTGTTTGTCCATCCGCAAAGTGCACCAGTGCGGGTGCACTGTCCTCGGTCAAATTCGCGATGCCTGTTTCCATGATCGGACGGGTTTGGTCTTTGACCGCCCAAGCACTACGCTGCGATTCCTTATCCGCTAAACCCTCAATGGTCTGCGTTTTTCCGGTCAAGGTGTTGTTCAATGTGCCTGAGATCACACCACTTTTGTTGATGGCAAGTTGCAGGAACAACGAAGGATCGGGTCCGGATGCTTGCCCGTCCTGCGTCAGAGCAAAAACGCCCAAGGGCATCCATTCCGCTTGCTCGGAAGTCTCTTCCGGTGCACTCGCGATAATGTCTTCCGCCTGTTGGGTATATTCCTCTGCCGAAGCAATCGGTTGATCGCCAGAGTAAACCATGTCGTCTTGATAGTAGACATCCGATCCGTAGCTGTAAGGAACAGGTTCGCTCCAACCGTATCCCCCTACCCAACTCGTCAATGCACCCCAAGTTGCCCAGCGATAGGGGCGACTAATGCGCAACGCTGCCCAGCCTGGATGATCCGACCAAAAGTCGAGACGTGGATAATTATCACGAACTTGGTTTCGGACTTCATCGCGACGTTGCATGCGATTGTCTTGGTACTGCTGACGATTCTCAATGCGACCTGCTCGATTATCCGATACATTCCCAGCGCGATCTCCAAGGCTGCCAGGCGTTCGCGATCCAAGTCCAGGTCGGCTTCCTGCAGCGGGAAGATTTCCCGCAATGGGCCGATTGGCGGAACCTGGCAAAGTACCAGGTCGAGCGAAGTCACCTTGCAAGAAATCCGCAGCAGCTCCCCCGCCCACTCTACCGCCCGCAATCCCATTGCCTGGCCCTGCTGGCAGAGTGCCAGGTCTCGCGATGCCGCCGGATGGCCTTACGTCCAAGAAGTCTTGGAGCTGTCCGGACGAAATACGGCCGCCATTGCCGGCACCCACGCCGGGTCCAACGCCTGGTCGAGTTCCCGTTCCGGGTCTGGCTCCGATGCCTGGATTGCCCGTTCCAGGGCGTCCGCCAAGACCTGGATTACCAACTCCAGGGCGTGCTCCGGTACCTGGGTTTCCCGCTCCCGGTCGAACCCCGCCAACATTTGGGCGCTGATTGCCGGCACCGCCGGGTCGAGCCATTGGCTGTGAAGGTCGAGCCATCGGCTGTGAAGGTCGACTTGCGGGCATCGAAGGACGACCCATCGAAGGGGATCGGCCCATCGAAGGACTTGGTCGGCTCATACCGCCTCCCGCGCGTCCTCCACCGCCGCCACCGCCTCGACCACCTCCGCCGCCCCCGCGTCCACCTCCCCGAGCGAACGTATCGCCTGGTATCAAGAGCACAACGGCGACCAGAATTGCAATGATTGGATTTAAGCGTTTCATGACAAAATCACTCCTTGTTGACGACGACTTCATCGATGTTCGGTAAGAGTTCCCCATCGACCATTCGATGGATCGATTGGAGGGTACAGCTGTTGTCATCGAGGTAAGAAATCACGTTCACAGAACTCGAATCTCGACCGTCGTACAAAACGCCTTTTTGTTTGACATACCAGCGATTTCCTTTGCGCTCCCATGTTCCTTGACCAAAACCACCATCCGAATCGAAAACCCATGAGCGAATCTGTTTGGAGGACGGGTCCCAGCCGATGAATTGAATTCCAGACATGTCGATTCGATCCTGAATAGTAACCGTGAACGATCGTACTAAGAAATTCTTGTTCTTCGTCCAGTTGCATTCCGTTACAACCGTGGCTTGATCATCTTGATCTGTCCAGCGTCCAACCAACCAATCCAATTCTTTGAGTTGCTCGTGGTGAGACGGCGGCTCGAACGCGACATCTTCGGAGAGGCGATCCATCAACCATTTCCCATCACGCTTTACATAGATGGCCGAGTATTCGCTCTCAACCGGAGTCGGATCCATTCCCGTCAACACAGCCGTGCCTTGTTCAATCGCAACTCCCGGGGAAATGAATTGGATGGAATTGGTCGTTACGGCAAGTTTGAGTTTTGCTTCTTTGGCGTCGGCAAAGGTATCCGTGAATTGCTGCTGGATTGCCTCTCGACCGACGAATTGTTGCCCGCTCACCGGATGGGTGTAGACCGCTTCTGGGGACCAAAGCAACGCGATTGCATCCGCATCGGCTCGATTGAACGCGGACACGTACGATTCGACGGATTCGCGGATCGCTCCTTGTTCGTCCTCCTGGTTTTGATAACCCGCTCCTTGAAGCAATGAGCTGCTCAAAACCAACATCACGATTGTCAACAAGTATCGTTTCATTTTTTCCCCTCAGCAGTTGGTGGAGAGCCCAAACGCACTGGACCTAGTATACCGCGCAGGACAAAAGATATTTTGATTGTGCATGGACCAAAAAAGCCAGCCGGCTCTTAGAAAGCCAACCATGACAGCATTGTGAGAATTCGTCGCGCGTCTTACGGCAATCCATTCTTGCCCTTGTGCGTGGGAGTAGCAAGGGGTGAAAACCTGACTTGGATTTCTCGAATGCCGGCTTTTCATAGCTGCGCCGTTGTGCACCGTGTATCGTTGTGCAACGTCTTTGGTCTGATGGGGGTTTGGTTCAGGATTCGGAATCCGCATCCTTTGCAAATGTCGGATGCGCGACGCGATCCGTCGGATCGCCCGACCAAATGGTGCGACCGCCATCGACCGGCAAGCACACACCCGTGATGAATTCATGCATCGCCAAAAAGTAGGCGGCTGACGCCACATGCTCGGGTTTACCGTGCATTTTCAACAAACACGCCTCGCGAATTCGTTCGGCACGACGGATGTCGATGGAGTCATCGAGCATTACAGGGCCTGGCAGGATGCCATTGACGCGAACGGCTGGGTTGCGAGTCCCCAGTTCCACAGCCATCGAGCGCACCATGGTTTCGATCCCACCCTTGCTGACGAAGTAGGCACTGAAATCACGGTAAGGACGCACGACCGCCCAGTCACCAAGCAAAATAATCGAACCTCCAAACGGCTGTCGAACCATCTGCAGTCCCGAACATTGGGCAACATGGAACGAACCCAATGTGTTGACTTCGAACTGTCTTCGTACGTCGTCGGTCGTGGTTTCCTCGAGAGTCTGCCAATCCCATATCGCTGCGCAGTGGACCACGCTGTCCAAGCGGCCAAAACGTTCCACGATTGCATCGACGGCTCGCTGCATGGGTTGGCTGTCTCGAACATCGCCCAACGTCACCATGGTCTCGACTCCCGACTTGGCAAGCTCGCTGGCCACCGCGTTGGCTTCGTCTAGAGAGTGATTCGCATGCAAAGCGATCCGATAGCCCTGGGCAGCAAAATGTTCGGCAACAATCCGTCCAACACGTTTGGCACCGCTGCCGGTGACCCAAGCCACGCGCGCAGGCGATGGATCCAGTTGCGATTCATGCTGGGCCATCCAAGGAATCTTTGCATAGGAGTTAGGAGTAACGAAGCGAGGTCGGTCGATTATGGCTGCTTTTAGGATTCAAGACAGCTGGGGGACAGCCAAGGTACCTCGAACGATCCCGAGCCAAAAACGAAGCCGCGCGGGTGATCGTTTCGCGAGCGGATTCTCAGGTGTGCGTTTGGGTTCGTCGCAATCCATTGGTCCGCGTGGTTTTTCTGCTACAAATAAGGGCATGAAAGCAGAAGCACCCTACCCATTGCCGGCCTCGATCCGGCGCAAATTGTCCGAGCTCCGTGGTTTGATCGGTCGGTTGATCGCATGCCATGGATTGGTCCTGCTCGGTATTTGGTTGCTGGTCGCCTTTTGGATTTTCGGCCTCCTCGACTATCTCCCCGCGCGTTTTGGGGCCGATGAATCGCCGCGTGTCGTCCGGGTTATTATGCTGGCCATCCTCGCGGCTGGAACTCTCGCGCTTGCGTACCATTATTTTTGGAATCGTTGGCTCGTGCGCTGGAGCGATGCATCGTTGGCGCTGGCTATCGAGCAGCAGCATCCCGAGTTTCAAAGCGCTTTGATCACGACCGTCCAAGCCGCCTCGCCACGTGCCATACGCCAAACGAACAAGGCCCACGAGGCTTTTGAACACCCCATGCGGCCTGGTGTACTCGCCCTGACCCGCAGCGAAGCGGAAAAGCACATCGAAGGCATCGAAGTTCGAAGCCTCGTCCGACTCCGATCCCTCCAATGGGAACTGGCGGCATTGGCCGCCGTGGGAGCGATAAGCGGAGTCATCGTTCTGCTAGCGCCGAGTTGGACGTGGCATTGGGGCCAGCGACTATTGGCATTGTCCGATGCCCCTTGGCCGAGGACGTCCCAGTTAGGGCTCATCGGTGTCGAGCTGGATGTTCCACCGTTCAGCAACCAATCGGTCCGCGAACGTTATGTCCTACCGTTTCGCGATGCCAAGATACGCGTTCCCAAAGGGGCTTCTTGCCAACTCAAAACGTGGGCGGAACGTCTTCCTGCACCTCCCTACGACGGTTTGACTTTGTACTATCGGGACACCGAAGGCAATCGTGGTCGAGCCGACATGCGACGAGGTAGCGTCGTCGGGGAACGCCAAAGCTTCGATCTCGTGGGTCCACCTTTGGAGTCTCTCAACGATTCGCTGACGCTCACCCTGTCGGGTGGCGACGCCAAACAATCGAACATCGTGCTCGAAGTCGTCGACGCACCCATCGTGGTGAGCATGGGACTCGAGGTTGATTACCCAGAATACCTCCCGCGATCGACCAAGACGGTTTGGGGCCAAGAGCGATTGGACTATCGAAACGGTATTCGTATTCCTCAAGGGACCCTACTGTCGCTGGCCATCGCCGCCAACAAACCGATTGTGCGTTGTGAAATCATGCAGATCCGTTCCGGGGCTACCCAAGGGCAACTCGATGAAGTGGTCCGCATCGAATTGGAACAACCCAAATCCGATTTTGTAATTCCGATCGGTCGCCTCGACAGCAACCTGTTTGCAGAGATACGGATCTGGGACACGGAAGGCTTGTGCTCGACTCGGGTGCAACAATATGTAATAGCGGCCATTGAGGACAATCCGCCTCAAGTCGATTTCGTCCTGGAGGGGATCGGAACCGCCATCACCGAACAAGCCCTGTTGCCGATTCGAAGTACGATTGCTGACGATTATGATTTGAATCAAGCCTGGATCGAATCGATTGTCGATGATCAACCGAATGTCCGACGCCCTTTGACGATTTCAAACCAAGGCCAAGCCAACGCGGATATCGACCTCAAGGCCCTGCGAGAAGCTGGTGAGAACACCCCCAAGGTTGGATCGGTCCTGGCATTGATGGTCTCGGCTACCGATTACTTGCACAGTGACGAAGCATCGCACATCGGCCGCTCGACCCCCATCCAACTCAGCGTCGTTACTCCGGACCAATTGTTGGTGATCCTGGAACGAAGGGAGCTAGCCATGCGAGCGCGGTTGGAACAGATCATCGGGGAGCTCGGGCAACTTCGCGATCTATTGCTGATCATGAATCGCCCGCCAGAAACCAATCCCGAAGTCGCCGACGAGACCGATGAGGACCCAGAGGTGCGCAGAAATCGACTGTTGCTCCTGAGGGCTCAGCAAGCCGACGCGCAGGCCGACAAATCGGGCGGAGAGCTGCGCGGCGTCAGCACAGAAATCGCTCAAATCGTCGCTGAACTCATTAACAACCGAGTCGACAGCAAGGACCGACGCGATCGACTCGAACAAAAAATTCAAAAGCCTATGGCGGACCTACTGACCAAAAAGTGGGAGCCTTTCGCCAAGGTCATCGAACGGCTCGAGACCGAAGTCATCGGCCCTGAGCCGGACCAAATCAAGCGTCGGTTGGAACAAACCGTGGAGCAGAACAATGCCATCATCGCCGAGCTTAACGCAATCCTTAGCGACATGATCGATATTCAGGACTTCAATGAGGTAATCGACATGGTGCGCGGTATGCTAGAGGATCAAAACCAAGTCCTGGAGCGGACGAAAGAAGAACAGAAGAAGCGTTTGCTGGAACTGTTGAAATGATCCGAATGCACCTGCGGAGCCGAGCCATGATTGTTCAAACCATTCCACCGACCGACACCCTGATTGGATTGGATCAGTCATGGCGTTTCCGCGCGGCCCATTGGATCGGTGTCTGCTTGCTGGCTTGTGCACTCCCGTTGAGTCAACCCGCCTCCTCGACGACAGTTGCTCAGGAACCACAAGCGCCCCAAGAGGCGACCCCGGATGCAGTTCTAGCCCTCGAGCAAAAGCAACGCCAACTGGCAGTTCAGTATTCGAAGCTAGAGGAACTGTTCATTCGGATGAGTGAATTGGAAGCGGCATCCAATCCGACTCGCGCTGGATTGTTGATGCAAGCAGCCCAAATGAGCAAGCAACTGGCCACCCAACAACGACTCCTCCAAGCCAGCGACTTGCTCGCCAAAGGCCAATTTTCAAGGGCCATCGGCGAGCAGGAAGCCAGCCGTGAGAACTTGAAAAAGTTGCTTGAACTACTGCAAAGCGAGAATCGATCGTCGCGGCTCAAAGACGAGCGCAAACGACTCGAGGAAGTTTTGAAAGACATCCGTCGTATTGAGAACATTCAGCGCGCGACCCGCGGTCGCACCGAAGCGGGCCAAGACGCACAGTCCGCTGCCGATGACCAACGCGATCTTGAAAAGCAGTTGGGCAATGCCGAAACTGAGTTGACACCCGAGGACGAGTCCAGCAAGTCCGAAAGCGCAGATCCTTCCAAGCAGGGAAACAAAACCGAACCCAACGACTCCTCGAAAAAATCTGACGGTGATCCCAAAGACGGCGATCCCAAAGACGGCAACAAGAACGACGGCAACAAGAAAGACGGAGCGGAAAAAACGGATGGCGGCGAAAAGACCGAGGGCGGCCAGAAGTCTGATGGCCAAAAATCTGACGGCCAAAAATCCGATGGAGCCGACAAGCCCGAGGATGGTCCGAAGAAAGAGGGCGAGTCAAACAAGGAGGGTGGCGATAAAGGAGAGGGAGATAAAAAAGACGGCGACAAAAAAGACAGTGGCGACAAGAAAGACAGCGCTGAGAATAAAGACGGCAGCGATAAAAAAGACGCTGCTGACAAGAAAGACGGTGGCGAGAAGCAGGACGGCGATGAGAACAAATCCGATGGTTCGAAACCATCTTCTGAGTCCCAGGACTCCTCGGACTCGCAGGAGTCTGGACAGTCATCCGAGTCCGACGAAGAGTCCGAATCCTCCGATGGCAAACCGCAATCGCGCGAGGAGCAAGCTCGGAAACGGGTGGAGCGAGCTCGCAAGCGGATGCAACAAGCAGAAAAGAAGCTGCGCGAGGAACGACGCAAGGAGGCTGTTGAGGAGCAGCAGCGAGCCGAGCAGGAACTTCAAAAAGCCATCGCGGAACTGGAACGCATCCTGACGCAGTTGCGTGAAGAAGAAATCGAACGCGCGCTGGTCGATCTGGAGACTCGCCTAAAACGCATGTACGATTGGGAAAAAACGATCCGCGATTCGACCGAAAAGCTCGCTGCACTATCGGGCGAAGCCAAGGATCGCCAATTGGAGATTCAAGCCAACAAACTTTCGATCGAACAAATGAAAGTGGTCATGGAAGGGCAACGCGCGTTGCTGCTTCTCCAAGACGAAGGATCCAGCCAGGCCTTTCCGGAAGCCATTGGGCAAGTCAACAGCGATGCTCAAGCCGTCGTTCAACGCTTGGTCGTAGCCGATGTGTCCGGAATGACACTTTCCATCCAGGATGAGATCTTGGGCGCGCTCGAGGAAATGCTTGAGTCGTTGAAGGAAGTGCAGAAGCAACGTGAAGAGGAGAAGCAACAACAGCAAGGTGGACCACAGCAGGGAGGCGGAGGCAATCCGGACGACCAGCCGCTAGTCAATAAGCTCGCGGAATTGCGATTGATCAAAACCTTGCAACTGAGGGTCAATCGCCGTACCAATCGCTTGGCAGATCAGAGCAACAGCACCGCCGACTTGATTGGACAAGTCGGAGATCCAGCCCTGCGTGAAGAGCTTCGCGAACTTTCGGGCCGGCAGCAAAAGATCCAAGAAGTCACACGCGAGATCCTGTTGGAAAAGGCCAAGCAGTAGCACGAACCAAGCAGCGCTTCTGTCAAATGCTTTTCTCGCAACCGAGCTTGGCACGGGCACAGACACGCCCTTCGAAGACTCAGGGACGTGCCACCCCTCTGATTTTTACGATGACGAACGAGATCGCAAATGTAGGGTGCCCTGATACAATTCTGAAATTTTTGTCGTTGCGACTGCGACAGACAGTGCTTCAAAGCGAGTCCCATTTTGACGGAACCTGAACCAGAGAAACCACCGCGTCGCGAGCGATATCGAGGCAAAAACCCTAGTGGATTCGCGCAGAAGTATAAGGAACAGCAGCCGGAAAAGTATCCCTTGGATATCGCCAAAGTATTGGCAAGTGGCAGGACACCGGCTGGTTCACATCGACCCATCATGGTCCAAGAGATCCTCGAAGTACTCGATCCAAAGCCAGGTGATTTTGCGGTCGATTGCACGCTGGGTTATGGCGGACACGCCATGGCATTGCTGCCTGCCATTCAACCTCATGGCCGTTTGCTCGGTTTGGACACCGATCCCATCGAACTGCCCAAGACCGAGGCGAGATTGCGTTCCTTAGGTTATCCGGACGAATCGATCGTCGCACATCGCACGAACTTCGCCGGCCTCAGCCACGTCCTTGCCATGCATGCACCGGAAGGCGTGCAAATCATCCTGGCGGATCTAGGCCTTTCCTCCATGCAAATCGATGATCCGTCGCGCGGCTTTTCCTTTAAGACCGATGGTCCTTTGGATATGAGGATGAATCCTTCGCGGGGTCGATCTGCGGCAATGTTGCTAACCGCCTTGGACACAGCTTCATTGGCCCAACTGCTCGAGATCAACTCGGACGAACCCAACGCGACGCGCATTGCCAAAGCCATTCTCGATGCTCACGCCCGTTCGCCAATCGATTCCACGCTCAAGTTGGCTGCAGTGATTCGATCGTCCATTGCGTCGCAACGCCATTTCGACCTTGACAAATCCAACGACACAGTGCGACGGGTTTTTCAAGCGTTGAGGATTGAAGTGAACGATGAGTTCTTGGTCTTGGACTCGCTGCTGAAGCAAATTCCGAGATGTTTGGGGGCTGGCGGCCGAGTTGCGATTTTGACGTTCCACTCGGGTGAAGATCGACGAGTGAAGCACGCGTTCAAACAAGGACTTATCGACGGCACCTACGCGAAAATTTCCGAAGAGATCATTCGCCCATCCATGCAGGAGCAACGATCCAACCCGAGATCCTCATCCGCCAAACTACGCTTTGCTGTTAAGACTTGATCGCATTCTTGCAAAGCCCGGTGGTGGATACGAAGCCGTAGTGCTCGCCCTAGGTATTTTCGAAACGCAACATCGGTGCAACGAGTTGATCGAAAATGCCATGAGTGGTGGGGTGAATCGACTTCAATACGCCTTGGCAAAGACCGCTTGCGTGGCTGTTGTTTCACCAGTCACAAAGCACTTGCCCGATCCATCTGGAGCATCGAGTGGAATGCATCGGATCGTGACCTTGAGCTCATCGAGCAACGGCTGAACCGCTGCTTCGTTGGCAAACCAGCATTTTGCGAATCCACCACCCGTACTGCGACCTTGTTCGTCGTCGGGTTGGAAGTAATCGCGGAACTCGGCCTCGCTGTGGAGCTCGACTGTGTTCGCCTCGCGCATCGCGAGTGCGCGTCGAAAGAGTTGGGATTGAATGTCGGCCAGAATACTGGAGATCGACCCCACGATTTCCGAACAGGGCATCGAGCGGCTTTCGCCAGTATCGCGACGTGCAACGAATGCTGCATCGTTGGCCATGTCTTTGGGGCCAACCTCGATTCGCAACGGCACTCCGCGTTTGACGTGGTACCACTTCTTTTCGCCACCGCGCATTTCCCGTTCGTCAATCTCGACCCGCACCGGCTCACCGCAATAGCTCTGCGATGCGAGCTGCGATCGCAGATTTTTGCAGTAGGCCAAGACGGCCTCGCGCTGACTTTCGTCGCGATAGATCGGCATGAGCACGGCTTGGGTCGGCGCCAATCGAGGCGGCAATACCAATCCATCGTCGTCCGAGTGGGTCATGATCAAGGCACCCACCAACCGCGTTGAAGCCCCCCATGAGGTCGTCCATGCGTACTCGATCTGACCTGCTTGCGATTGGAATTTGATTTCCTGCGCACGCGAAAAATTTTGACCCAAGAAATGGGAGGTGCCGGCCTGCAACGCCTTGCGATCTTGCATCATCGCCTCGATCGACAACGTCGTGACAGCCCCTGGAAAACGTTCGCCGGCTGTTTTCTCTCCGCGAATGACCGGCATGGCCATGTGGTTCTCAGCAAAGTCCGTATAGACATCGAGCATGCGACGGGTCTCTTCCATGGCCTCTTCGGAGGTCGCATGCACGGTATGCCCTTCCTGCCACAGGAATTCCGTGGTCCGCAGAAACAATCGAGTCCGCATTTCCCAACGAACCACGTTGGCCCATTGGTTGATGAGGATCGGAAGATCGCGATAGGATTGGACCCATTTGGCGTAGGTCGCGCCGATTATCGTCTCGCTCGTGGGTCGTACGATGAGGGGTTCCTCGAGCAAACCGGCTGGCCGCAGTCCGCCTTTACCGTCCGGTTCGAGCCGATGGTGGGTGACCACGGCGCATTCTTTGGCAAAGCCCTCGACGTGCTGGGCTTCCTTTTCCAAAAAGCTCATCGGGATGAACAGCGGGAAGTAGGCGTTTTGGTGCCCCGTGTCTTTGAACATTTTGTCGAGCCCGCGCTGCATATTTTCCCAAATGGCGTAGCCCCAAGGCTTGATCACCATGCAGCCCCGGACAGCGCTATTTTCCGCCAGATCCGCTCCCTTAATGACTTGCTGGTACCATTCGGGATAATCTTCGGCACGGGTGGGGGAAATCGCAGTCTTGGTGTTGGCCATCGATCGATTCTTGGTGGAACAGCGAAAAGGTGGAAAGGCAATCCACGAACGGGGCCGCCGCGGATGAGGTGCCGCCGTTCACCAGCGTTCCTCAAAAGTAGAAGTGTAGCCCATCAGGCGGGCTCATCCAGACCGGGATCGGCGAAGTCAAAGAGGTCATTTTTCGATTGCGATATCGCACCGCATCGTGTCCAATGATGGGTTGCTCGCCTCGGATTCACCGCAGCCACAACGGAGGTTTTGGGTTCCGAATGGCGACGAAGCGCACAATGAAGACGACGCGCATAATGAGCGAGAGCGAATGACGAAGATTCTAGATTGGCGACGTTCCGACGACCCACGCGATGTCGTGCACCTGGCCGTGCAAGCGCTCGTCGAGGGCCATGTGGTCGCCGTGCCGACCGACAATTGCTATCTATTGCTGGCCAGCGCTTTGCAATCCGAAGCAATCGAACGATTGCACCAGTCCGCTTCCGCATCGTCGGAAACGCCTCTTGCGGTCATCCTGCGTTCGGCCAACGAAGCCTTGGATTTGATTCCTTCGATCAGCCCAGCCTCGCGACGTTTGGTGCGCAAAGCGTGGCCGGGGCCTTTGGTTCTGCAGTCGCAAAATGCCGACCAATACAGCTCCATGCGTTGCCTGCCCGATCGCGTTTACGACCGATTGCAAACATCGGACGGCCAGGTCCGATTATGGCAACCGCAACACGAAGTCCTTCATTACATCTCGCGTTTGGTATCCGGGCCCATCGCAGCAACATTAGCCCCCGGTTCATCAGGCAATGCCTCGTTTGCGAGATCCGCTGCAGAAATCCTACCTGGACAGTGCGTCCTGGCCATTGATGGCGGCGCGGTCGAAGATCCAGGCGAACCGACCGTCGTGGCCATCCACCAAAACGAAGGCCGCATCCTGAGGCAAGGCATCGTGGACCGGGAACGACTCCTGAGAATATCTCAATTCGTGGTTCTGTTCGTTTGCACCGGCAACACCTGCCGCTCACCGATGGCATCCGCTTTGATGCGCCGCAAAATCCAAGAACGATTCGGCCAGGAGTTTCCTGGTCAACCCATCCCGATCATCGCAATCTCGGCCGGCGTTTCGGCCTTCGGTGGAGATCCGGCATCCCCGGGAGCCCTTCAAGCCATCCGCCATTACAATGCCTCCCTCGACGACCACCAAAGCACTCAACTCAGCTCGAGTTTGGTCGAACAAGCCGACTTGATCTTGGCCATGGGGCATCGCCATCGCAACGTGATCGTATCGCAATGGCCCGAAATCGCTTACAAAGTGCACCCCGTTGCGGCCGACGGCGGAGAGATTAGCGATCCGTTTGGCGGTGCGATGGACGTTTATCAGCGATGCGCCGAGCAACTCGACCTTCATACGTCGCATTGGATCCAAGCCTTGGATACGTCCTCGCTCATCCATTGGTCCGACGCTGAATCGGTGGCATGAACCGGCTGCGGCCTGCGTTGTCAGATGCAATGCGTGCTGTGTGCGTGTGATGAGTTACGAGCGACTTTTTTATGGTTCGGTTTGAGCGTTTCAAAGTACGCAAGGGATAACGGGAGAATAGGCATGCGAATTGGGATCGGCAGCGACCATCGAGGACATCAGATCAAGGCCAAGCTGAATACGCTTTTGACGGCGGATGGTCATGAGGTCATCGACTTCGGAACCGAAGGGGACCAACCGGTCGATTACCCGGACTTTGCAGTCGCCGTGGCCAAACAAGTTGCCGAGGGCACGATCGAACGCGGCATCTTGATCTGCGGCACTGGCTTTGGCATGGCCATCGCCGCCAACAAGTTTCGGGGTGTTCGCGCGGCCGCATGCGCCGATGAAATCATGGCCGAAATGTGCCGCCGACACAACGATGTGAATGTCCTGTGCTTGCCCGGTGACCTGATCGGTGATCGGCCCGTCGGAGATCTCGTGCGCGTTTGGCTGGCCACGGAATTCGAAGGCGGACGGCACACACGCCGACTCCAAAAGATCAGCAATATCGAAAGCGAGAACTTGCTGTGAGACGGATCGATAGCCACCACCATTTTTGGAATTACTCCCTCCAGCAGTACGGATGGATCAGCGATTCCATGCAAGTCCTCCAGCGGGACTTCACGCCCCAGGATCTGCGGCGCGAAATGGAATCGACGCATATCGATGAGGTGGTGAGTGTTCAAGCTCGACAAACGCTGGAAGAAACCCGATTCTTGCTGGATTACGCCAACACCAACGACTGGATCGCAGGGGTCGTCGGATGGCTCCCTTTGGCCAGCCCCGAACTTCCCGCCGCCCTCGAATCGTTTCGTGGCGAACGTAAACTGAAGGGCGTCCGGCACGTGGTGCAAGACGAAACCGACCCTGCTTTCCTCGATCGGCCAGAATTCAACGCAGGCGTAGAGGGCTTGCTCGACCAAGACCTAACCTATGATCTGTTGATCTACGGTCGACAATTGCCGATGACCATTCGCTTCGTCGACCGTCACCCCAAGCAGCGGTTTGTGCTCGACCATATCGCCAAACCGATGATCCTAGCCGAGCGTTTTGATGACGCATGGGAAAAAGGCATTCGCGAACTGGCGCAGCGTCCCAACGTGTCGTGCAAATTCTCGGCCTTGGTGACGGAAGTCCGAGATCCGGAGTGGACCGTCGATCTGCTCCGACCGTACTGGGACGTGGCCTTGTCTGCCTTTGGCGTGTCGCGTCTGATGTTCGGCAGCGACTGGCCGGTTTGTTTGTTACGGGCTTCCTACGCAGATTGGGTGGCCGCCGTGGGCATGCTCGCAGAAGACCTGAGCGACGCGGAACAAGCCAACTTCTGGGGCCTTAATGCCGTTCGGGAATACAAGCTCGATCCGCTGTAACTAAGATGGATTCGCATGGATTCAGTGACAGAAACGAACAACGCGTTGGCGCAGCAATCGCTGCTGTTCCAAACTAGCCCTTGGCTGGTAGGACTGTCGTTGATCATGGTCATGGCCTGCATCGCCATCTCTGCGTTGGCCATCTACCGGAGCGGATATCGACGCGACGTGATCGCCCTCGAATCACTCCGCTGCTTGGTCGTGGCCATCGCCGCCGTGCTCCTCAATCAACCCGAGTGGGTGGAGGAATATCGCTCGCCAGAACTCCCCACCCTGGCGGTCCTTGTGGACCGATCCCCGAGCATGCAAACCAAGGATGTTATGCTCGTCGACGACTCAAACGCTGCTATCGCCCCCGGTGCAACGGTTGGCAATGCGCAGTCCAGAGCCGAAGCCGTCCAAGCGTTGTCCGATAGCGAATACTGGAAGCCTCTCGCATCGATCGCACGCGTGGCCATCACGACATTTCCACCCGATGGAAAAGTCGATGGAACCGACATCGCCCAACCGCTCAATCAAGCCATCGAGGGCAACACCAACTTGATGGGGGTGCTCGTCGTGTCCGATGGCGATTGGAACTCGGGAGAACCACCCGTAAGTGCCGTCGCACGCTACCGAACCTTGGGAGTTCCCATCTACACACTTCCGATCGGATCGCCCACACGACTGCCGGACATCGAGTTGCTGAGCGTCGATACACCGACCTTCGGCATCGTTGGCAAAGGGGTCCGCATTCCGTTCACCATCGAGTCCTCGCTGCCGCGCGATACAACCGCCCAGGTATCGATTGCGATCTCCGATGGCCAACAACTCACAAAGGAAGTACGAATTCGTGCCATGTCGCGCACGACCGATGCCGTCGTGTGGACGCCTAAAGAACAAGGCGACTACAACCTACAAGTTGAGGTGCCAAAGAACCCTCAGGAATCGATCGACAACAACAACAGCCTCGCGACCCCCATCGCGATCCGTCAGGAAAAGCTCAAAGTGCTGGTCATCGATACGTATCCGCGATGGGAGTACCGTTATCTTCGCAATGCACTGTCACGCGATCCAGGTGTGGAGGTCTCCTGCCTCCTCTTTCACCCAGACCTGGATAAAGTTGGTGGCGGCAACCGCGATTACATCAAAGAATTCCCTGCCACCCTGGAAGAACTATCGCAGTACGACGTGGTCTTCCTCGGCGATGTGGGAATCGGTGAAGGGCAATTGACGGCCGCCCAATGCGAATTGATTAAAGGGCTGATCGAATACCAAGCCGGTGGATTGGTATTGATTCCAGGCTCGCGTGGCAATGCACATTCGCTCTTCACGACCGAACTTGAACCCCTGCTGCCGGTCGTTCTCGATGACTCTCGGCCTGCGGGCTATGGAACGCGATCCCCCATGCGGATGGAACTGACCGAAACCGGACGACGAAGCCTATTGACCAAGTTGGCGGACACGCAGGACGACAACGTCGACGTATGGCTAAACCTGCCTGGCTTCCAATGGCACGCGGCAGTCATCAAAGCCAAGGCGGGGGCCGAAGTCCTGGCCGTGCACGAATCGGCCGTGGGATCCCAAGGCAGGATGCCCCTGCTCGTTACCAAAACATTCGGGACCGGAAAAATCCTTTTCATGGGCACCGACGGAGTCTGGCGCTGGCGTCGCGGGGTCGAAGATAAATACCACTATCGTTTCTGGGGACAGGTCGTCCGGTGGATGGCTTACCAACGCAACATGGCCAAAGGTGAATCGATGCGATTCTATTTCAGCCCCGATTCACCCAGCATCGGCCAAACCTTGACCCTTCGCGCCAATGTCATGCAACCCAACGGCGAACCTCTGACCCAAGGTGACGTAATCGCCCGCATCGAAACTCCTACGGGGCAATCCGAGGAGGTCCGGCTGGTCAGCGGAGGCAGCGAAGCCTGGGGCGCATTCGAAGGACAATACACAGCCCAGGAACCTGGATCTCATCGCGTTACTTTGTCATGCAAACAGACCGATGAGATCCTCGAAACAAACTTCTTCGTCCAAGGCCTTGCGCGCGAGCGGATCGGTCAAGCAGCACGTCCCAAAGTGCTCGAGGAACTCTCCCGATTGACCGCTGGCCAAACCTTGGCATTGGCCGATCGCGACGCGTGGCTGACCACGTTGCAATCGATCCCCAAACCACCCACCACCATCCGGCGTGTCCCGCTGTGGTCTCATCCCTGGACCATGGCCTTGCTCGTAACCGCATTGGCCACGTTTTGGATCGGCCGCAAAGCCGCCGGCTTGATTTGATACACCTCATACCGGTTATCCACTAATCTTCTGCGTAGCCTGCAACCATCTGGTCAGCCTATTGCCGTCCGGACGGAGGACGGTTCGTGCGAGGCGTGGTATGATGCGTTTCAAGACGTTCTATCATTCGATCCTTCATCCCGCCGTCCCCAGAAACCAACGTGTCGAATACTCCCAATCCGCCGGCAGGCAAGCCCCTCAAGAGTATCGGAGACCTGCTGCGAGAGTTTCGCGAGCACCACGATCAAATGAAACGGGAGCTGGCCAAGACGATCGTCGGCCAGGAAGAAGTCATCGAGCAACTGTTCGCAGCTATTTTCACCCGCGGCCATTGCTTGCTCGAAGGTGTCCCGGGATTGGCCAAAACGCTGATGGTCTCGTCGCTGGCGAAAATTCTCGATGTGAACTTCAAACGCATCCAGTTCACGCCCGACTTGATGCCCTCAGACATCACCGGCACGAATGTCTTGGAAGAGGATGCGCAAGGCCGACGCGAGTTTCGATTCGTCGAAGGTCCGATATTTACGAACATCCTGCTCGCTGACGAAATCAACCGGACGCCACCCAAGACTCAGGCTGCATTGCTGCAGGCCATGCAAGAACGCGAGGTCAGCATCGGGCGAGAAACCATGTCGCTGCCCGATCCGTTCTTCACCATCGCCACCCAAAACCCGATCGAGCAGGAAGGAACGTATCCGCTCCCTGAGGCTCAATTGGACCGCTTCATGTTCAACATCAAGGTGAACTATCCGACGGCCGAAGACGAAGAAAAGATTCTGCTCAACACCACTCGAGGCGATCGGCCGGAGATCGCGAAGGTACTCTCGTCACGGGCCATTTTGAACATCCAAAAATTGGTCACGAGCGTGGCCGTCAGTCCGTTCATCATCAAGTACGTCGTGGCCATTGTCCGAGCCACACGGCCGGGAGAAGCCGAAGCGCCCGAAGTCGTTAAAGAACTGCTCGACTTTGGCGCAGGTCCACGCGCTGGTCAGTTCCTCATCCAGGCCGGCAAAGCCATGGCGGCCATGGACGGACGCTTCAACGTGGCCATCGAAGACATACGCCGTGTCGCGATCCCCGTTCTGCGACATCGCTTGAGCACGAATTTCCAAGCCCAGGCAGAAGGGCAGACGACCGATAAAATCGTTTTGAGATTGCTCAAAGAAATCAAAGAACCAGCCATCCCCAAGTACGCCGGCATCGACGCGGCCTCCGCCGCCGGCATGGTCCCGCCACCTATCCAGTAGTCGATGCGCTACGTCATTTTCCAGTAGTACTTCGTGCCTGGCACTTGTTGTTCTCACTTGTTGTTCTCAACGCGTGCCAGTCGTGCCTGGCACTTTGTAGTTCTCACTTGTTGTTCTCAACGTGACAGCTGAGCAAGGCAACTAAAGGTCACAGGGAGTCGACAGACACGCCCTTCGAAGACTCAGGGACGTGCCACCCAGATGAAAGACAATCGGATGATAGCAGGGTGGCACGCTCAGAGCAGCAGCGATGGGCGTGGTCTTGTGCTCCATTGCGATGCTGCGACGATTCTGAAGAGTTCTACTCCAGTGCACCTGAGAGGCTCGGTGAGAACGGTCGAGGCCTGTTCAACCCATCTCAGGCAGTCCGCGTTCGCAATGTCCTGTCGAACCAAGGTTTGATGCGTTTGCAGGCTTGAATCACGGCCGCTCCTTGCATCGCTTGAGCACGAATTTCCAGGCCCAGGCAGAAGGGCAGACGACGATAAAATCGTTTTGAGATAGATTGCTCAAAGAAATTAAAGAACCAGCCATCCCCAAGTACGCCGGCATGGGACGCTGCCTCCGCCGCCGGCATCGTCCCGCCGACCGTTGAAGACTCGAACATCAATACGCTCGAGCGGTTTCGACTTACCAACGAAACGACGGAACGCCAGTTGGCAAGTACGGCTGCCTAGACAGGCGCTGCGCGCAATTGGCGTATTGGTAGCGAGGGCGTTGCGACTCCAATGAAGTTCTTGGTCCGGTTTGTTCCTGAATTTTTCTTGACAGGCCCCTTTTTACCGGATAAACCGAATTACGTGGAACTGGTGGAGCTTGTCCGCAACTTAAGGGGTGGAAAGTTTGGAGGAATCGCGAAGACTCTTGATCGCGAAGACTCTTGATTCACGCTTTCATTTTTCATAAGTAGTCATTTGGCGTTTGATTCGATTGTTTCAATGACGAGGCTGCGGGGGGCCCATGACAAATTTGGATGCCGACGGCTATGGTGGCGTGGCGACTGTTAGTCGACGTCGTGAGGTTTCCGCTGCAGGATTGTCGTTGTTGCTCGCAATCACACTGGCATCCGCCTTTGCCAACAGTGATTAAACTTTGACCTCCTGCCTCGCTTTGTCGATATTTCACCTGCTCGAGCCATGATTTGCAATGGTTCGAGTGGGCGAAGGCGATGGATTTTCGTTCAAGATCATTGTGAGCTCTTATCTTGTCAGGACGGTTTTGAAACAGCGAGATTGGTCTTATGAGCAATGAAATGAAATTAGGTAGCTATGACGCGATGATTTGCGTATTCGTTGTTGCGATCATTGGCTGCAGTTCTAATCCCAGAGAGGAGGTAGATCGGGTTGTTTCGATCCAGCGAGCAATGGTAAACTGTCAGTATGCCTTTAAGCTTACCAGTTGGCCCAAAAGCGACGATGAAATGAGTATCGCACGATTTAAATATTCCTCAAATAATTTCCAAGCGTGGCGTGGAAGGGATTTGATTGTCGCGTCGTGGTCGTCTAGGTCCAATCCGTCTCGCAATTTGGACGAGAAGAAGGATCGACAAGAACATTCACTCGATCCCCGTCAGTATGACGCGATTCACTTTGCTGGCGAACGATATGCTGCGAGCGTAACTCGCAGTGCCGATGATTCCTTCGTGTTATCTGGATTGTATCCGGTTGGACAAATCCCAAATATGGGACTGAGCCTGCGCGAGATTTTTGCACCGCAACTTTTTGTCGATTACGCCTTAAAATCCTTTCCATCAAAAGAAATGAAGAAAGTGTTTTTGCATGGTGTGCCTGCCCTTGAGCTGAGTGCTGATGTCATCAAAATTACGACTCCTGATTCGCCAGATTCGTTCGAACAGCACAGACTTTATTTTGACCCTAGTACGTACCATTGCGTAGGTCGAAAGGTACACTACTCTTCCAGCGCCAACCTGGAGGGTGGATCCGACGACGAATATTCGGTTGAATATCAAATGAGCAAGAACGTGCGTGCGCCGATCAAAATATCAAGAGTATATTCCGGCGCGAATAATTTTCAGGCGGAAATGCAGATCGGTGCTTTTAGCACTACGCCTCCAGCCTCAGATTTCTTCGAGCTCGGCTACTACGGCATCCCGGAGCCTGATGTCACCAGCAGTGGTTTTTCCATTTGGTTTGTGCTCTTGATTGCGGGCGGAATTGTACTCTTCCTGGCGTTGAGCCAACGGAGAAAGAAAATCGGTTTGAGCGTCAAGCCATCGACGAGTGGTGAGCAAAGAGGGGCGTTCACGCTGGTCGAGCTGGTGGTCTCAATGAGTATTCTGGTCATACTCATAGGCTTGCTGCTCCCAGCCGTTCAGTCCGCACGGGAATCCGCTCGCAAAATGATTTGTACGAATAATCTGCGAAATTTGTCGTTGGCGGCACTTAATGCGGAAGCGGCTTCGGGACGACTGCCCGGCCCCACGATGAATGATCATCCGCAATCGGGTAATTACCATTCAGATATGGGACTTTTCGTCGTGCTGTTGCCTTACTTGGATCATATGGATCAGTTTCAACGGTTGGATTTGTCACAAACGTGCCATTCACTTAAGAACGCACCGCTGTTGCGATTCCGGCCGTCAATTCTAAAATGTCCTTCTTCTGGGGAATCGGAGTTGCTGAACGCGATGGCATCGGTTTTTTCCGGTCCGGGCGTCGATGAAGTGAAAGGTGTTACGTGCGATTATGTGGGAAACCATGGAGTCATCTACATGAATAAGCCTCCTGCCTTGGGGGCCATTCGAGTACGTATCGGAAATTTCGCGAGAGAACATCGAATGAAAGAAATCGTCGATGGAACGTCTCAAACGTTCTTGTTTTGGGAGTGCTCCGGTGATGGATTATGGAGCGCCAGCAGATTCCGTTCACCGTTTGATACTCAATGTCCTTTGAGCTTTCAGTATTTAGTGGATGGCGCTCCCTCACGCACGCTCTATTCGACGACGCAAGCGTCAACGAAAAGCTACTTGGTAGCTTGGTCCGGTTTTCGGGCAGGCTCGATTCACTACGACGATTCAAAACAAATCAATGAAACCAATCGATACAACCAGCCGTTTTCCAGTCATGTTGGGCAATTGCCAACGTCCAATGTCGACGGTAGCACACACTTCATCTCATTTGGCATCGAGAAAAACGTGTTGGCGAGTTTAGCAACCTCTCGGGAAGGGGACACCGTAACCGAGTACGATTAGATTGATCTTTTTACGGCCCGGGAATGGACGCTCTTCGAATCGCAACCATTCGGCAGCGGTTTTCGGATATATCTTGGTTCATGAAAGCCCTTTCGGAACCCATCGCTCGGATGGCTAATCGCCAAAACGACTGCACAGGCGCCGTTTGGCAAGGAATACTCTCAAGAGTCCTACTTCAGAGCAATTGCAGGAACTTGGAGTAGGCGATTGGCGTGACTCTGCCTGGCGCTGACGCGATAGGTTCTGATGGTTGATGAATGGTCGTGGCAATAAAGCCGGTTCGTGTTTAGTCCACCTTCAGCTTGCTTGTGTTTTGGAATCCTCAACGAACTTCAATTCGGGTGATGCCGACACGCCCTTCGAAGACTCAGGGACGTGCCACCCATGCGCGACAAAAAGCTGCGCAAATGGCAGACAAGAAGGGGACCCAGTTAGGAGGAAGGCGCAGGCGGGCCGAGAGGATCGGTGCGAACTGTCGAGGCCTGTTCAACCCATCTCAGGCAGTCCGCGTTCGCAATGTCCTGTCGAACCAAGGCTTGATGCGTTTGCGGGCTTGGATCACCGCGGCTTCGACACACTTGAGCTTGCGGTACGCGCCCGGCCGACTTCGGAATCGATCGAGCGATCGTCGGTACTTCAAGAAGAACATGAAAGTCTCCGCAAAGTCTTCGCTGGCGTTCGTGGTGGCGTAGTCGGTGATGAATTCCTCCAGCAGGTAACCGTAGAAAAACCGCAATCGACCTTTGTCCGAACGGCATCGGGCTTTGCCAGCTACGTAGTCCGGATTCCGTTTGAGAATTCGGCGCCACCGTTCGTAGGGCGTTGGGTTGCAGTTGTTGTACGAGGTGCCAAAGGTCCGCACGAACCACTCGCCGCGAAAAAAGGCAGGGTCGTGAAAGAACCATGCATGGGCGTATTCATGCCGGATCGTGTCGCACAGTGTCATGCCAGGCTTGCGCGGCTGATGAGGCAGATCGCGCGGCAGGTAGATCACGCCAGGCTTGTATCCCCACTTGGCATAGTGTCCAACCTGTTCGAACACGTAACCACGTTCGCCTTCGCTCTTGTCCCCCGACACAATCAGTTCAACAGCGTCGAGATACATGCCATCGGCCAACAAGCCGATTTCGGCGAGTTCATGGCGCACATGGTTGTAGGCTCGGTCAACGTTCGACATAGCAGGGGGGCTTGCAACTCTTAGCGGAATGGAAAAACGCTGGAAAAACCGAACCCTTTCGGCCATCCAGCAGGACTTGCCTCACGCTTCCCTGCTCTCTCCAGTCTGCTTCGGACTTGGCACCCAATCAACGTCGAAACCCGGAAAATGGACCCCATCCTCCAAAAGGGGGGTGGGTGGCATTCCCGATGTTCGACTCCCTCCGTCCGAAGCCAGCGAGGGGATTGTTCTGAGGTGACTAGGCCGAGACAACACCCCACGTAGGGGGGCCCCGGGCGTAAGGATCGACCGATGCTTGACTTGCGATCGTGGCCTACATTTCCGGAGTCCGACGGACACCCGCGGTCCATATCGCTTTCCCCCCTCCAATCACGTATACTTACTCTGTCAGCCGATTATTAGTATTTTTTCTTATGAAGGATCGAGGTGACGTGTGACGCGCAAAGCGATGCTACTAGGTCTCGGTGCGATGGCTCTGATGAGTTTGGCCGCTCTGGCTTCGGACCCGCAGGAGTTGCGGAAGCAAGCCAGTTGGAACTGGCCGGATGCTGGCGTAGTCCGGGTGGCATTGGAGAACTGGATCGATCGGGTGTTGGTCGGGGCCGAGCAGCAGCAAGCCCGCGAGGACGCGGCCGCCCTTTCAGTCCGACGCGGTGTCGCCCTCCACGACGGTGTGATGGAATTGGCGGCTCAATGCGATCCGGCCATCTCCAAGTTTTACGACGCGTTGCGTGCTCCATGGTCTCCTGACACGCTTGCGAATCTGGAAGCCCAGCTAAGCTCCTTGGTTGCCAATGGCGCGATCCCCGCCTGGCTCAAACCCGAGTTGCAGTTGGCTTTCTCGCGCACGCTCATTCATCATCAGTTCATTGACGAAGCCATCGGGCACTTGCAACCGTTGACCATCGAGTCAACTACCGATCCTTCGACATGGTTGTTCTGTACGGCCGTGTGCCAACATCATCTGTTGATGAAGCAACCGTGCGAGGAGTCCTTGCGCATGCTTCTGGAGCGCGAAACAGAAATCCCGACGCGGTACGCAATCACGGCCCGTCTGATGCTCGCGGATATTGAACCTCTCAAGGAGGATTCTCTTGATGAGATCGCGCGAATGATGAACGATGTCGAGCGTCGATTGTCCTTGGGCCGCGCTGGCAAACAGGTTCGAGATCAGGAACAGGCCATCGTCGACAAACTCGAGAAGATGATCGATCAGATGGAGCAACAGCAACAACAACAGCAGCAACAACAACAGCAACGGCGCAAGAAGAGTGGTTCGCAAAGTCAGCAACAACCTTCTCAGGGCCAACCCATGGACAAGAGTCAGCCCGGGGGCGGCGACGGGAGTGGCGACGTGGATGAGAAGGACATCGGCGACAAATCGGGTTGGGGCAATCTGCCCCCGGCTCAGCGACAGGAAGCACTGCAGAACATCGTCAAGGATCTGCCAAGTCACTATCGCGAAGTCATCGAGGCTTACTTCAAGCGTCTCGCCAATTCTCCCTCGATGCCTTGAGTGACGTGATGCTCACGGGCGGCCCTCAATCGGAAGACGAACCTCCCTCGGAAGACGATCCTCCCTCGGAAAACGGGGACCACGAAGTTTGGTATCGCGGTGGACTCGCCTTCGAGTGCACCGGTTGTGGTGACTGCTGCAGCGGTCCCAGCCATGGCTTTGTGTGGGTGGAAGATTTCGAGATCGAAGCCATCGCACGGCATATGGGGATGGACGATCTCGATCAATTCGAACGTCAGTTCGTGCGACGTGTGGGGGCTCGCCGCAGTTTGGTTGAGTACTCCGATGGCGATTGTATCTTCCTCGACCCGGACACCCGCAGATGTAGCGTGTACACGGCTCGACCCAAGCAATGCCGCACGTGGCCATTCTGGGAAAACAATCTCGAATCGCCTCAAGCTTGGTCTCGCGCCGCACGCGCCTGTCCGGGTTGCAATCAAGGCCGCGTCTATGCGCTTCAGGACATCCGCCATATTATGGCCGAACAGTCCGATGTTCCGCCAAACGCACCCGGAACGGTGAACAAGCAATAACCTCGACCTGATGCCCGAGCCGTACTACCCCACGAAAGACCGCAATCGATGGCAGACGAGGAACTCGATCTCAAGAAATTCGAATGGAATATCGTCGTCAGGCAGCTCACCATCGACGACTACGATGAGTTGGTGGCGATGGCCAAGATATGTTTTCCTAACATACCTACGTGGTCCCGAGCTCAAATCGAAAGCCAGCTCGCGATTTTCCCCGAAGGTCAGCTATGCGTTGAGATCGATGGTCGGTTGGCCGCGACCGCATCGAATTTGATTCTCGCGTACGACGCGAGTTTGGAGTGGCACAACTGGAAAGCGATCTCCGACAGCGGTTTCATCCGAAACCATAAGCCTCGCGGGGACACGCTGTACGGCATCGAAATCATGGTCCATCCGGATTTCCGCGGCATGAAGTTGTCGCGACGACTCTACGATGCTCGCAAACAGATTTGTCGCGATCGCAATTTGGCGTATTTCATTATCGCGGGGCGAATTCCCGGTTATCACAAGTATGCCAAGGAGATGTCGGCCAGCGAGTACATCGACCGTGTCTTGCAAAAGTCGCTGTTCGACCCCGTGTTGACGGCTCAGTTATCGAACGGCTTTGCGGTCAAAGGACTCATTCCCAACTACCTTCCTTCCGACGATCAATCGTGTGGGTACGCGACCTACTTAGAGTGGACGAACCTCGACTATCATGCCGGAGCCAAGCGGCGATTCCACAGCGTTGTAGAACCGGTTCGCATCTGTGTCGTGCAGTACGAACTGCGAACGATTTCCAGCTTCGAGGAGTTCATGAAGCAAGGCGAGTTTTTTGTCGATACCGCTTCGGACTACAAATCCGACTTCGTCCTGTTCCCGGAACTTTTTACGACGCAACTTCTGTCCTGCGTGGAGGCCACACGGCCGGGCCAAGCGGCCCGGCAACTGGCCGAGTTCACCCCGCAATTCCTCGACATGTTCATCGACATGGCGGTCCGGTACAACATCAACATCATCGGTGGTTCTCAATTCGTGATCGAGAATGAAACGCTGTACAACGTTTCGTACCTCTTCCGCCGTGATGGAACGATTGGCAAACAGTACAAAATCCACATCACCCCCAGCGAGCGGAAATGGTGGGGTGTACAACCGGGAGACCGCGTGGAGGTTTTTGACACCGACTGTGGACCGATTGCCATCCAGATCTGTTACGACATTGAGTTTCCGGAATTGACTCGAATCGCGGCCAAGAAAGGGGCACAGATCATCTTTGTCCCCTTCAACACAGACACGCGTCATGGATACTTGCGCGTGCGGCATTGTGCCCAAGCACGTTGTGTTGAAAACCATCTTTACGTTGCCATCGCGGGATGCACCGGTAATTTGCCTTTTATTGAGAACTCCGACATTCATTACGCGCAGTCTGGGATTTACACTCCAGCCGATGTTGAGTTTGCTCGGGATGCCATCGCAGCCGAATGCAATCCCAATGTTGAAACGGTGATCATCCACGATTTGGACTTCGAGCAACTGCGTCGACATCGCGAAGCCGGATCGGTTCAGAACTGGAACGATCGTCGTCTCGATTTGTACCGCGTTCAATACGAAGAAGACGGGACGACTAAGTCGGTTTGACCATTAAGTCGGTTTGACCATGTCGGCCTGAGGACTGTCGAATGAATGACGCTTGGAAACGGAAGCTCCTCTTCGCTAGCCTGTACATGAGCGAGGGAGCCCCGATCGGATTCATCTGGTCTGCGTTGCCCACGCGTCTTCGCACTTTCGATGTGCCGATCGGTGACATCACGTGGTTGACGGCTTTATTGGTCATTCCATGGACCTTTAAATTCCTTTGGGCTCCGGTCATCGATTGGCTGCGCACACCGCGCTGGTCGTACCCGCACTGGATCGTCTCGATGCAGTGCGTGATGGGGTTGACGTTGACGCCTTTGCTGTGGCTCGATCCCATCGAGGATTTCTATGTCATGGCCTGGGTCTTGTTCGCACATGCCATTTCAGCGGCAACGCAAGATGTAGCCATCGACGCCTATTGCATTGCCTCGACCAATGTGGGGGAACGCGGGACCTACAACGGTTGGATGCAGACTGGAATGCTGCTCGGGCGCGCCATGCTCGGAGGAGGGGCACTCGTTCTCTCTTCTTATTTCGGTGACACGACGGTCATTTTGTTGCTGATTATGGTCACGACCTTTTCCGCGGCCATGGTGATTACCATTCCCGCTCGAGGTCGAAGCCGCCGAATGTCGGACTCCGCGGCAACTGATGAAGAGCTAGCCGATGCCGAGCGGCTGGGGATCTTTCAAGCGCTTCGATTGGTACTTCTGCATCGCAATACGTGGTTTGGCATGTTCTTTGGAGCCATCGGTCCCGCCGTCTTCAAGTCGCTTGAAGTTTTTTATGGTCCTTACCTAATCGATCGTGGAATCTCCCAAGAAGACGTGGGTTGGTTTTCGATGCTGCCCATGATCGGCTTGATGGTCATCGGTTCGATTTTGGGTGGCAAGTGCTCGGATCGATACGGTGCACGACCTTGCGTGGTGGTTTCGTTGCTATGGATATGTGTGAGCGTGTGTGGGCTTGGGCTTGGCGATCGGCTCGGCCTCGAATCACCAGGCCTGATGGCATTTCCCATGCTGTCCCTGGCCGCGTTTGGGATCGGACTCTTTACTGCATCCATGTACGGCATGTTCATGGACATTACCCATCCGCGGATTGGGGCCACCCAATTCAGCGCGTTGATGGGATCGACCAACGGTTGCGAATCGTGGTCGAGTTTTGCTTCAGGTCTCTTGATTGCAAACTTCAGCTACTCCACCGCGATGTTCAGCATGGCGGCCGTTTCCGTTTTAGCAATTCCATTGCTATTCGGCTTGGTGCTGAAGGAACCCGAAAGGATGTGGACGAAACCCAAGTAAATTGCCACTTTGGTCGGAGTACATGCCCCGCAGGGCTTTGTTCTCGAAATGCCATGGACCATAATGGATGGCCTACGCAGGTAGGGGGGCCCCCCCTACGGTTTGCAATCCTATCCTTCCCACCCGCAGGGGCATCGACCATGGTCCGTACGCATCGCATCCCGAATTCGTCACGCCGATCCTTCCTCATCCATTCCGCCGCGTCCTTGGCGGGCGGTTCCCTCCTGATGGGCCTTCGGCCCGACGCGTTGTTGGCGCTGCATCCGGCCGTCGGTGCCCGCGAAACCGCTGCCGGTTTCCTGGCTTTACTCGGTAGTGACCAGCGGGCGTTGGCTCAGATTCCCTTCGAAGACGATCGTAGGGTGCAGTGGCACTTCATTCCTATGGCATCCCGCAAAGGCCTCCCCCTGCGCGAGATGAACGATGCTCAGCGCACGGCTGCCTTTGGTGTGCTGGCATGCATCCTGAGCGAGACCGGTTTCCGACGGGCGCTCGATATCATGTCCTACGAAGCCATCTTGCTCGAGCTCGAAGGCCCATCGTCGGTGGGCCGCCGCGACTACCAGAAATTTTACATGGCCATCTACGGCAATCCTGAACAGACCGGCAAATGGGGAGTCAGTATCGAAGGCCACCACCTTTCGATCAACATGACCTTTGACGGTGACCGCATTGTCGATTCGACACCGCAGTTCTTCGGCGTCAATCCAGCCAAACTCCTTCGCGACTTCAAAACACCCGACCCTCTGCAGTCGGATGCCAAGACCGAATTCAAGGCCGGCCGTCGATTGCTGCTGCCCGAAGAGGGTGCCGCCATCGCGCTGCTGGAATCCATGTCCAATGAACAAAAGGGGATTGCCATTTACTCCGACGAATGCCCTGAGGACATTCAGTGGGCAGGTGTGCCGCAGCCCACGCTGGCCTCGCCGGTTGGGATCTCCGCCAGCCAACTTAGCTCCGAACAGCAGGCAAGTTTAAAGGAAATCATCGCAGCATACTTTGCCACCCTGCCTGCGGCAGTCTCCAAGGACCGTTGGTCGTTGATTCAAAAGGACGGGCTCGACAAGATCCATTTTGGATGGGCCGGTGGCGTGGAACCTTTCCAGCAGCACTTCTTCCGCCTGCAAGGACCGAGCTTTATCGCCGAACTTTGCAACTACCAAACCGATCCGCAAGGCAACGTGGCCAATCACATCCATTCGGTATGGCGCGACATGACAGGTGACTTCGACCTGCCGACATGATCAACACCCTCTATCTGCCTGAACTGCGAGAAATGCTTGCGGAGGATCGCACGGACGACCTTCGCGAGTTCTGTGTGGCTCTCCACCCTGCCCGCACAGCCGAGTTCATGGAGGGGCTCGACAACGACGAGACTTGGCATGTTTTGCAGCATGCCCAACCGTCGCTGCAAGCCGACGTCTTTCAGTACTTCGACTGGGATCGACAAGTCGAGTTGCTGGCCACGCACGACGAGAAGCAGGTTGCGGTGCTGGTCACCCAGTTGCCTGCCGACGACGCCGTGGACTTGTTACGCAAGCTTC
Organism: Pirellula sp.; assembly: GCA_041752005.1. Lineage (GTDB taxonomy): Bacteria > Planctomycetota > Planctomycetia > Pirellulales > Pirellulaceae > JBKCUI01. The sequence goes on along the minus strand of JBGSHV010000105.1, from coordinate 15,562 downwards.
CCGAGGCCCGCGTCGATGAAATCCTAGCTTTGGTGCCGGCCCCGGATCGACGCGATATCCGTCGATTGCAGACCTTTCCCGAAGGGACTGCGGGGGCGATGATGACCACCGAAGTGGCCTGCTTGGCGGAAACCTTGACGGTCCGCCAAGCCCTCGATGAATTGAGCCGTCAGGCGGAACGTTTGGAAACCATCTACTACATCTATGTGGTCGATGACACCAACCATTTGCGAGGCGTCGTCAGCGGCCGGCCCTTGATCTCCGCCATCGGACGACCCGAAACACTCTTGGCCGATTTGATGAAGACCGACGTTGTCTCGGTCAATGTTCACGATGACCAAAAGCAAGTCGCGCAGAAGGTCGCGTTCTACAACATGATGGCCATCCCGGTCGTCGACGACAATCAGCACATGCTGGGCATCATTACGCACGATGATGTGATCGACGTGGTGCGTGAGGAAGCCGCAGAGGAGTTGCAGAGGATCGCCGCAGTCGAACCACTGAGCGACTCGTACTTGCGAACACCGTTGATGATCCTCTCCTGGAAGCGCGGGTTCTGGTTGATCATTCTGTTCTTCGCAGCCCTCTCGACGGCCTTCGCGCTTCAGCAATACCAGTCCTCTCTCGACAAGTACACGTGGCTCGTTCTGTTCATCCCGTTGATTATCAGCAGTGGCGGAAATTCAGGCAGTCAATCCTCGACCCTCATCATCTCGGCCTTGGCCACAAAGGATATCGATCTGAGCGATTGGTCCATCATCGTTCGCCGCGAGCTGATCATGGGATTGATACTGGGTGGAGTCATGTCGATTTTAGGCTTCCTGTGCGCGCTCATCCTCGCTCCGAATGCCATCGATGCACTGGTCATTCCCATCACGATTTTGAGCGTCGTCATTTGTGGGACTTGCATGGGGAGCATGCTGCCGTTGATGTTCAAACGCATTGGGTTGGATCCTGCCATGATGAGCAATCAGTTCGTTGCCGGACTGAGCGATTTGCTAGGGATTCTCATTTATGTCAATGTCGCATTGATCTTTCTGCGATGATCGATCTGCATCAGGCGGCACGAGGCCGGTGGCAGCTCAATTGCATCACCGACGGTCTCTACGGCCATACCCTGAACCATCGTCAAGTCTTTTCACCCGACGGTCGATTCGCTTACTACGACACCCGCAATTCCGATCCTGAGATCGGAATAACCGATTGCGTCGAACGGATCGATCTTGAGAGTTTCGAGGTCGAAACTCTTTATCGAACGGCCAATGCCAGCGTGCACGGACCTGGCGTGGGAGCGGTGGTGTGCCATCCGCATCGCGAATTACTTCTCTTCATCCATGGCCTGTCCACTTGCGATGCCGTGCGTCCCTACTCGATGACCCGTCGCTTCGGCGCACTTTTGGATTGCGAGCGCCAGGACCACGCGATCGCGCACGCCGAATCCCGATGCGTCGCACCGCCATATCCACTCGGAGCGCTGCGCGGTGGCACGCATGCCCATGCCTGGTCCCGTGACGGAACCGCAATCTGTTTCACTTACAACGATGCCGTCGTCGAAGCCGAGCAACGTTTGCGAGGCGGTGCTCCCGACCTTCGCACAGTTGGGGTGATGTGCATCGATCGACCGGTTGCCCATTCGAAGGAAAACTCCGAACAGTTTTCTGGCAGTTGTTGGGCCATGTTGGTGGCCAGCGTGGGAGAGAAACAGCTGCTTGGAACCGATCGGATCGAATCGGCTCGCGAGGAATGTTGGCTGGGCGTTTCCAATTGTGGGTTGGCGTTTATAGGACGTTTGCTCGCGAACGACGAAAGCCTCGGCGGCAGCGTCATCGACGAGATCTTCGTCGCCCGCTGGCCTGAATCGATCTTCGAGAACGCGGCAATGCGCGGACCACCAATACCGGCATCGATCGATTCTTCGGGACGCCTGATGCCTATGCCCGAGGTGCATGTTCGGCGGGTCACGCACACCGGCAACCGGCGCTATCCGGGAGTGCAGGGACCGCGCAACTGGTTGGTTTCGTCCCCCGATGGCCAGCGGGTGTATGCCCCGATGCGAGATAATCAAGGGATTGTTCAGTTGGCATCGATTGCAGTTGCCGATGGATCGATTTGCTACCTCACCAGCCTCTCTGAATCGATCGAGAATCAAATTGCGATCGATCCTTCGGGTTCTCAGATCTCCTTAGTGTCCAACGGCCGAATTGTCCTTGTGGATTTGAACACGGGAGACTCCGCGACTCTGCCGGCCTTGGATACAAACCTATGCGGTATTCCAGGCGCCGTTCACTTTCTACCGGATGGCTCAGGGTTGCTCTTTCACGCGGTCCCGAGGGAAATCGATCCCGCGTGGCAACAGCTCTGGACACTCCGCCTACACTGATAGGGAATCACCAAGCCCTCAACCAAAAACATAAGACCCACAACGGAAATCGAGCGCGGCATGAGCAATCGGAACGATATCGGCGGAGTGGTCCATGTGTATCAAAAGTACAATCCGACCGAGTTCCCCAGCCCGTCGGCCGAATCCCCGGATTTGGTCTCGGGAGCTTTTGAACACGCGTTGGCTTACGGACAGTACCGTGAGCTGACCGAAGAAGAACTGGCCCGCGCGGTCCATTTGGACCCCAGCCAAATCTCCGGTTTGGGTCCCAGCATCGAAGCCCTCAAGGCAATGTTGGAGGAACGCAAACGGAAAATTCTGGAGACCTACCAAAGCCAGGGCTTGGACAAAAAAGCACAGGATCGATTTGAGAAGCAATCGCGCAAGGTGCGACCGCCCGCCAAACTGCGTGGGGTTTTCGACCGTGCGATCCGAATGCGACAAATCTACTTGCTCGAACAGTTGTGGTACCAAGCCGATCGGAGCGATCCGGATTTCGCGCGCGATGTTTTATTGGCCATGGAATCGCTCGGAGACAAATATCAGATCGATGAACTGGTGAGCAAGTACACGTTTACCGGCAGTGAGCGCATGGACATCCCGCAAGCCATCGAGATCAAAAAGGAATTGGAGAAGATCGACGAATTGCTCAAACAGCTCGAGGAGGCGGCCAAGACGGCTCAGATCGGACTGATCGATATGGAGGCCTTGGCCGAGTTTGCACCACCAGCCGACTTGAACAGCTTGGAAGAAGTCCGCGAGCAGATCAAAAATGTAGTCCGCGAACTAGCCGAACGCCAAGGGCTCGATCGCAACGAAGCGGGCGGGTATCGGCTGACCCCGAAAGCCTACAAAACGTTCCAGTCCCGATTGTTGGAGCGGATCTTTTCCAATCTTCAAGCGTCGCGGAGCGGCCGACACACAGGACGCATCGTCGGGGACGGAAGCGTCGAACTCCCGTCGACGAAAGCCTACGAATTCGGCGACTCAATCGCCAACATGGATGTCGTGCAGTCGGTGATCAATGCCATGCTTCGCCGTCCCGATGAACGCCCCGTCCAATTGCGTGGTGACGATCTCGAAATCTTTCGGACTCGAAATTCTCCCAAGTGCGCTACGACAGTCATCATGGACATGAGCGGCTCCATGCGCTACGACGGGCAGTACATGAACGTCAAACGCATGGCGCTGGCGCTGCAAGGGTTGATCAATAGCGAATATCCAGGCGATTTTTTGCGATTCATCGAAATGTACACCTTCGCCAAGCTCCGGCGTCCAGGTGAGATCATCGACATCATGCCCAAGCCGGTAACCATCCACAATCCGGTGGTGCGGCTCAAGGCAGACATGAGCGAGGTTGGCATCAGTGAAATGGAGATTCCTCCACACTTTACCAACATCCAACATGCATTACGGCTGGCGCGTCAGAATTTGGCGACGGCCGACACCGTGAACAAACAAGTTGTGTTGATCACCGACGGGTTGCCCACCGCCCACTTCGAAGGTGAGATGTTGTACTTGCTCTATCCCCCCGATCCACGCACCGAACAGCAGACCATGCGCGAGGCGATGCTCTGCGCAAAAGACGGGATCGTCATCAACATATTCTTAGTCCCTAGCTGGTCACAATCCCAGGAAGACATTCGATTCGCCTACCGAATGGCCGAGCAGACCAAAGGGCGAGTGTTCTTCACCGCTGGAAACGATCTCGATCGTTTTGTGCTGTGGGATTACGTCGACCGCAAGCGCGAGATCCTAGGCTAGGCCAAACGATTTTTGGTAGCCGATTTGCTGCAGGTAGTCCCGTCGGCTCGCTGAACGCGATTGGGCGTGTTGGGGTATGTTGCAGTTTGTTATGGACCTGGTACGTGGCCGTACTTGAACACTGTTTCGGCTCGGACGAATCCGACCGAGCGGTACAAGCTGATGGCGGCGAGGTTGTGCACCGTGACTTCGAGCGAAACATTGCGACAGCCTGCTGCTTGAAAACCGAGCAGTGCCCGCCGGATCAGTTCTCGACCAATCCCGCGACCACGAGCCGATGGGACGACGCCGATGTTCTGGATTGCTCCCTGAACAGCGCCAGTTCTCAGTCCCTGGATCGTTCCGAGTGGAACTTCCCATTCGGTGCCTGGATGTTCGACGGCCAGCCAGGTTGCGGCGGGCACGAAAGTGCTTTTGGCGGCGATGTCGCGCATGAGTTGTCGACAGCCTTCGCGATCGGCCAGGCACGGGAAAATGCTACCGTCCATTTCCTTGCGAAAACTATCCCATTTAGCCGTCGCGTGCATGCCCAACAGCTTCATATGCCAAGGCAGCAATTCCACGCCGTCCTGAATTCGGCGCTCCGGTATTGGGCATGGCAGCTCCACCTGCATGCGATATCGTTTGAAAAAAACTGCCATGAAAATCGACACACCCGGACAGGAAACGTGTTTCTTTGACGCAAGTATAGAAGGAATTCGCCTCGAATTGTCAAATTGGCAACCGTATACTGAAGGGAGGGACAGCGATTCCAAGCTCTTCCCGTTCGCGAACCCATTGAATTTAAGGATTCCGACGCCATGAACCTTCGTTTCCAATCGTCCGCTGCAGGCTTGGGCTGCTGGTGCCTAGTCGTCGCTTTGGGTGTTCTGCCGTTGAAGGCTGACATCATCGATCTTCGCGATGGTGGCGTGTTGGTAGGGAAGATTCTCAATCCGACGGGGGGACCGACGATCAAGATTGAGACCGACGAGGGGGCGATCATCGAAGTGGATCGCAAGCTGGCTAGGATCCGGACCTCGATGGAACGTGATTTGGCTTACGTAGAGAAAGTCAAAACGCGCGGGGACTCGTTGGAGGATCATCGCGCTATTGTCGAGGAGTGCATGAGTTCTCAGATGTTGACGCTGGCCAACGCTCACCGCGAACGAATTGTCGAGCTCGATCCGAGCGATCGATTGTCTTGGGATCATTTGAAGTACTTCCGCGATGAATCGACTGGCAAGTGGATTCGGCGCGAGGTTGTGATGTACAAACGCGGCAAGATCAAGGGTGACAAGGGACGTTGGTACACGTGGCAAGAGAAGTCGTTGATGGACTTGGAAAAGCGGTACACGGAACAACGGGTTTCTGCGGAAAAGGAGTTGATGCGGTGGCTCAAGGCACTCGACGGCAATGCGCGTCAGCAAGCCGAAGCCCAAGCGTACTTTCAGGCTTTGAGCGATCCGTTGGTCATCAAAAAATTGCTGACCCTCTTTCAAAGCGACCGCTCTCCCAATCGTGTTTTCTACCTCAGCTTGCTCGAGCAGATGCCGGCGTCCTCTGTGGCTTCGGCCATGGTCGTGATCGCCATGGAAGATCCCGACATAATGGTCGTTAATCGAGTGCTAGACTTTCTTGAGCTGCATGATGAATCGGTGCACGAGATTGTCATGATGGGGCTTGCCGCAAAGATGGCAGACAAACAAACTCGAGAACGCGCGGCCTATTGCATGGCTCGCTTTCCCGATCAGCGCTTTACGAGCATGCTGATCGGATCGCTGCTATCCTCGGATCTTGTGCGTCCTGCCGGGCCGCCTCCTGGCAGCACCACGGCTGGGTTTTCGACCGATGGCGGAGTTGGGTTCAGTGGTGGCGCACCCGCTGCTCAACAACGGCTCAATCAGCACAAAAACGTCCTCGCCGCACTGACTCAGTGGACGGGCGAGAATTTCGGCTACGACATCCCCGCATGGCGTCAGTGGTTCGCGCAGGCCAATGCCGCCGTGAATCTCGACCTTCGCCGCGACGATTACTGAAGCTGAGAGTTCGCTCGCTTTGAAACTCGCATTGCTGGAATACCTTTGTGGTTCGGGATGCGAACGAGCCCCCGATGAGGTAGACGCGAATGGTGCCGAAGTTTCGGGATTGTTCCGCGAGGGGTTCGCTATGCTCTATGCGTTGGGAAGCGATCTGCTGGCTTCTGGACATGCCATACATACGGTGCTCGAATCGAGTATCGCGACATGGGCTCGCCATCGATTTCCTCACACGCGGGATTGGAACATCGAATCGATCGAGCAGGATCGCACACGGTCCTTAGATCAAGTGGCGGAGGTTTGGATCGCTGCCGCTCGCCAGTGCGATGCAGCCATCGTGATTGCACCGGAATTGGAAGGGACACTGCTGCAAATCGTACGCAAGATGCGATCCGCAGGAATTCATGTTCGAGCAAGCGACGAATCGTTTCTAAGTACAGCGACGGATAAATGGCGGACCAGTCAGTGCTTTCATGCGGCCGGCGTGCGTCATCCGCAGACCTGGCTGCTCGAGGATTGGTTGTCGCTGTGCGATTCGTCAGGAGCGTTGACCGTCTCGACGGGGCCGACGACTTGCTCGAAGGGAGGTTGGGTGGTCAAGCGACGGTGGGGCGCGGGATCGGTCGACATGCGACGGTTTTCCGAGGCACAGGAGATCGTGCGTCACGCGGGTGCGAAAAAGGGAGCCGCCTCGCCTTGGGTGCATCCACAACATTGGATCGTGCAACCTTGGATCGAAGGGCAATCGGCCAGTACGGCCATTCTCGCTGGAAATCGCCTTCAATCGCTCGGCGTCATGGAACAACACTTCACTGATATCGAAAGCCGTCAACCCGTCGAGGACGCGTGCTGCTCCGCGTTCGCGTATGCTGGCGGATGCGGTCCGTTGCAAGGTATTTCAAACCCGCGACTGACCTCTTGGGTTCAGCGCGTATTGTCGGCATTTCCAGGTGAGCCAAAGGGCTGGATCGGGGTCGATATGATCCTCGAGGCCGGTGGGGCGTGGGCGGCGATTGAAATCAATCCTCGGCTGACGTCGAGTTATCTTGGATACCGGCAACTTTACGGTCCTAGGCTCTCCGATGGACTCGTCCAGGACGAATTCTCGGTCCCGACTCTTCCGATCGCAGCATCTTGCTGCTTTTCTGTGGACGATTTCCATGGATAATGGAATGAAGGGCGTTTGTGCCGTCCCGACTCCCACCTTTGGCTTGCTCCTGCCTCTCTCCCACCCCTTCAAAATGAGTGTTACTAACCCCCGACACCATGCTGTTTTCGTGGCTGCGTTTTGCAGCTTGATGGTCTGCAGCAACACGCTTTTGGGCGGCGAGCCCGATTTTCAATCGCAGATCCAACCCATCTTGGCGGAACACTGTTCGCAATGCCACGGAGGGGATGAAGCCACGCGTGAGTCGAACCTGCGACTCGATACACGCCAAGGGGCCCTCCAAGGCGGCGATTCATCCGAACCGGCCATCGTCGCGGGCAATGCTGGGGCAAGCGAACTGGTGCGGCGCATCCTGAGTACCGATCCGGATTCGGTCATGCCACCGCCATCGATTCAAAAGCCGCTCTCGGCTGAACAAATCGCGTTGTTGCAGTCCTGGATCGACGCTGGGGCAGCGTACGAAAAGCATTGGGCTTTTGTGGCCCCGGAACGCGCAACTACTTCGATCGGGTCATCGTCGGAACAAGCCACACCCGCGCAGCAAGTGGATGCGATCATCGACGCTACACTGCGAAGGAAAGGATGGGAGGCAGCACCAGCGGCCGATTCATCGGAGTTGTGCCGACGATTGTATTTGGATGTCATCGGACTACCCCCAACGCCTGAACAACTAAAAAACTTCGAAAGCGAAGGTTTGGAAGCCACACTCGATCGACTGCTCAGCGATGAGCGTTATGGAGAACGATGGGCGCGGCCCTGGCTCGACGTCGCCCGATACTCGGACACCAATGGTTATGAAAAAGACATGCGCCGAGAGCAATGGATATGGCGAGAATGGGTCATCCATGCGCTCAATCGTGACATGCCGTACGATCAATTCGTGGTCGAACAACTTGCTGGAGATCTGCTACCCAACGCCACCCAAGATCAGATCATCGCTACGGGCTTTCTCCGAAACAGCATGATCAATGAAGAGGGAGCGATTGTCCCCGAGCAATTCCGGATGGTCGAAATGTTCGATCGTATGGATTGCCTCGGAAAAGGCGTGTTGGGCATGTCGCTGCAATGCGCTCAATGCCATACGCATAAATTCGATCCAATCACGCATGACGAATACTTTGGCATGTTCGCGTTTTTCAATAACTCGTACGAAGCTAAGTCATGGGTCTACACGCCCGAGCAGCAAGCCACCATCGATGGGATTGAAGAGGCCAGGCATTCAATCGCCGCCGGCGTTCGCCAGACGCAACCCGACTGGCACACGCGCTGGATGGCATGGCGCGATGCCAACACGCAATCACTCCCCAAATGGACGCCACTCCGCGCTGAACTGCTTGAAACGATTAGCGGCCTCAATCATCCCGTACAGCAGGACGACGATGCGATCCTGATGATTGGCCATACGAGCAACGATGTCTTCATGACCGCCCCACCAACATTGGACCGTATCACGGGCTTGCAGTACGAAGTATTGACCCATGGCGAATTGCCTTTCCGAGGGCCTGGACGCAACGATGTCGGGACGTGGGATCTGCGCGAGATCGAACTGTTTGTGCAACGGCCTGGCAAGACCGAATGGGAAAAGCAAACGTTTGCATCGGCATCGGCGGACTATTCCAATCCAGATCAAAAGGCCGCCGACGGCAAAAGTGCTTCAGGCCCGGTCGCCTACCTGATCGACGGCAAGGATGAAACGATTTGGAAATCGGATCGAGGGCTTGGACGGCGGAATCAATCCTCCGTAGCCGTCTTGCAATTGGAATCGCCCCTCGAGAATCTCGCGGATTGCAAACTCAAGGTTGTCTGGCGGCAGGGAGACATGATTGGATGCTGTCGCATTAGTGTCACCGATGCGCCTCAGCCCTCCGCGCCGGCGATCGACCACGACGTGCACATGGCCATGCGCGATGCTGCAGCCGACCCCTCAATGAACGATTCGCTATTGATTGCTTGGCTTAGCACACAGGAATCGCTCCGAACGGAACACGAAGCCATCGAAGCCCTGTGGGCCCAGTATCCGACGGCCAGGACCAGCGTGCTGCATATGGCCGAGCGCGAGCCCGATCAAACGCGGACGACCTTCACGTTGCAGCGCGGCAATTGGGACCAACCCGAGCGCCCGATGCAGCCCACTTTTTTGACCAGCCTACATCCACCGCGGGTCGAAGCCGAACCGCCACGTTTGCAATTGGCTCGCTGGCTGGTCGACAAGCGCTCACCGTTGACCGCTCGCGTTGCCGTCAATCGGATCTGGCAAAATGTGTTTGGCGAAGGCTTGGTGGAAACGTCCGAAGACTTCGGCATCCGCGCGCCGGTCCCCGAGTACCAAGCCGTTCTCGATACGCTGGCTGTGGAGTTGATGGACAGCGGTTGGAGCCAGAAGCAATTGCTCCGGTCGATCTTAATGACGCAAGCGTACCAGCGAACCTCACGGGCGACGGAAGCGCAGCGGGCGGACGATCCAAAGAATCGATGGCTCACGCGTGGACCTCGATTCCGTTGCGATGCCGAAACGGTACGCGACATTGCGCTGAGTGTGGCGGGTCTATTGCACCAGCAAATCGGTGGACCGAGCGTGCTGCCACCCGTGCCTCAGAATGTACTCGATTACAACTACGTCGTTCCTACGTATTGGAAACCCGCGACGGGTCCCGAGCGATATCGTCGTGCGGTGTACATGTTTCGCAAGCGGTCCATGCCTGATCCAGTGCTTACCGCATTCGATGCCCCAAACGGTGACTTGCCCTGCGCGCGTCGCGTCCGTTCCAATACGCCTCTGGCTGCACTGACAGGCCTCAATGAACCAATTTTCGTAGAAGCCGCGCGTGGCTTCGCGCTTCGAATCCTACGCGAGTCTAGCCAAGATGATGAGCATCGTTTGGAACACGCCTTTGTCATTGCCATGTCACGGTCGCCCCGCGATCCTGAGCGATCAGAAATGCTTCGGTATTTGAACCAGCAGCGGCAGCGCCTGGCCGATGGTTGGCTCAATCCGCGCGAGATTCTCACCGGAGACCCAAGTGCGATCGGTGATTTACCATCGGGGGCAACCCCTCAAGACGCAGCCGCTTGGACGCTCGTCGCTAGGGTGCTGATTAATCTCGATGAGACCGTGACCAAACAATAATTCGATTGGGAACAACCCGTCGTCAAGCCAATGCCCGTGCTTCATGCCAGTGGGAGTGAGGTGTTTGCGCGGGACAATCGGTCGTGCAGATCCGCCACGCGTTGGGCCACCGGATGCATGGAACCTCGCCCTAGGGATTCGAGGAATCGGCAAGCTGCGAAATTCTGCGCGATGGGTTCGTAATGATCGACCCAAGCCATTCGCATGTCGAGCTTGTTCCCTTCCACCGGCCAGACGCCTGGACGTGGACGCATGGGTTTATCAACGCCGATTCGCCATGGTTTGGCCGTGAGTCGGGCCCGAAAACACTGTTGATTGCGGCACATCAAACGATAGTAAGGATCGGTATCGCAGGCGTCGAAAAATTTTGCGACTTCAGGATCGTTGGCCTCGAAAAGGCGATGGGTTGCGATCACGCGAAGTCCATTGGGTGTTTCGTACACACGTACACTCCAATCGGTATGCTGCTGAATAAAGCTCGCCACTTGTCGCTGAGCTTCTAGTCGGTCTTTTGCGATCGAAGGGGGAAATAACTTGCGCAGCAGCCAAGTGAACGCATACCGGATAGACGTGCACGCAATTTGAACACCGATAAATACGAGAAACGATCGAGTCCAAACACCGGCTATAGCGCTGGCGACGAAGGCCGCGAGGCTGACCAAGGCGTTGTAGGGAACTTCGGTGCGCTCTTCGAGATCGATATCAGCGATGAGAACGTTGGGAACGTTCAGGCAATGGGCGCCATAAGCGTTGCGGGTGATGACGACGTCGTCAAACCGAGCCAGGATTTCTTCCCGGATAGGGGTTCCAACGGCACCGTTGTAAGGGACCCTTGGTTCGCTTCGTTCGACACGCTCGCCGACCAGAGCTCGCGCCAACGCGTCATCGGCGCGCTGCTGGGCATGCGCCTGGGCTGCTTCGGGACTGTCATCCGACCAACCTAGGCGCCGCATGGTGATTTGTCGGTTGGGATCGCGGTGTCGCGCCCGGGCTTCCGCCCAATACTCAGGAATGATCATGCATGCATTCTATCGAATGGATTGATTCCGAATGAGAGGAGGAACAGCGAGTTGTGACCGATCAAAGGATACCGCGATTGCGGTACAATCGGTCCGAGCGATCGATGCGTCGTCCGCTGTCCTCGCATGCATTCCCTTAAAAATCGGTCAATGAGCCTTTGTCCCAACAACCCTCCAAAGATATGGATTTACCGGAGTCCTTGGTCGCTTCGTCGGAGTACTTGCAAATTCGCAAGTACCAGCAGGGCGGCTTGGGAGTGGTCTGCAGAGCGCTCGATCGGCAATTGAACCGGGAGGTCGCGGTCAAATTCATCCGCAACCAGCACCTTCAAGATCCCGAAGCTGTCCAGCGGTTTTTGGCTGAAGCCGAGATCACCGGACGCCTTGATCATCCCGGGATTGCACCGGTATACGCCCATGGACGATCGGCCGAAGGGCATCCCTTTTACTCCATGCGGTTCGTTGAAGGTCGGGATCTGAATCAAGAGATCGATCGCTTCTACGCCGAACCGATCCCCAATTATGATGGCGTTGAATTTGCCAAACTGCTGACTGCGTTTGTATCCGTTTGCAACACCATCGCCTTTGCCCATAGCCGCGGCATCGTGCATCGTGACATCAAGCCTCAGAACATTCGCATCGGTCGATTTCATGAGACCATCGTGCTCGATTGGGGATTGGCCGTCAGCGTTGAACGCGAGTCGGCGCATCGTATCGGTGACGAATCCACCCTATTACTGGCCAATGCCGTTTATGGTTCGTCGCGGAGCGGTGGCACGCCGGCTTACATGAGCCCGGAGCAGCTTTCCGGTTTGGCTGCTTCCCCGGCCAGCGACATCTATTCCTTGGGAGCGGTCCTGTACCGGATCACCACCGGTCGATCAACCTGGGAAACACTTCCTGGTAGCGCCACACTCGAAGCGCTTATCGAAGGTCGATTTGCAACTCCGCATGAACTCCAACCGTTGCTCCCCAAGCCACTGGAGGCGATCTGTCGCAAAGCCATCGCGCAGCAAGCGAAGGATCGTTTTTCTACGGCCATCGAATTGGCATCGGAGATCGAACGCTTCATGTCCGGTCAGCCCGTCACATGCTATCGCGAAACACCTTACGAGCGCTGTGGCCGGTGGATTCGGCATCATCAAGCCTGGGCGCGTCATATCGCGTTCGCATTGGTGGCCGTGGCTATCGGGAGTACGTTGCTGGCCGTTGCGACATCACGCTTGGCAGCCAGTCGTGAGGCCGAGCGTCAGATCGCCGAAGCGCAACGCAACGAAGCCTCCGTGGCCCGCGAAGAAGCGTTGTTGTCCAAGCGGCGAGCGACCGTCTTGGCCGCGCATTTGGCAGCCCGATCCATCGCGACCGAAATCGAATTGCGGGGCGCAATTCTTCGGGAAGAGTCACTCTCTCCGCCCTTGCGGAAATGGGTCAGCGATTGGAATGCGAATCCTGGCGACGAGGCCGCTAAGAACGCCGTGAATCAGTGGCTGCGCGATCGGTTCTTGGCCCGGGTTACCGATTCGCTCCCCACCAGCACCTGGAATGTGCAGAGCCGGGACGGAACGCAACTCGGGCGCGTTGCGACCCGTGACGCCGATGGCAGTGCGTCGTCGTTAGGCAAGAGCTACCGCTATCGCGACTATTTTCATGGCCTTGGACGCGACCTGGATCCCAGTTCAACTGAAGCCGCACAGGCCCTGCCGCATCGCTACGACGTCCATGTATCGACCATCTTCGTCAGCACCAATACATCCATTCCATCGGTATCCTTTTCAACGCCGATCTTTAACGAGAATACGTCCTTAGAAGACAACGAGGTCATCGGGATCCTGGCCTCAACGGTGCACGTGAGTAAATTGGACTTATTGCGCGGTGCCATTCTCGTCGACTTGCGCAAGACGCTCCTCGATTCCCAATCGTACGAAGGGCTCGTGCTGAGACATCGGTTGCTCAGTAGCGATGCCAGTCGGCGCAATACGTGGTATTCCCTCTCCAGTATCGATCTCGAACAGGTTCGAGACTGGATTGCGGTTCACCCACAACGCTTGCAGTCCCTCTCGGATGCAACCGACGATCAACTCTTAAAAATCGTCGATCCGCTGACGCTCAAAGAAATTGAGGTGGCGGTGGCCCCGGTCGTGCTCGCCAATCTACCCGACCACAATCAAGTCGGTTGGGCCGTGCTCATGCAGCCATGAGCATGCGAGAGGCAGCGTGAAAATCGTCCGCAAACCGTTGGAATGGATGGCCGCTGCATGTTTGGCCTTCAACATCCTAGGATCACTGACCGTCAGTGCCTTGATCATCCACGTCTCCAAACAGGTCGATGTGCAAGCCATCTTGTTGTTCAGGATGGGTGCCGGTGCCGCCATGGCACTGTTCTTGATGCGTTTGTATCGCGTGCGGTGGGTGCCCGATACCTATGGACTGCTGCGGCAAAAGACGATGTTTAGCGTGCTGTCGACCCAAGCCACGTATCTCAGCATCACGATGTTGCCCTTATCCACATCCACGAGCATTATTCATACGCATCCAGTCTGGACCGCGCTATTGGGTTGGTTCTTCTTTGGAATGAGGATTCATCGCAGCGCTGCGGGTGCGATTATGCTGTGTCTGATCGGTACACTGCTGACGAGTTGGCCATCGCCGGATGTTTCCAGCCTCGGTATTCTCCTGGGATTAACCGGCGCGTTCATGTCGAGCGGTTCGTTGTTGGCCACGCAACGGACCAAGGCGTTTCCACCGCTGCAGGTCATCGCACATGCTGCACTTGCGAGTGCGAGTGTGGCATTGGTGTTGTTGATCGTCCAAGGGAAACTGTTGACCTCCATCTACAAAATCTTCACCGACTCGGGCATCGCCGTCCCGATCGTGATGGGGGCCATCATCGGATGTTTGTCGCAACTGGCGTTTGTGATTGCCAGTCAGCGGATTGCTCCGGTGGCCAGTTCGACGTTGCGATTATTGGAAATTCCGCTGTCATTGATTTTGGCGAGCGTTTTGTATGCGAGGGACTTTGATTTTGGATCGTTGTTGGGCGCGGGCGCGATCCTATTAGGTTCGGCCTTTTTGACCGTTTATTCGATACCGCTGGCTCGCACCCGAACGGCTCGCCGTCGGAGAAATCAGTCCACAGGCATGGAGCCCACCCTGGACATTTCTCGCTGAAACGGCATAGAACCAATAGAGGCAGCAGCGTTTCAGTCGCTGTCCGTTTCCCCATGGACACGGATCACTTCGGCGAAGTCTTTCTTCTAACAATTTAAACGCGACTCCTTGAAACGCCGCTGGTACGGACGCAGTACAATGTGGCATTCAGTCGGACGTGGACAATTCCACTTGTTGATGAACCAAGACATAAACGTTCTCAGGAGATGGAAAAATGCAGGGACTAAGACGCAGCGGCGTAAACCCATTCAATGTTCCTTTGCATCGTTCCGTGCGCGTCCCCTTGTTCTCTCGAGTTGCAGCATGTGTTGCAATTTTAATACTGATTGCGACCAGTCTTTGTCTCTTGGTTGTTGACGCGCACGGTCAAGAGGGGATTCCAGACGCAATAGGGAACGGACTATACCCTGAGGGTCTCAAAGGAGTGACCGATCTGGAGGAGGTCAAAAAATGGAGGTATAGATCGTTGCACGAGTGTGCTCGAGTACTCGAAGCTCGCATTCACAGGGGAATTGATGGAATCGGCGGCCTCTTGAACGCGAGGATAGATCTGGTGGTGGCGCAACTGGATTTGACTACTGAGCCCCAACAGCGATTGGACTGCGTCCAAGAAGGCCTTGCCGCGGCATTGTCATGGTGGCGATCTGCAATGGCAAGGCAACGCGACGGTTTTGGAAATTCCGATGCTGAGGCCCAAGCGAGGGCCGCGGTGTTTAGGTTCCGCGTCATGTGGCTGAAAGAGCGAGCCATGCAGGATGCTGTGCAAGAAGGATTGCCGCAGGATACGATCTCTGGTTCGGGGATACCGAGCGATGTTGGGGCAGGTGAATATCCTCCTGGGCTCGTTGGAGTGACGGATATTGATGAGGTTACGAAATCGAGAATTCAAGCGTTGAAAGATAGTGTCCAGGCACTCGA
>JBGSHV010000104.1:0-19335 GCA_041752005.1 Pirellula sp. | reverse complement strand
GACTCGCGTGGATCCCTTGCAAAAATCCTTTGACAACCATTTGAGCCCGGAGATCCAGCCGCTTGATCTGCGATGCCAACTCCGGCTTCAAATACTGTTCGACTGCGACCATACCCTAAAGGCATCCTGTGAGCGGAATCTACATCCCCCCTTTCGCCCTAAAGCAAATGGGACAGTCCTCATTCTAACGCAGTTGTTTGCGTTCGTCGTTACGTACTCCGCTACGGTTTGAACAGCCAGTCGCTCGAAGTGTACGTGGCTAAGCCTTGGGGGCCTTGCCTTAGGAAACAAACTCTTCCTCCGAATCCGACGTTGGCCGCGCGACCTGGCCTGATTCTTCGAGGCCTCGCACGATATCGACAATTTTCTGTTGCACGCCTTCGACCTCACTCACCTTGACCTTGCCTAAAAACTCCATCTCTTCCTTGAGGATTTCGGCCGCCCGTTGGGACATATTCCGCATGATCTTCTCCTGAAGCGTCGGACTCGCACCCTTGAGCGCCATGGCCCATTGTGCCGTCTCAACGTTCTTGAGCAACGTTTGAATGTCCTTGTCGCCGAGCTTCGAAATATCCTCGAAGACGAACATCAGGCGTCGGATTTCGATGACCAGATCCGGACTTTCTTTGTTGAGCGAATCGAGCACGACGCGTTCGGTGGCTCGGTCGGTGACGTTGAGGATCTCGGCCACAGCCGGAACGCCGCCAGCTTTGCGGAAGCTCTGGCTCGACACCAACGACAATCGAACGGCCAGCGCGCGCTCGATCTCTTGAATCGCCTCGGGATTGGTTTGCCCCATCTCAGCGATTCGCCGAATCACAGCCAGCTGCTTCTGCTGAGGCAAACCATTGAGAATCGCGGCACCTGTCGCAGGCGGAACATGGCTGATCACCACGGCGATGGTCTGCGGATGTTCGTCCAAGATAAACGACAAGATATTTTGAGGATCCTCTTTTTGAAGGAACGCGAATGGCAACGACTCGATCGTCTGCTGAAGCATGGCCAGCATTTCAGAAGCATCTTTGCCAAAGGCTTTCTTTACCAACGTCTTGGCCCGATCGAGCCCGCCGGCAGCGTGCGAAATCGAACTTGGCTGGCCGCCGAAGAACTCTTGAATGACGCGCTCTTGATCCTCGCCCGCCACTTCGTCCATCTGCGCGATCGCTAGCGAGACCAACTCGACTTGCTTGGCAGGCAACTTGCTCAACAGCAGCGCGGCATCGTCTTCGCTGAGGGCCATTAGCAATACGGCCGATTTATGGACTCCTTCGGATACGGCGGACATCTAGGTTTTCTCGAAGGACGTGGGATTCCAAATCAGAGCGGCTGGCATCGGCCACGCAGTCCGTCACCGCGGCCTGCTCCTCTCCTTGCTCGGCTTTCCCTTCGCGATCGTGCACGAAATGCTACGACACGATTTTTTTGAGCATATCCGTCATTTCCCGACTTTCCATGGCAACCGACAATATCCCCATTGGCCATTGTTCTCATCCACCCCTATCTCAATCGAAACCAGCCGATCGCCAATTTGTGGATAGAGTTGACTCCGTACTTGCGTTGCAATCCACCAGGCGATCTCCTCAGCCGTCGTATTCACGATCGGTAGCAACAGGCAGTCTTCGGCCGGAAAAATCCAACGTTTCTTGCCGAATCGGACGGTAACTTCGTCACTCTCGGGCTCGACTGAGATCATCGGATGATGCATGGGTAGCAGCATGTGATGATCCAGTTGCTTGATGAGTTGGGCGAGTGATTCTCGGAAGGCAATGAAGTCGATGACGTAACGATTTTCATCCAGCTCCCCTTCGACCTCCGCCTTGAGCCCGTAATTGTGCCCGTGCAGGCATTCACAGATATCCCCTGCAAAGGTGATGAAATGGGCTGAGGAAAAGACGAGTTGCTCCTTTTGCAGGAGGACCTTGAAGGTCCCATTGGCAACCCCAGCGGAGGGGTGAGTATTCAAATTCATATCCATGTCAGGGTCGAGGGTGTTCAGAAACCAGGAGATCTTGGCTCGCACTCATTCTTAGGTCTGAACAGTATAAGGTCCGAGCAAGTCGACCAGTAACGGATTGTTTTGGTAATGAACGTCAACGCGGAGGTAAGCTGCCCGATAAGTTGAATTGCAAAGCAGTCAATCGAGAGGAGGTCCGTAGCGTGGGATATTGGGCTCCATGGTTTTGCTGGGCCTGGGTGGCACGCTCAGAGCGCCGAGCGATGGGCGTGGTCTGTTCCCCACTGCATCACGCCAACTGTAACGCAGCGCCGTTGGAACTCAGACCTCGACATGACAACTCACAATGGCAACAGAGCTTGGGAATTCTAGGTGGTGAAGCGACACCAGACACGCCCTTCGAAGACTCAGGGACGTGCCACCCTGCGCGAAAAACCAGGGAGACATGGGTGCCGCAATTGGCAACGCGGGCATGAGGTATGCATGGATGGCGCTTGGGTGGCACGCTCAGAGCGCCAAGCGATGGGCGTGGTTTTTACTCCACTGCATCACACCGACTGTAACGCAGCGCTGTTGAAACTCAGTCCTCGACATGGCAACTCAAAGTGGCAACGTATTATGGAAATTCCAGGTCGTGAGGTGGCACCAGACACGCCCTTCGAAGACTCAGGGACGTGCCACCCAGGGCGAAAAACCAGGGAGATATTGGTGACGTAGTTGGCAAGGCTGGCATGAGGTGTGAATGGGTGGCGCTTGGGTGGCACGCTCAGAGCGCCGAGCGATGGGCGTGGTCTTGTGCTCCACTGCGTCACACCGACTGTAACGCAGCACTGTTGAAACTCAGTCCTCGACATGGCAACTTACAGTGGCAACTGAGCTTGGAAATTCCAGGTCGCGAGGCGGTACCAGACACGCCCTTCGAAGACTCAGGGACGTGCCACCCAGGGCGTCTGGGATATTCAATCCGGGACTCAGGGCATGCCACTCGGAACTCTAGGGGCTTGCACTAAACTTCGTGGATCATGGGGATGGTTGGATCCATATCGATGGGAACCGGACGATGCCCGGCGTACCATGGAGCACTCGACCAAAACCAATCTTCAGGACACTTTGCCAGCCCTCGACGAACGGGATTCAAGTGAATGTAGTCGATCATTTTTTGAACCGTCGCAAGTTCAACTGCGTTTCGATCGTAGCCGCCTCCAGGCTGCCAGAAACGACGACGCTTGCGTGTGCCTTCATAAACCGTCATTCGTGAAATCCATGCTGGAGCATGCTCTTCCAGAAATTGAATCGCAGGACGAGCAGCCGCTTCCTTGATTTTGCCAGCCACGATCCCTACCTCCAGACCATCATCTCGTGGATAAACGAGCAAGTGAACATGCTCTGGCATGATCACATAAGCCCAAAGATCAAATGCATATTCCTGTCGAGCATTCTGCAAAGCGTCTACAAACCATTGTCTCGACCTGTCACGATTGAGAAGCCGGAATCGCTTGTAGCAAGAGAAAGTTAGTTCACGCGCCTGCCTCGGTGCATCGATCCTGACTCGCAGCTTACGAATGCAACTCTCACCTGTATTTGGGTCAGTGATTTTCATCGTATTGCATCTCTAAACGAATAGATCAATCAGGCGTTTAGTGTACCACGCTCAGTGGGCTGGTGGCAGAAGACACGCCCTTCGAAGACTTAGGGACGTGCCATCCAAAACTCAGGGATGTACCACCCAGGCCAGGTCTGACAACTGGGCGGCATGGGTGCATGGGTGGAACGCTCAGAGCGGCAAGCGATGGGCGTGGTCTTGTACTCCACGCATCACACCAGACACAACGAAACCATTCTGGAACTCAGATTTTGCAAGGCAACTCAAGGTTGCAACTGAGCTTAGAGATTCTAGGTGGCGAGTTGGCAGAAGACACGCCCTTCGAAGACTCAGGGACGTGCCACCCAAAACTCAGGGAAGTGCCACCCAAAACCTCATGGATTTGCCACCAAAAGCGTCAAGGATGTGCCAGTGGGCTTGGACTGTCGGACGGTATAATTGGCATCACCTGCATTTTTTGACATTGCGTCTAATATTTCAGACATTCAGGCGTTAGGTTCGTAGGAACCCCCATCCTTACCAAGTTGGCCTGCCAATTTGGCCCGTGCTCGCACGGTGACCGCCTCGCGAATAGCCTCCCTCTCGTCCAACGCACAAGGACCTAATTCATGCGTCACTTCTGGTTCTCCGCCTTACTGGCCGCTTGCTCGTGCGGTGTTGCGTGCGCTCCAGCGTCGGCCCAGCAAATCAACTTTCTAGAGAAGTATGCTTTAGCAGCGGATCGCGATGTCCCCCTGAATGACCTGATCCCAGGTTCTCAAGAGTATTTTTACTTCCATACCCTTCGGAATCAGACGACTGGTCGACTGGCGGAAGCCGAAGCGGCGCTCGAACAATGGGCTTTACTCCCCAATCGGACTCCGGCCTACGATCAGATGCTGAACCGGCAGCGGCTACTTACTTACTCCAGCAATCCGCAAAAGACGATCGAACATCTGCGCCAGCAGTTGGGATTCAATCTCGATCACGCTCCCCCGCAGGCCGATCGGGCCAAGGATCTCAGTACGCGACTGGATCCTTCCGTGCACGTTCGTCAACGATTGCTCGATCAAGCGATCAAGAACGACCCAACTCTTTCATCCATCACCGATGCGGGACTTTACGAAATCGTAGGCCGTGACCTATCCATCGAAAAGATTCGGATTGTTCTCCAACGCCTCCGCCGGGTCGACCTCAAGGGCTTGCTCCCGTGGATCGAAAAAGATCTTCGCTCCGAAGCGACTCGAGGCTGGGGCGGTTTTGAAATCCATGCCCTATTGACTCTGGAACAACGGCAATTGCTCGTTCGATCCATGCCGCAGTTGCTCGAAAACGATTTGTTCGTGCGACAGTACTTACTGCGATTGCTGCCCCAGGACGATATCGCTGCGAACGACATCGCACAAAAACGGGCTCATCTTCAACGGCTCGAGGATTTCACCGCTTCCCTGCCACCTTCCATGAACAGTTTGAAGGGCCTAATTCTCTACCATCGATTGCTATTGGACGCATCCGAAGAAAAATTTGATCGCGGCCGATTTGAACGTTACCTGGCATTGCCTCGCCAGCAGCCCTACTACAGTCAAGATTTCTTGAACGCATCGCAGAACACACCTCGGTTGGAATTGCAAGCGAACTACCAAAACGAATTGCGCGTGCCTCCGATCGGCGATGACTTGTCGCTGATCCGACGCACCCTGGAACACTTTCTGCAATCCGACAATTCCATCGATCGCTTTGCCAAATGGTTGAACCGCGGCTACCTCGAGTCGGTCAAAATCGAAACGATGATTCTGTATGGGATCGGACCCAGTGCAGCGTGGTATGCCAAACTCAGTCCATCTCAGCAAAAAGAACTTCGAGAACGCGTCGAACTACGATTCGCACCGATCTCTCAATCGTATTACCAACCCAGCGACAGCGTGGAACTGATCATGGACGTCAAAAACGTACCAAAGCTCATCGTCCGCGTTTACCAACTCAACCCGCAAAACATTTACCGCAAGCAAGGAAAACAAGCATCGACCGATATCGATCTGGATGGCTTGGTTGCCAATGCCGAATCGACGCTTGAATATTCTGTCCCAGGCGATCGTCGTCATCGCGAGCGAATCGAACTGCCACAGTGCACCGGTCGCGGCGTTTGGATCATCGATTTGCTCGGTGGAGGACTCCGGAGCCGGGCCATGATCATCAAAGGCCAATTGCGATCGACGCAGCTACTGACCGATGCCGGCCATGAACTTCGCATCTTCGATGAATCGGGCAAACCGGTGCCCACCGCCAAGGTCGAAATCGGAACACGAACCTTCGAGCCCGAAAAAAATGGAGCCATCTTGATTCCGTACGGCGATGCCGACGAAACACTCCCGATCTTGCTCGTTGATGGTGGCGCTGCAACCGTCGAATTGTTTCATCGGCGACGCGAAGACTACACGCTTGAAATCGGATGCCTCATGGACGCTCAGAATTTGCTGAGCGGCGCGAAAGGATCCGTCATCGTGCGCCCCCAGTTGCTCTGCAACCGCCAACCAATCTCCATTGAATCCCTCGAAGATCCTCAGTTGACGATTTTGACGACCGATCACGACGGAACACAAAGCTCTCTGTCGGTTCCGGACGTCAAGCTCGCAAACGTTTCGGAATTCACGCATCAGTTTCTGGTCCCGCAGCGATTGCGACGCGTCGATGTCACCTTGACCGGCAAGATCAAGATTCTGAGTCGCAATGTGCGAGAAATCGTATCGGCCACGCAGAGTATCCAAGTCAACGATGTGGCCGCCACGACTCAGTTAGCTGACTTCTACCTCGTCCAAGATGATCAGGGGTATCGGCTCCGTGTTGTCGGTCGAAACGGAGAGCCTATCGCCCGACTGCCGCTGACACTTCAGCTGTCGACCGATTCAGTAAATGTTCCGGTCTCCATCGTTCTGGCGACAGATTTGCAAGGAGAAGTGGGACTCGGTACTTTGACCGATGTGTATGCATTGCAAGCGTCCGCAACGGGATTTAGTAATCGCAGCTTTTCACTTCGGCGCAATCTCGCGCAGTGGCCGTCTCGGATGTCGGTACAGGCCGGCACTCCAATCCAACTGCCCTGGACGACCACCAATATGCTGGCCAACGACCAAACATCCGATTGGACATTGCTCGAGACTCGGAGTGGGATCGTCGTGGCGGAATGGAACCGCAAGGTCCAATTGAAACAGGGGCAATTGACAATCGACGCACTTCCCGCGGGCAAGTTCCTTCTTACGAACCACCGGACCGGATCCGTCATGGAAATCCGGTCGCTAGAGGGTGCGGTTCAAGACGGGTTCATCCTCGCCGCGACGCAGTCCGTGGAGCTGTACGATCAAGCCCCACCGGGGGTAGTGACGCATGAGATCCGCGACGGGAAGGTCCGCGTGCAAATCGCTGGCGCGACAGCGGGTACCCGCGTTCATCTGCTTGCCACCGCATTCATGGAAGATCCCGGACTAGCGTCCAGAATGCGACTGTCACTATTCGGTCAGTTCCAGCAATCCTTTGCGGCCAGCCCAAGCTTTTACGTCGACTCCCTAAAGCTGGACGAAGAGTACCAATACATCTTGCAGCGCCAATACGCAACCAAGTATCCCGGGAACTTGCTGTCTCAACCTAGTTTGCTTTTGAATCCATGGGATACTGCGTCGACGGAAAATGCGAACCGAACAGCGCAGGGTGGAGACATGCCACCTGCTTCGCCCATGCCGGCACCGGCGTCCGACGCGGCTGGGGTCAGTGATAAGAATAGTGGCATCGGCATTGCCGATCAGCCCAAACCGTTCTACGAATTTCTGAGCCAGGGCGCGAAATTGCTGGCCAATCGCACCGTCGATGCGGAGGGCTGGATCGAATTGCCACTTGAGGGGCTTTCGGGCTACCAAACCTTGACCGGTATCGTGATCGATGGCGCCGGGATATCGGCCATCAACATTCCACTCCCCGCGAGTGAGATTTCTACAACGGACCTGCGGTTGGCCCGCGCGTTCGATCCCGAAAAGCATTTAACGCAGTTGCAGCGCGTTCAGTTTGTCGAAGCCGGGATGCCAACCGATCTTGGAGACGCACGCTCGACGCGGGTCCAAGTTTATGCCAGCGTTCGCGATGTCTTTCGACTGTATTCAACTCTGCTCCCCTCGGCCGATCTCGAAAAGTTCCGCGTTCTCTCGACTTGGAACACGTTGTCCGAAGATGAAAAGAAACGCGTCTATAGCGAACTCGCATGCCATGAACTGCATTGGTTTTTGGCTCGCAAGGATCCGAAGTTTTTCAAGTCCGTCGTCGTTCCCTATTTGGAGAACAAATCGTCGAAGCAGTTCCTCGATGAATACTTCTTGAATGCAGACGTCACCGAATACCAACAGCTTTGGCAACGCGGTCGCCTCAATTCGTTGGAGCGCGTGCTGCTCGCGCAGCGCATGCCCGCGACTCAATCGGGAATGCTCAAGTGGATCGACGACGCGACCGCCTCGCGGCCCATCGCGCCCGACTTGCGCTCGCAGAATTTTTTGGTTGCACTCGCGGGTTCCTCCCTCGATTTGACCCGTCCGGAGGGCGTAGCTAATTTGCTCGGGGAGCGATTGGATAGATTCAGCCTTGGGATCGATCAAAGCAACGGTCGTGATGGAATCACGACTTGGGACACCCGTGCAGGAGCGGCCAACGGTAACAAACCAGGGAATCCTTCCGACCGCGCGGAAATTACGCTGGGTTTCGCTCTTGCTGATCCCCAACTCACGGAAAATGAGGTGCTGATGGAATTCGATGCACCAAGTCCGATGGGCGGCATGGGCGGAGCAGCGATGGGGAGAGGTACAGCCGCGCAAGGAAGGCTGGACGCCAAGCGAGAATCACGTCGCATGGCTAAAGGCATTCAGCGCATGTTCGTCGCGTTGGATAGCACCCGTGAATGGGCGGAGACACAGTACTACCGCACTCGGATTCAAAACCAAAGTTTGAACCTGATCCCACCTAGTCCCATCTGGAAAGAATTGGCGCACGCTGACTCCCTAGACGGATTCCTGTCCACGGAATTCCATCTCTCCAATCACTCACTCAGCGAAGTCCTAATGGTACTCGCCTTGCTCGACCTGCCAATGGAAGCCCCCAAAGTACAATTGAACGTAGAAGCCGGACGGTTGGTTTTGTCGACTTCTACTCGCAGCATGGCGTTTGTGGAGAGCATCCAGGAAGCCACAGGCCCGGTGGCCGGCGAAAGTGTGATGGTGGGTCAAGATCTCTACATGGTCGCGCCAGGAAGCGACGTCGACCCACAAAAACCGGTGACCGGTCAAGCGTTGGTGCACGGGGTAGGTTATCGCGCCAGCGTCGTGGTCACCAACCCGAGCAGCCTGCCCAAAACGATTGCGGTGCTGTCGCAGATTCCCCAAGGAGCACTCCCGTTGGAATTCGGCAAGTTTGTTTCCAATCGATCGATCCGTCTCGAACCTTATACCACCCAACAGTTCGCATACACCTTCTATTTTCCGAAGTCGGGCAGCTTCGATCATTACGGTGCCCAGGCCAGCATCGAAGGTCAATATGCCGCCTCCGGTCCTCACGCTCAACTGCGAGTCCTCGATGAACCTGAGCGCCAGGATCGTGACACTTGGGGTTACGTCGCACTATGGGGCACCGATGAACAAGTTATAGAGTTTCTCCGATCGCAGAATACGCAACAGCTGCAACTGCCATTGATTGCCTTTCGAATGGCGGACAAGAAATTCTTCGAACGATGCTTGGACGAACTTGAACTCCAAGGCGTTTATGACCCGACCCTTTGGGCATACGCCTTTCGTCATCAAGACACGCGACGCATCGCCCAGGTACTGACCGCGTTGGGGGATGCGACCAATCGCTTTGGTCCCTATTTGGAATCGGAATTGTCCCAGATCGATTCTGCCCATCG
Source organism: Pirellula sp. (assembly GCA_041752005.1). Classification (GTDB taxonomy): domain Bacteria; phylum Planctomycetota; class Planctomycetia; order Pirellulales; family Pirellulaceae; genus JBKCUI01. The sequence continues at coordinate 9,867 of JBGSHV010000104.1, read as the reverse complement.
CTACGATTACGAGCACTTAGACTACCGCCCGTTGGTCCATGCTCGCAATCACTTGCTCGGCGCATCACGTACGATTCTCAACGACCGACTGGCGGTTCAGTACAACCGACTCTTGGAACGAATCGCCTATCAACCTGAACTTCGTGATGGTGATCGGATGGCCATCACGTATTACATGATCGTTCAAAATCGAATCGATGAAGCCATCGAACACTTCGATCGGATTCAAGTCGATGCGCTGCGGACCCGTCTCCAGTACGATTATATGGACGCATTCCTTGACTTCTATCGTGGACGCTACGAGCACGCGTCGGAGATTGCAGAACGCTACTCCGATTACGGAGTCACGCGCTGGCGCGATCTTTTCGCCACAATGCATCTACAAGTCCAACAGCGCACCGCCATGATCGATGGCCGGCCAATTCCGATCACGGATCAATTCGCCACCGATGTTTCCGATCCGATCCAACGCATGTTGCTCGATGCGCGTGGGGCCGATCAAGCGAACTTGGCCGCCGACGCACCTTCGCTAGATCTAAGCGTCCAAGATGGACGACTGACGCTCGTACACCAACGCGTCGATTCGATCGATGTCCGTTTCTACCTGATGGACATCGAGCTCCTGTTCAGTCGCAACCCTTTCGTGCAGCAGGACGGCGGAGCATTGATGGCCATCCAGCCCAACCGGATCGAAACCATCGCGTTGGACCTCGAACGAGGAAAGCGAGAACTGAACATCCCTGCCGAGCTAGCCAATCGAAACGTGCTGATCGAAGTCACCAGTGGCGGACTTTCGCAAACGCAAGTGTTGTATGCCAATTCGATGGACGTCACGGTTGTCGATTCGTTCGGTCGCTTACAGGTCACTGCGGAAAATGGAAAACCTGTCGAAAAGGCGTACATCAAGGTCTACGCTCGACACGGGGGCGGCCAAATCAAGTTCTTCAAGGATGGCTACACCGATCTTCGAGGCCAGTTCGATTACGCCAGTCTGTCAACCAACGATCTCGAGACGGTGGAGCGATTCGCCATCCTGATCCTGCATCCAGAACGCGGTGCCCTGATCCGCGAAGTCGCGCCCCCAAAACGCTGACGCGGAACGAAAATGCCTGGAAACTAGCGAGTCCCGACGATTTTCCGAGCCGTTTCTCGCCCCACCAGGCTTTTAACTGTCTGGACAATGGTCGTTCAGACGAGTATGTTGAGACATTGTAGTTCGAGGCTGGTTTCGTTGGACTGAGTTCATCGGACTGAGAACGTGTCCGAATTTGTCAGCCGAGGGCGCTAGCCGCGTGAGGTAAGCCAGGCCATACGAGGTTCCTCAAAGTATCTCGTAACTCCCACCTAGTAGGGATTTGAGTTGCCGAATTTTAAAACACGTTTTGACAGGTAGCCGCAAAGAACTCGGTGCTAGCCGCAAAGAACACAGTACTAGCCGCAAAGAACACAGTGCGATCGTGCCCTCGGGCTTTACCGGACCTGCCCTTAGCAGAAAGATATTCGTCGCAATGACTAGCATTACTTCGACCTCGAAGTGCATGTGTCGGTCTCGGAGAGACCGACCTACGGGGTCGCGATGACTAGTATGACCTCGAAGCAGAGTCGGTTCGATTCGCCTGAGCAAGAGGTCTATCTGTCGCTTTGGCGGACGTATGACCGGGTGCGGGCGATCGAAGACGAATTGTTCGGCTCCTTGGATTTGACTGCCCAACAGTACAACGTGTTGCGCCTCCTTGAGGCACGGCATCCGGACTTGATTCCAACGCTACAGTTGTCGAGTCGATTGATTTCGCGAGCTCCGGACATCACACGGATGCTCGACAAGCTCGAGAATCGCGGCTGGATTGTTCGATCCCGTTCCACTTCCGATCGTCGAGCCGTTTTGGTGGGCATCACCCTCCCAGGCCTCGAATTGCTCGAGCAACTGAAGTCTTCGGTCACGCAGATGCATGTTGCGCAGGTCGGCCATTTGTCGGTCGAGGAGATGCAATCACTGAATCAATTGCTCGCCCGCGTCCGCGACCCGCACGAGTTGGATTCAAGCGATTGGAAACCGAAACAACCTCAATCCTTGTCGGCGGATACAGATTAACGACTGAACAAAGCAGACGGCGTTGCGAATACGCACCATTTCGAATGCGAGCCACCATCGCCTTCCAAAGATCACTGAGAAATTCAAAGGAAAAGGAAAGCACGATGATTCAAGCAGAAAACACAACAGACGTGATCGTCATTGGTGGCGGGCCTGCCGGTACGACGACGGCAACCTTGATCGCCCAACGCGGTTACCGTGTCACGCTGTTCGAGCGCGATCATTTTCCACGCTTTCACGTCGGTGAATCCTTGATTCCGTTCTGCTACCCAACCATTAAAAAACTGGGCATGCTCGACAAAATGAAGGGGAGCCACTTCACCAAAAAATACGGCGTGCAGTTCATTAGTGAGCACGGAAAGCTGTCCGCTCCTTTCCGTTTCGAAGAATACGATCCTCATGAGCGGTCGCAAACGTGGCAGGTCCTCCGCAGCGAGTTCGATCAAATGATGCTCGACAACGCCCGTGAACATGGGGTCACTGTCCACGAGGGTGCACGCGTCATGGACATCGAACGCGAAGGTGACCGCGTGGTCGGGGTCCGCGTCCGATGCGAAGGAGAAGAAACGAAAACGGTCCGCTCCTCAGTCGTGGTGGATGCTAGCGGTCAGTCTTCGCTGCTGATCGATCGCATGAATTTGCGCGAATGGGATAACGATTTGAAAAAAGCTGCGATCTGGACTTACTTCCGCGGTGCAAAACGTGAACCGGGTATGGACGAAGGCGGAACGATCGTTATTCAAACACAAGGCAAGAAGGGCTGGTTCTGGTACATTCCACTCCATGACGACATGGTCAGCGTCGGTGTGGTGGCGGATTATGACTACCTATTCAAGAACCGTGAGACGAAGGACCCGAAAGCCATTTTCTACGAAGAAGTCGATCGCTGCCCGGGTGTCAAACCTCGAATCGAAGGTACCGAAGCTTGTAGTGAATTCAGGATCCTCAAAGAGTATTCCTACAAAGCTACAAAAGCTGCTGGCGACGGCTGGGTGCTGGTCGGCGACGCCTTCGGTTTCCTCGATCCGCTGTATTCCTCAGGCGTGCTCTTGGCATTGACTTCCGGCGACATGGCGGCTGAATCCATCGCCGACGCGTTGGATGCGAATGACCCGAGCGAATCACGGTTGCGTAGCTGGGAACCCTTGCACCGCAAAGCCATGGAACGGATGCGAAATTTGGTTCGCGCGTTTTACGATGGTCTCAATTTCGGGCAGTTGGTTCGCGAACATCCGGACAAGAAGCATTTGATCACGGATATTCTTATCGGCGATCTGTTCAAAGACGAGGTCGACGAACTATGGCCAATCATCGATGCGATGCGAGACGAAGAGATGGCAATGTCCTAATGTGGAACGACGCTCCGCGTCGTTGACTCGCACTACAACGGTTCATGGGAAAACTAAGGCGATTGATCTGGAGGATCACGACGCGGAGCGTCGTGCCACTCTAAATCCCTTTTTGTTGTGCGATCAACCGAATTTGAGGCTTTCCGTGCTATCGCCGAAACTATCTGCCTTGATTTCCACTTGCTGCAACATCCACAAGTAGAGATTGCACAGGGGAGTATTTTTCGGGTACTTCCAGTGCCCCGTCTTTTTGATTCTGCCTCCGCCTTTGCCAAGCATCAAAATCGGGAGATCGTCGTGATTGTGGCGGTCGCCATCGGAGATGCCGCTGCCGTACACAATCATGCAGTTATCCAACAGACTTCCGCCCACCTCCTCAACGCCTGCCAGTTGTTCGGCTAAGTACGCCAACTGACGCATGTGGAATTCGTTAATCAATTGCAATTTCGCTTGCTTGGCTTCGCTCTTACCGTGGTGCGATAGGTCGTGATGACTTTCAGGAGCATCGATCTCTGGATAACCGCGATTGCTCCCTTCGTTGGCCATCATGAACGTGAGCACGCGCGACGAATCGGTCCGAATGGCCAATGCGATCATGTCCATCATCAATCGGCAATGCTCTTCCCAGACTCTGGGAACGCCAGCAGGTCGTGTGTAGTTGGGGATACCGTTCTCTCCGACCGACAATTTGTCGCTCCGCGCGAGTCGGTTTTCGACATCGCGGACCGCGTACAGGTATTCATCGAGCTTTCGCTTGTCGGCCATACCGAGCCGTTGTTTCAGATCCTTGGCATCCTCCAGCGCAAAATCCAAGATACTTTTGCGACGTGCTGCTTTCATGCCGTTGGGCTGTCCACCTGCATTGACTTTCTCGGACGAGCCAAACAAACGGTCGAAGACAGCCGATGGATCCATCTCTTTCGCGAGTGGGCTGCTTTCGTTGCGCCATGCGAGATTGCTCGAGTAAGCACAGCTATAACCACTATCACAATTGCCAGACTGCGAGGATCCTTCGAGTCCCAATTCCAACGACGCAAATCTCGATTTGTGACCAACCGCTGCCGCAGCCACCTGGTCGACTGAGATCCCATTCTTGATATCCGCACCATCGGTTTTTCGCGGGTGCGAACCGGTCAAGAAGGATGCTCCGCTACGGGCATGATCGCCGCCGCCGTCGCCGTGATCCCGAGCTCCGTCGAGCGTCAATCCGGTGAAGACATTCAGTTGCGACCGTAACTTCTCAAGGGGCTTCATGGTCGGTGCCAGCTCGAATTGAGCCCCGTCCATCGACGGTGTCCATGCAGGCATGTGAATACCGTTGGGAACCATCATGAAGAGCATCCGCAACGGGGTTTCCGCTGGTCCAGCGGCCATGGCACGGCCGACCGGCAACATTCCTTCGAGCAACGGCAATGCAATTGCAGCCCCCGTGCCTCGCAAAAGAGTCCTTCGAGATATTCTTCGAAAGGTCATGGTTCTTCCCTACTGCCTTTGCGTTGGAATGGATCGCTGATGACGATGTAATAGATCAAACTTTGAAAGCGGTTGTCTTCGGTCGAAGCGGACTGCAGGATTTTGTCGACCGCGCATCGATCGTAGTATTCCAAACCTCGCCCTAATCCGTAGACCATCAACTTCTCGGTGAGTGTTCGCACAAATAGTTGCGACTTGTTGTCGCGCAGGATGCGGATCAAATCACCCGGATTCCGGATGGCTTCCCCGCTTGGGAACTCGCCCGATGGATCGATATCGGAGCCTTGATCCTGGGTTCGCCATCGACCGATGGCATCGTAATTTTCCAGCGCCAGCCCAAGTGGATCCATGAGTTTGTGGCATGCCGCGCACGATGGGTCAGCTCGATGCTGCTCGAGTCGTTGGCGCAAGGTACCCGTAAGTTCACTTTTTTCGAGTTCTGGTACTCCCGGGGGTGCCGGTGGTGGTGGCGTCCCGAGGATGTTGTCGAGGATCCACTTGCCGCGTTTCACAGGACTCGTTCGCGTTGGGTTGCTGGTCACTGCCAACACGGACGCATGGGTCAAAAGCCCCAATCGCTTTTGGCCTCGCAGGGATACGCGTTGAAACCGTTCACCATCAATGCCTGGAATGCCGTAGAAGCGGGCCAGTTTTTCATTCATGAACGAGTAGTCAGCATCGAGCAGCCGAACCACGTTCAGATTTTCTCGCATCGCATTGAGAAAAAACAAATACGTTTCTGAACGGACCAAATCGCGGATCTCGTCGTTCCATTGCGGAAACTGGAGTTCGTTTGGATCGATCGTTTCGAGCTTCCGGAGCGTCAGCCATTGGCCAGCGAAATTCCGGACGAAGTCTTTGGCACGCTCATCTTTGATCATCCTCGCGACTTGCTCGCGAAGCACTTTCGGATCGCGCAACTGCTTCTTCGATGCCAAAGAAAGCAGTTCCAGATCGGGAGTCGAGCTCCATAGAAAATAGCTCAATCGCGTTGCCAACTCGAACTCGCTGACAAAGGGATAGGGTTCGCGTTGCCCTTCGTTTGCGTCTTCGATCTTGAACAGAAAATTGGGAGAAACCAGCACCGCCGTGATTGCAACCTGCAATCCCGTTTCGTACGCATCGCCTTCCTCGACCACTTCGGCGACCAACCGCGTCAATCGCTCGAGTTCGGAATCGGACACAGGGCGGCGGTAGGCGCGGCTAGCAACCTTGCGAAGCACTTCCGAAGCCGCTTGCTGAACCGTCTTGGTCGCCGACGGGATGGAATCGCGTACGAACTCACGATGCCAAGCAGGAATATCCTCGTCGCGAATCGGCTCGGGAGCCTGCTGGCCGAGGATCCTCACGTCGTACACATAGAGATTGGTATCCTTCGCCGGCATGCCATTCTTGCCTTCAACGTACTTGTCGTTGATGAATGCCAAACGCAGGGTGCGTTTACCGGCACGCATACGCAGTGGCACGTTGAACGTCTTGGCTTGATCAGCGGAATCGGTGACGACCGACAATTCTTGGACTTTCTTGCCATCGAGCGAAACCACCACCCGAGGATATTGGCCGTCGGCAGCGGTACCGGCCATGCCGAGTTCGAGCGTGTATTTGCCAAGCCATGGCGTCTGTTCTTCGATCGTAATCGTTCCGTTGGACGACATTACAAAGCGCGTGCCATCGGCATGGCCACCCGAATCTGAGGAAAGCTTGGATCCAGGTCGCAAGGAGTCAAAGACCGGGCCCGGCGTTGGCGCTAAAATCACTTGGCCTGCGATCTCCTCCGCCGCCCGCACGTACTTCTCCATCAGGAGCGGAGGAAGCGTTAGAACGTCGCCGATGTTGTCGAACCCGTACCCGACGTCGTCCCCAGGGAATCCAGCCGAGGGATCATAGTCGATTTGAAAGAGGTCTTGGATCGTATTGCGATATTCGAATCGGTTAAGACGACGCAACGTCACGCTGCCTGGATTTGGGTTTTTTCCGCAATCGATGTCGTTGAGGGTGCTGCGGATCCATTCGACAACATGTTTGCGGTCCGCGCCAGCCAGGGGAGTGGATTCGGCCGGAGGCATGTCGCCGATCTCGATCCGCTGGGCGATTTTTTCCCATGTCGCGCGTTCTTTGAAGACCGCCTTGGCAGTCGAAAAATGTTGCAGCGACAGGCCAGCCTCGGACTCAGAACCGCTATGGCAGTCGAAGCAAGCTTGTTTGAGCAATGGCTGGATTCGCTCCGAAAATTCTTTGTCGCGAAGTTCCCAATCGACAGCCTGGGAAATGTTGCCACCCAAGCACAAAAGACAGGTCAGGGATAGCCGTGCTAGGCGCATAGTAGCCCCGCGTTCGCAGCGAATTCGGTTCTGTGTTTCGTCCTTGGATTGCATCGCGTACCGTGGATTTCCCCTGTTGAAAAGCAGCACTTGAACCGACACGAACCGCCCATTGGCAACCGTGGATTGATGATTGGATGGGTATTCGATTGGCTAGCGACCCGTCGCACTCTTACATTCTAAGCGAGTGAATATCCGATTCGAACCTGCCACGTTCCGAAAAAACCTTGCAAAATGCCAAGCCTTGCCGATCAATCGTGCTAAAGTCCCAAACTCGAATGCCAGACTGCCGAACTTCCTGCCCTCGCCCAAACCAGGGGTAGCGTTATAGTTTCCTCAGACGAACGACTATTTCCTATTCGAGCACCCCCAGGCCACCATGCAAATTGCTTCGCCAGCCGAACTCGCTTCCAAAAAGTGCCTTCCTTGCGAGGGCGGAGTGGATGCCTGCCCCATCGATCATTCACGTGCACAGTTGGCTTCCCTCCCGGCGTGGAAATTGGAGGACGACGGACGTTCGATTACTCGCAAGGTCCGCTTCAAAGATTTCTTGGAAACCATCGCCTGCTTGAACGGCATCGCTGACATCGCCGAAGTCGATGGCCACCATCCGGATCTGCATTTGACTGGTTATCGAATCCTCGCTGTCGAACTCACAACGCACGCCATCGATGGACTGAGTGAAAACGATTTTATCCTTGCAGCAAAAATCGACCTTTGGATCAAGACCGAATTCCCTGATGCCAAGGCCCATGAATAAAAGGCTCTTGATTCGACCCATTGCCGATCATGTGCGAGGAATGCTTCGCGGATGACCGGGACACCAAGCTCCGCCCAATCATGCTCCATCGTGTGCAGGGATGTAGTCGTTGATTTCCCTCATCGTAACGCCAAGCAGCGCGTGCTGGACGGTCTGACACTCGACGTGCCTCGAGGCCAGATCGTATCCTTGCTCGGTCCAAGTGGCTGTGGCAAAAGCACTTTGCTCAAAGTCATCGCAGGGCTGGTTCCGATCACGTCGGGGGCCGCGACCATCGATGGATCGACTGCAGAGCAGTCGCGAGACAAACTGGCGTTCGTGTTTCAAGAATCGGCACTCTTGCCATGGCGAACGGTTTGGCAAAACGTGCGTCTACCGTGGGAGATTCGAACAGGCATGTCCGGTTCAGTATTGGACGAAGCCATTCGCAACCGTCTAGGAGTGGTTGGTTTTCAAACGACGGATTGGCACAAGAAACCATCGCAGCTTTCTGGTGGCATGAAAATGCGAGCTTCCATTGCCAGAGCGTTGATCACCGATCCGGAAATTCTATTGCTCGATGAACCTTTTGCGGCCCTCGACGACATGCTCCGATCGCGACTCAACGACCTGATGTTGCAAATCGTGGAGCAATTGGGAAGCACGATGCTGTTCGTCACGCACAACATTGCCGAAGCGATTTACCTCAGCCACACCATCGCCGTCATGAGCCGAGGAAAAATTGCAGAGTCGATCGCAGTCCCTTTACCATTTCCTAGACGTTCGGATCTTCGAAGTTCACCCGAATTCGCTGCGTTTTACGGTCAAGTGGCCGAGGCTTTGGCCAGGAGCGAAGTCTGATGCGCACGCTCGAGGCATATGGAAAGATCCTAGCACCACTGGCCGTCTTTGGACTCGTCGTGTTCGTATGGCACTTCGCGGTCGTCCTGTTGAAAATCCCTTCGGTGATTCTTCCAAAACCGATGGAAGTGATGTTCGCCATGTGGGAGCAGCGCTGGAGTCTTTTGTCCGCAAGTTACATCACCCTCAAGGCATCGCTTTTCGGTTTGCTGGCGAGCGCTCTGCTAGGTTGCTTGACCGCCATCCTCTTCAGCCAATCGTCGCTCATTCGAACGGCACTTTATCCTTACGTCATCTTTCTGCAAACGGTACCGATTGTCGCCATCGCCCCGCTCTTGATCATTTGGTCAGGAACGGAATTTCGAACGGTCGTTTTGGTATCGTGCATCATCAGTATCTTCCCGATCATCTCGAACGTCACCAGCGGCCTGTTGTCGATCGACGAGAACCATCAGGACCTGTTTCGGATGCAATCGGCCTCGCGGTGGAAAACGCTGTTGAAACTTCGGATCCCGTCCGCGATGCCCAACTTGATTCTAGGTCTACGAGTCAGTTGCGGATTGTCGGTAATTGGGGCCATTGTGGGTGAGTTGTTCGTCGCCAACAGCGGCGCCTACTCGGGCCTCGGTCAAGTCATGAATGCGATGCAAGCCAACCTAAAAACCGCCGAGCTGATCGGTACGATCATTGCTTGCACGCTGCTAGGGATATTGCTGTTCGTAACCGTTCAATTCTTGAACGCGGTTGTCCTCCGCCGCTGGACCAAGGACGCAGGATTTGAAGGGTAGGGGGGAGGGTGGAGTTGGCAGTTGGCAGTTGGCAGTAGGCAGTGAATGGCTGTTTGCCCCGAATGGGGCGTCAGAAATTAGCCGGTGGTCGCGCTAGCGAACATCCGCAATCCAATTCCCCATCACCCCAACATCCGACGTCAACGCAGGCGCAATTCTGCAATCCCTCCGGGATGAGCAGCCAACGCAGCCTTGTAAATTCGTTCGCGGGCGTTCGGTGGATGGCGTTTTGGCAGGAGGGCAG
>JBGSHV010000103.1:0-51992 GCA_041752005.1 Pirellula sp. | reverse complement strand
GGAGGATTGGCGGCCGAATGAGCCCAACGCGCCTAGCGAATGGTATGGGCAAACCATCCGCGAAACCGCTTGGCGAACTCCACAGCTTGAGCAACAGGGATTTCATGTACCGCGTGGATTTGCGATTGAATTGGTGGCTTCGGAACCCGTCATCGCAAAACCTATGAATCTCGCCTTCGATCCTCGCGGTCGATTGTGGGTCAGTCAGAGTCTCCAGTATCCCTTTCCTGCGACCGACCCAGCCGCCGCGCGCGATTCCATCGCGATCCTCGAAGATCGAAACAAGGATGGATCCTTCGAGTCGCACACACTTTTTGCTGACGGTCTCAATATTCCCATCGGTGTCTTGCCCTACGAGGATGGTGCGATCGCGTTTTCGATCCCCAACATTTGGCGGCTTCGCGATCGCAACGGCGATGGCGTCTGCGACGATCGCGAGGTTCTGCTCGGACCCTTCGACACCAGCCGTGATACGCACGGCATGGTCAATGCGCTTCGCGATGGCGGGGACGGCTGGATCTACGCTTGCCACGGGTTCAACAACATCTCCAAGATTTCGGGGACCGATGGTCACGCCATCGAACTGACCTCTGGCAATGTTTTCCGATTTCGACCTGACGGTTCGCGTGTCGAACAATTCACGCAGGGACAAGTCAATCCATTCGGTATGGCTCGCGATGCCTACGGGAACTGGTTCACGGCGGATTGCCATAGCAAACCGATTAGTCAGTTGCTGCGCGGTGGGTGCTATCCCAGCTTTGGCCGGCCCGACGATGGTCTCGGATTTGTCCCTCCCATGATGGACCATCTCCACGGAAGCACAGCCATTTCTGGACTCGCCTGCGTCGATGAAGGGACCTATCCCGAAGCGTTTCATGGCAATTTGCTCAGCGGCAATGTTATGACTTGCCGCATCAATCGCAATCGCTTGGAATACCACGGCGCAACGGCCAAAGCGATCGAGATGCCTGATTTACTCACGAGCGAGGACCCGTGGTTCCGACCGGTCGATTTGCAATTCGGCCCTGATAACTGTCTGTACGTTGCCGATTTTTATAATAAGATCATCGGCCATTACGAAGTTCCTTTGGATCATCCAGACCGCGATCGCACCAGCGGCCGCATCTGGCGAATCCGCTGGTCGGGTTCTGAAGAACAAGCCGTTGCACCGAAGCGCACGCCGAATGCGACCATGGATACAAAAGTTTTGGACGTGACCGAAGCCCTGAAGCTTCTGAAATCCCCGCACGACCTCAGCGATACCGCGGTGGCCATGCAGCGCGTGCACGCTATTGAAGTCTTGGGTGATAACGCCGATGTGCGTGCGATCGAATCGCTGATGATGTCCGTTCGCACGATCGATGAGGCCTTCGATCCGGTGTTGCGTCAAGCGCATTGGATTGCCATGCGGGATATTCTAAGACGGGCTGTAGGGGATCGTGTCGACTTGCCAGAAGCGTGGTTGGATCAAGGATGGTTCGTCGCCTCGGCTCAAGACATGGTGCGTGTCCTGCGATCTTTGCGCGATCCGATCGCTGCGCATTGGTCGGTTCAAATCATCGAAGCCGCCGGTGAGAGACTACCCGAGAGTTGGAATACGTCGTGGCTTGAGCCTTCGCTTCTGGATGTGGCCACGGTTGCAAGCGAAGCAGATATCTCGCGCGTACTAACGTTGCTCGAGCGGATCGTTCCCAACGCTGGCGCGAGGGAATCGCAATTGCTCGCCATTGCCGAAGCCCAATTGCAACGCAACGGCCGGCTGTCTACCAAATTGGTGGGTCTTGGTGAAACCGCGGTGATGGCAAGCCTGCAGTCGTGGATCGATTCGCCGCAAACGACTTCATCGCGCCGTGACCCCTTGCATCGATGGACATCGATCCCGATGCGTCCAGAGGGTGACGCGCGTCCGTGGTCACTCGAATCGCGTTCTCTCAGACAAAACGACGGTGGATCCTTACCAACGTCGGTATGGAGTAGTTTCGGTCTTGGTGAACCCTACACGGGGAGCTGGATCAGCAGTTCTTGGAAAGCTCCCGGGCGATTGTCCTTCTGGATTGTCGGCCACAATGGACTCCCCACCGAACCTGACTCTCAGCGGAATTACGTTCGACTTCTCAAGCAGAATTCAGCCACCCGCGATTGGTCCGAGGTTGTGCGGTACTTTCCACCGAGGAGCGACGTTGGAACGCGCATCGAATTGGATCTTACGCAGCATGAAGGATCCAAGATGAGATTCCAAGTCGTCGACGGAGATGATGGCGGGAGCTATGCATGGATCGCTATCGGCGACGTCTCGATGTCCGGTTTGAAGATGGGGAAACGCCGCGATGCTTACGATCGATTGGAGCATATGGTGCGGATTTTTGGGCCATCGATCACGGAAAGCGATTCGCCTGATCAAGCGTCCGAGCTCCTGAGTCGATGGTCGGAGTTGATGCAGTCGACACAGTTGGATCCTGCATGCAAAGTTTCTTTGCAAAAGGGGATGTTCGGGGCGCAGTACCCCGTCGTCAGCGAGCTTGTCGAATTGGTCGTTGCCCATGGCTGGGAAGATTTGTTGACAGCCGAACCAACCCCACCAAAATCGGAAGCTAACCGTGACCATGAGACATCCACCTCGCCGTTGCCGAAGTATTCATGGGATTGGTCCGAGCTCAATCCGCGCACCGTTTTGTGGATCGCTGAAAACTACTGCCTTCGATCGAGCGCGAGCGATCAGGAAGCATTGACCCGACGTTGGTCGCGACATCGAGCGAGTTTGCCGTTGCTAGAGACGTTGCTGCGAGGTGGCGTGTTGTCCAAGGAGGTTCTTCGCAGCTTGCCGCCGGCCTGGTGGGAATCGCTTTCGCCGGAAGAATCCAGCCGCTTGTCCGACCTCCGTCCGGAAGGAGAAAGCGACGCTGCCCGCGGCGCGATTGTGCAACTCAAAGCAGCCGCCGTCGAAGGGCTGGTACCCGATTTGGTGATCGGTGCCCGAGTCTTTCAAGAGCGCTGCAGTGTGTGCCACCAGTTAGCCGGTCAGGGAAAATTGGTGGGGCCGCAACTCGACGGTGCCATCACGCGGACCATTGAGAGGCTGTGCGAGGATATCCTGTGGCCCAATCGCAACGTCGATGAAGCCTTCCGCGTTACCAATCTCCGCATGACGGGCGGTGAGACCTGGACCGGCTTGGTGGTCGATCGCCAGAAGGATACGCTCGAATTGATCGAACCCAGTGGCAAAGCCCAGCGGATCGCTCGAGATGAGATCGAGGAGGAGAAGGTGAGCAAGCTATCGCTTATGCCGGGTAGTTTTGAAGAATTGCTCAGCGACGCCGAGCTAGCTTCACTGCTTGGCTACCTAAAATCGCAAACTCCGGTCGCTCCTGCCGCCCCAATACGATAACCCACTCCCTGTCACGACAAAAAGTTTCTGATCACGTTTCCTGGCGGATGATCAAATTTTGCGCAAGGAACCGAGCGCATGTGGATCGCTTGCTTTGCGAAAAATCGTGAACCGCACGGTCGAAAGATCAGGAAATCCTTAGATGACGCATTGGCATGCAGTTTGCGGGTCTGCGAACGTAGTTTGCGAACGTAATTTGCGAACGTTGAGAGAACCTTTACGGTCCGAACCAATGCTGGTCGAAGACGAAGATCAAGCCAAGCAGCTCGAGTTCTGGCGTCAGCACGATGCGTGATTGAGGCGTGGCGGCTATCATGGCGATCGGATGAAAGGATCGCGAAACCTGCGAGTGTACGAGTGGTTTGCGGTCGCTACCGACCTCGTTCCCGCGCAGCGATTTCCGATATGACTCCCGCTTTTGATTTGAACGCTTTTTTTGACAACGCTGGGCCGGACGTGGCCATGGAAACGAGTGGAGAGGGCCCGTCGGGCTCTCTACCGCTGACCGATGAGATGCTCAAAACATGGTCCTCGGGCGATCTGTTCGGCTGGACTCAGAATGCCGGCATGGGCTGGGATCTTCAAAAGATGCTCGGTCCTCAGTTTTTATTGCTGAGCACTCAAGGCGGCATGCGTGGAGAAGACGGCCGGCCCATTGCCTTGGGGTACCATACCGGACACTGGGAAGTAGGGCTGCTGGTCCGCGCCGCGGCCGAATGGTTTTACGACAACGGTGGAGTGCCTTTTGCGGGCTTTGTGAGTGACCCATGTGATGGTCGGACCCAGGGTACCGTGGGGATGTTCGATTCCCTGCCCTATCGGAACGATGCGGCCATCGTCTTTCGACGGTTGATCCGTTCGTTGCCAACCCGTCGAGGCATGATCGGTGTAGCGACATGCGACAAAGGGTTGCCAGCCATGATGATTGCGCTGGCGGGTTGCTCGAATCTTCCAAGCGTGGTTGTGCCAGGTGGTGTAACGCTGCCCGCCCGCGATGCCGAAGATCTCGGCAAGGTCCAAACGATCGGGGCACGCTACTCAAACGGTATGATCTCGCTTGAGGAGGCGTCGCAGGCCGGATGCCGCGCCTGTGGATCGGCCGGTGGAGGCTGTCAGTTTTTAGGGACTGCCGCCACCAGTCAAGTCATCGCGGAGGCCCTGGGCATGACCGTTCCGCATGCGGCACTGGCCCCGAGTGGTCAACCAGTGTGGCTCGACATCGCCCGCCAGTCGGCCAAGATCCTATGGGATCAGCATCATCGCAAAGCCAAGCTGGCTGATATCCTCACCGAAGATTCGTTTCACAACGCCATCGCTGTGCATGCGGCGTGTGGCGGTTCTACCAATCTGCTCCTGCACGTGCCGGCCGTCGCGTTTGCGGCTGGGGTGCGTCGCCCTTCGATCGATGAGTGGACAGCGATCAATCGTAGTGTCTCAAGATTTGTGGATGTGCTCCCCAACGGCCCTCAATACCATCCGACGTTGCGGTTGTTCATGGCGGGGGGCGTACCAGAAATTATGTGGCACCTTCGTGAAATGGGGATCGCCCGCTGCGATGCAAAAACCGTTACGGGGCAGTCTTGGCATCAGATACTCGATCGCTGGCGCGACTCTCCGCGTCGGTTGGCCTTGCGGCAATTGCTTCGCGATCGTGATGGCGTGGATCCAGACCACGTGATCTTGCCTCCCGCACAGGCGAAGCGTTCGGGCATGACCAGCACCGTTTGCTTCCCACGAGGCAATATCTGTCCGGAAGGATCGGTGATCAAATCGACGGCCATCGATCCGAGCGTCATTGACGACGACGGTGTGTATCGCAAGACAGGACCCGCCCGCGTGTTCACTTCGGAAAAAGATGCGGTTGCGGCGGCCAAGGGCCTGCATCCCAAACCGCTGCAGGCCGGAGACATTGCGGTTTTGATCGGATGTGGGCCAATGGGAACAGGCATGGAGGAAACCTACCAACTGACCAGCGCGCTACGTTACTTGGCCTATGGCAAGCACGTGGCGGTTGTTACCGATGCGCGGTTCTCGGGTGTTAGCACTGGAGCCTGCATCGGTCACGTTGGGCCCGAGGCTTTGGCTGGAGGGCCCGTCGGGCGACTTCGCGATGGCGACATGCTGCGCATTGTGATCGATCGCAACACGTTAGAAGCTTCGGTTGATTTCGTCGGTTGTGATGGTCAGAGCGTGACACCCGCCAAGGGAGCCGAGTTGCTAGCCGCGCGCGAACCGCATCCTGACTTGAAGGCAGATCCCAGACTCCCCATCGATACCCAACTGTGGGCGGCGTTGCAGCGCGTCAGCGGCGGCACATGGGGCGGATGCGTGTACGACAGCGAACGCATCCAGGCGGTTCTCGAAGCAGGTGAAAAGGCACTGCTATGATTTTGCTGCTCGATAATTACGACAGCTTTGTTTACAACCTCGATCGCTACCTCCGACGACTCGGCCAATCGACCTTGGTAGTCCGTAGCGATGCGATCATGGCCGATTCGATTTTTCGGTTGCAACCCTCGGCCATCGTGATTTCACCTGGCCCTAAATCACCCGACGATGCGGGCTGTTCCATGGAAGTCGTACGGCGTTTTAGTGGATCGATCCCAATTCTCGGCGTCTGCTTGGGCCATCAAGCCATCGGGCAAGCGTTCGGGGCACGGATCGTTCGAGCCAGTTGCCCGATGCACGGCAAAGCATCGATGATGACCCATCGGGGTTCGCGACTCCTAAAGGAACTTCCCTCACCCATGCGTGTGGCTCGCTACCACTCGTTGGTGATCGACCCCGACGGCCTGCCCGACGAATTGGAAGCCACGGCATGGACTGAGGATGGAGCGATTATGGCGGTTCAGCATCGGCGAGCCGCGGTATTTGGTGTGCAGTTTCATCCCGAGTCGATCCTGACCGATCATGGATACGACATCTTGAACGCATTTCTATCCGAAAGCGGATTGGAATCCGGCATTACACCACCTGCGGATTTGCCTCTGGCCGTTGCGGCGTTCGGATCGGACGGATAATGCGTTCGAACGCTCCTCCGTTGGGCCCAGAAACCGACCGCCTTCTGCCGGAAGACATTCATCGGTGTCGATTGCTCATCGATGGATACAACCTTTTATTCGCCATGGGATTGGCTCAGCCGGGCAAACGAGCGCATCGGACGCTGCAGAAAGCCCGCGAAGCACTTCTTCAAAAACTAGCAGAGAAGATTCCAAACCCACTCCGATTCGCGGTATGGATCGTATTCGATGCCTTCGACGCACCTAAGAATCTGCCCGACATGCTCGCATCACAAGGCATGAACGTCTTCTTTTCCCGACATTGGGTCAGTGCCGACGAGATGATGCAAGCAATCATTTCCCGGCATTCGAATCCTAAAAGCTTGTGGGTGATTTCCTCCGACCACGCCGTGCAGCGCAAGGCGATCACTCGGGGCGCAGCAGCGATCGACAGCGAAGAGTGGTCTCAAGCCATCGAGCGCCTGTTGCACAGCCTCGAACAAAAACAATCGCTGGCCTCGGAAGAGGATCCCAAGCCCTTCGGAGAGGGAATTTCCTCGAGCGAACGCGATGAGTGGTTGCGACGATTCGGTTTTCCCGCGAAGGACGCATGATTCTGCGAACGAAATTGCCAAACAATTGGCGAATCCGCGTTGAATTGCGTTAAAATGGTGGCCAAGTTAGTTGCCCCCGAGCGGTGTCTTGCCTCGGTCTTTGGACCGATCCTGCCTAACACGACGCGAAATCCGCACGCATCGATGCACGTCCCAAGCCGTTTTTTATGCGTCTTGCGCGAAGCGTTTATTGAATCCCAACTTGGAGGGCTCAATTTCCAGAATCCTGGCCGCAACCAGATTGGAAATGGAACGGGAGGGTTTCGTCATGCCAGATAAACCTACAAGGAGGATTCGCAAGGATCAGACCCAATCTTCCTTGCGTCCGTCCGAAATTCAATTTTCGATGTTGCGCGAAGAGTGCGCGCTTACTTACGAATCGACCCAACCCAAGTCCGCCTCCAGTGTGGAATCCGCTCTGGGCACGCCCGAAATACAAATCGAATCGGCATTGCATTCGGTCGAGGTTTCCAAGCCGCTACGAGAATTGCTGTGCCGTGGTCCAGAAGAAAACGCTGAGCTGCCAGGGGAGCAACACCGTTACTTGCTCGGCCAACTCATCGGGCGCGGCGGCATGGGGTCGGTTCATCACGGTTGGGACATGCAGTTGCATCGCTCCGTCGCCATTAAAATCATCGCCAAAGAACGACAAGGGCACACTCCGAGTCTTTTACGTTTCCTTCGTGAAGCACGGGTCGCAAGTCGCCTACTGCATCCGGGCATCGTCAAGATTCACGATTTTGATATCGATGCATCCGGCAGGGCCTTCATCGTGATGGATCTGCTGGTGGGTCATACGCTGGATCAAGTGATCGCAAGTCAAACCGTGGCGTCCGACCGCAACCCTGCATTGATCGCATCGTTTCTACAAGTCAGTCAAGCGATTGCGTATTCCCATGCCAATGGAGTTATCCATCGCGATATCAAACCATCGAATATCATGATCGGGGATTTTGGCGTGGTGTCAGTATTGGATTGGGGGTTGGCGAAGTTGATCAACACCCCCAATGTGCACCGCTCGACTTTGGACTCGTTATGCGATGACTCAGACTGGAAGAGTGGGGATGAATCACTGGATGCGTATCCGATCGATGACGTAGCAACTCAAGATCTTTGTCAAACGGGTCTTGGCACCATCATGGGAACGCCACATTATTTGGCCCCAGAGCAGGCTCGCGGTGAGGAAGTCGATTTTCGTGCGGATGTCTTCGCCCTCGGGGCGATTCTATGTGAGATACTGACCGGAAAACCACCTTATGCCGGGAACACCCTCCGCGAGGTTTATGATCAAAGCACCGCGGCGGATCTATCGGGAGCCCAGGATCGGTTGGATCAATGTGTGGCACCCGGTCCATTGGTCGTCTTGGCCAAACATTGCCTGGCTCCGAATCCTCAAGACCGACCCGTAGATGCCAGTGGTGTGGTATTGCCTCTCAAGGCTTACCTCGACTCCGGCCAGCGGCGAGCGGAACAAGAGATGGTGCGATTTTTCGAGCTATCGATCGACTTGTTTTGCATCGCGAACTTGCAAGGTTATTTCTGTCGGGTAAACGACAACTTTTCGCGTGTGCTCGGTTATTCCGTGGAGGACCTGACCAGTCGTCAGTTCATCGAGTTTGTGCATCCCGAGGATCAAGCCAAAACGATTGCCGAGGTCGAACGCCTCGCTCGCGGTGAACCCACGATCCAATTCGTGAACCGTTATCGCCATAGCAATGGCCAATATCTCTGGCTCGAATGGACATCGCGCTCGATCGCCAGCGAAGGCACCATTTACGCCGTGGCCCGCAATGTGTCGGATCGCATGCAAGGGCGCGGGCTGGAGACGCCATCAGCCGTCGACTGACGAGACGCTTTGAGACACTTATCGTGCTCTCGCTTGAGCAGTTGCGGGTCCGATGTATTCCTTGGCGATGACCACATTGTCAAAACGAACCGTATTGATCGGCTGCTTGGTCCAACGATCGGTGACGTAGCTCTCCAATGTGAACGCGTTGGCCCATAAAGTCGGAGTGCTGCGCCATCGAAATCCCCGCCAGTGTCCGCGGAGTTCGCCGTCGATCCAATACGCCTGTTCGCCATCGGCTTCACCGGGCGCGTTGTGCCGGATCATCATTTCGCAAGCGATCCATTTCCCCTTGGGAATGTCGGACGCGTTGTCACTCATGAAGCTGTTGCCCCAGAACTTGCCGTCGGGCGCGGGTTGCATGTCCTGCCAGTAGGAGTAAAAATTCCACCGGCCAGGTGGTGGAAATTTACCCCAATTGCCCCACGGTTCCAACGCTGTGGAGAAACGCGTGTCTCCCATCGGCTTTTCACCCGCACCCCCGAACCCACTCCATCGATCCCCGCCTTCCAATCCTTTGTTGGCTCGCACCGTGCAGAAATGGTGGATGTAGTCGCAGTCGGGATCGAATCGAACATGCCAACGGAAAAAGACCGAGTCGGCAGACTCAAACCAGCGCGTCAAGCCGCCACCCGTGTTGGACCGCAGGTCGGCTTGCACTTCCAAGCCCATGTTGCCTAGACCCATCGCGTCTTCGACGTGCGGGACACGCTTCACGATCTGTCCACCTTCGTTCCGCACCTCATCCCAGCGATCCTCGAAACCAGACGACTCGAAGTCTTCGGCAAAGATCACCGCGGCATGCGACGCGATCCCTTGGTCGGCAGCAAAGCCGGCAGAAAGCCCAGGCCCTTGAGGCAGCCGACTCGTCGCCGTGATATTCTTCACTTCCTGACCTACGGCAGGCAAGCACAGTACCGCACAGGTCCAAGTCCACGCGAAGACATTTCGCAACATCGGTTTCCTCCAAATGTTCTAGGGGTAGGCGTCGAACACGACGCTCCCACCATCCTACCAGACGGGCAAACAAGCGTGCTTTGCGTTGCGTCGCGGACTCCCAGGAAGCGGCGGCTGTGTTGTACGGCGATCACCGCTCCCTGTCTTCGGCAGTGCCCGCGTCACGCGCGGTCGATGACGTTCTCAATGTTGCCCTTGTCGCTCCCGTTTGCGCCATCTCCTTCACGGTCCTCACCGTCTTCACCGTCACCGTCTTCATCGTCACCGCCTTCACCGTCGTCGTCTTCACCGTCGTCGTCTTCACCGTCGTCCAAGTCCGCGAAAACGAATGCCGCACGGACGGGAGCTGGCATCGGGGAATCGGGACCGCGAACGCTCCGCCAAACAATGTCACCCAAGAGCAAATCATCGGCTGCATCTTCTTGGGCAAAGTTCATGGCCTCCGACATGGCGGCACCCCAGGCCAAGGCAGTGTTGGTTTCGTACAAATCGACCTGGGCAGTTTTCGCCGAGTAGGGTGACAGATCCAATTGTTTGCCGAAGCTTGCGTACATCGGCATGGCAGCTGCATCGAACTGAGTCATGGGCTCGAGCCCCAAGATCAGTTCCATCGACCGCAGCATGCTTGAGGTTGTGTACAACGTCGAATCGACCGTTCCACGGCGAATGTAGGGACTGATGGCCAAAGCGACCGTTCGATGCGCATCGACGTGATCGGAACCGTTTTGTGCGTCGTCCTCCACGACGAAGATAGCCGACGAGTTCCAATAACGACTCTTGGAGATGGTTTCGACAATTTGTCCCAAGGCGGCGTCGTTGTCAGCCACCATGGCGGTGGGTGTCTTTTTTCCAACACGCGTGCCGCTGGTGTGATCGTTGCCGAGCCTCAAGACGATGAACTGGGGCAAATTGTCTTCGCGATCGAACTGCGCGAAGCGTTCGTTGAAGCGCTTGGCCCGATCGATATCCATGTAATCGAGGTCATACGATCGGTACTGGGGATCGAAATGACCTTCGAGCGCAGCCACTTTGGCACGGCTGGGTTCGTCTGGAGATTTGCCGTTCGCGATGAATTGGCCAAAGCTATAGTAGCTCACTCCAGCCTTGCTGCATTGATCCCAGAAGTAGCCGCTCGATGGGCCCGCGATGGCATAGGCGCCTTCGGAGGTGTAGCCGATTTTGCCTCGACCGCCACGGTAGCTCAGTGGCCAACCGCGTTCGACGAAGTCGGTGGCGTAGGCGGCCATGGTCCATTCATGGCCATCGGCACTGACCTCGCTCTCGACGTAAAAATTATCCAGCAGCACAAACTCGCTGGCCAACGCATGATGATTGGGAGTCACGCGCTCGGGGAATATGCAGAGTTGGGGATCGCCATTCCCCTGTTCAAAATCTCCGAAGACCTGATCGTACGTCCGATTTTCCTTGATGATGTAGAAGCAATGTTGGATAGGGCACGGATCCCCCACGCGCGATGGAATGATTGAGTCCGAGGCGGTGCGATGCAAGTTCGGCGCTGCATCGGGTTTGAGGGGTGAGCAAGCGTACGCATCTTTGGTCCAATCGATCATCTGCTCAGGAGACGGAGCTGGAATCAGGCTGAGAGTGCCGCGGAACAAGCCTCCAATGTATTCGCGAGTCGATCGCGGAGGATCATTTAAGGGGTTTGGCCCCTTCGAGTTATCGCGCGACGTTAAGCCCTTGCCATTGGCGACCAAAATCTGTTCGCCCTCGGACGCAAAAGCGACACTGGTGGGGTACCAGCCTACCGGAATGAACCCTAGGGATTTGGATCGTCCGCGATCGCGAATATCAAACATCGCCAGATTGTTGTTGTCAGCGTTGGCGACGAGCAGTACCTGCTGGTCGGGCGAGACTGCCAGACTATTCGGGGTGCTGCCGTTGCGACGCATGTTGTACAACGAGGTCGTAATAACCTCCTTGGTCGCTCCCGTTTCGGTGTCGAGGACAACGACGGAACTATCGTCGGTACAGCCTACCAACAGGCTCTTGCCATCATCGAGAAAAATCATCTCTGTTGGATGACTTCTCACTGTCCACGTCGCAGACAAGGACTGGGATGCCAGATCGACAACCGCGATCGACGCTTTGCCCCACAAGCTGACCATGGCGCGGGTGCCATCGGGACTAATAACCACATCGACTGGAAAACTTCCTTCAGGAAGTGCGATGCGTGTCGAGGACTGTACGTTTTTCGGAGTTATTACCGTTTTGCGGCGGGCGTTGCGATCGGGTTGCGCCTCGCTTGGGGTACGGGCACTATCAACGATCATCGGCACGCGTTTCTCGAGATCGATGATTTCCAACTGATCGGATAGCAGGCCGCAGACCAACAACGACTTACCATCCGGTGAAACGGTTAGCCCTGCCACCACCGATTTGTCGTCGGAGTCCGTCAACTGGAGCGTGTCGGCCAGGTTCAAGTAACCTGCGCGATGTTCGTACACATGGACTCCTTCGTCCTCACCACGACTGACATAAAGTTTCTGCCCATCGGGGGAAAAACAAAGCCCTTGGTAGGCTTGATCGACCACCACGCTACTAGTGATCTGGCCTTCTGGTAGCGACACCATGCGGACTTCGTGCGTGCCCCAGCCTGTATGCAAAATGGCAGCGAATCGTCCATCGGGCGACACCTTCATTCGGCTCGGAAAATCACCCATCTCCACTTGTTTGCCAACCGGACGAAGAGACCATCCATTGGGCAACAGCGTTTCCCCCTTTCCTCGGTACCCCGGCAACTGAGTTGCGGTTGTTCTTGATTGGCCTAAGTCCTGAGCATCCAGGTAGTTTGCACTCCAACCGAGGGAGAGCAGCATTAGGGCACGCGTGCCGCTGTACCAAATTTGACGCCTTGTTGGAAAACGCAGTCGCATTGTGATCACTCATGAAAAAGGAATTCTTGGGGGCACGAAAAATCGAGCACTATTTTTATAACAACAATCCTTCGGATGCCTCCGAACTGACTCGAGAATCATCAATTCTTCATTGTGGCTTGACCAAAGCCCATCCGGAATTGGATGATTGGTATGCTGCTTCCTTCGCTTTTCCTTTCCTTGGATGGGTCCCTTCATGAATCAAAAGCACCTTACCTCCACCTTCACCTTTATCGCGATTCTGATGTCCGCATTCGGCATCGTGTTGGCCCAAGAGGATCCACTCCCTTCGTGGAATGCAACCGCCCCCAAGCAAGCCATTGTTGCGTTCGTCGAGAAGGTGACGACCACGGGCCAACCTTCGTTTGTGCCCGAGCCTGAGCGAATCGCAGTGTTCGACAATGATGGGACGTTATGGCCCGAAGCGCCGATGCCATTTCAAGTCGCCTACGCCATCGATGAACTGAAGCGGCGTTCTTTAAATGAACCCGCGTTGGCTTCGGATCCAATGGTCCAAGCAGCCATCGCAGGCAATCTCGAAACTCTGTTGGCAGGCAAGCATCACGATGGCTTGATGCGTGTCATGGCATTGACACACGCGGGCATGACAACCGATGCCTTCAACGCAGCGGTCTCCCAGTGGATGGCAACGGCCGTTCATCCGCGTTTTCAAAAAAGATACGCGGAGTTGACGTACAAGCCGATGCAGGAGCTGTTGCGATACCTCCGAACCAAAGGCTTCAAGACTTACATCGTATCCGGCGGCGGGGCCGACTTCATGCGGGTTTGGTCCGAGGACGTTTACGGTATTCCGCGCGAGAATGTCGTCGGATCGACGGGTGGAGTGCGGTTCGAGTTCCTCGATGGCACGCCGGTGTTGATCAAGACCACGGACTCGATCTTTGTGGATGACAAAGAAGGTAAGCCCGTGGGTATCCATCGCTACATCGGTCGGCGACCGATCGCATGCTTCGGGAACAGCGATGGGGATCAAGCCATGCTTGAGTACACCACGATTGGCAATCCGCGCCCGAGTTTCGGTATGATCATTCACCATACCGACGCAGAGCGGGAATACGCGTACGATGCCAAGCCGTCCAGTTCAGGTAAGTTGACCACGGCCTTGGTCGAAGCCGAGCAGCGTGGCTGGTCGGTGGTGGACATGCAGCATGATTGGAAAAGTCTCTGGAGCGATTCCACCACGGCGAAAGGTGCCCGAGACGCGAGCGGTGGTTTGTACGGTAAATGGTTGGTGGAGGATATTGAAGCTCGGGGCGTGATCGATCGAGCACAATCGACGATCGAATTCGCGCGCGATGGATCGGTTTCCGGCAACACGGCCGTCAATCGATTCAGTGGCAAGGCCGACGTGGATGGATCAAACCTCAAGTTCGGACCACTGGTGACAACGCGTCGGGCTGGGCCTCCAGCGGTGATGGATCAGGAGCAGCGGTACATCAAAGCCTTGGACAAAGTTCGCAGCTTTCGGATCGAAGCCAATGGACTATTGAGCTTACTGGACGTCGACGGCAACCCCGTGATTCGCTTGAGCTCGATGGACTAGCGTCTTAGCTCGTGTTTTAAAATTCCGAAAATCACATCCCGCCTAGGTGGTAGTTTCTAGAACCATTGACAATCCTCATAAGGCTTGGCTCCACGCACGCGTCTAACACTTTAGGCCCCTCGTTTAACGACTAGCCGCTAGGCGTCGGCGCGAGTCCACAATGCCCACTTGAGTCCGAGGTCCCTACCAAGCCCCCTCTTCCTGAGCAAACTCACTAAAAACAAGCCCGCGCCCGCTTCTGCCCAGAGATGAAACGCCGGACGTCCCTGTCGACCCGTCCAATCCGGTCGTTTCAAGTACTCCTCAAGCGAAATGTTGAGGAAGCGGAAAAAGGTACCTGACACCTTTATGCGTGCACCTTTATGCGTGCAAATGGGCGGTGACGAATTCTAGGATTGAGGCGTGAATGGCTTCCGGACTGCGATTGGCATCCACCAACTTAGTAAACCCTCCGCAGCGCGGGAGTTGGTCCTGGAAGCCTTGACGAACCTTTTCAAAATAAGCGGTACCGCGCTTTTCCAATCGATCTTGGACTCGATCGATACGGGAAGCAGCCAGGCTCGGTTCGAGATCCAATACGATGGTCAGGTCGGGTAGAAGACCGCCGGTGGCGATTCGGCCCACTGTCCACAAGGCTTCAATATCCATTCCACCTGCGGATCCTTGATAGACCACATTCGCCAACAGGAATCGATCGCACAGGACGATACATCCTTCGTTCAGGGCCGGTCGAATCTGTTCGGCGACAAGCTGGGCTCGCGCTGCCATGTAGAGGAGCATCTCGGAGGTCATGGCCAGCGGAATGTCTTCGCGGTGCAATAGAATCTCGCGCACGGCATCCCCGAGCTTGGTCGAACCCGGGTCTCGAAACGTTTGCACCCAATGTCCTCGCTGCTGAAGATGATCGCTGAGCATCGCGATCTGTGTCGATTTGCCAGCCCCATCGATTCCATCGAACGAAATGAACACGCAATGGCTCCGTGGTAGCGCGAGTGAGAATCGATTCGGCTTCGCTACATGGCGAAGGATTCGAGATCTTCTTTGGGTGCGACTTGGTATCCGTGTGGTTCCATCGAGCATCCCGCACGGCCTTGGCTGAGGGATCGGATGGCGCTCGAATAACCAAACAGTTCTTTGAGCGGCGCCAACGCGGTGACGCTGGTGATTGCTCCGCGGGCTTCGGTCCGTTCGATCAAACCACGGCGTTGTTGGAGATCACCCACGATTTCTCCGAGGTAATCCGGAGGCGTGGTGATGTCCATCTTCATGACGGGTTCGAGCAAGGCTGGAGCGCCCGCGCGGAGTCCTTCATCGAAGGCATCGTTGGCAGCGATGCGAAACGCAACTTCGTCCGATCCAACCTCGGCCGTCTCACCACCGAGAATACTGATGCGGATACCACTGAGCGGGAACGAGCCGATCAGGCCACCCCCTTCGGCGCGATTGCGAAGCTCTTCCAAGGCGGCTTGGCGGAGTGGCTCAGGGAGCAATTTGTCCGGTGGAGTACGATCGAGCACGATAACTTTTGCGGAAGGATCGTCGAGGGTCTCGAAGCGGACTTGCAATCGTGCGAACAGGTGTTGCGAGCCAACTTGACGATTGCATTGCCCGGTCACTTCTGCGGCCGCCGCAATGGTTTCACGGTAGCTAACGCGGGGCTTGTAAAACTTGACGTTCAATTGGAAATCGCGAACCAAACGGTTCTTGATGACCTCGAGGTGTAGCTCGCCCATGCCCGAGATGATGGTTTGTCCCGATTCGGAGCTTTCGTTGGCATGAAACGTTGGATCCTGCCGCTTGAGCATGTCGAGCACTTCGGACAGCTTCTTGCGCTCGGTGGTATTTTCAGGTTCGATGGCCATCGAGATAACCGACTGCGCGAATTGGATCGAAGGCAATTCGATGGTGTCGCGTGAATCGCATAGCGTGTCTCCGGTGATCGAATCGCGTGGTCCGATGGCGCATGCGATATCGCCGCATTCCAAGGCATCGATTTGTCCTTGGCGTTCGCGCTTGGTGGCATGGATCTGCCACAGTTGGGCAACGTTCTCTTTCTTGTCTCGATTGGGGTTGTAGACCCGCGAGTTGGAATCCAGGCGACCTGAGTAAACCCGAATCCAAAACATATCGCCCGTTTTGGCCGGCAGGATCTTAAAGACCAACGCGCAAAATGGCTCCTTTGGATCCGGTTTGCGCTGCAAGACTTTGTCACGCTTTTTGGGATCGATGCCTTGGACGGGCGGACGATCGAGCGGGCATGGCAGGTAGTGGTTGACCCCGTCGAGCAACGGTTGAAGTCCGACGCCATGCAATGCCGAACCGCAGAATACCGGTTGAATCTTTTGAGCGATGCAAGCCTCGCGGAGCGTCGTGCGGATCAACTCCGACGGAATGGGCTTCTCTTCGAGAGCCAGCTCCATCATCTCGGTGCTGAAGGTGTACAGTTTTTCGAGCATGACGTTCCGCCAATCTTGGGCATCGGCCACGAGGGCTTCGGGTACGTCCTCCACGACCACCGTCCGCCCACCATCTTCGGCGTTGAACGTCAGGAATTTCATGTCGACCAGATCGATGATGCCTCGAAAGGGATCATTGGTATGGCCGGGGCCTTGCCCCACGGGAATTTGAATCGCGAGTGGCTCGGCCCCCAAGCGCGGTCCGATTTCGTCGAGTACACGGTAGAAATCAGCTCCCTCGCGATCGAGTTTGTTGATGAAGACAATACGGGGTACCCCGTACTTGGTGGCTTGTCTCCAAACCGTTTCGCTTTGGGCTTCCACCCCTTCGCGAGCACTGAATACCACCACAGCTCCGTCGAGAACCCGCAAGCAACGTTCGACCTCGGCGGTGAAATCCACGTGACCCGGAGTATCGAGCAAATTGACCGTGCAATCCTTCCAGCGAAACGTCACGCAAGCCGAAAAGATCGTAATACCTCGCTGCTGCTCTTCCGGGTCGTCATCGGTTTCGGTCGTGCCCGAATCGACCGCTCCCGCACGATGCTTCGTACCACTCAGGAACAGCATTTGTTCCGTAACAGTCGTCTTGCCCGCATCGATGTGAGCGATGATGCCGATGTTGCGAAGGGTTTTTAGTTCGCGCGCCATATTAGTTGTCTTGCATTTTCCAAAGCAGAGTTCGAAGCTAGCTGGACTTGCGACTCAGATCCAGCCACTCGCTGTGGAAGGTTCCTTCGCGATCGAGCCGCTGGTAGGTATGAGCGCCGAAATAATCCCGCTGGGCCTGAAGCAGATTCGAAGGCAACCGCGCCAGGCGGTAGCTGTCGTAATAAGCCAAGGCTGTCGCGAATGCAGGTGCCGGCAAACCGAGGTGACTGGCCGCCATGACGACCGCCCGCCATGAGGCTTGGGCCTTTTCAATGGCCTGAGTGAAGTAGGGGAAGAGGAGCAAATTCTCAAGGTCGGGCTCCGCATCGAAGGCTTCCTTGATCCGATCCAAGAACTGGGCTCGGATGATGCAACCACCTCGCCACAGCATGGCGCAATCGCCGTAGTTGAGGCCCCACTGAAGTTCCTTGCTGGCTTCTTGAAGTTGCACGAAGCCTTGGGCATACGAGCAAATCTTCGAAGCGTACAGTGCCTGGCGAACCGCTTCGATGAAGCCTTTACGATCGCTAACCAGTCCCTTGACTGCACTGTCGAAGGCAGGGTTTTTTGCGGGCACGGGTGCCGGCAGAACCTTGCTGGCTCGCACGCGGGCATCCTTCATGGCGGCCAAGCAACGAGCATAAACGGCGGTGGTGACCAACGTACTTGGAACACCCAAATCGAGCGCCAGTTGACTCATCCATTTGCCTGTGCCCTTGGCTCCCGCAACGTCCAGGATCTTGTCGACGAGATAGCCATCGCCTCCCTGATCATCTTTAACGCTGAAGATATCCCGCGAGATTTCGATCAAGTAGCTTTGCAGTTCGCCACGGTTCCAATCCGCGAAGACATCGTAAAGTTCGTCGTTGGTGAGACCCGCGGCTTCTTTGAGCAAGTAATAAGCTTCGCAGATCAGCTGCATGTCACCGTACTCGATGCCGTTGTGCACCATCTTGACGTAGTGACCGGCTCCCCGCGGGCCGACCCATTCGCAGCAAGGGATGTCTTCGTTTGGACCGACCTTGGCAGCGATGGCTTGGAAGATCGGGCGGATGGTTTCCCAAGCCGCCTTGCTGCCGCCGGGCATCAAGCTCGGACCTTTGAGCGCGCCCTCTTCCCCCCCCGAGACACCCGATCCGACGAACAGCATGCCCTTGCTCTCGACGTACTGGGTACGGCGTTCCGTATCGACATAATGGGTATTGCCGCCGTCGATCAAGATGTCGCCTGGCTCAAGATATGGCAGGAGTTGTTCGATCAAACCGTCGACTGCCGGTCCAGCCTTGACCAACATCATGACGATCCGCGGACGTCGCAGTTGCTTGACCAATTCCTCGATCGAATGGCAGCCGACAAAGTTCTTGCCATGGGCCCGGCCGGCCATCAGTTCGTCCACCTTTTCGGTTGTACGGTTGTAAACCGCAACCCGATACCCTCGGCTTTCGACGTTCAAAGCCAGGTTCTCACCCATCACCGCCAGGCCGATCAGGCCGAAATCGCACAACTCGCTCATGTTCGCACCATCTCATCTGCGCGGCGCCGCGCTCGGGAATGAAAAATACTGGGAATGAAAGGGGGCATTCTAGCCGCGAGGTCCCGTATCATCAATCGAGCCCAGCAGTTGCAGCATCTTCGCTGCGTTCCAGCGATCGCCGTGGAATCACTCGCCATGGAATCATTCGCCGTGGATTTGACATGCCTCTAAAATTTCCCAGTCCCATCCGCGCACCCACGCTGTTCGCTCTCGGGCGGAGTTGTTGCACACGCTTTTTCTGGAGAAACCCCTATGCTTTGTTTGTCCGTCCGGTCCTTGAGACGATTTGGAGCCCGATGGGCGTTGTTGGTCGCAGCCGTTGGCCTGGGCCCCGTCCCAGTCACGCTCGGAGCCGATTGGAAACAATTTCGCGGTGGAAGCGCAATGAGCGTCGCTACAGGAGCCCCCCTGAGCGAGGGCTGGAAGGAATCGCTGAAACCGGCTTGGCGGACTCCCATCGAGGGAAGCGGATGGTCGCAACCCATCATCGTAGGCGACCGAGTGTTCGTGACCACCGCCGTTTCGAGCGATGGAGATCGGCCCAAAGGCATGATGCAGGGGGTCACGGATCCGAGCACCATGGGTCGGGGAGGCAAGCCGTCTCAGCCGCTTGAATGGCGATTGGTTTGCCTGTCGCTCGAGAATGGGGGTGTGCTCTGGCAAGAGACCGTCACCCAAGGCATTCCTGAATTCGGCAAGCATGCGTCGAACACGTACGCCACCGAAACTCCGGCTGCATCCGAGGACACGCTTTTCGCTTTCTTCGGCGCAGCTGGGGTGCTGGCCGCTTATGACTTCGAAGGCCGGCAACGATGGAGCAAGTCCTTCGAACCGCAAAAGGTTTCCAACGACTTTGGGACGGGTTCCTCAGTTCTGTTGGCCAACGATCGAGTGATGGTGCAAATTTATGGTGAAGAGTCGGCGATCTTGTATTGCTTGAGCACGGCCGACGGAAGTGAGATTTGGCGCGCCGAACGGGACAAAGGATCGGCGTGGAGCACCCCCATCCTTTGGAACAACAAAGGTATCCAGGAAGTCGTAACGGCCGGCCAAGGCTCCGTCATCGCTTATGCAATGCAAGATGGAGCCGAGCGATGGCGCATGGGCGGTATCGACACGTCGTTCTCCTGTTCGCTGGTAGCCGACGATACGACCCTCTACTACGGTTCGTCGAGTCCGGGCAGCCAAGGCCCCCTTGGGGCCATCGCGGCAGGTAGCACTGGGGATTTGACCTTGCCGCAAGGAGAGACCAGTAGCGCTTCGGTGCGATGGTCCGGGACCAAAAGCGGAGCCGGCATGCCTTCTCCCGTAATCGTCGGAGACTACCTCTACTTCTTTGGCAACACCGTCACATGCTACGACAAGAAGACGGGCAAAGAAGCCTTTCGCAAACGAACCCCGGGCGGAACGATGGTTGCGGGATGCCCTATCGTGGTCGGTGACAAGATCTATCTCGTCAACGAACAAGGAAACACCTTGGTGATGACAGCCGGACCTGAGTTCAAAGTCGATGCGGAACTCAGTACTGGGAGCAAGGACGAAGTCTACTGGTCCACGCCCGCCGTCGCTAACGGTTCTCTATTGTTCCGCTCGTCCGATGCTATTTACTGCTATCGGTAGCAGTGCTGGGTGCGTGAAAGCCGCGAGGACTCCGTCCTACAGGACGGAGTCCTTCTTCAAACTTCCATTAGAACGTGTTTTAAAATGTGAGCCGCGGGCGCTAGCCGCGTTAAAAAACCAGGTAGTTTTTAGGGTTTCTAAAGTATCTAGCAGCTCCTACCCAGGTCGAGACGTAGTTTTCCACATTTTAAAACACATTCTTAGTTCTTTTCACCATCCAGGAGCGTCACTTTTTTAACGACGATCGGTTCGACAGGAACATCTTTTTGCCGACCTTTGTTCGCTGTCTTAACAGCGGCCATCTTATCAATGACTTCTTCGCCCTTCACGACTTTTCCAAACACGCAGTAACCGAAATTATCGGCCGCGTTGGCGCGATCAAGGGAGCTGTTGTCTTTCAGATTGACATAGAACTGGGAGGTGGCGCTGTGCGGGCTTGACGTCCGTGCCATCGACAACGTCATGCGCTCATTCTTGAGACCGTTGCTCGATTCGTTCATGATCGGATCGTCGGTATTTCGCTCCTTCATGTCGGCGTCGAGCCCTCCACCTTGAACGACGAAGGTTGGAATGATTCGGTGAAAGATGGTCCCTTCGTAGTGCCCTTTCTTGACATAATTCAAGAAGTTTTCCACCGTGCGTGGGGCTTCCTTTTCGTTCAGCTCGATTTCGAAGTCTCCCATGGTCGTTTCAAAAAGCACATGGGGGTTCTGTGCGAGGCAGGCGGGTGCCAACAAGCACGCCGAAGCACCGACTGCAATGGTCCAAATCAAGCCGCTGGTCAGCCAAGTTCGAATCTGATTCATTTTCGTTTGCCTCTTTGTTTCTTCAGGAAAACATATCGTGTTTTGAGTAAACTATTCGCGAGACGCGTTCGCCCTCGTCCTCCCGTTATCCGTTGACTGCACTGTTTCGAAAAGGGGGCTCGGTAAAACCGATGCTTAGCTTGCAAACCTCATTTGTTTATAAATTCTTGGTTGCCTTGGCGATGACCGTGGGGTTTTCGGGAATCGGGGCCACACTCGTGGCTCAAGACCGAACGGTCGACCGCGGCTCAAACATCGCGGCCCAGAATGGCGTGACCGGCAGTGAAGGGATTGCCACTCTGCAGACGGTTGCCGAACGGTCCAAGTACTTGGCGACTTCGCGCGAAGGGGATGTGCGGCAGTTTTTGGAAGCCCTCGATGCGGCTAGCCCGCACGCCAAGCTGATTTCCTACGGCGAAACGCATGAAAAGCGACCGCTGTGGTCCTTGATCCTATCGCGCGAAGAAAACGTCTCCTTACCGTTGGCGGAAACGGACGAACGGTTGCTGATCGTCCTGCTGGGCAATATCCACAGCGGCGAATGCGATGGCAAGGAAGCGTTGCTGGCTTTGGCTCGCGATATGTTGTCCGAGGAATCGCCACCGTTCTTGGACGAAGCGGTGATCGTGATCGCTCCCAACTTCAACAGCGATGGCAATGAGCGGGTCGGCAAATTGCATCGGCCCGGTCAGGAAGGGCCGGCGCTGGGGATGGGAACGCGCGAAAACGCGGTCGGACACGATTTGAATCGCGACTTCGTCAAATTGGACTCGCCCGAAGTTCGCTCTTTGGTACGCATGCTCGATGCATGGGACGTGGACGTACTGGTCGATGCCCATACCACCAATGGTTCTCTCCATCGCTACGATTTGACCTACGACGTGCCCCACAATCCCGCATCCAATCCAGAGATTATTGATTGGATGCGTGGCACGATGATTCCCACGGTCTCTGAAGCGATGACCAATCGTGGCGCGCCGATCTTCTATTACGGTAACTTCAATCGCGAGCACACGGTATGGGAATCGTATGGCTTCGAACCGCGGTACAGCACCGAGTACATGGGATTGCGAGGCAAGATCGGAATCCTCGTTGAATCGTACTCATACGCTTCCTACGAGCGACGCATCGAGGTTTCCTACGCCTTCATCGAAGAATGCCTCAAGACGTTGACGGTCAATGCGCGTACTCTGAGGCCCATGTTGCATCGCCAAGTGGACGAGGCACCGAAGCAGGTTGCAATTCGAGGCAAGATCGCAGCGGACGAACAGCCCGTTGCAGTATCGGGCTATGCATTCTCGACGAAAGAAGCCGCGGCCCAATTTCCCAGCCCGAAGGATCGTGATCGCGTCGCAGAACTGAAGCCGAAGGACTATGAAGTGACCTTGGTCAATCGCGGCCAAGCGACGTTACAAGTCGATGCGCCGAAGTACTACTTCATTCCCAAGGAATACTCCTGGGCGGCCAGCCGCATTCGATTGCATGGTATCCCGATGATCGCTGTCGAAGGAGCAACCAAGGCGTCGGTAGAGCGCTACCGTATCCGATCGCGGAAAGAAGCCAACGAATTCCAATTTCGACGCATCAGTCGCTACGAGGTTGAACTTGAAAAGGCCGATGTGAAACTCGGTTCTGGGTGGTTGGTTCCGACGGCAAATGAATTGGGCGTCCTGGCAACGTATCTATTGGAGCCACATTCGGACGATTCCTTGGCTTCTTGGGGATTCCTCGACCCCAGTCTCAGCGAGGGATCGGTGTATCCGATTCTGCGGCTGGACCGAAAGACCGATCACGCTCGGGCTGAGCCGCTAGCGGCCTTGGAGTGGCTTGCTACGAGTGCCACCGACATACGAGGTGAACAGTTGACCCTAGAAAAACTATTCGATCCGAAGAGCAAGGTGTCGTATTCAGGTGCCCCGACACCGATGCCCAAGTGGCTACCTGGTGAACCCAGTTACCTGATGCAGCGCGAGAATCGTTGGTACCAAATCGATGCCGCAACCGGCGCCATGCAGCCCTTCGCCCTGCCAGGGAAAATGGTCGAAGCGTTGGGCAAGCTCACGAGCATGGCCGACGGCGCGGCGGCTCCGTATGGTCGCCAGCTGGGTCTGTTCGACGATGCGTTCAAGACTGCAATGATTCGACACAAAAAAGATTTAATCCTTTACGACGTCGCGTCCGACGTCGCGACGCAATTGACTGAGACGCCGGATCTCGAAGAGGAGTTGGCGGAACTGAGTCCCTCGGGCCAACATGTGGCGTTTGTACGGGACCAAAATTTGTACGTTGTCGACTGCAAGACGCGCGCCCTGAAGGCCTTGACGAGCGATGGTGGTGGCGAAATCCTGAATGGGAAATTGGATTGGGTGTATCAGGAGGAAGTCTACGGCCGCGGCAAATTCCAAGCCTACTGGTGGAATCCAACGGGGACCAAAATTGCATTCTTGAGGCTCGACGAATCACCGGTCCCCAACTTCGTCGTCGACAACTCACTCGCCTTTGCTCAGAAGCTTGAGAACATGCGTTACCCCAAAGCCGGTCAAGGCAATCCACGGGTTTCATTGCGTGTCGTCGATGTCAACACGGCCGAGATTCTCGACGTCCCGATCGATCGCTTTGCCGAGGACGACCGACTGGTGGTGCGCGTGGGTTGGAAGCCGGAAGCGGCCGATCAACTTGTCTATCAAGTTCAGAACCGAATTCAAAACCAACTCGATGTGGTGCTCTTCGATCTCACGTCGCGTAGCTCGCGGACCTTGGCGCACGAAGAGTCCAAGGCTTGGATCGATGTCATCGATGTTCCGCGTTGGCTCGCCGATGGAAGTTTTCTGTGGTTGCACGACGATGCACAAGGGCGTCGCCACATCAGCCATATTGGGGTTTCCGGCGAGAGACGACAGATCACCAGCGGTGAATGGGATGTGAAGGAAATTTCGGAGATCGCCAACGGGGGCAAGGAAGTCTGGTTCACCGGTCACCGTTCGGCACCCACCAATACCGATGTCATGCGATTGGACATCGAGGGCGGGGAGCTGCAAACAGTGTCGAGCCAACTCGGCTCGCACCGCGTTTCGGTGCATCCCACCGGTCACTACTATTTCGACACCTGGAGCAATATGAATCATCCACCCGAATTGTGGTTGCGAAGTCGCGATGGAGATGGCTTGCGCTACCACAGTAGTTATCGCAGTGACCGAATGGACTACGTCGAATCCGGGAGCGTGGAATTACTTGACATACCGGCCCGAGACGGACACATGATGCCCGCCATGTTGTACAAGCCGTCTGGCTCCTGCAAAGATGGCCAACGCATGCCCGTCGTGATTCATGTTTACGGCGGCCCGGCTGCACCGACGGTTGAGAACACATGGACGCATCGCAGTGATCTCTGGCATCGTTACCTCGCCGAACAAGGCATCGCCGTACTGTTTTGCGACAACAGGTCGGCGCTGGGGCGTGGGAACTCCGATACTTGGAAAATCTATCGCAATCTCGGCGAACTCGAATTGCAGGATCTCGAGGACGCGGCGCGGTGGCTGGGACAGCAACCTTGGGCCGATGCCGATCGCATCGGATTGTGGGGCTGGAGCTACGGTGGCTACTTCACTGCCTACGCACTGACCCATTCGTCCCTTTTCAAAGCCGGCATCGCGGGCGCTCCCGTCACGGACTGGCGCAACTACGACTCAATTTACACCGAGCGCTACATGGATACGCCTCAATCCAACCCGGATGGCTACAAGAACAGTTCGGTCGTCGAAGCTGCTGGTGAATTGCAAGGCAACTTGCTCATCATTCACGGCGAGATCGAT
The DNA here is from genome assembly GCA_041752005.1 of Pirellula sp. Lineage (GTDB taxonomy): Bacteria > Planctomycetota > Planctomycetia > Pirellulales > Pirellulaceae > JBKCUI01. Next base: position 26,851 of record JBGSHV010000103.1, on the reverse strand, counting down.
GACAACGTCCACATGGCCAATTCCATGCAGTTGGTCCATGCGCTTCAAAAGGCGGGCAAAGCGTTTGAGCTGATGGTTTATCCGAACAACCGGCACGGGATTAGTGATGCTCAGCAGTCGGCGCATCAGTACCGCTTGATGACCGATTTCTTCAAGCGGCACCTCCAACCCTAAGGCCCAACCCTATGGCCCAACCCTAAAGCAGCACGATGCCTTAGGCTCCAACGCATCCTTCGGTACGCATCAATTTCTTGATCGAGCTTTCTTGTCCGTACAGCACCAACAGATCCCCGTCGAATAGCATTTCATCGCGTCCAGGAATGCCGGGTAGGAGTTGGTCGTTGCGGCGAATGGCCAACACCACGACGCCCGAATCCCAAGGCCGCGATTCTCGCAGCGATCGTCCCACCAGTGGATTGTCCGGAGTGAGTAGGTACTCGGAAACACAGTACCCGTGATCAACGCGGAGTAGCAGCTCGTAATCGAGCGCTCGAACCAGTCCCGCGTTTACGAGCGAGCGCTCGATCACACGATCGAGGGTCTTGCGGATCAGCCGCAGTCGGCTGATGTAGGTGATCAATGCAATACCCAGAAAAAAAGAACCGATCAACCATAAAGGATGAAACTGATTTTTCGTTTGCATCATGGAGGCCACCACGGTCGCCAAGGACGACGTCAGACCGACATTGCCCACCAGGATCAAATCGCGAATGATGCGACGACGGACCGGATGATTGACCACCATTTCGGCCTCGCGGGTGGTGAAGCCAACACCAAAAAACGCCGAGTAGCTCTGAAAGCTGGCCGTGTCGTAGCTAAGCCCGGTCATGGTCAAAGCCGTGGTCGCGATCCGGACCGCCAACAGCGAGAAAACGACAATCACGATGAGGGTTGCGATAGCGGTCATGGATCAAACGCCGATGTCTTCGTTCCAGAGCGTGGGATGTTCCGCTATGAATCGCCGCATCAATTCGATGCAGGTTGGATCTTGAACCACGACCAATTCCGTACCGCTCGATCGCACGTACTGCTCGGGGCCTTGAAAGGTTTTGTTTTCGCCGATAACGATCTTCGGGATACGATAGAGCAACGCTGTTCCGGAACACATGTCACAGGGTGACAAGGTGGAGTAGAGCGTGGCCCGGGCATACTCCGCTGCCGTGCGACGTCCTGCGTTTTCGAAACAATCCATTTCGGCGTGCAAGATCGGGCTGCCCCGTTGCACACGGCGATTGTGTCCGCGGCCGACGATTTGGTTGTCGATTACCAATACCGAACCGATCGGAATCCCGCCTTCGCTCCTTCCGAGTTTGGCTTCTTTTACGGCTTCTTGCAAAAAATCGATCGGCTCCATAGCGAATATCCTGTCCAGTGCTTGACCGTTTCCCTTACACCTGGGGGGCGACTACAATCATCAATCCCCACCGGCCACTGCATCGTCCACGCGATCGAACGCTCAGGCCACCCCACCCACCTACTTTTTTACTCGGCACGATGGATTTGCTGCAACCTCGTTCCACGAACGCCATGATGCGCGCGATGGTCCACTGGCTCGTTTTGGTCAGTCTACCATTGGCTTCGGCCGTCGCCATGCAATCGCAGGCCACGGATGAGGCTCAGGTTGACGCGCGCAAACTCGAGTTCTTTGAATCTCGAATCCGACCGGTTCTGATCGAGCATTGCTACGAATGCCATGGACCCAACGCGCGTATCCTGGGGGGGAATCTAAGTCTGACCAGCCGTGAGGGGCACATCAAGGGCGGGGATAGCGGACCTGTCATCATCCCGGGCAATCCAGCCGACAGCATTCTATTGCAGTCGCTCCGCTACGAGTCGATCGAGATGCCGCCGTCCGGCAAACTGGGCGAAGCCGTGCAGCGCGATTTTGAAACCTGGATTGCCGACGGAGCTGTCGATCCTCGCAATGGAACGGCAGTCGGCTCAGGCCAACCGGCATCGGACCCCTCCACCGGGGAAACCCATTGGGCTTTTCAGAAAATTCAACCTGTTCCCGTTCCGGACGGCAGCAACCCATTCGATTCCCTCGATCCCATCGATCGCTTTGTGGAGCAGCGCCTGGCTCTGCTTCATGCAGCTGCTCCGCTTCATGCAACCGCCGCACCCACCGCCGAGCCCTTGGTTTTGCTGCGCCGCGCGACCTTCGACCTGACCGGATTGCCGCCGACACTGGACGATGTCGACGCATTCATGTCCGATCCACCTGCAGAGCGCTACGAGCGATTGCTGGATCGTTTGTTGGCCTCACCGCAATACGGAATTCGTTGGGGGCGACATTGGCTCGATGTCGTACGCTATGCCGATAGCAATGGTGCCGACGAAAATCATGACATGCCGGTCGCATGGCGTTACCGCGATTGGGTCGTTGACGCTCTGAATGAGGATCTGCCTTGGGACGCATTCGTGACGCAGCAGTTGGCCGGCGATCTGCTGACTCCGCCCGATGACGAAGTCGATCGCGGACGTCTGTTGACCGCCACGGGCTTCTGGGTGCTCGGCCCCAAAATGTTGGCGGAACAGGACAAGGCCAAGATGCGGATCGACATTGTCGATGAGCAAATCGATACGTTTTCGAGGGCCATGCTCGGGGTCACCCTTGCGTGTGCCCGGTGCCACGATCACAAATTCGATCCGTTCACTCAAGAAGACTATTACGCCATGGCGGGTATTCTTATGAGCACTCGGACCATGGCCGACGAGGCTTTTGTTTCGAAGTGGATGGAACGGCCGCTACCTTCGACACAGATCGATCAAGCCCGCGCGGAACATCAAGTACTCATTGATGCAGTCAAGACACAGCTCGCAAAATCAACAGCCGACGCGAACCAAAAACTGTTGCAGGATTCGGCATTGGAATCATTGCCCGAAGATCCAAAGCCACTTTATTCGGAGACGACGCGTGCGGAACTCGAAGAGTTGGCCCGTCAAGTGACGGAGCTCGAGAAGGCCTTGCCCCAACCTGCGATGGCAATGGCAGTCGAAGCAGCCCCCGCGATCGATCTACCCGTGCATATCCGTGGCAATCACTTGCGACCTGGAGAGCGGAGCATCGAGCGTGGTGTGCCAAAGATCCTCACGCGAAGCGTGCCCATGGAGCCGCTGGAACCCGCGCAAAGCGGTCGACTGCAGTTGGCTCGCTGGCTTACTCACCCAGACCATCCATTGTTGGCCCGGGTCATGGTCAATCGCGTATGGATGTGGCACTTTGGACAGGGTTTGGTGACTTCTCCTTCCAATTTCGGCTTGAAAGGAGAAGCGCCTAGCCATCCGGAACTTCTCGATTATTTGGCGTCGAACTGGATTGCCAATGGCTGGTCTCTCAAGTGGTTGCATCGGGAGATCATGATGTCGCAGACTTACCGTCGAAGTTCGCAAGCGGTCCTTCCATCGGACATCGATCCTGAGAATCGGCTACTGTCCAAGCAGAATATTCAGCGACTGCAAGTCGAACCTCTTCGCGATGCCATTCTACAAGCCAGCGATCGGCTCGACCTTCGTTTGAACGGCCCCGGTGGCCAGCTCGACAGCCCGCGCCGAACACTTTTTCTCACCATCAATCGGGCGGCGTTGCCCGACCTGTTTTCAATTTTCGATTACGTGGATCCGGCGAGTCATATCGAACAACGATCGGTGACGAGTGTGCCCAGCCAAGCATTGTTCCTGCTCAACAACGACATCGTGATTCAATCGTCCGAAGCGCTCGCCCGCCGATTGTTGGATCGTTCAAGCGATGTTTCCTATCAAATCGAAATGGCCTTTCGAATCACTTTGGCACGTGAACCCAACGCGTTCGAACTCGAGAGATCGACGCGGCTCTTGCACGATGCTGCCGAAGATGTTTCGGCGGTGTCCTCTGAGGACGCAAGTCGATTGGCGGCTTTGTCGCTTCTCGTGCGAAGTCTCATGGCCACGCGGGAATTCAGTTGGATCGAGTAACGGATCAATCGGATGCAGACGTCATGAACCAACACCCTTATCGGCGATCGTTTCGAGACCAAATCGAAGCCGGAGGATTGTCGTTCGATCGTCCGCTGCCATCCGCATCGGTCTTGCGTGATCCTTCGCGGAGGGAATGGATTCAGTCGATTAGCCGTGGGTTGGCTGGGGTTGCACTGAGCGATCTTTTGACCAGTTCCCTAGGATCCACCTCCCTAGGATCCATGGCATCGGCCGCGACCCTCGACGACGGCGCGGGACTGTTCCCGGCGCCGCATCTGCCACCGCGGGCAAAACGCGTTCTGTTTCTTTTCATGCACGGTGGTCCGTCGCACGTCGACACCTTCGATTACAAACCCGAACTGACTCGGTTGCATGGACAGCCATTGCCGATCGACAAACCGCGCATTCAGTTCTCGCAGACCGGCAACCTGCTGAAGAGTCCGTGGGCCTTTCGTCAGTACGGTGATTCCGGGGCTTGGGTCAGCGATCTGTTTCCCGAAGTGGCAAAGCAAGTCGACGAGTTAACCTTCCTCAAGTCCCTGTATGGATCCAATGAGGCTCACGGTGGCGCGCTGCTGAAGATCCATACGGGAACCGATACCTTTGTGCGGCCGAGTTTGGGGGCATGGATCAGCTATGGCCTCGGGACCGAGAACGCAAACTTGCCAAGCTTTGTCACAATCAATCCCACGTTGGGGCACGGGGGTATTCGCAACTTCGGGTCCGCATTCTTGCCCCCAATCCATCAAGGAACACGGATCGCCGGCTCGGGATCGCAAGCCAAAATCGAAAATCTCGAGCCGCGTTCCTCGACCAAGATGCAGCGTCTCGAGTTGGATTGGCTACAAGACATCGATCGAAATCACGCGCTAAGGGAGGATTCGCCGGTAGACGCTGCCATCGAAGATCGCCATGAGTCCTTTGAACTTGCGTTTCGCATGCAGAGCGAAGCCTTCGAGCGATTTCGCATCGAAGACGAATCGGCAGAAACCTTGGCGCTGTATGGCATCGGTGCTGGACCCACCGATGCGTTCGGCAGGCAATGCTTGCTGGCCCGGAGATTGAGCGAAGCGGGTGTACGTTTCGTGCAGGTGTCGCATGGCTATTGGGACCAGCACGCAGAACTTAAGGAAAAGCATACGGAACTCGCCCAACAAGTCGATCGACCAATCGCGGGGTTGCTGGTCGATATGAAGCGACGCGGTTTGCTCGAGGATACTTTGATCGTGTGGGGCGGCGAGTTTGGAAGAACGCCCACAGCCCAAGGGGACAACGGCCGCGATCACAACCCACACGCCTTCACGTGGTGGATGGCGGGCGCGGGTGTGCGACCCGGAATCAGTCATGGTGCCTCCGATCCCTTCGGCTTTTATGCCGAGCAAGACAAAGTGCATGTGCACGATCTTCATGCCACTTTGCTGCACCTACTAGGGATCGATCACGAGCGATTGACGTATCGCTACGGCGGTCGCGACTTCCGGTTGACCGATGTACATGGTCGGATCGTGCACGAGATCCTTCGCACGTAACCCCCCACCTGGCGTTCCTAAAGCCATCAAAAAATTTTGAAAATTTCACCGCGTGACCTTAGGCGTCACAGCTACCCTTCATATTTCCTTAACCGTAGTCTTTGTGGTGGGTTAGGGCGTCGCGAAACAGCCGTTTGGACCAAACGATGGATTTCTTCCCTAACGCTCAAATCCCGCTCGTAGCGGGTTTTGCGCGCATAGAAACCAAAAATTTGACACGCGGCTTTCAATCGATAAACTGCTGACCATGACGCAACATGTAGTGCTGTCTTCTTAGATAAACTACTATAGGTGGTAGTGATCGACGATAATGACCGCATCCTTGGTACTCGAACAGTCACTGCCCAAGCGACCTGGTGGGATGGCTGACGAGGTGCGTCGGAAGCTGAAGGAATTGGGTACGAAACCCCCATTGGTCGCAGGGACTCTTTTTTCAATCTAAAGCAGTGGCAAGGGGTTTTCATCCGTTCTTTCGGAGAGATAAACGTTTTGTAATCTGCTGATTCGCATTCATTCATCAACGCATGGAGTCGCAGGAAAGTATGGCAATCGTCGAAATGGGATCTGAGCGTCGGACACGTACGACGCATGAGGCGCGAGGCAATCGCAGTGGTTTGAAGATCGAAACGAAGTTTTGCCCGGAGCACGTGGCAGACCCGTTCGAAACAACCGATTGGGAAGTGCGGAGCGCGGCGATCAAGGATGAGAACGGCAAAGTCCTGTTCGAACAAACCAACTGCGAGATTCCTGCCTCGTGGAGCCAACTGGCGACCAACGTCGTCGTTAGCAAGTACTTTTACGGCGACCCGCACAACACCAAGGAGCGGGAGCATTCCGTTCGGCAGTTGATCCATCGGGTTACTCGCACGATCGCCGATTGGGGTGTCGCCGATGGTTACTTCGATACTCCCGAGGACGGCGAGCGTTTCTATCGCGATCTGACTTGGTTGTGCCTGCACCAGCACGGCTCGTTCAATTCGCCCGTTTGGTTCAATGTCGGTTTGTTCCAAGCCTACGGAGTGGTCGGAACCAAATGCAATTGGCACTACAACGTCGCCAAGGGAGAATTGGAGCAGCCGGAGAATCCTTACGAGTATCCTCAAGCCTCTGCATGCTTCATCCAGAGTGTTGGTGACAACATGGAAGACATCATGCGCTTGGCGACGAGCGAAGCGATGCTGTTCAAGTTTGGCTCGGGGACGGGTACCGACCTGTCGACGATCCGCTCGAGCCGTGAAAAGTTATCGGGTGGTGGCAAGCCGAGTGGACCGCTGTCGTTCATGCGTGTCTACGATCAAATCGCTGCCGTGGTCAAATCCGGGGGCAAGACGCGACGAGCTGCCAAGATGCAGTCGATCAAGGTTTGGCACCCAGACATCATGGAGTTCATCGAATGCAAGTGGAAGGAAGAGCAGAAGGCTCACGCGCTCATCCGCGAAGGCTATGAATCGAACTTCAATGGCGAAGCCTACTCGTCGGTCATGTTCCAGAACGCCAACTTGTCGGTCCGATTGACCGACGAGTTCATGGAAGCGGTCGAGCAGAACAAGGTTTGGAAGACGCGTTGGATTTCGGACAAATGTTCCGAGGAAGCCCCGTCCTACAAGGCACGTGAAATCCTCGATCGAATGGCGGATTGCGCGTGGCATTGCGGCGATCCAGGTGTTCAGTACGACACGACGATCAACAAATGGCACACGTGCCCGAATAATGGTCGGATCAACGCCAGCAATCCGTGCTCGGAATACATGTTCCTCGACGACACGGCCTGCAATTTGTCCTCCATCAACTTGATGAAGTTCCGACGTGAAGACAGTTCCTTCGACGAACGTCGTTTCATGGCGGCTTGTCGACTCTTCTTCATCGCCCAGGAAATCCTGGTCGACCACGCGGCTTATCCCACCGACCGCATCGCCAAGAACAGCCACATGTATCGCCCGCTGGGACTCGGTTATTCGAACCTCGGTTCGTTGATCATGACCCACGGCGCCGCCTACGACTCGAAGGTAGCTCATAGCATGTGCGGTTCGTTGACAGCCCTTCTGCACGGTGCGGCCAACTTGGCCAGCGCTGAGATGGCGGGTGTCGTCGGACCGTTCGCCCAGTACGAAGAGAACGCGGAACCGATGATGCGGGTCATGCAAATGCACCGCAATGCAGTCGAGCAAATCGACGATGCCGGCGCACAGCGATTGAAGGATGCGGCGCGTGAGGTTTGGGATCAAGTCTTGGAGGCCGGCCGCAAGCATGGTTTCCGAAACGCCCAAGCCACCGTATTGGCACCGACCGGGACTATCAGCTTCATGATGGATTGCGATACGACCGGTATCGAGCCCGACATCGCGTTGGTCAAGTACAAGCAGTTGGCAGGTCGCGGAAACCTCAAAATCGTCAATGGTTCGGTACCGCTCGGGCTGCGAAATCTTGGTTACAGTCCTGAGCAAACAGTCGATATCGTGAAGTACATCGACAATCGCGACACCATCGAAGGTGCGCCTCATTTGAAGGATGAGCATTTATCGGTTTTCGATTGCGCCTTCACACCCGCCAACGGCACGCGCAGCATCCGCTGGCAGGCCCACGTCGAGATGATGGCTGCGGCACAACCGTTTTTGTCGGGTGCGATCAGCAAGACCGTCAACATGCCTAAGGACACCACGGTGAAGGACATCGCCGACGCTTACGTCTGGGGATGGCAACTTGGGCTCAAAGCCGTGGCGATTTATCGCGATGGATCCAAGCAGAGCCAGCCTTTGTCAACCAAGAGCGAAGCCAAGAAGGCAGAAGATCTTGCCGCGGAAAAGGCGATCGCCAAACCACGTCGCGAACGTTTACCTGATACCCGGAATTCGGTCACCCATAAGTTCAGCATCGCTGGACACGAAGGCTACATTAACGTTGGCCTCTATCCCGATGGTCGCCCCGGTGAGGTTTTCATCACCATGGCCAAAGAAGGGAGCACGATCGGCGGCTTGATGGATTCCTACGGAACCGCGATTTCCATCGCGCTTCAGTACGGTGTCCCCCTCGAGGTTTTGGTCACGAAGTTCAGCCACACCCGGTTTGAACCTATGGGCCACACCAACAATCCGGACATCCGGTTTGCCAAGAGCGTCGTCGACTACATCTTCCGATGGCTCGGACTGACCTTCCTGGACAGCTTCCGTGAAGAGCAGCGGGCCAAGGCTGACATGATCGCCTCAGCTCCCTCGAACAACGATGCGGCTCCGGCCAAGTCTGCGGGCAAAATTACCAGTGCCCCGGTCAATGGCAATGGCGCAGACATGCATCCGAACTCGATGGCCACCAAGGCGCGATTTGTCGGACTCGATGGCTCGCTGCCCGTTTGGGATGTATCCTCCAGTTCTGTCCAAGAGGAATCTCGCGATACGCAGTTTGCACGGTTCCAAGGAGATGCACCCGCATGCTCTGTCTGTGGATCGGTAACGGTTCGCAATGGCAACTGCTATCTTTGCTACAACTGCGGCAACAGCCTGGGATGTAGCTGATCGATCAAGGATCGAAGAGCATAGCTCGCGTGTGTTCACGGACGACGACCGAAGAGCCCAGGGAAACCTGGGCTCTTTCTATTTCAAAACCCTGACCGCAAAAAACACTTCGTTCCTCGACGGCCAGCGGCTACACTAAAGGTTCGCCAAACCCGCCTCCCATCCCCCTCCTCAATCTCTTGTGCCATGTCCTCGATTCCTTGGTCGATCTCCGAAGACTCACTCGACGTTAATTTCTCGGTACCCCAAGTCCTGAGACTCCGCTTCACCAGCGATTGCTTTGGAGCGGACTGGGAACATGTCCTTCCCATGTTCCGTCGCGATTCCGGGCGTGCTCGATTGCAGGTCTGGATGGACCGCTCCGTCGTGAATGCAAACCCAGCGGTTCTCGACAAGCTGCATGCGCGATTGAGTGAGTCCGATGCGGAATTGGAACTAGCCTCCCCGCTTCAATGCATGGAGGGTGGCGAACAAGCCAAAAATGGCGATGCGACGGTTCAAGAAATTTTTAAGGCCATCGATCGCGATGGACTCGATCGCCGCAGCTACATCGTGGTTGTCGGGGGCGGCGCGCTGCTGGATGCCGTCGGTTATGCCGCTGGGATCGCGCATCGCGGGATTCGTTTGGTCCGGTTTCCAACCACCACGCTCGCGCAAGCCGACTCGGGCGTGGGCGTCAAAAACGCCATCAACGCATTCGGTAAGAAAAATTGGAAAGGGACCTTTGCCGTACCTTGGGGTGTAGTCAACGATCAAAGCCTATTGGCGCATCTCCCCGATCGTGATTTTCGGTCCGGCTTTTCGGAAGCGGTCAAAGTCGCGCTTCTCAAAAGCGCATCGGGATTCCGTTTCCTGTGCCAGCACGCCCGCGACATCGCTCACAGGGACTGGACGGCTGTCATGCCGGCCATCCGTTCGAGTGTGTTGATGCACCTGCATCACATCACGCACGGTGGTGACCCATTCGAAATGCAGGAAGCCCGACCGCTCGACTTCGGACACTGGTCCGCTCACAAACTCGAGCAATTGACCGATTATCAATTGAGGCACGGAGAGGCGGTCGCCATCGGCGTCGCCTTAGACACGATCTATTCCCATCTGGTGCATGGACTCGACCGCGTCGATGCACTGAACGCGGTGCGAGCCCTTCTCGATTTGAAGCTACCGGTTTTTCATCCCATGTTGGAAACGGAGGCCGTCTTCGACGGTCTGGAAGAATTCCGCCAGCATCTTGGCGGACGGTTGACGCTCACGATGATTCGGAGCGTCGGAAGCCCGCTGGCCGTGCATGACATCGATCGCGCCGCCATGCAGCAGGCCATTGTTATGCTGAAAGAGCTCCAAACCAAGTCCGAAGTCGATCCGGCGGCGATTCATTCGGGACGCTTTCATGCATGATGTGATTCCCTCCGCGTCGGTGTATTGGGTGCGTTTGGGCACTCAAGGTGGATGCGAGCCGATCGCTGGCGGACTTCGCAACCTCCAACGCGGTGACCGCATCGTCTGTCGCACCAGCCGAGGATTGGAAATAGGTCGCGTCCTTAGTTCACTGCACAAGGAGGTTGCCAACCCAGCGGAGGCGTCTGTCGGCCGCTGCGTGCGTCAGGCCAACGCCAGCGACGAGCTGCTTTGGAACAAATTGGTCGCGCTCAGTCGCGAGGCATGTCGTGAGTGCCAGCGGTTTTTGAACGAGCAGGGAGTCGAAGATGTACTGCTCGAGGTCGAACCACTGCTCGACGGAAAAACTTTGATCTTCCATTTCTTGGGCGAGCCATCCCAATCGCTTAACGCGAGCCTACAAGAGCTCGCCAATGTCTACCAAGCCAGCGCCGCCAATTCGGATATCGCCCAAACGATCGAACGGGGCTGCGGGCCAGACTGCGGAACGACGGAGAAATCGGGATGCGGAACGACCGGAGGATGCAGTGTGTGCGTGGTGGCCAATCGTTGCCATCCGCCCAAGGCCAGTTGACTTCTCATATCTTTGCCATGCACTTGGCATGCATCTGGCATGCATTGTTGTTCTCAGATTTCCGGAAAATCAAACAAGTCATTGCACCGAAGTTATTGCACCGAAGCTATCGCAGGCATTGGGTGAGGAGTGTCACCATCCATTCGGCGGCTTCGGCTTGTCGGCGCCGGCGGGCGGGTAGAGCGTCCGCATTCTCGGGGGCGGGCGACGTCAGTGAGAAACGTTCGCAGCACGTCCGCTCGGGGGCGCCCGCGAAGGCAACGGCGCCAAAAACCATCCCGTCGAGACCCTGCGGTGCATTGGGGCCTAGGTGACCGGTAATGGCACCCGCAACCGTCGCTTCGGGTGTGCGTTCTAAGACCGCCCGTGCCAATTGCTGTGTCACCTCGGCACTGACTGGGCCAACCTCCGGGTCGGCCAGCTCGCAGGGGTGGATCCCTAGCCATAGCGACTTGGAATCATTGCGGTAGACCACCATCGACCCGCAGAAAAACTCTGAAATGCCAGGGATTTGACCCAGCTCCGCAGCGATCATGCCCGCGGTACAGCTTTCTGCCATCACCAGTCGATGGCCGTGTTGCTGCAGCTGATTTCGCAATTCTAATATTTTCATGTACACTGGCTTTGAGTTCACAAGAGTTTGGTTTCCCTTCTAGATTCACTTAATTGTACCGCAAAAATCCTTCTCCATGGAGCCAATTTTGAAGAGCCCCCGAGCTCGACCGATCCCTGGAACCCATATCCCATCGTTCTGTTTCGAGACCGTACACGAGTTGGCGCACTACGCAGCCCACATCATTGCGGGCTTGGTTCGAGAACGTGCAGCGTTGGGCCAGAAAACTGTCCTCGGTCTTCCCGCTGGATCCACGCCGCTGACGACGCTGCGCGAACTGATTCGACTGCACCGCGACGGGACGTTGGACTTGTCCAGCGTGACTTTGTTCCTGCTCGATGAATACTACGGTTTGCCGCAGGGCAGTCCCCAGTCACATCGCGAATGGTTACATGAACAGTTGATTCAGCATGTGAACATTCCAAGTGACCAAGTTCATTGCTTCGATGGCAACGTGCATGCGAGCGACGTGGAACTTCATTGCCGGCGTTATGACGAAGCCATTCAACAGGCTGGTGGCTTCGATTTGGTACTGCTCGGGATCGGGATGAACGGACACATCGGATTCAACGAACCGTTTTCAGTGCGCCGCAGCCGAACACGACTGTGCACCTTGGACCCAATCACACGTCGGGGTGTGGCCAGTGACTTTCTGGGCGAAGACAATGTTCCCATGCAAGCCTTGACGGTGGGCTTAAGCGCCATCATGGGTGCCAAACGCATCCTGTTGATGGCGATCGGGGAGCACAAGGCAAAGATTGTGGTAGAAGCCCTCGAAGGCCCGATCACCGAACGCGTCCCTGCCTCGTTCCTTCAAGAGCATGGAGATGTCCGGACGTTGCTCGACGTGCCTGCGGCCTCGTTGCTCAAAGGCTCTTTCACTCCATGGCTGCTCCGCAACGTGGATTGGAACAATGATTTGATCAAGCGAGCTGTCTTGTGGTTGTGTGCCCAGACTGGAAAGTCGCTGCTCAAGCTCGATGCGGACGATTACCGTGCGCACGATCTGCATCAGTTGTTGCGGCACCACGGCCCCTCGGAAGTCCTTTCCCAAAAAGTCTTTCAGTGGATGCTCGACACGATCAACTACCATCCAGCCGGCGTCGAACCCAAACGCACCCTATGCTTCAGTCCCCACCCAGACGACGATGTGATCAGCATGGGAGGAACGTTGATCCGACTGATCCATGATCAGCATGAGGTGCACATCGCCTACATGACCAGTGGCAATATCGCTGTGTTCGACCACGATGCGCGGATGGTGGCCGATCTTGTATCGGAGTACAACCGAATCTTCGGGATCGACAACGACCGCTCGGCAGCGCTGGCTCAAGAAATCCGCGACTCCATTCAAAGCAAAAAGCCCGGCCAACCCGACACCGAGTCGGTATTGCGGATTAAAGGTCTCATCCGCAAGAACGAAGCCCGTGCCGGAGCCCTCGCCATCGGCTGCGTCGAAGCCAATCTGCACTTTTTGGATTTACCTTTTTACCGCACGGGTACGGTCGCCAAGAAGCCGGTCGGACCAGAGGACGCAGCCATCATCGATGCGCTCCTGCGGCAGGTGCAACCCGATCAAATCTACGTGGCAGGGGATCTCGCCGATCCGCACGGAACACATCGCGTGTGCGCCGAAGCCATCATCTCGGTGCTGTTGGATTGGAAGGCTCGCGGTGAGGCCACGCCTGATGTACTACTCTATCGCGGCGCATGGCAAGAGTACCCACTGCACGAGATTGAGATCGCGGTCCCGTTGAGTCCAAGCGAGTTGGCGTTGAAGCGACAAGCGATCTTCATGCACGAAAGCCAAAAGGACAAAGCCTTGTTTCCAGGAAGCGATCCCAGAGAGTTCTGGCAGCGGGCGGAAGATCGCAATCGAGGAACGGCCGATCATTACAATCGAGTTGGGCTGCCCGAGTTTTTCGCCCTCGAAGCATTCACGCGTTGGAAAGGCAATCCGATCTAATCCAACGAATCCAATCCGAACAACTTGCGAGTTGTCGGGCTGGCTTGGAGATACTTCTCGACGCAGGCCAGTAGTGGATCGATGGTCTGCGGTTGAATGCGATGTGGAGGAGACCAATCCCACCATTGGTAGCTCGCATGCTCGGTGCATTCGATCGCACGATCCGAACTTAGGAATCCGAGATAGATCGTCAATTCTTTGAGGGCCACGCGCGACGGATCGCGCCGAGAGTTGACCTGGTATTGGTGTGCGAACGCAAAATCGGGAACGGTGGTGATGTCGGCCGGTTCAATACCGGTTTCCTCTTGCAATTCTCGCACTGCGGCTTGGGCCTTGGTTTCTTCTGGGTCCAAATGTCCTTTCGGCAAATCCCATCGATCTTGGTGCCGCATCAGCAGGAATTGAAGTTGCGCGGGGTTGCGAAAAATCAGGTAGCCGCTCGAAAAGACAGTGGGAACTTCACTGGGTTCGGTCGGTTCAAATGCCATGCATTGTGGTTCCTGATTTGGGATAAAGAGATGGCCGTGAATAGGTCGATCGATCGATTCATTTTAGAGGTTCGCGGCCATTGCGCACACGTCCCCATCGATTGACATTCCAGCTGACTCGGCTAGGCTTGCCACGTGATTCGAATCGGTTTTGGGAGATGATCAACGCGCCATGAAGATTTACACAAAAACAGGTGATGCAGGAACCACAGGACTTTTCGGTGGTCCTCGTGTTTCGAAAGATGATGCGCGGATTTGCGCCTATGGGACGGTCGACGAGTTCAACGCCGTGATCGGTGCCGCCCGCAGTTGCGGTCTAACCGAAAATCTCGATGCGATGCTTAATCATACCCAGCACCAACTCTTTTCGATCGGTGCGGAACTGGCGACTCCGGATCCCGCGGAGCACGATCTCAAGTGGGACGGGCAGCCACATGTCGAGCAACTCGAGCAATGGATCGATGGCCTTGAAAAAGATTTGGCGCCCCTCAGAAATTTCATCTTGCCTGGCGGGAGCCCTCAAGCGGCCCATCTTCATTTGGCCCGGACAGTCTGCCGACGCGTCGAGCGAGAAATTGTTCGCTTGGGCCACGACGCACGGGTCAGCGGCGTGTCTCACATCGTGATCTATCTGAACCGATTGAGCGATCTGCTGTTCGTGATGGCTAGATCCGCCAATCAAGAACAAGGGGTTGCCGACGTGCCGTGGGAAAGCCCTCGCAAATAGGATTCGATCCTTCCAGTCAGCCATTCCATTCGGAGAGCCAATCTCATGCCAACTCCCAAACGCTCGGTTTCGCTGGCGCTCGTCCAAATGACCACCAGCGGAAACATCCCAGAGAACATTGCCAAAGCAATCGCGCAGGTCCGCATCGCAGCGGCCGAAGGGGCCAACATCGTATGCCTGCAAGAATTGTTCAATGCTCCCTACCCCTGCCAAAGTGAAGATCACGATCGTTTCGCGTGGGCGGAATCGATTCCAGGACCGACCAGCATCGCTATGAGTCAGGTGGCCAAAGAGTGCGGCGTGGTGGTGACCGGATCTGTCTTCGAGCACCGCGCTCCCGGGCTCTACCACAACACGGCGCTGGTCTTCGATGTCGATGGAACGCAAACCGGGTTCTATCGCAAGATGCACATACCCGACGACCCCCATTACTACGAGAAGTTTTATTTCACGCCGGGCGATACGGGCTTCACGGTCGCAAAAACCAAATACGCCACATTGGGTGTGGGCGTATGTTGGGATCAGTGGTATCCCGAGGCCGCTCGATTGTTCGCCTTGCGCGGAGCCGAGATTCTCCTGTACCCAACCGCGATCGGTTGGTTGGCGGAGGATAAACCCCACTATGGTCGCTCGCAGCATGAAGCATGGGAAACGATGATGCGATCGCATGCCATCGCCAATGGTCTGTTCGTTGCCGCTGCCAATCGCGTTGGCATGGAAGAGTCGATCGAGTTTTGGGGAGCGTCCTTTGCCTTCGATCCTGCTGGCAACCTACTTGAGCGCGCAACACATACCGACGAAACCATCGTCCTGGTGGAATGCGATTTGAATCGCATCGACACGCAGCGCACCCACTGGCCTTTCCTCAGAGACCGCCGCATCGATGCTTATTCGGATCTGACCAAGCGATGGATTGACGTGTGATGGCAGCGACGGAAACACCCGCATCAGCAGAGTACGCCACTTCGCACGGATACCACTGGGTAGCCGAATGGGAACGGCACGAAGCGACTTGGATTTCGTGGCCGCACAACCCTGATACCTGGCCGGGCCGATTCGAAGCCATCCCTCCCGTAACCGAACGCATGATCCGCGTGTTGGCCGAGGTTGAACACGTGCACGTGTGCGGCGGGCCTGAACCATCTTTCGAAACAGCTTCTCGGATTCTGGCAGACGTTCCCAATGTGACCATTCACCGTATCCCCACCAACGATTGTTGGATCCGAGACTACGGGCCGACCTTCCTCGTGAACGCAGAATTAAAGCGATTGGGTGCCGTGCGATGGCAGTTCAACGCTTGGGGTGAAAAGTACACTCCATACGACGACGATGCCGCCGCCAACGCGCGCATCTGCGAGCGACTTGATGAACATGGCAAGCTGCTCACGCCCACGGGAACTCCCATGCGATCCTTTGCATCGACCATGGTAGGTGAGGGTGGAGGCTTGGAGACCGACGGGCAAGGGACATTGATGACAACGAGCCATTGCCTGTTGTCCTCGACCCGCAATTTTCGATGGTCGCGTGAACGGATTGAATCCGAACTCGAACAAATGCTGGGAGTTACCAAGGTTCTTTGGGTCGACGGAGGCGAATTGGCCGGCGACGACACCGATGGCCACATCGATCAGTTAGCCCGATTCATCCGACCTGGATTGGTGGTGGCTGCCGTCTCCTACACAGGCGATGACAGCAACGCCCCGAAACTCATGGCCCAGCGGCGCTTGCTCGAAGGCATGACCGACGCTCAAGGACGAGCCTTGCAAATCGTTCCGCTAGTAACTCCGCCGCCGCGGATGATTCAAGGCAAACGGGTTCCGGAAAGCTATTGCAATTTTTACTTGGCCAACGGAATCGTGATCGTACCGACCTTCGGCTTCCGCGAGACCGACGACGTGGCGTTGGCCATGTTTCGCGACCTGTACCCAGAGCGCGATGTCATTCGCATCGACGCGTCGGATTTCATCTGGGGCCTCGGTGCGTTCCACTGCGCTACCCAGCAACAACCGGCGGTGTGACGATCGTTAAACGATTGTCCTCAATCGTTTAACCGCACAGCATTGAAATTAATGCGTGCATGATTTGTGGATCTGGCGTTGAGTCGCTGCGGCAATCGGGGAGGTGGCCGAGGCAGT
This sequence comes from Pirellula sp., assembly GCA_041752005.1. GTDB lineage: Bacteria > Planctomycetota > Planctomycetia > Pirellulales > Pirellulaceae > JBKCUI01. The sequence goes on along the minus strand of JBGSHV010000103.1, from coordinate 9,955 downwards.
TCCGGTGTTTCCCGAGCGATTGTGACTATCGCTCCATTATCTTTCCGCCGCTCCTTGCTCTTTCATTTCGAATCGTCGACAGCGGGAGATTCAATTGCCTTAGTTGCTATTTCTTCAATGCAGTCGATAAACACTTGGAGTTCTAAAATACGTAACTGATGCGATTGTTTCTCTTGCTCAATTTTGGACATGAGGTCTTGAAGACGCTCCAGGTTGCGGCTCATCATCGAAATTTCGATTGAATCCTGTGCTCTTCGACGGAGCTCGCTGATCTGTTTTTCGATCACTTCCTCTCGCCGCTGCAATTGCGATTTCCGAACGGCACGTTTCTCGATCTCGGTTACTTTGTTGAGTTCATTTTGCGCAGCCATTTCTTTGAGTCGAACAAGAGCGACTTCGAGTTGGGATTTGGCCATTGCGATCTTGAGTTTCTGCTCTTCTACTATCTCATCCTTGATGACTCCTTGCTTATACAGTGGTTCCGTACGAGCGAGAGATTCTTGAAGAGCATTCAACTGCTGTTCGAGAGTTTGGATTTGAGACTCTTGCGACTTGATTTTCAAATGGTCAACGACCTCCTGCTGCTGACGCAGAGCATCATTTTCCACAATAGTTTCAGAAGCAAGCTCCCACTCGATGCGCTGATGTTCGACGGCTGCGTTTTGTAGAAGCGATGCTATAGTTTCATTCTCTGAAGTCGAACTCGAAATGCCAATCACACCTGAACTCATGCGCATCTGTTCCGACAATCTAAAGAAATTTTCCGTCTGTTCCCTAAAATGCAAATTAAGTGAATTCAGTGATTTCTTATGAAAGTTTAGTAAGTCCATGTACGGGGAAATCACTTGTTTCGCGGTCGACCGAATTTTTGGTACACGATCCTCAGGTAGAATGTCCTGACTGTTTTGAACTGCATCGATTTTGCTTTTGGCGATGAGAAAGTCTTTTTCCATCGAATCGTTGAATTGTGCATTTGCTACGGAGGCAAGCCAGGACGATGCTGCGATTAGAACTACGGATCGTAACGGGGCTCGACGGTTCATTTGGATGTTCATGTTGGGTTCCTCGATTTTGTTTCTGAAAGGATCAAAAAATACGTTATTGGATGGATTGCTGCTGTGACCAATAGCTAATCACCACATCGCGGGCATGCTGACGACGGATTAGGTCATGCTGCAAAAGAATCGCTGACTTCATCTTCGCAATTTCCGAACTCGACTCGATCAATTCGATTTGTTCTTGAACGATTTCGATTTCAGCTAACAGCGTGTCCAGTGAGTTCGTTAGATCTTGCTGGTCCAAGGTCGAGTCGATTTCATTGCCGGTATTCGCAGGTATGGGATTCGTGGCGATTTCCTTGCCCCGTTGCGCTGAAACGATCCACCACGCGGCAGTCGCGATGCACAGAATCGACATGGCACAGACCAAGACGAGTGCAGGACGAGTGGGACGAAACGTCTTTGGGCTGGAAACTGCTTCGACCGAGACACGATCTGCAATACTGCGAGGGACATCCGACGACATGCTCCCCACGTTTTGCGCCGCCCAACGCTGCAGGATCGAATCCGTTGATTTTTCGAGTTCCTTCCGTTTGTCAATCATGAACCATGGATCCTTTGCTTGAGTCGAGAACGAGCTCGATGCAATCGGACATGCAAAGTATCGGTTGAGATGTTGAGATACGCAGCAAGTTCCTCGTGCTGCCACGATTCGAGATGAAACATGACGAGCAATTCACGATCGCTGGCACTCAGTTCTTGCATTGCACGTTGGATCTCGTCCCAGGCGTCCGATTCCCTGACAGTATCTTCGTCGGAAAAGAGACGCACATTTTGTTTTGAGCGACCATCCAAAAATCGCAGCCAATTCCGCATTCTGCGTCGGAGGCTGCGTTGGTGGTCTCGGCAAATGCGGTACGCGATGCTGACCAGCCATTTGTCGAAAGCTCCTTCGCCTCTGTAGGTTGGAGAATACTTCCAAACTCGCATCAAGGTATCTTGGAGCAGGTCATCGACGTCGGCGTGCCATGCGGTCAGTTGTCCGATCACGCGACGCAATCGCTCACCATACTTCTGCGTCAATAATTCCATGGCCTTTGGATCTCGCCGATTGAGCCGTTCTAGGAGGGATGCATCCGAAGGATCGCACAAAGTGGACGCGGAGTGGCTTTCGGGACATGGTTTCGATGCCATTGTCGGCCACGAACTCCCACCTATTGGCAGTGATTTTGGAGCCTCGGATCGCCCCCTGTTTTGAATGTAGACGGTAATCGATCGCAGGGACTTACAGCGGCCGCAAAAAAAGTGGGGCTTTTGCTTTTCAGTCAGTACGAGGGATTGGAGACAATCGCTCCACTATCTTGAGGAAGGGGGTAGAATGAGGGGGATGGGTGTTTCGATCCGGTTGTGGCTTCAACAGATTCAACTATGAAAAATATTACTTTGTGCTTTGCCCTAAGTGTACTGTTGCTTAGTTCCGTAAGCCTGAACGGTTATCGACGCCTAAATGCTGAGGATTGGACAACCAGTCGTGGGAACGCGAACTCAACCGGGTTTAGTCCGGGCAAGCTGGTGGAAGACCCGCAGCTTCTCTGGGAATTCAAGCCGGAGAAATCCGGCTTCGAGGGGTCTGCTATCCTCGCCCAAGGCAAAGTCTGGATCGGCGATGTCGAAGGCAAGATGTTTTGCTTGGACCTCGCGTCCGGAAAAGAGATTTGGACGTCCACGCAAAAGTATGGCTTCATCGTGCCCGCCGCTTACAGCAATGGACATGTCGTGGCCGGCGATTTTGATGGCCACGTGTTTTGTTTTTCGGCTACAGATGGAACGATCCAGTGGGAAGCGGAAATCAATCAGGCGTTGGCGGGCGGCGCGAACTTTATCGGGGACATGGTCCTGCTGACCAATGAAGGTGGCGAACTCTTTGCGTTCGATTTGGCCACTGGCAAGCAAGCATGGTCGTACGCGACGGGCGACCAGTTGCGATCAGCCGCGACCCTTTGGAATGGCTTCGCGCTCCTGGGAGGCTGCGACGGTCGATTGCACAAGATCGATGTGCAAACCGGTACGGCAGCTGGCGAAGGTCTGCCGTTGGATGGCCCCAGCGGTTCCACGCCAGCAGTCTTGGACAGCGTGGCAGTCGTTCCTACGCAAGGCGGCCAGGTCTTGGCGTTTGATATGGAGCGTGGCGAGAAGTTGTGGGCCTTCAGTGACAGCGAACGCTCGCAAGAGATTCGATCCTCGCCCGCCATTGCATCCCTTACGTCCTCTACGGCCGATGCCAGCCAGTTGGTCATCATCACCACGCGCAACCGACGGGTATTGGGGTTGGATCTAAAAAATGGCAAGATGGCTTGGGAAGCGGTCGTCCGCAAGCGGTGCGACGCTTCGGCCGTGGTTTGCGACGGCCGGGTTTGGGTCGGCGGCCTGGACGGCATGCTCTACGCATTCGATTTGCGTACCGGCGAGCAACGCTGGTCCTATCAAATGTCAGGTCAGCTAATCGCATCGCCAGCTATTTCGGATGGCAAGATCGTCGTCGCTACCGACAAAGGTGTTGTCGCCTGCTTCGGCAAACCTGACTGAGAACGTGTTTTAAAATGTGGAAAACCACGTCTCGACCTGGGTAGGAGCTGCTAGATACTTTAGAAACCCTCAAAACTACCGGGTCTTTTAACGCGGCTAGCGCCCGCGGCTCACATTTTAAAACACGTTCTGAGGTCCCATAACTCGGGGCCAGGGCCCCCGAGTTATAGGAAACTGTGTTCTCTGTTCTCTGTGCCGCCAGTTCTTCACGCCTAGGCTGTTTGATAGCCCGCCTTCGATGTCCTCGGTTCTGGTTACAATAGGCATCTGTTAGTTCTTCAGCTTGCAACTCCTCGCTCATCCTCCTGATCCACCCGCTATGTCGCGCATTGCAGAGCCAGATCCCACCAAAGCCCCGCGGACGCTGTCCGAGGGCGGGGCCTTGCTATCGAGCGAAATGATGGCTCGACTCGAGCGAATGGAATTGGTGAGTCGCAAGATTTTTCGAGGCCGGATGAAGGGTGAGCGGCGCAGCAAGCGCAAAGGGCAGAGTGTCGAATTCGCTGATTTTCGCAACTACGTGGCTGGCGACGATCTACGGTTCATCGATTGGAATCTCTTCGCTCGCATGGACCGACTGTACTTAAAACTCTTTCTGGAAGAAGAGGACCTCCATTTCTACACATTGATCGACGATTCTCGCTCGATGGAGTTTGGCGATCCGAATAAATTTTTCGTGGCTCGTCAACTGGCTGCAAGCCTAGCGTACATCGGGTTGTGCCGCGGTGATCGTGTTTCGGTTTCGACGTTTTCGAAATCGGGTGCGCCGGTGGTGATCCGTGGGCGCTCGTCAGCCCATCGCTTGATCGGTTACCTCGAAAACGCCAACTGCAGCGACGCGTCACCGACCATGGAAGATTCGATGCGACGCTTTTGCCTGAAGAATACCGGCAAAGGGATCGTGGTAGTGATTACGGACTTGATGAGCAAGACCGGATATGAAACAGCCTTAAAAATGCTCGTCGCTCGGGAAATGGATGTTTATATCATCCACTTGCTCAGCCCTGAGGAACTATCACCCACCGTCGAAGGGGACCTCGTCTTGCTCGACTGCGAAGACATGGAACGCCGAGATGTTTCCATATCCGCTTCGTTGCTGCAGCGCTACGGGCAAACCTTGGGTGCGTTCATCGATACCGCACGTTCCTTTTGCAATCGACGGTCGATCACCTATGTCTCGGTGCGAAGTGATCAGGAGTTGGAGCCGCTCATCAACGAATACCTGCGCTCGCGCGGGCTGGTTCGGTAAAAAGGATCATTGATGAGCTGGATCAATACACTAAACCCCTGGCAATGGATCGTCCTGGCAGCCATCCCGCCTGCCATCCTGAGTTTGTACTTTCTCAAGCTCAAGCGGCAGGAGGTCTTGGTTCCCAGCACATTGCTGTGGAAGAGGACCCTTGAGGATCTGCACGTCAACAGCATCTGGCAACGGCTCAAAAACAATCTGCTCTTGATCCTGCAGTTGCTGTTCATGGCATTGTTGGTGCTGGCTGTTCTTCGGCCGGGATGGAACGGCATGAATCGTGTTGGCGAGCGCCGCATCTACATCATCGACAACTCGGCCAGCATGGGCGCCACCGATCAGAATCCGTCACGTCTTGAAGTAGCCAAGGCCAAAGTTCGCGAGCTGATCGCCGACACATCCAGCGACGATGTCGGCATGGTCATCGCCTTTTCCGATCGAGCCGATGTCCGGCAGGGGTTTACCAACGACTCGCGACGGTTGTTGGATGCAGTCGAATCAATCCGGGTTACAGCTCACGCCACCGATGCGCGCGAAGCGCTCCGAGCGGCCGCGGGATTGGCGAATCCGGGTCGGACCAGTTTTGAAGAAAACAAAGACATTCAAGTTGCCGATGCGGTCCCTGCTACCGTTTACCTTTTGACCGATGGCGCGATCGGCAGTCTCGGTGAAGCCGACTACGGACAACTTAAGATCGAATACATACCCGTCGGAGTGGTGGACACTCCCAACTTAGGCATCGTTGGCTTTGCGCTGGAACGCAGTGAAGAAAACGCGGACCAATTGGAGACTTTTGCGCGGGTCATTAATACAGGAAGTTCGAACGTTGATTGCACCGCTTCGCTGTATTTGAACGATGAGCTTTTGGATGCCAGCGCGATTTCGGTAGCAGGTGGCCAAGAGGTGGGAGTGCGCTTTCAGTTCGAGGGTGTGGAACGGGGCACACTGAAATTGATGCTCGACCACACGGATCCCTTGATGATCGATAACGTCGCCTATGCAGCCATCCGACCGAGCCGTCAAATTTCATTGCTGTTGGTCACGGCTGGTAATACAGCTTTGGAGAAAGGACTTAAGACATCGCGTGTGGAGCAGATTGCGACCGTGAATGTCGAGTCCCCTGAGTATCTTCAAAGTCCGCAATACGATGCCGATTCGGCCGAATCGAAGTACGACTTGATCATCTTCGACAGTTGCTCGCCGCCTCGGATGCCCAGAAGCAACACGTTGTTTTTGGGTGGTGTACCCCCAGAGGAAAAACAGCAGCAGGAAGCAGGCGCTTTGAATGCAGAAGCTTCGGAAGAAGGCACCTCGAAAACCGGATCGCGATGGACCATTGGCGATCCCGTCAGTCCGGTTTTGATTGTGGACGTCAATCGGTTGAATCCGATCACTCAGTACTTGGAGATGGCCGCTGTCAGTATCATCGAAGCCCGAACGGTAACCCCGCCCGAAACAGGGTCCGTTTTGATGACCTCGGACTCTGGGCCTGTGTTCGCGATTGCGCCGCGAGGTCCTTACCAGGATGCTGTGTTGGGATTCGATATCGTGCGTCCAACCGCTACCGGTTTTGAGATGAACACCGATTGGGGGATCAAGCGATCGTTTCCTGTGTTCGTGTATGCCGCGGTCGAGTTCCTGGGTGGCGGGTTGACCCAAGCCTCGGCGCCAAGCGTACAACCGGGTTGGCCAATTCAGTTGACATTGGCAAATCGATTCAACACCTACGAGATCGTCGATCCAACAGGCGCAATAACCACCGTGGATCGTGGCCCCGACGGTCGATTCATTTACACGAAGACCGATACCCCAGGGGTCTACGAAGTCCGAACCAAAGAACTTGACTATCCCGTGGAGGTATTTTGCTCGAATCTGTTCTCGGCCGCAGAAAGTGATTTAGCGATCGGAACCGAGATCCAAACTGGGGCTGAAAAGATTGCGGCATCCGGTACCACCATTCGTGCAAGGCAAGAAACCTGGAGGTGGATATTGCTGTTCGGGTTGGGATTGCTGATGCTCGAGTGGGTCGTCTTCAACAAGCGAATCTTTGTTTAACCCATGCATCCCGCAACTCTCGAACTTGATGCTTTAGAATCGCAATGTCGGTTTCGTTTCAACCGCGCCAGTGGCCCGGGTGGTCAGCATCGCAACAAAGTCGAGACGAGCGTCACCGTCGAGCACATCCCCACCGGCTTGACCGCAACCGCCAGTGAGGAACGACAACAAGCAGAAAACCGGAGCGTTGCTATCCAACGCTTGCGATGCATTTTGGCGGTCAAAGTCCGGAATACACCGGAGCATATCGTTTCGTTCTTGATCGAACCTAGCGACCTCTGGAGAACCTATTGCCGGTCGGGCAAACTGCGAGTGGCGACCACCAATACGCATTATCCGGCAATCCTGGCCGAGGTCCTCGACACGCTGGCGGCTGTGGATTGGGATTTGGGACAAGCTGCGGATCTTCTGGAAACGTCCGGCACCCAGATCGTGAGACTGCTGGGAACTTATCCACCGGCGCTGGCGGAGTTGAATCGAATCCTCATCGCCCAAGGTCGCTCACCACGATCACCCTAGCATCATGAGGAAAATAAGTGTGGCGCCTTTCGCTCCGCGAAAGCAGCGTCTCTCAAATCTTTCGCGGAGCGAAAGTCGACTATAAAGACCCCCAAGAGGCTGAGAACGTGTTTTAAAATGTGGAAAACTACGTCTCAACCGGGGTAGGAGTTGCTAGATACTTTAGAAACCCTCAAAACCACTTAGTTTTTTAACGCGGCTAGCGCCCGCGGCTCACATTTTAAAACACGTTCTGAGTCGGCGGCCCAGAGGGGTGTCGGCTGTCGAGCCCCTATCGCATCGGCCGATCATTTCGATAATGGGAATTCGAATTCACGGACCCACACACTAGCTACAGAACCCACCCAACCAAAAAGCCATGGCCAAGAAAAGTATCTCCGCAGTGGATTGTCGCGGCAAAGTTGTTTTAATGCGCGTTGATTTCAACGTGCCACAAGATGATTCGGGCGCGATCACCGACGATCGCCGCATTCGCATGGCACTCCCATCGATCGAATCGGTGCTGTCGCGAGGCGGCCGTGTGGTTTTGATCAGCCACCTTGGTCGCCCCAAAGGAAAAGGACCCGAGCCTGAGTTCACGTTGCAACCGGCGGCGGTTCGATTGGGAGAACTCTTGGGTCGGCCCGTTCACTTCGCTTCGGACACAGTGGGGCCCGATGCCGAAGCCAAAGTGAGCGCATTGACCGATGGCGACGTTCTGGTGCTGGAGAATTTGCGATTCAATGCAGGGGAGAAGGATGGCGATGCGACGTTCGCGTCACGACTCGCTGCGTGGGCAGATATTTACTGCAATGACGCATTCGGTACTTGCCATCGCCACGATGCATCCATGGTGGCGGTGCCCAAGGCCATGGGGACGAAGCCTAAGGTGGTTGGCTTCCTGGTGGCGAAAGAGATTGAGTACTTGAGCGATACCATTGCCCAACCCAAACGTCCTTTCGTGGCCATTCTGGGGGGAGCCAAGGTCAGTGATAAGATCAAGGTGATCAAGAACTTGCTCAACGTGTGCGATTCGGTTTTGATCGGCGGTGCGATGGCTTACACGTTTTCCTTGGCCCTGGGGGGGAAGACTGGCAAAAGCTTGGTGGAACCGGACAAGGTCGAGTTGGCCAAGGAGTTGATTGCCATCGGCGGAACCAAACTGGTGCTACCGACCGACACCCATTGCGGGGATAGCTTCAGCGGCGATTGCAACAAGCAGGTGGTCGCGGCTGGCAAAATTCCCGACGGATGGGAAGGGCTCGACATCGGGCCTGAAACGGCCAAGCGTTATTCAGAAATCGTGCGTGCTGCCAAGACAGTCGTTTGGAATGGACCAATGGGGGTATTTGAGATGCCACCCTTCGACGCAGGAACCAAGGCGGTGGCGCTGGCGGTGGCCGAGAGCGACGCTATCAGCATCATTGGCGGCGGCGACAGTGCGGCTGCGATTGAGCAGTTTGGCCTGGCCGATTCCGTGACGCATGTCAGTACAGGGGGCGGTGCGAGCTTGTCCATGCTCGAAGGAGAGAAGTTTCAAGCCGTCGAACTACTGGATGAGGCCTAATTGTCACGGGGCCTGAGTTTCACGACTCGTCGAACAAGAATTTACGCACCGTATCGATGAGTTCTGGGGATGCATGATGCCCGATCAACGATTCGCTTTGGTGGGCGTTCCGGATTTCACCAAGTCGCACGGGCACGTCGCTTTCCGTCATCGCGACGTACACCGTACCCATGCCGGAAAAACGTTCGGCCGTGGCTAGCTGGTGATCGTTGCGATGCTCTTTCAGGCTTGCGCGGCGTGGCACGATCAAAATGGGCTTGGCCGCTTCGAGGGCAGATAGAATCGCCCCAATACCGGCATGTGCGACGATCAGATCGCACCATTCCACGCGACGTTGATACTCCGCTATTTCGATGAACTGATGAGCTTCGATGCCCTGTGGATGCAGTTTGGATTCACCAATCTGCGCGAAGATTTCATTGCCGGGGTGATCGTTCGCCCACCGCTCGATCGCTAGGATCAATCGATCGAACGGGATCTGAGTCCCGACGGTCACAAAAATTTTCTTCATACAACTGTTCTGTTAGAGCACCGTTCCATGGTACTCAGGTCCGTTTTCGTTCGCCAAGTGGGGCCATTGCGTCAACCACTGATCGGCGTGTTTGCCTACCTTTTGCCCGGAAAGTGACAACTTCTCGGCATTGGCGATGCTGTCCAGCCACATGGTTTTCGCTCCCAACATCTTACCAACTCGGATGGCGATGTAACCAGGGGCAGCGCCGGTGGAAATGATGTGACTGGGGCGGTGTCGAACAACGAGCATCGCCACTTTCGTCGACATCCAGAGCAGCTTTAGCTTGTTCCAGCGATTCGCGTCGGGAATCGTGACGTGATTGCCCTCGAGCCCTTGAGGCGGTTTCTTGAGAGGCGAGGCGTAGGTCACCTGGGCCCCATGAAAAGCAGGGGCGATCCGTTGCATCTGAACCCAGTGTCCGCCGCTCGAGCAGATCGCCAAGACATGGACGGGTGGGGAGGATTGCTTGCTAAATTGAATCATTTGGAAAA
>JBGSHV010000102.1:0-4215 GCA_041752005.1 Pirellula sp. | reverse complement strand
GATACTCACGCTTTGATTTCTGGTTGCCAATTGTTGCCTCCACCCTGGCAAGCAGGGTGGCAGGCAAAGTAGTGCATTCGCAATCCGCATTGCCGAAAAAGAAAACAAGGGAATGCACTGCATTGGTGCCGACGCAAACGGCATTTTCTAGGTTGATAAGGTTCTCAAAACCACTTTTGCCAGAAGGGAGGTTTCCACCGTGACCCAACCACGCTCCAGAATCGTCGATCCTAGCCTTACCCGCTGGTACCACTGCGTCTCTCGCTGCGTTCGCCGTGCGTTCTTATTTGCTGAGAACCGTGAGTTCGACCGAAAGGATTGGCTCAAGCGTAGGCTCAAAGAACTAGACGCCATCTTCGCTGTCTCCGTGGCTGGATTCAGTTGGATGGACAACCATCTCCACCTCCTGCCGCGAATCGATCCCGATGTCGCCCAAGCATGGACTCCCATCAAAGCCAATATCACGCAAGACGTTCAATCGATTTTTGACCGACTGGAAATGGATGCCCATCGCACTCTGGCGCGTGTGACCAATTTATTGACTAGCCATCGCTTCTATTCGGACATCACGCAATCAACACTCGGCAATTACCTGTCACCAAGCTCTTGACGCAGACGTCGCAAGATGCGACTTCGGGCCTGCCGGACCGCGGCGGCGGATACACCGAGTTCCGTAGCGACTGCGTCGGAGGTTAAGCCATCGACGACGGTGCGCCAAAAGGCTCGCCAACTGGATTCTTCAAACTCGACTCGGATGTACGATAGCGCACGTTGGACGAGTTGTGAGCACATCTCGGGGGACGAGGGATCCTCCGTTGGCAGATCGAGTTCCTCAGGCACACGCATCATCCTGGCGGCTATCGAGCTGCCACCTTCCGCCAACATCGAATTGGCTGGTCGCCGGCGATGATCGATCATCTTGTTCCTTGCGATACGCCACAGCCAGCCACGGAAGCCTCCCTGGCCGACATTCAGTCGCAGATCTGGAAGGCCCTGAGCCGCTGCCAGGAGGGTGTCCTGCGCAATGTCGTGTGATTCATGGAAGTCAAAGTCCCATTGTCGGCACCAATGCTGAATCAGTGGCGTGTAAATGGCCACGAGACGACTCCATGCGTCATTATCCATCGACTTGGCATTTGCGATCAGACTGGGGCTAGTGCCGATGCTGGAAGTCATACAGGTTTTTCGAGCAGAAAATTTTTGCGTCACACTCAATCCGTCTCCCTATATATACTCGAATCGGTCCGCACACTTCAACGGATGCCTTGCACATGGAAACGTTATCGCCGCCAACAAATCTCCCTGCCCTGCCGTCTTGCATCACGGAAGAATCGGTCCGGCAATATTTCGGTGGCTGGCTCGATGAGGAGGCCGCCAGTGCCCTGGAGACTCATGCGTCTCAATGCACTCGCTGCGAGCATCTCCTGCGCATGGTTGAAACGACTCCACCTCAAGAAGAATTGCTGCAATCCTTGCAATCTGCTGGACTCCCATCCTCTGGAAACCCAATGGTTCCGCAACCGATTACAACTCGACCAGAATGGTTTATGGGAAGCTCGTTTCACCCTCGCGAGATTGGCCCCTATGAACTGCTCGAGCCGCTGGGGCACGGAGGTATGGGGCTGGTCTATTTGGCCCGCCACAAGACCTTGGATCGCAAAGTTGCGATCAAGCTACTTCCGTTTTTCTATCAGACCGAGGTCGCTCGCCTGCGGTTTGAACGCGAGATCCTAGCGGCAGGCCGATTGAGTCACCCTGCCATCGTTGCTGCGACCGATGCGGGACTGTCCGATGAGGTCAGCTACCTGGTTATGGAGTATGTCTCCGGTGTGGACCTGGGTCGCCTGCCTCACTTGATTCCCGAGCTGCACTTGGCAGATATTTGCGAAATCGGACGGCAGATTGCGATGGGGCTTTCGTATGCCCATGCCCAAGGTGTCGTGCACCGAGACATCAAGCCATCCAATGTGATGCTGGACGCGGCAGGGAACGTCAAGCTCCTCGATTTCGGACTCGTTCAATTGGATCGTTGGGATGGTATCGCTAGCGAACTCACCACCGTCGGCCAGTTTCTTGGAACGTTGGACTATATGGCTCCCGAGCAAGCCGAACGAAGCGGGGCCGTCGACTACCGGGCTGACCTGTATTCGTTGGGAGCCACGTTGTTCAAGCTGCTGTGTGGCCGAGCGCCGTTGGCAGCGTCGCCGAACCAATCCCCCATCGACAAGCTCAAACTATTGGTAGACCATCGCCCCCCAAGGCTGCTCACGCTCCGACCGGACGCCCCATTGGAGCTGGCGAAGGTCGTCGATCAACTCTTGTCGTTCGATCCCAATGAGCGGCCGGCCAGCGCGGCCCACGTCGCAGAGCAACTCGAAGCGTTGGCCAAGGACGCGGATCTTCCAGCGTTGTCGAAACGAGCGACACTTGCCAAAGCCGAACAACCCCATGCAAGTGCAGCCAATGCATCCCAGTTCGCGATGCGAATGTCACCGCGCCCGTTGTCAAAAAGAAGCAGCCTTCCGCCGTGGTTGGGTTGGCTCTGCGCGGCTTGCCTTCCGCTACTGATCTGGGCGGGAGTTACGCTTGTCTTGGAAACTTCTCAAGGGCAACTGGTGATCGATTCCGATGTGGCGGATCTCCGGCTTCAAATCAAAAGCGATGGAGAACCCGTTCGATCTCTGTTGATCCAACCTGGCAATACCACGACCAAACTGTTCGCGGACAAGTACGAAATCCAATTGGATGCGCCGAGCGACCAGATTCGCGTCGAAGGTGGAACGTTTCTCATCGAACGGGGCAAGACGGTCATCGCCAGAGTTCGACACAACGCCGGTTCGAACGCGACACCCCTCCCTGAAACGGTCGATGCGCTCGGCGCGGCGATCCGCGAGTTGTCGGCGGAAGCTACCTACGAGGGCAAAACGCTTGCGGAATGGATTGAGATTTCACAACGAGAAACAGCCGCTACTCCGTGGTCACAATCCGTGACGGCTATCGGCAAGATCCTGAGCTCCATCGGCGCTCCGCGAAACGAGCTTGTGAAAGACAAACTCTACCCCGAGATTTTCTCGCAATGTCTCGAGCGCCGTCAGCTTCCACTGCTCCTCTCTTACTGGAATGACAATAGTCGATTCGTCTCGCACTTGATCGATGCGCTCCAAGTGGCATCGCCGAAAGGACGCGTTTCCATGCTTTCTGGCATCCGCGGAAAATGGACAACTCGATATACGCCAAGTGAATTGGATCCTTTTTGGATGTGGATGGAAAAGCAAGCGGAAAAAGGTGAAGACATAACCTTACTATGGAAGTCGTTTCTTCACAGCGAGTCCCAAAATCGCCAGTTCGACCTTGACGAATTTTTGCACATTCAAGCTCGATTCCCGAATGCGGGGAAATCCCTCCAGCAACTTTTGTTTTCGCTTCCTCAGAATACTAATCTCACGACGGAGTTGAAGCAGGCCTTGAGCCAACAGGCCTTCGAAGTGATCTCCAACGACAGCAATCGCTATGTGGACAGACTCTATGCAGCTTCGTTCTTGCTCAGGCGGGATCATGTTAGGGGTAGCTCAAAGAACCCTTTTTTGAAGAGCCAAACCGACGCATTGCGCTCTTGCTTTGCAGATCTTATTTCCAATTTGCATGAACAACGACGAGTTGAAATGGAAATCAATTCGGAAGCTACAACGAGAAAACCCTTTGCCAGTTCGTTCTTGCTCGATCTTCTCCGGGACTATGTGAACTTTGACGATAAGGTAAATAAGCCGGGAGAGCGGATCGTCTCGCTTTCCGAGCTTGTAAGCTTGGAACGAACGATGAGGCCTAAGGCGATGACCGCATGGGTTGAGTTGCCAATGCGAATCCCTGACTTCGATTGGTCCAAAGCCAAGTTCAATCCCGATGACTTTTCGCTTCTGACGATTGAGTCTGGACTCGACACATTTGAGGGAGACGACAAGTCTCGAGAACAATTGCACGAATGGTGCCTCGATTATGGGATCCATCGACTCATCGTAGGTCTCCTAGCGAGACAGGACGCACCACCATTGTTATCTCCGGACGAGTTGGGGGAACTCATGGATGTGATGGCCACCCATGATCAAGACGGGGATTTCCTACTCTCGCGCGAGGAATGGCCGGAAGAAATCTTCGGACGCATAAGCCCCCAATTCATTCAAGCAGGGGCGTTCAAACTGAAGGAATGGCGAGGACTAG
>JBGSHV010000101.1:0-50531 GCA_041752005.1 Pirellula sp. | reverse complement strand
GTAACCGTTCACACCCCGATATTCATTGTGCATTTTTGCAGCTAAATCAGCCGGTACGCGTTAGCGTCCGGTTTCTTCGAATTGTTACGGAAACCGGACGCTAACGCGTTCCGGCTAATCGGAGTGTGAACGGATACAAATTTTCAGGTCAAATCCGCTTCATGTCAGACGTGCTGCCCTGTCTCAACGAGACAGGGGATTTTCGCAATTCGGTCGGGTAAGTATCGGATTGCAATCCTTTTAAGTGAACCGTTTCGATCCTTTAACACAAGTTGGTGTAAGAGTGGCCAAGAAGATAGCGGACCCGAGTCAAGAGAACCGACATGCCTCAGGCACTGGTGTTGGCGGTGAACTACATCAAATTGCAAACGGTGACAGTGTTCTAACGACCAATCAAGGTGTGGCAATCGCTGACGATCAGAACACACTCACGGTTGGTCCGCGCGGTCCGCAGTTGCTCGAAGATTTCATTCTTCGCGAGAAAATCACTCACTTCGATCATGAGCGAATTCCCGAACGTGTCGTTCATGCTCGGGGCTATGCGGCTCACGGATACTTCCAGGCTTATAAGTCTCACGCAAATTTGACGCGGGCGAACTTTCTCAACGATCCGCAAACCAAGACTCCGGTATTTTGCCGCTTTTCTACGGTTGCGGGTAGCGAAGGTTCGCACGACACGGCCCGCGATGTTCGCGGGTTCTCTGTCAAATTTTATACCGATCAAGGCAACTACGACCTGGTCGGCAACAACATACCCGTGTTCTTCATCCAAGACGCGATCAAGTTTCCAGACTTGATTCATGCCGTGAAGCCAGCGCCCGATCGTGGATTCCCGCAAGCGCAATCAGCGCACGATACGTTTTGGGACTTCGTATCGCTCAATGCCGAAGCAATTCACATGTTGATGTGGGTCATGTCGGATCGCGGCATTCCTCGTTCTTTCCGTATGATGGAAGGTTTCGGTGTTCACACGTTTCGAATGGTTAACGCCAAAGGTGAATCGACGTTCGTCAAGTTTCATTGGCGACCCAAGCTTGGCACCTTCTCGTTGATCTGGGATGAGGCGGTTAAGATTGGCGGGGCGGATCCCGATTTTCACCGCCGTGATTTGTTCAACGCGATCGAAGCGGGTGATTTTCCTGAGTGGGAGTTCTCGGTTCAGGCGTTCACCGAGAAAGAAGCAAACGCGTTTGATTTCGATGTGCTCGATCCAACAAAGCTGCTGTCAGAAGAACTCGTACCACTGACGCCGCTCGGTAAAATGGTCCTCGATCGCAACGTCGACAATTTCTTTGCGGAGACTGAACAAGTTGCTTTTTGTCCATCGCACCTCGTACCGGGTATCGACTTCTCGAATGATCCGCTGTTGCAAGGCCGTTTGTTCTCGTATCTTGATACTCAGCTTTCGCGACTTGGGAGTCCCAATTTTCACCAAATTCCAGTCAACAAGCCGAAGTGTCCGTTCGCGAATTTCCAGCGTGACGGACACATGCAGATGGAAGTGCCAAAAGGCCGAGTCGCTAATGAACCGAACAGTCTGGATGATGGTTCATTGCGAGAAGATCCCAGGCGAGGTTTCCAATCTTACGCGGCGGAGGAATCGGGCCAGAAGCTACGCATTCGTCCAGAGAGTTTCGCTGACTATTACACGCAGGCTCGGTTGTTCTACAAATCGATGACCGAGGCAGAGCAACGGCACATAGCAGGTGGATTCGCGTTCGAGCTTGGCAAGTGCCTGGAGGCAAAGATTCGCACACGGATGCTTGGCCACCTGCAAAACGTTGATACGTCCTTGGCCGAAACGGTTGCGGAGAAACTTGGGATGAGCGGGCAAGCAGACAAGATTAAACCGCATGTTCCCGTAGGAGATCCCGACGCATCACCCGCTTTGTCCCAGTACGCGAAGGCTCCCAAGTCGATTGCGGGCAAGAAGATTGGTGTGCTGGTGACCGAAGGTACCGCCAGCAAATTGATCTCTGCGCTTCGGATTGCGGCTAAGGCAGAGATAGCAATGGTCGAATTGGTGGCACTCAAGATCGGCGTGATGAAGTACGACGATGGCAGTGAACTGCAGCCCGATCATTTTCTCGCCGGGGCACCGTCCTCGTTGTTCGATAACATCATTGTCGCTCCGGCACAGTCGCACGTGCCGATGTTGCTGGAGCAAGCTGCCGCAATCGACTGGATACGCGATGGCTTCGGACACTTGAAGGTGATTGGCTATACCGACGCCGCGAAACCGATATTTGAAAAAGCGTCTGTGCCAGTCGGTGATGAGCCAGGAATCGTTGATGTCACCAAGGCAAAGTTTGACGAGTTCATCACGCAAGCAAAGCAACATCGCATCTGGGATCGCGAGTCCAAGGTGCGGTAGCTTGAGATTTTCGCGAAAGCGCTTGATATATCCTACACATTGGGAATCCAGACAATGAATGTAATCACCAAGCAGATGCTTACGGTTCGTTGAAGGAGACGAACTCTATTTGGAGACCAGATGCTGGATCGGGAGCCTTGGTGACGAATCCGACTTGCCGGCTTGAGTGCGACGGTAAGTAGTCGATAACGACTTCGCGGGTCATCTCACTACTTCCAAATTTTGCTTTGATACGCAGGTTGGCGACTGGCGTGCCACCCCGATTCTCAATTTTGATCATCACGAGTTCAGCGTTCTTCACCTGCTCAATCTTGTCAATCGAGGCGGCAAACTCAGGAGGTGTCTTCTCCTGAATTGCTCGCCATCCCAATAGAGTTAGGTTCGCACTGACGAGCAGAAAGCCTATCACGGCGACCACCCATTCCAAAACAGGGATGTCTTGCTGCTTCGCATTCGGCTCTTTCATAGGATCAGCCTTGCCGAACTAGCGCCGAGCGCGGCGGGTAATCCCAGCACCGTCGTGGCCATCACCATCTCGTCGGCTGATGTACTTATCGTCGTGCCGAATGACCACAAGCAAAAGAGACTGACCAGTAACGCGATCGCGTAACCGGGGACCGTGAATCGCAGAAGCACGCTCCAAGCCGATTGTTCCTCAGGGATGTCTTCCTGACCAAGAAACTTCACAACGAACACGAACGCGTGCATGATGGCAATCGAGAGGCCTGTCAGGACAATGGCGTGCCAAGTCGACATTTTGAAGGCCACGAGAATCACTTCTTTTGTAGGCGCAACGTTCAGTGCTAAAAACAAAGCGCCCGCAGCCATGATAAACAACTCGCGAAAGTAGACCGACTGAGGTAACGGACGCGCCTCCTCAGTTTCTACAACTTGCTCATTGTCGCCAAGTTGGCTTGACGCCAACACAGCACCAATGCTTGCAGGTACCGTTTGCACCGCGACATTTCCGAAGACTTCGATAAGCGACATTTCGAAGACGTTGACCAGGGCGAATGACGAAAGAATGGCAAGGGATACGGTCCAACCGACGGCGTAAGCGACGAACACATCGACGGCCAGTCCAACGAAGCTGATCTGCTTTTCAAAGCCACTCAGCTTGGCCAATCCATACAACACAGGTAGTGCCACCAAATGCAAGACGGACATGCGCAACGGGCTGGCGGTCGCGCCAATCGTCCACATCTCCATCGTCAACAACATTGGCAGTGAAAAGAGCAACGCTCCAGCACAAGCACGCGCTAAACCGGTTAAGAATCCGCGGTTTCCCTTCGCCATCGTACGTTCACCCAATTTAATAAACCTGGTTACCGAAGTAACCAGGTGTTGCGTTTAGACCGTCGTGCAGAGCGCGGGCCCGTTTCACGTGCGATCCCGGTGCTCAGTCGACGTATTCGTAATCGTCGGCATGACGTACGTACCTTCGATCTCGATCATAATCGCCGTCATAGTATCGTCGACATCCTGATCCAAATCGCGATTACCATCAACTCCGAAGTCTGCTTTGGATTGCTCCCAGTCGTTCGCGAAGGCTTTCTTAACCGCGCAGCTTCCATCCAACGAGCATACCCAAACCGAAACACCACATCGCGGCTACATCAGGCTTGTCTTGAGCGAACTCCTTCAACCTTACGATAAGGTCTTTGGCCGGCTCTGCCACAAAATGTTGCCCTGCGTGTTGAATCCTTTCCGAGGCCATCGAAGCCACCTCGGATGCTTTGTTCGACGATGCTGATCTGCGGGCATCTTGTGATTTACTACTGCTTGTACTCATCTTTTCTTCCTCGGAAATTAAACGTTCAATTGAATCGAATTACGACGCGGCGACTTAGGATCGCCAGCCATTGCGCCAACTTGGATCCGGTCGCCGAGCCTCTGCAATCGAAATACCGATCATCACGCCACCGATCAGACCGATCGCCAATGCAGCAACCACCGATTCCGCTGGTCGTTTAGCGATCACTTGGGTTGTTTGCTCGTACCCACGTTGGATTGCTTCTCCTGCGGATTCAACATACTCAGATGTCGCCTGAGACAGACTGCTGCACGGCACGCCTGCTTTCTCACACGCATCCTGGACAAACGCTTCGATTTGCTCCCACGCTTGCCCCGACTTCTTTTGAATCAAGCCGATGAGCTTTTGCGAATTGCCTTCTGCCTGACGCATTTCATCATCGGTAAACTCGCCAAATTTCTCCTTCACTGCTCCTGCAACTTGGTTCCAGTCACCCTTCGTCTTTTGTCCCATTGCCATCGTTAGCTCTCCTGAAAATGATTTGCAAATTACGTAGGCCACTCAAGCACCACTTTGGTCTTGTGTCTTGCCTCGAATGGCCCTGACCGATGACTACTACCAACAGCAAAAGCTGTGCCAGTTTCTTCGACTTCAAGCGCAGCAGGTTGATTGAATAGTGGCGACAACAATGGTAAGGCGATCACATCAGGATCTTCGCGGTGGATCTGCGTGCCGTCGGTGGAGGTGAAATTGCTCATTGCAGGCTCTTAAATTGCGAAGTTTGTCTTAATCTGCGTCGGTCAAATCTGCGCGGCTCCACCATCGACAAATAGTTCTGTTCCGGTGATATAGCTACTGTCGTCTGAAGCGAGAAACACGACTGCTTTTGCGATTTCGTCAGGTGTGCCCGACCGCCCAAGTGGGGTCTTCGTTGCCGCATCAGCCTCAAAAGCTCTGATTTGCTCGTCAGTCATTCCGAGTTCGTTTTTGTATGCAGGCGTCACCACCGTACCAGGACTGACGACGTTCACCCGAATGTCTTTGCCGATTAGGTCCACGGCCCAGGTCCGAGCAAACGACCGGAGCGCTGCTTTTGTGGCCGCGTAGACACTGAACCCGGGAAGACCCTTAATCGTCACCATCGACCCGTTGAGAATGATCGTGCCTCCCGCAGACATAAGGGGTAAAGCCTTCTGTACTGTGAACAGAGTTCCTTTGACATTGATGTCGAAGTACTTGTCGAAATGTTCTTCTGTGATTTCGCCAAGTCGCACAAACGCACCGCCACCCGCGTTGGCAAAGACAATGTCGAGCTTTCCGAATCGTTCGCGGATCATTTCATAGAGGCGGTCAAGATCGGCCAGAATCGACACATCGCTTCGTATTCCCGAGGCGCTGCTACCAAGTTCATGCACTGCCATGTCCAATTCGGACTGTCGCCGGCCCGTGACCACGACTTGCGCCCCTTCCGCAATAAATCGTTTGGCAGTCGCCAAACCCAATCCGGAACTTCCACCAGTAATAAGGGCGATCTTTCCCGCAAGCTTCTCAGTCATAATTGATTCTCCAGGGTATCTCAGATAATTAAATTAAACGTCTTATTGGATCTTGTTCACGGCGTCTGCAGTCGTGAGAACTACATTGGCTCGGACTCCAGGTCCGCGACGCGAGCCTGAATTTTTTCAATCACTGGGGCAATCTGTCGCTGTGAAAATCTTGGATGGATGTGTTGCTGGTGCGTCCTTTGGACCGGCTTCGCGATAAAAGATGTCGAGGTCTCCGACCTTAATCGTCTTGTGATAAACCTCGACTGGTTGTTCTGCCCAAGTGGAATGCCAAGGAAACAGCATCGCGACCAAGGTCAGTAGTCCCAAGGCAAATGGTCGATTCGTCGAAATGGTCATGTCAAATCTCCGGGAAAACGGGTAATCGAAACGGGATAGAGGATTAGCGAACATTGGGAATGCCAACGTGGTCTTCCGGTCGTGCGCCGGGAGCTGGCCAGAAGAACTTGCGATCGGTCTCGGGAATGGCCAAGTGGTTGATGCTGGCTTCACGCCGACGCATCAGCCCTAGCTCGTCGAACTCCCACAATTCGTTGCCATAGCTTCGATGCCATTGACCGACAGCATCGTGCCATTCGTATTGAAACCGCACTGCGATGCGATCATCGGTGCGTGGCTACTACGAGTTCACAGTTAACTGCCATTTCCCGCATAAGTCGGATACGAATTCGAGCCGCCTCTTCAGGGGCATGTTCGAAGCCGTTATGCCAATCTGGGTGTTCGAATCCGAACGGGAACACGGCGTCGCCAGCAAAGGTCAAGCGGTCATCGCCGGATTCTTGACGGACTATGCTGTGCCCAGGCGTGTGTCCACCAGTTCGCGGGCGAGCCAATGATCGAAGGGTGTTATACTCAACCGTGGTGATCTTCGATACCGTTCGCCCAAACCAATCGCGACGAATTTCGCACCGACGAATTTCGCACCATCGTAGTCTTGAACGCACGCGGAATGAACGACGACGTTGAGGACCAATCCAAGCGTATCGACAGCGATGTGCCGCTTCCTACCAACAATACGTTTTCCTCCATCAAATCCGAGCATTTCTCCCCCGTCGGTGGATTTTACCGACTGGCTGCCAATATTGGCTACTGTAGGCGTTGGTTTCTTCCCAGCAGCTCTGCGTACCATCTCGCGATGTGCCTCGTGGATCTTCGACCAAGCCGAGCCGATTTTGGCAACAGTCGTCTGATGATCTGCCATTGATTCTCGGATACGTCGCTGGGACAATGCTGTGCATCTTGCACCGCCATGGCTCCTTGCGTGGACGTTGTGGTAAACTCCACTTCGAGCCGTAGCGATTTTTTTAGTTCAGGTCAATTTCAAAACATGTTCTAAGTCCCATCCTTAGATTGAAGTCCTTCTACATGAGAACAATGCTCCTCGCCACACTTTGCAGCCTGCTCATGATCGTTGTCGTAAAGGCTCAGGAAATCGACCGATCCATCCTCCCCATTCCTCAGCCGAAGTCGGCGCCCATCACCACGCTCGATGCACGCGATGCCAAGGCACCGAAACGCTTCGAGGTGAAAGCCCCTGCGGCAGCGCCCAACGTGATCGTGGTGCTGATCGATGACATCGGTTTCGGGCATAGTAGCGCCTTTGGCGGGCCTTGCGCCATGCCCACTTTGGATCGTCTCGCGGCTAACGGATTGAAGTACAACCGCATGCACACCACTGCCCTTTGCAGCCCCACTCGCACTGCGCTACTCACTGGCTACAACCACCACAGCAACAACGCCGGCGCGATCATGGAAGTGGCGACAGCCTTCCCCGGCAACACCGGTATCCGTCCCGACAGCATCACTCCAATGGCCGAGGTGCTGCGCCAGAACGGCTACGCCACTGCGGCCTATGGCAAGTACCACGAAACGCCACCCTGGGAGGGTAGTGTGAGCGGACCCTTCGACCGCTGGCCCACGCGAAGTGGCTTTGACGAGTTTTACGGCTTCATCGGCGGCGAGACCAACCAGTGGGATCCAATGATCACGCACGGTACCACCCCCATGCGAAAGCCCGTGGGCGATCCGAACTACCATTTCACTACGGACATGACCGACCATGCCATTGCATGGATGCGCGCAGAGCAGTCCTTGACCCCGGACAAGCCCTTTATGATGTACTTCTCTACCGGCGCCACCCACGCCCCGCACCATGCCCCAAAGGAGTGGATCGCCAAGTACAAAGGTCAGTTCGACAAAGGCTGGGACAAGCTGCGCGAACAGACCCTTGCTCGACAGATCGAACTGGGCGTGGTTCCCAAAGGCACCAAGCTCGCTCCCAAACCGGCCGACATCAAGGATTGGAACCAGCTAACATCCGCAGAGCAGAAACTCTTCGCCCGACAGATGGAAGTGTTCGCTGGCTTCGCGTCGCACACCGACCATGAGGTCGGTCGTCTGGTGGAAGCCCTCACGGCGATGGACCAACTGGACAATACCCTCATTATCTACCAGGTTGGCGACAACGGTTCCAGCGCCGAGGGTGGCATGATCGGCATGTACAACGAGATGACGTACTTCAACGGCGTGCAGGAAACGCTTGACATGCAGATGGCACATTTTGATGATTTGGGCGGTCCCGACTGCTTCAACCACTTTGCAGCCGGATGGGCCGTTGCGGGCAATACGCCCTTCACTTGGACCAAGCAGGTGGCGAGCAACTTTGGTGGCACGCGTAATGGCTTGGTGATTCACTGGCCCAATGGCATTAAGGCCAAAGGCGAAGTGCGCGACCAATTCCACCATGTGATCGACATCGCCCCTACCGTGTTCGAAGCGGCCAAGGTACCAGCCCCACGAATAGTGAACGGCGTTGAGCAACGCCCCATGGAAGGCGTGAGCATGGCTTACAGCTTCGATGATGCCACAGCAGCGGACAAACGCAAAACTCAGTACTTCGAAATTGCTGGCAACCGCGGGATCTACCACGATGGCTGGTTCGCCGGCACCGTGCATAAAGCTCCATGGGAAGGAAAACCACGCCATGTCCTCACCGAGGATGTGTGGGAGCTCTACAACGTGGATGAGGACTTCAGCATGAGCACCGACCTGGCCGCACAGAACGCGGCTAAGCTGAAGGAACTGCAGGACCTCTTTACCGAGGAAGCGATTGCTCACAAGGTACTGCCGATCGACGACCGGACCATCGAGCGCTTCGATGCCAAGGTTGCCGGGAGGCCGGACCTGATGGACGGGCGCAAGTCGCTTACCGTATTTCCGGGCATGCTTTACATTCCGGAGAACGCCTTCATCAATGTGAAGAACGCCTCAATGGACATCACTGCCGTGGTGGAGGTGGGCGACAAGACCAGTGGTGTCCTATTGGCACAGGGCGGCCAGTTTGGCGGCTGGAGCTTCTGGATGAAGGACAACACTCCGATGTACACCTACAACTTCCTCGGCCTGCAAAGCTTCGTCACCCGAGGTACCAAGGCGCTCACCCCTGGCAAACACACTGTGAAAATGTCCTTTGCTTACGACGGAAAGCCTGGCGAGCGAGGCAAGGGTGGTACCGTGACCCTTTCCGTCGACGATGTTGTCGCTGGCACGGGGGCGATCAAGCACACGCAGCCCAACACCTTCTCGCTCGACGACACCGCTGACACGGGCACGGACACAGGCACCGCAGTGGACAAGAGCTATGGAGAGGGCCATGAGAACGCGTTCAATGGCCGTATTGAAAAGGTGACCGTGGAAGTGAAATAGCAACCAGGGCATGCTCGAAGGGATGTCCGCAGTTCTGCTCGGACTGATCCGAGCTCTACGAAAAAGCTCTTAATCGCCTGTGCCATTCCTCTTGCCTCTCGCCTACCAGTTCGCTTGGCAAGTTGTTCGATGCGCAACGGTTGGAGCTTACGCTCCGTGTTGGTGAGGCAAAGCCCGCCTTGCAGAGCATGGCCCACCGGCCTGTGCAAATGGCTCGGCCGTCGCCCGACCAACCTGTCCCTCCTCCGGTGACAATTACGAAGCGATCACGCATTGCTTCATCATGTCCCACTCGATTTTTCCCCAGTGGTATTAACTTCGCGATTGTTTCTGAATAACTCGCAACGGTGACACAGTCTTGCACGGCATTGGTCATGGCTGCCCCTTTCGTGCGTCGCGTGTTGTGCTGAGCAGTGCGCGCGATCAATAGTCCCAGAAGGCGGGGACCCAGCGAAAGACGTCGCCATCGATAGCAACTTGCCCTATGGACGGAAATGGTAAGTGAGCGGCTACTAAGAGTTCACAGTTCACTGCCAATTCCCGCTTAAGTCGGATACGAATTCGAGCCGACTCTTCAGGGTCATGTTCGAAGCCGTTATGCCAATCGGGGTGTTCGAATCCGACCGGGAATACGGCGTCGCCAGCAAAGGTCAAGCGGTCATCGCCGGATGCGAGACAGACTATGCTGTGCCCAGGCGTGTGGCCACCAGTTCGCGGGCGAGCCAATGATCGAAGCGTGTTAGACCCAACCGTGGTGAGTTGCCAGGTACAAGGCTTTGGTCGTTTACGTCAATTCCGAAGTAGCGCGATTGAGGATCGGTTATGACTTGGCGGCCATCCTCATGCGCGTCCAAAAAGCGACGTATAAGGTCATCCATGCGAATCGGTTCTGGACCGGCAGCTTCTACGGTCTCATTGAGCGGCATCTCGACAACCACATCGGCAAGAACTTTGGCTACGTCGTCAGAGACGATGGGCTGCATCATGGCGGGAGGCAAATGCACCAACTTCCCTTCCGTTGCAGACTCAGCAATCGCACTCACGAACTCAAAGAACTGCGTCGCACGAACAATCGAGTAAGGAATCGGCGAGGCTTTGATCAGTTCTTCCTGGGCCAACTTGGCGCGAAAATAACCGCTGGTTAGCAATCGTTCGGTACCAACGACCGAAAGGGCTACATGATGTTGCACTCCGGCGTCCGCTTCCGCTCGGAGTATATTCCGACCTGATGTTTTGAAGAAGTCCATTGCAACGTGATCTTCAAACGATGGTGAATTCGCCACATCAACGACAGCTTCGACGCCTTGCATCGCTTCACGAAGGCCATCACCCGTCAACGTGTTTACGCCGGTCGATGGGGATGCGGCAATAGCCTCATGGCCGCGGTCGCGGAGTATTGCGACCAGCTTCGATCCAATCAATCCGCTTCCACCAATAACAAGAATCTTCATGGTCTTTGCTTTCAAATAGTTGATAGTTTTCTGACTTTACACAATGAATGTGAAACTGCTCATTCAGGAGCGTGAGGAGGCTGATAGTCTCCAGGAACCGTCCGCAAGGCGATGTTGACTCGATTCCATGCGTTGATGGTGGCGATGACCCAAGCAAGATCAGCTAGTTCCTGCGGGCTGAACTGCTCGCGCGCTAGTTCATGGAGTTCATCTGAGACCGATGCGTCAGCGACGCGCGTCAACTCTTCCGCCAGTCGAAGACCGACGCGTTCACGCGCGCTGTAATACGGACTCTCTCGCCAAGCCGGCAAGCCGTACAGTCGCTGCTCGGTTTCGTCATCGGCTCTCGCATCCTTCCAGTGCATGTCGATACAGTACGCGCAGCCGTTTATTTGTGAAACGCGAAGCTTAATCAGCTCGCGCAGCGATTTTTCCACGCTGCATTTCATGAGGTATTTTTCTACGCCAAGCATGGCGCGGTAGGCCTCGGTATCGGCCTTGTCCATGGTGGTAACCATTTCAGTCTCCAATGATTTGACTTGATTAAACTCAGTGCGACATGCCGAACCTAGGCAGTTCGCGTTCCTCTGCAACAAGGACGAACGAACGCGCCCGTTTGTGACAAACTTCCGAAACTTCTTCGATTTGGTTGCTCGTTCAAGGGATTTCGAGTTCGCTGTCACAACTCGGTGCCCGCAAACGTCCTTTTTGGAGGAGTAGGCATAGCGATTGCGGGACATTCCTACGAAGATGGCGAAGGAGTAAGAGTCATTTCGGTACTGGACATGCGCGAAAAGCTTGACGGCCATCCAGCAAAAGCGACAATTGTGGAAGTGATCATTGGACCAGGCGAAAATGGCCTGCCGCACAAGCACCCGGGGCCAGGATTCGTCTTTGTACTGGAAGGTGAATACGAATTAGGGATCGATGAACCCGGGCGATGCTAAGGAGAATCCAGTGGCTATACCGGTTGTTGGTGAAGCTGGTGGCGGAACGCTGGATCACATTCAAGCACTTCGCCCACGAATGATGTCCGTCGCCTATCGCATTTTGGGTAGCGTGGTGGATGCGGAAGACGCGGTCCAGGACGCATTTCTTCGTTTACATACCGCCCACGATGTACGGTCACCCGAAGGATTTCTAATCCGGACGACCACTCGGCGTTGTATCGACAAGCTGCGAAGCGACAACAGACGCGAATCGTACATTGGTCCGTGGGTTCCCGAGCCTGTGGATACGTCGGCCAGTTCCAATAACGCGAATTTGGATGAGTCGTTAAGCCTAGGGTTTCTGCTGATGCTCGAGCGTCTATCGCCGGTGGAGCGGGCGGCATTCGTGCTGAGGACGGTCTTCGATTATGAATACAGCGAGATCGCAGACGTCCTGGAAAAATCTGAATTGCACGTTCGAAAAATTGTCAGTCGAGCCAAAGAAAATTTGTCGACTGATACACCACGCTTTCGACCGACGCGAGAGAAAGCCAACGAGTTGGCTGAGCAATTCGTTGCTGCCTGTCGAGCGGGTGATGCCAAGCTTGTCGAGCAATTTATGACGGACGATGTGGAACTGTATTCCGACGGCGGTGGCAAAGTAACTGCAGCCCGTGTTGTACTTCGCGGACGCGAGCGCATCGCACGTTTCCTCGCCAAAATTTTCCACACCAAACGTCGCGATTACGACATGCTCCCCGCTGTCGTGAATGGAGACCCTGGCGTGGTGTTCAGCTTGGCAGGTAAAGTAGTCCACGTCGCATCCGTGCGCGTCGAAAATGGCGTGAGCGGAGTCTACATGTGTTTAAATCCAGAGAAGCTCACTCACTGGTCTGTCGCAAAACTCAATTAGTGGATTCCACACTCGCTCATGCATGCTTTGCGCTTGGGCCAAATCGAATCGCATCAACGCATCTGTTTCTTGGTTAATCATTTGGGAGATCAAAAGTGGCGAAATGATTCTTCGCCTTCCCAACTGACAGATGTCTCCGTATGAGCCGGTCACATTTGGTGCAACATCGACAATCGCAGTCGGTCGATCCTCTGGACCACTGGGGAATTGATCAAGCGAATCCTTGGCAGAACGATCGAGCCCAAGCTTGAGATCTTTCATCTTGGGCGGTTTCAGTTTGGGATCTTTGCTACCATCGACTTCGACCTTGGGAACCTTCACATCGCTAGGCACTGGTGGCGCGGGCATGGGAGGGATCGGAGTACTGCCCTAGAAACAATCGCCAACCATGAATGATCGGCGAGATCAATCGCTTTGAACTCTGTTCAACTACTGACCACTGGTTTCAAATTTCGAGAACGAGCCGCTTGTTCTGTTTGCGTAGGTGACCAAAGCCAGCATGACGGGGACTTCCACGAGCACCCCCACAATCGTTGCCAAGACGACTGGCGACGAAGCACCGAAGAGCGTGATGGCGACGGCAACAGAAAGTTCAAAGAAGTTCGAGGCACCGATCATTCCGGCAGGAGCTGCGATGTCGTGACGACAGTGCAGTCGGTAGCAGGCTCCATAAGCTAGGAAGAAGATCAGCACCGTTTGGATGATCAGCGGGACAGCGATCAGCACGATGTGCAGCGGATTGTTAATGATCACTTCGCCCTGGAACGAAAAGATCAGAACCAGTGTGAGCAGCAGACCCGCGATCGTAATGTTGTTGAACTTCGGAATGAACGCGTTCTGAAAATACTCTTCGCCCTTGGAGCGGATCACCAGGTTTCGTGTGAGCACTCCACCGACCAGTGGTACAACCACGAACAGGACCACGGAGACAATCAACGTCATCCATGGAATGGTGATCCCACCAATGCCGAGCAAGAACGCTACGATGGGCGTAAAGGCAATCAAGATGATCAAGTCATTGGTTGCAACTTGAACGACGGTGTAAGCTGCATTCCCGCGTGTCAGGTGGCTCCAAACGAAAACCATCGCTGTGCACGGAGCAGCTCCAAGCAGAACCGCACCGGCCAGATAATCCTTGGCGAGTTCTGGCGAAATCCACGGCTTGAAGACCACATAGAAAAAGAAGGCCGCGATACCAAACATCGTGAAGGGCTTGATGAGCCAGTTCACGATCCAGGTCACGAACAGCCCCTTCGGATTCTTGCCCACGTTCTTCACGCTGGCAAAATCGACCTTCATCATCATCGGATAGATCATCAGCCAGATCAAAACCGCAATTGGAATCGAAACGTTGGCGTATTCGAACTTTGCCAAGAGCTTGGGGATTGCTGGCATGAACTTGCCAATGAGAACCCCGATTACCATGCACAGGGCGACCCAATACGTGAGATTCTTTTCAAAGAAGCTGATTGCTGATTTTTCAGCTTTGTCCATTTTAGTTCACTTTCCGTTGGTTTGATTGAGTTCTGCATCAGCCGAAATGCGTTAGCATCCGGTTCTGATTCGTTCCGATGGGTTGATTGAGTTCTGCATCAGCCGGAATGCGTTAGCATCCGGTTTTAATTCGCGATTGATTCATGGGGAAACCGGAGGCTAACGCCTACCGGCTGATCGCACTACTACGCTTGGGACGGCATGCTTCGATCGCCTTTGCCAATGCGCGAAAAGCGTCCGTCAAGTGCTTGTAACGAACTTCGTAGAAGACCGTTCGCCCTTGTTTCGTCGCGGTGAGAACGCCAGCATTCTCAAGCACTCCCAAGTGCCGTGAGACCACTGAGAAGTCGACTGCGCAGCATTCAGTCAATTCGGTCACCGAACAGGCGCGACCACACTTGGCCAGGCATGAAAGAAGTTTCAACCGCGTCGGTTCTCCCAACGCCTTGAAAAGTTCAGCATCGAGCAAGTCATCGATCGGCCCGCAACACTGAGATGCTTCCTGTGGTTTCATGGCTAACTCTCTTTTTAATGCATATTTGCGTCAGCGTGCAAGCTTACCGCCTTCCCGAACGATCGTCAAGATGCTAAAAACGGATGCTTTCAGTAGCTGACCACCGCTATTCCATGCTCAGCGGAATTGAGAACTGTGACCTCGCTACCTCGCGTCAAGCCAGAAGAAAGACCAACGATGACCGTAAAGCAACCCGCGCCATCCGCCAGTTCACTCTATTCAGAATTGCGTCGATACTTGGATGAACGAGTAACGGAATTTGGAGCTATACCCAGCGATCGAAAGGCAGAATTGGCGCAGGTTTCCGACTACGTTCGAGAACGTTTGTCGAGGTCCGAGCCAGCCAAACTCACCTTCATTTGCACACACAATTCTCGACGTAGTCATCTTTCGCAAATCTGGGCACAGGTTGCTGCCGAGTATTATGGCTTAGTCGGCGTTGAGACGTTTTCTGGTGGCACCGAAGCAACGGCATTTAACCCGCGAGCAGTCGCTGCCATGCAGCGATGTGGACTTAAAATCGTTGCCGACGATCCTGCTGCGACCAATCCTCGCTACAGCGTCTATACCTCCGACTCGGCCACTCCGCAGGCTTGTTTCTCGAAAGCCTATGGCGATCCGCAGAATCCGAGCAAAGGATACTGTGCGGTGATGACATGTTCACAGGCCGACGACGCCTGTCCGCTAGTGATGGGCTGCGATCTTCGCATGCCGATCCGATACGAAGATCCAAAGGTTGCAGACGATACAGAATTCGAAGCTCAGCGATACGATGAGCGCTCGGCCCAGATCTGTAGCGAAATGCTTTACATGATGTCCCTCGTTTAGAGCAGGAAAGATGACGCCCAATGTCTTGTTTCTCTGCGCACGCAATTCAGCCCGCAACCAGATGGCCGAGGCAGATGGCCGAGGCATGGACGCGACACTTGAGCCAAGGCCTCGTGGCAGCCTACAGGGCTGGACTCTCCCCAGCGAAGTTCATCCACTGACGATTCAAGTGCTCATCGACTTCCGCTAACCATAAAAGTTGAAACATGCGTGCGATCGGGATTAGAGACCAGCAACCCTAGGATCGAGGGCCATCCGTGCCGGGGGCATCCAAAATCCCCTCGGGCGCCGCACCAGGATAACCCGCGGCCAAACCTCCAACACCGCCGGCCCCCATGGCCCTGCATGATCCCGAGCGGCCGCCGCCTTCTTTATCGGATCCTTCACCGCGCCCACCGCCACTTCCCTTACCGCTGGAAACAGTTGGTCTGAGCGGTCCCTGGTGTGGAATGCGCAGTTCAGGCGAGATTGGTTCGAGGTCCAGAGCTTGGCGAATGAAGTTCCGTAGTGAGACAATCAGTTCCGACAAATGAACTTTGTTACCGGCTACCATCTCACGAGCAGCATGTGCGGCTAGGTTTACTTGCTCTTCCGTACCCAACAAGATCACATCCGAGAGTGCGGCTTCGACGGCGTCGCGGATGCGCCGGCGTCGCTCCGACGACGCGGCCTCGAGGGTTGATCCGATTTCAGTGGTCCCTTCGATGGTTTCAATTCCAAGCGACACATTGCCACTTGTCGGTCGCAACGATCGCAGGTGGGCGGGATCGACGCTCAGCTCCCCAGTGAAGGAGCCCCCCAGAATCTTGTACGCAGCAATGAGGGTTCGCAAACGCTCGTTGATCTGACGGTTTTCCCGCTCGCGTCGCCGCTGAATGGTTTGCATAAGCAGCAGTCGAATTCCAACTGCGACCACGGACACGAGGACCAACCCCAACAGAGTCGTCAGCGCTCCATTCAAAGAACTGAAATCAAGATTTCGCATAGTGGACCGATGGCTTCCTGGCCGCTGATTTTCGAATCGTAAACCGAGTCCAGTTGCCAATCCGGCGCGCTGAACAACTTCGCCCGGACAAGAAACACTGCACGGGTCGCCGAGTTCGCTTTAAGCGGAAGGTATGATTGTCGCAGAATTCCGTCCGATCGCACGACCGGCCGCCGAGCAACTCCGTCTCGACCGGCGATGAATTTTCTTGTTCCGACGTCGCGCATCCCATCACCCAGCCGCAAAGTCCGCAACTTTGGGCCTCCTAGTGAGTGGAGCCGACACCTCGCGAAACTCGCCTGTTTTCTCTTGTCCGGGTTATGGCTCTTTGGTGACTTTCGCGAATAACCTAGCATGGAGACACATTTCCTACAGAAACCAGATCAACCGAACCATTTTCGCTCTCTAGCGACCACGCCAACTGGCTTGACGGCTGCCGCGACGGCTTGGGTACAAACCTCCTCCGCTAAGCTAACTAATTCAATTGGGTAGTTCGTCCCATTATCGACGATTGATTTCGCAATGGCTTCAGGAATGATTTGATCACGCATCGCTCGGGTAAACCGCCAGCCGATGAAAGGGTCCTTTGACGACCCATTCAGGTAGCACCGAGAGATAACTGGTAGCCATCGTTTCCAAGTATCTGGCTCAGCGACAGCAACACCCAGAGCTGCACCTGCACAGAAATCTAAAACACATGGATCATCTCCAACATAGCCAGACAAGTATTCCTTGAACCAATATAGAGAACGCTCAGGCTTGGTTCTCTGGCATAGTGCGACAATCGTCTTTTCACTCAAGCTTGATGGAACATCAGCTGGAGTAAGTCCATCTTCTTGCGGCTCCCGATGCCGACCGATGACGACGGATTGGATTCCCTTGAATAACTGAGTCCATTTGCTGACTGATAGTCTTCGTAGCATTTGATCTGCCAGCTCAACATTTTTTCGTAACACAGATGGACCAGCCCATGCGAACATTGGTAAAAGGACCTGGCAAATAGCCTCTTCGGTGCCAGCCTTGTTCAATTGGAGCTCCCACCAATTGCTTGCGCCAGCTCGTAGTCTCGCATAACGGATACGCCTGCACAGAGAACGACTACTATCAAACAGATCATCGAAACCATCACAGTACTCTGTTTTGCTTCGAATGCCGGCCGCAATGGATCCTAAGACCATGAAAACCCAACGATCTCCGAAATAGCCTCGTCCTTTCTCAACAAATGTATCCCAGTTCTCGAGGCTGGTAGCCCAATGCGATGATGGCCCTTGAGCAAGGCTGTTTGTACACCGCACAAACTCATAACACCTCGTTTTGATGTCTGTATCTACGGGATCTACTTCGGCCAGATCGATTGCAACCTCATCAACAGGAAACTCGAACGGCATGTGAACACGTCGCCAAGTGTCCACTAATGAAATGGGGCTTGGCTCTATGAAAGCAGCAGCATACCTACCAGGACTGAGCGAATTTCGGAAGGCAAGCGCGAGGGAGCTTGACTCCCTTCGAAAGTGCAGATCAGAGTTACCTTCAAGAAAGTGATTGACTACCGAGTTAAAATCAACCGCAGAGTCTTCGACAAACTTGGTATGCCCACCGTACAGCAAGCAAACCAATCTGCGAGAGCGTTCCTCTTCGTTACATTCCGCAACAAGTTCGTTTAGGAAATCTTTGTCTAGTGAATGTAACGCTGAAAGATAAAGTCCATACTCAATCCAATACAACTGCCTTTCCCTTGGAACTCTATTCCAGACTTCACGCCACCTCAAACCAATTTCGTTCGGCAATGCATTTGCCTGGATCAAGTTGATGGTCATGAATGCGTAGTCGTGCTTTGGAAAGGCTGCAAGTTGTTCAAAGCACCGCTCGACAAGCTCAAGCCGTCCGCATTTCTCAGGTAGAGAAAATGAATCAACCCTTCTGTATCTTCTTGCACCTGATGTGATATGTCTCAGGCCCTTGTCAGACAGGAGTAACTGAATAACTTTGCGCATGCTCTTCGGATCTTGAGCAAATACCCAATCCGACAACAATGCACCAGCAAGCTGCTGTGGATGGCTCGTTAGTTCATAGCCTTCTGATCGTGACAAATCTTCAATTCTGTCAACCAGTGACGGCAACTCACCCTTGCTGTAGCAGCCTGCATAAAACCGAGTCACGTTGAGCCAATAAAAATCTCGAGCTATTGCATCAAAACGATCTGGTAAGGTGCCATGTCGTTCCTCTCCTGCTGGAGAGTAAGGCGCTGTGTTGTATAGATGCCTTGCAGCAAAATACTCCCGGAGGGGCTGAACCTCAAACTCATACGTGCCTTCCACGCGGGACACCAAGGCGACAACACGCTCTACCATTCCGCTGAAAAGAGTATTGCCAAGCTGAGAGTCATGTCCTTCTTCGAATAAAAACTGACTAACAAGTAGCTTCAATCTTTCTGCAGTTACGCTTCCGTTTGATCGCTCGGTCTGCGCCTCAGAATGCAAAACCCACGCAAGGTAGCGATGAATATCCACCAGAAGGTCTCGGTGATCTCTTACTACCTGAGATTTCTCTGACTCTCGATTGAAGAATAAGTCAACGTAGCTGTCATACAGATTGGTTCTCTTTTCAGGCAATGCCCCACCACGAGTTTGGATAAGACTCAGCAAGATTGCCAGCTGCATTGGATTCCTCGCCAACTCACGCAAGTGCGGCTGATCAAGCTTATCCTTTAAGACACTACGAACGTCCCTCGCTTCAGCTCCAACAATTCTTCGAGCCTTTAGCCATCGTTCTGCGTAGGCCTCGATTAGCGGCGTCGTTATCGAACAAAGTGACAAATATGTAAATTCATCTTCGGGCAAACCAGGAGAATTCGCAAACGCGGCAGGTCTACTTGTCACAATTGTCTGAAGCGAAACGGATATCTCTGAGAGGCGGTTTGTGCCCTTTAGTATGTGATCAACGGTTTCTTGGCGCCTCTCGATATCTGCCACTTCGTCTAGACCGTCGAATACGATTAGCGATGAGGAAAGCCGGAGCACTGCGTGTAGATCTGAAATCGAGAAAGCAGCCCCACCGGAATGGAATTGAACCTGTGCAGCAAGAAATGACTCTAGCGATTTTTGCCATTCAGAAGGCAACTTCGTCGGATCGTCAGTCGCAAACGGGTTGCGTCGGTTTAGCCAAGATGAAAAATCCCGACAATCAATCTTAAATGGAATTCTTAGCGGAGCGCATTTATGCTGTGGCTGAATGGCGTCTTCATCTTCCGTGATATTTAGGATTCTACGTCGGTGCATTTGGCACAAGTACTGCGAAATTGTTGACTTACCCTGCCCGGGTGCTCCTTCTAACACTGTACGGTTGATGTTCTCTTGAATTTGGGAATTCAGGAAGAATGTTGCGGCGCCAACGGTCGGCTCATGCGAATACGATGTGTCATCTACGACCAAGCCGAACAAAAAACGCAGGTGGTCTTGCAGTCTTCGACCTTTCTTGTCCCGATGGGATTCCCGCAAACGAAGTGGGACGTCTATAAATAGATCAAGCAATTTGTTGTGAAGTTCTACTTGCTTGAATCGGACTTCTTTGTCGCGGTCATGTTGATCTCGGATATAGGCTCGAATAGCTGAAGTGCGACGCTGTGAATCTTCTTGAAGCCCTTTTTCTACGATGTATCGCAAAACATCATTGCCAGTGAGGATCTCGGGGTATACCCACTTTATATTCCACGCATCGTCAGTTCGCCTATTGATATCCTCACGCCACCAGCAATGTGCCGGGATGTTGACATGCCTGTTGAATTCAGTTTGAACAAAGTCGATAGAACCAGAATCTGGATGCGCCGTGCCGGGGACATTTGTTAATAGATAATACTCTTTGGCTCCCTTCGGGATCAGATCCATCAGCTTTGGTGCTTCATCTGAAACAATTTCCTTCAGCCATTCGTGTGGATCTTCGAGTGCCAATGGCTTGCGAACGTACTTGACCTGGAAAACTATAAATTCCTTCGCCGATCTTCCGGGAAGAAACACAATGGAGTCCCTTCCTCCATCTCGCTGAGCTACAGGGAAGCACTGCGTTCTAGGAAATTCCTTAGCAATCAAGGCAGCGCAGAATTGTTGAAAGCGTTCTGGCCCCAAATTCTCTAGTTGATAGTCCATAAATTGTTTCTGGTTAAATGGTTTTCAGTGAAATCCAGGTCTTTATGTGATAGGAAAAACTCTTTCGATTTAGAGCAATCTAACCTTCCCTGGCCACCACGGCTTCAGTGTGAATATCTGCTTTTGCATGGCTTTAAAATGGAAAGAACCAGGATGGTTCGGGTTTGCGTTTTGGCTTAAGTGGTTTGGTTAGTCGGTTTGGTGAGCGGAGGAGCCATTCGTATCCGCCTTCTGCTGCTTGTTGGCAATCGTAGACTTCAACGGTGCCGACGATGACACCGCGGGGAAGGCTGTCGAGGTCGAGGCCGAATTCGGATTGCATCTCCTGCTCGTCCTCTGCAGGGTAACGGGTGGCGCTGGCGTAGATGTATACAACGCCTCGGACATCTGTTGGGTAGTTGCGATATTCGATCTCCTTGTCGCCGTGCATGATCAATTCGGCCCATGGCTGGCGGACGCTCAATGCTCGCAGCGATTTGTCGGCGCTATCTGCGTCTCCAAGTTCAACATCGGTGTCGCCAACGCGGATGGTCTTTGGAGAGTCTGGTTTGCTGGGTGTCGCGTGGCTGGAGAGACGGCTACCGATCGATGGTTTGAATGTTTCGTCAGGCGATGGAATGGTCACACGTACTTGCTCGTGGAGCACGCTGGCGACTGCGGCGTCATCGCGTAGTCGCATGGACGTGACTTCGTCTGCCAAACGCGGTGACAGGCACTCGGCGAACTTGAGCCCTCGGATCGCCTTCTCGTGAGCGACTGGACGCAGGTCCGCTGGACTTGCCTGCATAAGCGCCTGTTGAGCCGCTTGTATCTGATCGCTCGTTACGCCTTCTGAGAACTTGAGGCTGAAACCGTCGCTGGATACGGTCGACTTCAGGTCTTGAGCAAGATAGTAAGCGAGCGTGGCGTTGGCTTTCGCGCCAGCGAATGTCCACCAAGACCAGCGGTCGCCGGATTCCAGTAGCAACGATGTCGAATCGTCATGAAGCCAACTGAAGTCATCACGTAGTCGATCGATCTCCGCTTTGCAGCGTTTTGACCAGCGGTCTGATTGATCCGAGCGACACAGGATCGACTGCATCGCCTTACAAATCTTGTAGGAGAGCCCGAGCCCAGATCCCGGCCAACGAGTTCGACCAAGCTCATCGGTTGGCTCCACAAAAGCGATCTTACGTTGCCAGTCGATGTAGTTCACCTTCCAGGCATTGCCGCCCAGCGACAGCACACGAGGGCCATCTTGCTTCACCAGCAAAGCGGACTCGTCAACCTGGCCGATCTCTTGCCGCCCATGTAAAACGCGGAAGATGGGCGGTGTCATGAAGACAGAGAAGAGCTCCATGAAGTTCTGCCGACCAAACGTCTGCTCTCCCTTGGCTCCCAACCAAAGCAGTCCCGAATCATCGGACAGTATCTCAGTATCGATCATCCATTGGACGAGTTCCTCAACTGATTCTCTTGGTAGCTGGCTGAAGCCGTAAACGCCCTCAATCCACTTGAACCAGTCGAGTCGTCCGATGCCACTTTCTTGCAGAGCCAGCGCCATCAGTTGCTGCGAGAGAATGTGATATGGCTCGGGTGGAGGAACGATTGGTTCGATGAAGCCGCTCTCCCACAGTTCTGTGAGAGCTGCCGCTTGTAGCAATCGCTCGGGCTTAGTCGCCAACATCAAGCAGTTGCGAACGGTTCCGGCTCGTCGGCCTGTTCGTCCCATGCGTTGCAAGAAGCTGGCGACCGTCAACGGAGCGTCGATCTGGATGACGCGATCCAGGTCGCCCACATCAATGCCTAGTTCCAGGACGCTGGTGGCCACGATCACGCAGTCGCTTTCCTGTGCGAATGCTTTTTCCGTTCTGTGTCGTTCTTCTTGACTCAATGAGCTGTGAGTGACAAACGCGTTGACACCATAAGACTTCAGCATTAGTCCGAGTTCTTCGGTGCCTGCCCGACTATCAAGGAACACTAGACGCTTTTCACCACGATGCAATCGCGAGATAACCGTGGCAGCGTTCTCAAGCGAACCGACATAGTCGATCTGCACATCCGCTGGAGCTGCTTCACTCGGTGGCGGGTAAGCGACGCTCTTCTTTCCGTCGCAATTGCCCGCGATCCACGTCAGCAGTACTTCAGGATTGCCAACTGTGGCAGACAAACCAATGCGTTGGATCTCTTGCCCTGCAAGCTTTGAAACACGCTCCAGCACGCTCAGGAGGTGCCAGCCGCGATCATCGCCTGCAAAGGCATGGACTTCATCGACGATGATCATCTTCAAATCGCCGAACATGCGTTGATCGTCGACACTTCGGGATACCAGCATTACTTCAAGGGACTCTGGTGTCGTTAGCAAACAGTCTGGCGGGTCTCGCAGGATCTTTCGCCGCGCGGATGTCCCTACGTCGCCATGCCACAGAGCCGACTTGCGTCCAAGCAGATTACAGTATCGGGAGAGACGGTCATCGAGGTTGTTCAACAGCGCTTTGATCGGACAGACGTAGAGCACGCTTAGGCCCGTCCAATTCTCGGTCAACATTCTCGATAGAGCCGGAAAGAATGCCGATTCCGTTTTTCCACCGGCCGTCGGCGCAAGGATAATCAAATGGTCCCCTGCGACAACTTTGGGAATCACAAGATCCTGGAACGGGCGCAGTTCTCGCCAGCCTAAGCTGTTGACGATGTGATACTGCAACGCTGGATGGAGATGATCGAATCCTTTCACAGTTCCAACTCAATCTCATCTACTGATGTACCAGCCGCCGCGTGTCGTTCGATCGTTGTGAGCTCGACGTCTCCAATCGTTAACTGATAGTCTGCCCGAGGATTGAAACCCTCGTGGAGATCAACGCGATCAAGAACGTCCGCCACTAGCTTTTTGAGGAAGATACGAGGTGCGACGCCTACCTTGCCACCCAGCTTGCCAGTCACGGCTTTTGCAAGACTTCGAACGTACTGATCATCGCAACGGTCTGCGATACGAGCGCTCGATTTTGCATGTTGAAGGTAGATGTCGCGTATTCGAGTACCGACCAAACAGAGCCGATCTAAATCGAATGCTGGCAAACGAAGTTGAATAGCACGAGGATTGTCGTACTTCGCGTCTGTGGTGAAATCGACATGCAACCGCTGGGCGAGCGGTTCGAGTCGGCCGATGCCTTGATGACTGTCGAAGAACGCTGGCGTTCCCGTGATCAGCAGATACAAACCAGGGAATCGACCGGAGTCAACTTCATCGATCAACTGACGCAATGCATTGAGGCTCTTGTCGCGAACATCGCTGCGTACCCTCTGAATCGTTTCCACTTCGTCAAGCACGACCAACAGACCTGGGTGACCAGAGTCGCGAAGGACGGTTAGCAAGCCTTGGAGGAAACCCAACGCGCCAAAGTGGTCGATGTCTCCCTTTACCCCAGCAAACCGTTTAGCGTTGGCTGAAACGTTCGGTTGCCCCGATAGCCAAGCAAGAATCCCGTCTGCCATCGCCTGATCGCCGCTTCCCTGTGCAAGCCGGTATCCTCGCAACGCAGCGCTGAACATTGGTGCCGCCTCGGTCACCTTGGTGAGTCGTTGCTCCAAAAGTTCTGCAGTTCGAGCGACCAGTTTAGCTTCGTCGTTTGCATCAATCGCACCTTCGGCCAGCACGTCCTCTTCAAGAGTGTAGAACCAGCCATCGACGATATTCCGAAGAGCACCCTGTGCTGTGTCGGCTGTCGACAAACGCTCATTCAATCGCCGATATACCGTTTCCAATCGATGAAGTGGCGTCTCTGTCTCGGAGACTTGCACTTCGGAGGTTGCAAAGCCAAGTTTCTTTGCTCGCTCGACCAACCACCTCGCGAAGAAAGTCTTACCACAGCCGTATTCACCGCGAACCGCTTTGAACACACTCCCACCGGAAGCGACCTTCTGCAGCTCTTCATCAAGCGCTGATTCGAAGCGCTCAAGCCCAACGGCGAACGCGTCTAAACTACTCTTAGGAACGGTACCGCGGCGAAGGGCATCGATGATCTCTTGTCGTCGTTGTGGGCTTATCATTCGGTTCGCTCCTCATCCGCACCACCTGGTGGAGGCATTAACAGTTCGCTTGTTCCTCCGCTCACAGGTAAAAATCGGGGGTTGGGTTTTTCATGCCAATCGGCATATGCGATGGGAAAAAGTTCACGTTCAGCGTAGCCTAGCATCGAAACGTACCAACCCGCATATTCCCAATCGATTCCACGAGAAGCGTCCACAATGTGTGGCATCCGTTCGCGAAACTTCATCGCTAGAGTTTTTACGTCGTCATGCTCGGCGTCTGGCCATCCGAAGTACTCGTTGTTCTGTGCACTGGAATAATGAGCCGCCAAACGGTCCCAGTCACGAAGCTTTGCACCATGCGTGCGCAGGATGTTTGAGCGCGGTGTAATCGAGCACCGCCAACTGCCACCTGATGCAGACATTCCAGGCGCAATTCGCATCAATTGATATCCTTGCTTGTGGAACTCATGAACGACTCTCAAGACTCTCAGTGCTCTGCGAAATTGTGCTTCCATGGAACTGCCTACTGAATAAGGTCAAATTGCTTCAGCAACAACGCTCGATCTAGCTGAATCGTGTCCGAAACGTCATCGCGAGAGAGCACTTCATAGCCATCGACGTTGAAAACACGCTGTGCGATCGCAAGTAATCCACGAAGACGCAGCGGTGGCATTTGGATTGCACGAGCGAGTGCGGCTGATGTGATCTTGCCTCCACGTTCGTCGATTGCTTGTAATAGTCGCGTTACCACCGCATCCGCTGGTACTGATCGACCACCTAATCGCTTCTGCTCTTCGTAAACGTGCGAAAGGAGCAACCTGCTAATCCATTCAACCTGAGCCTTCGGCGGTGTGGACGCTATATCTGGAATCGAGACAACTGGGGCAGCGTTCTCCGCCTGTTGAACCAATTCATCGACATTGAACAGCATGCCAGAAGGAACCGGTTTTGGTTCGGCTGGCTTCAGGTTGAGAGCGGTTTCGGGCTCAGCGTTGGTCGGACTGGACGCAATGTCCCACCACAGCGGCGTATCGACCGGTGCCTCGCTCCAACCTGCAGGAAAAGCGTTTGATGAATTGAGGACGGCAATCGGGATCACCATCTCTTGTGGAGAAACACCGCCGTGGTATCCGTTCTTCTTGATTCCGTATCGAATCTTCTCCGTCCACGGCGCGATAAGCTTCCGAGTTTCGGGAATCACAACCCGCATACCCGAGATCTTGAGTTCGCCTTCGCTGACGATGGTTTCATCAAATCGCCAGCGTTCGCCACCTTCATACTGCTTGCCCTTCGCGTTGCAGTCGAGGATGTGACCATGGTCGCTCAGCAAGATCACGGTTCGGCCGGCCATCTTCGCTTCGTGAAGCAACACAGGCAGGACCTTGATCTCATCACGCGACCAACGAGTATCGATTTGCTCGCCCTTCAAAAGGTGATCATCCACAGCATTGACCACTACGCCGACAATCTTGCGATGGGCCGAACCGATCTCTTTGCGTATGTCGGCAGCCAAGCTCGAATCGTCAGTCTCCTGCAGGGATGCTTTGTGGAAGAGCACGGGAGGGAAACCACTGCGACAAGTTTTCAAAAGAGCGGGGTGTTCAGCGAAACCCACCTTTTCATTCGGCGCGTGTCCCTGGGCGAGCTTGCCGGTCAACAGACTGGTGCGTGACACCTCAGTCACGCTTGGAACCGTTGCAAGAGCTGGACGCAGACCGATTCCTTCTTCGGCAAGCAATACCCAATCATGCCCAAGCACATCCGCCATCAATTCACGGAAAACGGCGACACTCATTCCATCGATCACGACGACGAGTACTGGCTTCGCCGCGGCAATAGGAGCAACCATGCGTTCGAGCACTTGCTCAACGGGAACGATCGATTCGTCCGTCGACTTGGCCGCGACCCAGTCACGAAGCAGTTCTGCGAAACGTAGCGAATCAACTTCTCGCGCCGTCGTCACCTTGTCGAACAATTGAGCGTAGGCTTCTGACAGTTCGCGAACCGGATCACCAGATCTCAGAGTGTGCCGGGCCCAGTCGATGTAGCCACCTTCGCCTAAGTGGCGATTCGCAGCGTCGGCCAGCGATTTCACGTCATCCCTGGATTGGCTTTCTCCGAGCCAACGAACGAGCCGCATCGCCATGTCGACACGCTCAAGTCGTCGACGTTCTCGGCTATGTCGATCATGTTGAGAAATCGAATTCCTTGCTTCAATGAGCGTCTCAAAATCGAATTTCGATCCTGCAATAGCCGTTGACAACTGCTTGCCAAAGTCGGCCAAACGCAAATCGAAGCCAATCGGTGATGTATCACTCAGATAAGCAAATGCCTCGGCACCAACTTCACCCAGGATCTCATCTGCGCGTTGAAGTAACGATTGCTTCACACGAACGTCGTTGAGTTGCAACCGGACAACCTCTGTGGCGGCCGCTGACCAACGTTCGACGATCGAATACTCCGGCGCGTGGCCATCGAAATACTTCTCTTCCAACTTCCCAATCGCACGCTCCAGCTTCCCTTTAGTTGCCTTGTTGAACACAACGCCTGCGGCTAGCCCAAGTGGCAACGCTTCAGCCAGACCATTGCTCTTTGACGCTCGCGCGGCGCAGTTCAAAACGGCCGCGACAGTAGGGCCAGCCGTTGAGACAAGCCACTCGCTTGTTGCCTCCTGGATCATTTGGGGCGCGCTGCAAAACCTCTCAACGTTCTTCGGATCAATCGACCATTTCAGTACGGCCAAGAGGTCCAGTGAATATCCGGAAAGACCAAGATAGTGATCGAGCACGATACCCCAGACAGTCTCCGCATCCAGAAATCCGGTCGCCACTGGCGGGTAACCATTCGGAGGAATCAAATCCATCAAGGCATCTGCCATCCATCCATGTCGAGTCACACGCGGATCGACGGCTCGAACCTGAAACAGCGCTTTGACAATCTGCCAGCTATCTAACGGAATCAATTTGCGAGGTTTCAACCGGACCAGGATGTCATCACTGATATCGTGATCATCCAAGTCCGTAACAAGTACCGTCGTCTTTTCATCGCCGGACTCTCGCAATGCCAATCGCATCGCTAGCGGTGAGTCGCACTGAAGAATCTGGAAGACCTCGCCGTTGTCCTCATAGCTAGTCTTGCCCGACCATTTGGCCTTGGAGCGAATAGCGATACTCTTCGTCCCAGGCAGTTTCTTTCTGATCGCTGCAACCTGAGCTTTGATCTGAGCGAATGTGGGAGATGCGTCGTTCATTGAGTATCTCCCTGTTTCTCCACAACCCAACTGATGTTGAATTTGACTCTTTCGCCTGTATTGTACTTTCGGGCGATTTCATTGATGACTTTACTGGCGTCCTGCACATCAAGATTATGTTTTTCGCCGCGAGCGACGGTTGTATCGTCAGGTGGTGGCGGTGGTGGCGGTGTCAGTAGCCGCAATGCTTGGAGCTGAGCTTCCTTTAGAGTGAGCCCTAGAGCCGTCACATGCTCGTCGACTTGCAACGCTTGAGTGATCGTCGAACGAATCCCATGGGCCGCAGCCTTTCTATCGTCATTCAGGTTCGCGATGGCGTCAAAGATTTCCCAGTTTGTGCTCTCAATCGTCGCCAATAACTGCGAAGCTTTGCTCAAACACTCTCCCATGGCCGCTTCTGTCGTTGGGACCGCAGCCGACGCGAGGACCGATACAACTTGACTCGCATCGCATGCATGAAGTTTCTCGATAAGGCTGGTTGTCGCCGAGGCGGTCGTTAGTCGCGGACTGTTCGCAGGATCAATTCCGAGCTTTGACATTCGTTCCTTCAGCCTTGTTTGGAGCGAAACACAGGCCGAACGAACCTCAGAAGACTTCCTCTTTATGGTCGCAGAAAGGTTTGCAACCGTCGTGGCTTTCATGAGCGGCGAGGCAGATTCGCCAAACATCTGGGCGGCTCGCTGAACTGCCTCATTCCAATGGGCTACATCAGGCAGTTTCTGTTCCTGCAACACAAAGTTGTCGGAGAGGCTAGTCAACGAGACATCAACAGGAGCATTGTGTAAGACAAATGTCCGGTTGGTCTGCTCGGCATAGGTCATGATCACCAGGTTCTGTGCCTCCTTCGGCAAACCCATCGGCCGGGGTTGATCGATCCACTTTCGCAATTGGCCGACGCTGATCGTGCTAGATGCTTCAGCGGCCTTTCGATTGAAGTGATTTCGCCAATGATGCCCCAACACGAAGTGGGTGGCATCATGTCCCATCTCGCCTAATTGAAGTGGATTGGCGATGTGGCGTACGAGCGATCGAATCGTTCTGTCTACCGATACGCGTCCTTCTTGTGACTGAGCCGCTTCACTGATCACGGCATGTACTTTGCGAAGATTGCCAATTTTCACTTCGGCTTCAAAATTCGGTGCTCCGGGGAACTCACTTGCAAGAGCTTGGCTTAGCAGGTGATTCATCGCTCCGCCAAGATTTGCAGCGACGGGAGGCTGCGGAGCGAAGCCATCATCCAATGAAACGAACTGCTCATGCTGTTCTAACTCGTGAGTTGTATCGAGCGAGCCCTGCGTAATCGCATCCAGGCCATAGGCCGCGTCCAAGTGATTCTGCACTCGGGTTCGCAGAACGCTTCGCTGGTTCTCCAGCAACGACTTCGCCGCTTGCCGATCCTGTGGAGAAAGATGGCTCGAGTACTGACCGAATCGCTCTCCAGTGAGAATGTGTTCAAGGATGACTAGCATCCCGAGATCCTTCAGAGCATCGACACTGAAGAACTGTGGAATCCAGCAGATGGTTTTCGCGCCACGAGGATTCTCCGTCTTAAATTGCTGAAGTCGGCTGATGTCGTCCTTCGGCCCGTGGCCAGCCTCGTCGAACGGGAAGTCGATCACCAACTTCCAGTCTGGCTCGTTGTTCTCAAAGGATGCGTCTGGCAGGTCACGAATGTTCTTGAAGAGAACTGTGCACGAACGACTGGTGTTCTTCCAGATATAGTCATAATGCTGTTGGAACTCGTCCTCGCCTGAAACGCCCAATTGTTCAAACAGCATCTGCCGAACGCGACGAATACGGTTGCCTTGATTGTCTTCGCGCTCTGCTTGCTTGATGATCCCTTCGGTATCGACACCGGATAGCTGAATCGAAATGGACGGGTTGGTTTCCTCGCCGATACGAATCTCGCCCACACTGGCCGCCCAGTTACGCACACGTCGCAAGACTTCCTGTCCCTCGCGTCCGGCGATCGGAGTCTTAATCGTGCCGTGGTTGAGGGCCGCTAGGCGTTCTGCGTTCAAGCCACGTAGCGTTTCCACTTCGGGAACCAACGCCGAAAGTAGAAGCGTCTTGACCAATCGATCGTCATTGCGAAAGCCAACGCGTCGTGGATCATCGGTTGGCAACTTCTCGAGTTCCTCCCGACGTCCGTGCGTCTTTTCCAACATCGGCAACAGTTTCTGGTGATACAGTCGCTTGGCATTGTCAAAGTGGATCGCCATCTCTTGGCTAAACGCCTCGTCACCGTGAGCGATCACATCGAACAGATCACCTACAGGGACAATGTCGCCGACAGTGAGCACATCACGTTGCTCGACTAGCAATTGCATCATCACCTTGAGCGCCGTCCGCTCGCGCTGCAAAACGCTCGACACCGCGATTAGGGTTTGCACGAGAGCTGGGCTAAACGGATAGACCTTGCGGAACATCTCCCGGTCGCCTTCACCGGTCAGCAACGTCGTCATCACCGACTCACGGATCTTCGCTGTCTGTTCGAACGCAGCGTTCAATTCCTGGCGTGCCGAAGGGGTATGGCACTTCAGAACGCGTCGCTCTGCAATCGCTGGCAAGTTACGATCTTCCAGCGTGATTTTGTGGAAGCGTCCTTCCCAGTGCTTGAGAGCGTCACCGAAGTTCAATCGGTCGGCTCCGGGTACCGAGTCGCCGATCAGCTCGCTCAAGTCACGCTGACGAGCGATGAAGCTAACGATTGGAATTGGTCGATCAGCCGTTTGAGCTTCGACCAGCTTGGCCAGCTTCTGACCTTCCTGATGCACGAACTTCAAATCCGCAGCGTGACTTGCCAGCCACAGGATCAGTTCGTCAAGGAAGAGAATCAATGCATCGTAGCCGAGATCCTTTGCATGTCGGCTGATAACCGACA
Organism: Pirellula sp.; assembly: GCA_041752005.1. GTDB lineage: Bacteria > Planctomycetota > Planctomycetia > Pirellulales > Pirellulaceae > JBKCUI01. The sequence continues at coordinate 19,736 of JBGSHV010000101.1, read as the reverse complement.
GTCCTTTGTCCAAGGAGATGAACGCCTCGCCATGTCCGCCCGCTTGCGTATCATAAGAACCAAAGAACTTTCCGACGAGCGCACTGATCAACTGTGACCGTTCTTCCGAACCTGGATCAGCGTCAACGGCGTTATCAAATCGTGCGGCATCCCAACCAACGTCCACATCGCCAAAGTCACTGTCGGCGCTAGCACCTTCGCTCATCGCAGCGAAGAACGCATCGTCACCCATGCGTTGCCGTAAAGCGGACGCATCCTTGAACAAACCTTCGGCCAGATAGACACCAGGGATCGGCGCGTCAGGATGCACTCGACGGACGAAATCGACGTAACCACCCAGGATGCCAGACTCCACATCGTGAGCTGCGATCATGTGGTACGGAACCAGCAAGAACTTCTTCCCTTCGATCCACGAATTGTGCTTTTGGATCACGGAAGCCAGCTCTGGAATTCCTCGGGCAGAAGAGTTTCCCGAAAGGATCAAGTGCAGGATTGCCATGAAGTGGCTCTTACCGCTACCGAAGCTACCGTGAAGGTACGTGGCTTTGCTTGTGTGCCCGAGAACAGATCCCTTGATGAAGTTCAGTGCATCATCGAATGCCAAGACGAGCTGAGGCGTCGGTACATAAGCCGCGACGGTTGCCTGCGGATCAGTGACCCCTTCGGTCAGTCGCAAAACGAACTGCCCCTTGTCGATGTGCTCGGGAATATCGATTAGGTCTTTTAAGAGAGTCATCAGTCTTCAGTTTTCAGTATGGGGGGACCAAGGACCGTGAAGCTCGACACCGTGCTTCACTCTCTCCCAGGCAAATGTCGTGTTGGATTTGACGGCTCCATTTGTGCCGTGTTCATACATACCAACATCGATACCGTATGCAACGAAGGGGTCATCACCTCAAGGGTTTTCTTCTATTTCTTCCATTTTTTCCCCACCCAAGTTCCGAGTGCTGATGCTCCCGAAGAATTTTGACGGGGGAAATACTCGTCGCCCAACCTTGGAGTGTAAGGGCCTGCCATTACTTCTGCATCGCTACGAGCAAAGGAGTGCAGAAGATATCCGACCAGCTCAACTGGCCAGCGGTCTCCCGTACCAATCCCCATCTCAACACGAGTGTCTGTATCATCAAAGTCTTCTTCAAATCCAGGATAGAACTTCTTAAGTTCTGCCAACGTACGCTCTGGAATCGGGCCTTTTAACAGAACAATCTTCAACTCTTCGTAGGCCTTTATGACGAAACCAACGCAACTAAACCTCCAATAAGGTTTATCACCGATCGGGCTCTTTGCTGAAGGCAAAATTACATAGAGATCGCGAGGGTCAGGTTTTTGTCCAAGTCTCCTTAGCTCCTTTTTTCGTTTGTCAGAAGCATCTTTGCACTGAGCGATAAACTTTTTGATCCGTACTTTTTGATCTTCAGTAAGGACAATATACCCAACCGCGTCGCTCGTTCTGGTAGACCTGCCGAGAGGAGGTCCCATGTGAGCAATCCGGAGTTGCGATGTGGTCGTAACGTCGTTACGATCATTATCCTCATCGAACAGCATCGCATGGACCATGAGGTCAGATACACCGTCGGATTTGGCGAGCATGTTGCCCGGACTAGCCTTGATCGGAGTACTTTTCGAGGTTCTTTGCGCAGGCATATGAAGCAACTATCCTTGCCGAATCTTGGAGACTTCCTTTGCCAGAGCTTCATCTCGTTCTGAGATGTACTGAATTGCTTCGTCGACATTATCGTCTACCATCTCGACAAACCATTTCACTCCCGAATCCATCATTTTTTTACGAAGACTACCAACGAACGCTTTGCTGTAAGTCGAAATTGCTTCGAGAACATGCAGTGCAACCATCCCAAACATCGCTGTATTTGCATAACTCTTTTGCAAAATCAGTCGAGGCGTAAGATAGGAATCCACCAAGTCAAATAGCGTCTTCGTGAGAATCGGGTAGTCTGCGGGCCATTCATGTGGCACAAACTCCAGCCGCCAACAGATACCTTTGGCAAACTCCATTTCCGCTTCATGATGAAGCGTTGCGGTCTCAGTTGGCAACAACCAGTTCGCATATTCCTCAAAACGTGCCTCAGGCATATTCATCGCGTATTTGCGAATCGCAGAGCACAACGTAACTAACGAGTCCTGGTCTTCGACAAATCGGTTTTCATCAATATACACAGCGAGAGCTTTAAGTAGTCTAGTTCTCTGTTCTCCACGAAAAGGCTTCACTTCCGCGAATAGGACGGCCGCTTCGTAATCAGCTGGATAGGCGTTTCGGTTCTCCAGTCGCTGAAGTATTCCCTCTGGCTCATGCACCCAATCTGACGTGGACTCGTCTTCCAAAACACGAGGCGAACCAGCTAACGCCCATTCCTGCAAAGCAAGTCTCTCGCGGTATCCTGACTTTGTCGAGAACAATAAAGCCAATGCCGCAGCATTGGCGTTTGCTTCAAGAGCAAAGTCATTCAACCAGTCCAAAAAACAAGCGACTGAATTTTGGCCAAAAAACCTTCCCATGGATTTCTTGACAGCCCCGATCTCCCACAATCGATGGTCACCTTCCGGATGCGTAATGCTTAAGTTAGTGACGAAATTTCGCAACTCAATCAAACTAGTTTCGCATGCCAAAGACTTATGAATAAATAATGGCTCAACACGCGGGCCGCTCCTGCTCAGTTGTGTGGAGCGGACGTGAGGGATTATTCCATGGCGATAAACAGCACGTACATCGATCTTTGTATCTTCCTCCTTCCTGTACTCGTCTTCTAGCGCAGGAACACAACTCCGTCCGCCACCATAAAATCCTATTGGCTTTGGTGTTTTGTAAAGATAGCCCGCAGTTTGAGCCTTCGAGGATTGAATCGCTGGTGCTTTACTCATTGTTTTCCTCCACAATTGCACTAGGTAGCAACTGATTCATCTTGGCATTCAGCACTCTGACCTTATCACGGGCATTTGTCGCCCTCTCGATGAACAAATCTATTTCGTTCGGCATCAATACGAATTCAATCTCTTCGCTGTCGCCGTTTTGACGCTGATAAACGATCTTCATCGTGGTCACAGGCACATAGCCTTCAATGTCATCCCGTGCCTCGTTGTAAACAGGGCGAGCATCGCATACGAACATGACACCAAAGACTTCGTTGCCGGTAACGGTCTTTAGCACTTGAGCTTTTTTGACCCGTGTGATCGCTGGCGAATTGCGGATGAGCTTGTTTAGAGCAACAGAAACAGCCTCAAGTTCCTCTTCCGTCATGTAACCATCTGGTTCGCCTAACGACTTGCGCCAGCTCTTGATCATTCCGGTCAAGTACTTAAGCGACTCAGGAATGATGTTCTCAACCAACCGCGAGATGGCACTGGCCTGCTTCTCATCGTCAATATTTTCAGCAATGACCTTCTCGATCAGATAGAACTCCGACGCTGAGTGTAACGCGGCGGACAGCTGGTTAATCTGCTGCTCAGGTACCTTCGAAAGTCGCTTGATGTCTGTCAGAAGCTGTCGGAAGTCGGCCTCTTGGGAGCTTGGTATCGTGTCTTCTGGCATCTTCAGTCCTTGCCGTTTGCTTTTGTTTTTTTCGACAAACTTTGAATCTTCATTTTTCTGCTTGATAGCTATTATCGTCCGAAACCTACGTTTAGGGGAGGCGGATTCAAACAAATCAACTCTCTGGTTCGACTGCGGATTGGGCGACGTTTTTCCTGGCTTTCTTCGCCTTCGGAGCTTTGGCAGCCTTCTTCGGAGGCACCCAGGCTTTGATTTCTGCGAGGGTTTTGCCGAGGTTGCGGGCTTCTTCGTTGACGAAGCCTTCGAAGTAGTCGCCCATGCGGAGGCCGTCGAAGCTGGCGTTGGGTTCGTTGTGCCATTGTGCAAGCCAGGGGAGGAGCTCGATCAGGCTTGCGAGCAAAGGGATGAGCCGGGGATCGTCGCTGCCGCCGAACTCGGTTTGGACGCGGACGTAGTAGGCGCTGATGGCTTGGGCTTGTTGCAGGTGATCGTAGCCAGCCCAGCAGATGACGAGCGTTCCGTCGGGGCCTTCGCAGTGTGGGAAGCTGATCCAACGTTCCTTGGGTACGTCGAGCTTGCCTCGCAGGGCCCAGTAACGAGCTCCACCGGTCGAGATGAAGTCGGCGTTGGTGTACTTGGGTGGAACGGGAATCGTGCCGACCGACTCGCCGGCATCTTCACGGCGTTGCAAGTCCCAGGACTTCTCCCACTCAGCTCGCTTGCGAAGGCCGGAGTCCTTGTAGCAGAGGATTGGAAGGAGAGGAACGCTCTCGGCAAGCACAAGTTCTTCGACAAGTGATTGGACGTCGAATGCGGGGTCGTCTCGATAGAGTTCGCCAACCTCCATGAATTGCGGATCTCGACGAGCAGTGTCTGCAAGTATTGCGAGGGAGTATATCGCGATCTCACCAAGCGGCACGGCGATACGAGAGTCTTTATTATTCGCTTCGTCATCGCCTGCCATTCTACCGTCGACATCGAAGTAGGTCTCCATGCGAAGTAGCAACCACTCACGCAGAGCACGTTCGAGTTGCGCCTCCCATGATTCAAAGTTCCATCGGCGTTTATATTCGGGTTGTTCGATTAATCGGATGCTTGGATCGTTCTCGATCAGTTCGATTCGGCGTTGAACGAGTTGCTTGTACTCCTCGGGCCAATCAGCAGGCAACTCGGTAATTGGTGTTGAGCCATGGCGTTCGAACCATGTGGATTGCGTTTCACCACCAGCGATCTTGCGAGCAAGAACAATTTCGAAAGCACGTTGGCCGTGGGTGATTGGAAACCACGGAGATAACGAGGATTGGGAAGGACGCTCAGTCAAATCATCTTCGACTAATCCGTAAAGCTTGTAGCATTCCCAATCAAGATTTTCTTGTCCTGCAATCATCCATCTATGAATCAGCTCCCATTCTTTCCGAGCGGAAACAAGAGTCTCGCGCAACGTTTCCTTCGCTATCTGCCCGGAATCGCTTTCTGTCGATAAACAATTTCGATTCTGAGTGAGTGCTGCTTTTGGGCTAGTTTTTGCAGACCGTTGCGATAACTCATCGAGATATATGGAAGTCTGGAAAGTGCGTTCTTCCGGAATTGGCAGTTTCCCAAGCAATGTCCCATTGAAGGCATATGTATTGAACGCTGGATCGCCAATAGTGCGTGCGCCGTTCTGATCTGTTGAGTCACCTTTGTTGTGTGCGACTTGCTTCATCCAAAAACACGCAGTTGAGCTATTCAAAATCCCAACGAGTGAAAGATGCTCGTCAGCGGTAGCTTCATTGGATAGCTTTATCACGGGAGCAGTACGATTAAATACCTTGCCGCCTCGATCAAAAACAAAGTGATTGTGTGTCGCTACTTCGCCGAAAACTATTGATTGAGGTGTGTTGAGCCGATCAAGCGATACTTGATGCCATTCCCACCAGGGCCTTCCTTCCTGAAAATAGGTCAGTCGAGCAAAAGTAGCACGAGAGCCCAATATTGTTCTTGCTTGCCACAGCCACTTATGAAAGCCGGGAAACTCTCCAATTTCGAGCAACTTGCCATTATCATAGGGAAATGAGGAATGATCGCCGTCGCTGATTTCCCAATCTCGAATCTCGTCACCCATTGTAAGCCGTCGATGTGTTTTGCGTTCGACGCCGTTGCGTTCAAAAACTGAACGGGGTGCTAGCATTACATCGTCAGCGTTGGTCATTCCTAAAATTCCAATCACCGACGCAACCCTGTTGAGTAAGGAATGAGCATTGTCATCGAGTAACTCCTTGAGTTCGCTAGCGCCCCCTCCTCCGATCGACCATGGATGCTTCTGAAACAAAGCTCGGTCCGAGTCTCCAGCGCTTACAAAATCATCCTGCTCACCCGCTCGGTCGATAAGCCGTAGTATTGCCGACCATACAACGCCTCGGGCAGGATCTTCTGGCGTACTTGGCTCGCCTCGAATGCCCAGTACAGTCCGGAGAGAGCTCCCCAAAGACTCGCGATTCCGACCAAAAAGAATTGTCGTAGGCGTGCCATGTCCAGGGATGTATGCACCACTTGTGTCTATCACATGGGTCAAATCGATAGTTGGGATAAACGATTCAATCAATTTCCTGCCGAACTCGCGTTTCATGAATGAGTTCGCAGTTATCTGGCCTGTATAACCTCCGCGAATAGCAAGCTGAAAAATCTGCTGCATGAATGGGACTGCGAGCGAGTACTTCATGTGGCAAGCTGAAAATCGCTTTCTGTACCAGTCATTGAGTTTTCGATCCTTCGGAACAATGTAGGGAGGATTGGCGACGACGCAGTGATAGGTTCCAGCCTTAAGTAGCGTCCGAACCGTCTGTAGGTCCTCTCCAGGATAAGCATGCGAATATAACTCTTCATCAGTTGCTCCTTCGGCATAGTCCCAAAGCTTCTGGCCGGAAGAAGTTCGATTCTCTCCGTGCAACAACGAATCACCGCATGCAACATTGATATGAAATGCTGGCGCATCGGCCAGCTGGCGAATATCACATGCCTTCATCGCAACTAACAACAATCGAAATTTTGCGATGGCAACTGCAAATGGATTGATGTCGACACCATGAATGCTGTCGAGTGCTCGTTGGGTTAGCTCACGGATATTGGTGCCCGGTTCTTTGCGTTGCCAGCGACCGAGCAGCCGTGGAAACCCTCCCAGCAAAAAGTGACCAGAACCGCAGGCTGGGTCGATCATCTTGAAGCGGGTTGGAGAATGTTGATCAGTCGCCGATAGCTGTGGAACCAATCCAAATTCTTCGATTGCAGGATCAAGCGTTCGGTCAAGAATAAACTCTTCGACGAAATCGGGCGTTTGAAGCAGAGCAAACTTTTTACGAGCAGCTTCCGAAAGATCTTGATAAAGGTCGCCCAAGAAACGGGTGTCCCAGTTGGGATCAGTGAAATCATGAACTAGATTGCCGGTGCTCGCATTGATCTTCTGAAAGAAGTTCAAAAGTTCGCCAGCAGCGTCACCGGAGAGCCAGTTAGGTAAGTCGTTGATGGCGTTGTGCTCGCCAAAGATGCCGCGTGTTCCTGGCAACTTGGCAAGTTCAGCGAAGATCGACAGCAAGTATTCGCGATCGGTATGCTGGGGATGCGACCGGAAATACAACTCGTGCTCATCGCGTGCTCGAGCCAATCGTTCGCCTGGGCCCGCGATCTTGGGTGGATCGATGAGCGAGTTGTCTTCGAGGAAGCGAACAAACACACAGGACAAGACCCACGCCGCTGCGGCTTGTGTGATCGTATCGGTCCGCCAATCTTCGTAGTTCTGCGCTGTGCGTTCGGCTTTGGCGGCCTTCTCGTACTCCGCATGCAGCGCAGCCGGTACCTCGGGAACCTCAGTCGATTCGCTGCGCTCCAATAAATCCGCTTCGATCCGTTGAAGGAACTTCTGAAGGTCGGCAAGTAGGGCTTGTCGGTTAATCATTTGTTAGTTGTCAGTCGTCAGTTTTCAGTGATCAGTCTTTGGGAGTCGGGAGTCAAGCTAAAAACTGATTCCGAAGTTCTTGGAGTTCGGGATAGAAAGCGACGAATTGATCAGGGTTTTCCCGAATCCAGTCTCGCAATCGCTTGCACAAATCCTTCGGGCTCCGTATTCGGTCGTCTTTTGTCGCTGTCAAATCAACTGCGGCGAAGAGGTCTTTGCCGCTACACCACAAAAGCGCGTACTCGGCTTCCTTGATTGATTCGGCTTGAAAAGTATTGCGCCGTCTCTCAATCTCCGCATCGATGGCGCTATTGTCGAGATGCGGGGCAATCTTGTCTCTAAATGCACTAATCGCGTTCTTACACCATTGAAGAGAAACCGCCTCGGATAGATCGGCAGGCAATCGCATCTCGTCGACTCCATCAGGCTTGGTATACAATTGGTAGTTCGGGGGCAAATTTGATCGAACGGAGCCGATGGTCCATCGGGCGATCTGATAGTGACTGATCTTCGTAGCTGCCTGATGCAGTGCTGTTTCCCATGCGGCCAGATCGATCTCAAATGTTGCACTTATGACCCGTGGATCAATTAGGTAACTCTCCAGTTCATGACGATTCAGCCTCCAACCGAATGCTTGTCCATTGTGTTCAGCATCAACAGTAGGTGTGTGCAACGGTTCAGGTGGCGTGAAGTCAAAATCCCTGTCGCGGAGATAGCCAGCGTTCATTCGTGCCGAACTCGACGTTCGATCCTTACGAGCTTGAGGCTTTAGCGAAGTCTTACTGCCTCCCTGTTCAATTAGGACGCCGGGAAAGATCTTATTGTAGATGGCAGCGTCCAAGTCGCCTTCGACATACAGTTTTGCTAGAGGCACCGCACACCTCCCTCCATGCGAACTTCATGGTCATTTGGGATCACGTCGGTTAGGAACTGCGAATGTGTCGTGATGATGAATTGATTGTTGGGGCCAAGCGCAGGAAGTGCGTTTAGCAATCGCTGCTGCTCCGGTGGATGCAAGTGCAGTTCAAGCTCGTCGATCAACACGATCGAGTTGCCGACATCTAGCCTGACAAATTCATACACGAGTGGAAATACTGCTTGTTCTCCAGAAGACATTTCCGCCAAATCATAGACTTTGTTCCCTGATTGGAGGAGGAAATACGTGTCATTAACACCACCCGAACCTTCCTCGTTTCTCGGTGCAGTCTGCAAGAATCGCCGATCGGGGAAAACTTTTTGAAACCGACTCTCTAACTCAGGAATGTAGTTTTTACCGTATGACTTATTACCCAGTATGTGATAGCTCCACATTACGATTAGGAACTCACGTAGCTTCTCGACTCCAGTATGCCAGGTTTCTTTTTGGCTATTTGAATTCTCGTTTTCGGAATACCGACGAGCCGATGCACTACCTAGGTTGCGATTTTGGTCGAACCAGAAGATATCGCCCAACTTTGAATAATGCTCTCTTAATCGAGAGTCGGACTTGGCTAAAGTCTTGACATAATACCTTCCCAAGAATTGATGAAGGCCGGGAATACCTTCCGAGGATGTGAGACGATTCTGTTCGTACGTTAGCGTTACCTGTTTTTCTTGAGATGGTGCGTGGATTTGGTGAGTCTCTCGAAAATCGCTGGACAGTGAATCGTACCATCGCTGATACAAATCCTGCGTGATGCGAAGTTCGTCGTCGGTGAAATCTACGACTAGCTCGACGTGCGTTGCTCCAAGGCTTGACGTGCGTTCCGGTAGAAAACCGTGCCAGTCAAACTGATCGGCATATCGAATCCTACGTGTGGCCATTCCAAGCGGTAACGCAATCGCTTGTAGTGCTGATGTCTTGCCAGAACCGTTATCCCCAAGGATACAGGTCAGGTCTCTTCCATGTCCTGTATAGTCCTCCATGTCGATGTGGAGATCCTTGATCCCCTTAAAGTTTTCGATGTGAGCTGACTTGATTTTCATTTTGTTGTGCTTTTCCGTTCTATGTTGTATTCGTGTTTAGGTTGAAGCAACTGGACGACACGCGCGGCCACGATGTTCATTCCGAATCCATTGATCCGGAATCTTTGTTTTTTGACCCGGACTGATAATCGGAACAGGCTTGCCGTCAATGAATGCTTGATTGTCGCCAGGGATCAGTATCCAACAGGAGTGCAATCCCTTGCTGCGTCCAATCTCGTCTCGGATTTTCTCCAGTAATCCGAGCTGCTCATAGCGGGCGAGCAACCCCGGGAAAATTAGCAAAATGCTACGCTTGGATTTCTTGCCTTCGACTGACGACTGACCACTGATCACTGACGACTCTACAATCGGCATGGCTCGATTGACTAAGACCATGAACTTCTTCCATGGTTCCGAACCCGGCTTGGCGTCGGCGTTGACGAGCGCATCCCACTTGGCATTTGCCTTGGAGGCAACGTCTCGGAGGGTATCGACAATCAGCCCCTCGATATCGACGACTTCGATGGAGAAGCGATTTTGCAACTCGCTGAACGCTCGCTGGTAACACTTTGGATTGACGATCAGTGCGAGGAATGATCCTTCCTTGATGCCGCGTTCGAGTCGTTCTTCGAACTGTCGAGCATCCGCGATCTCGGGTGTGATCTCTTGGGTTGCTTGATTGTTTGCCGCTGAACCCAAGGAAGTCGCTGCTCGCGATATCGATTCACTGCCACTGGTGATCGAGACGACATCGCGAATGCGTGCGACGAAACAACCGCCTCCCTTGCCAGACGAGTCCCATTGGAAGTCGAAGCCGGCAGCTTGTAGCAAGTCGTCGAGCGCCGGCCGATCGGGAACTGGAGCCGCCTCGGGGTAGCGACCGCTCACACGGTCGCGGATTTGGGCGACCGTTAGCGATGAGACGCCATAGATTGCTCCTTGCGATAGTTTCAACGCGCGGGCCGCGTCCATGCTGCGTGGATAAAGTTCTTGGCGACTGGAAACAGCCGCGTTCTTGGAAGCAGCAGCCGCCAGTCGTAACAAGCGAGCGTCGGCGAGCAGCGATGTGCCGGCCGGTTGAGTGACTTCGCGAAGCCGCTGGAGTACTCGAGCAGGTGGAACCAATGGATCTTCGAGAGCGAGCAAGTCCGCGAGTTGGCCAAGTTGAATTGCGTAGGAGGCGAGCTCTGGTGTTAAGGCGATGACGATCGTCGCTCGGTCATTTGTCATTTGTCCTTTGTCATTTGCAAGTGACGAATGACCAGTGACCAATGACCTCTTCACTAAAAATCGTGGTTCGGCGAGCGTGCGTTCTGCTTCGGTGCAGGCGCGAGCCAGGGCCAAGGCATACTGTGTCCGTCTCGGATCGTCTTCCACTGAACCTCGTGCGACCAACAGGGCTTCGGCTAGTTCTTTAATTGCGAGCACTCCGCCGGCCGTCGTTAGGATTTCGACAAGATCGGATCGCATCTTGGTGACGGCGGCGTCTTTACACCAGCGCGATTGGAACTTGCCAACAAGCTGGCCAATGCGTCCACGCGTTACATCGACTATCGGGGCGATCTCTGTCTGGCTTCGCCAGTAGTTTTCAGTTTTCAGTTGACAGTTTTCAGTTTCAGACTGACGGTCAAGTCCCAGCAGCGCCAACATAGTTGCTCGAGCACTAGCGCCTTCACGAACTCCAACCTTCGTAATGCGAGAAACCAATTGATCCACACTGAGCTTCTCTAAAAGCTGTGGATCTTCTTTACTGACAACTGCCGTTTGATCACTGTCATCTTCTTCCCCACTGACAACTGACAACTGACCACTGACAACTTCGTGACCCAATCGTTCTCGGAGTATCCGAACGGACGCAGCTATCTCGCGACGTGTCTTGTTCCCAACGCCTCGCAATCGCAGCAGCTTGCGCATCGGGACCGAGAGAAGGTCTTCCACGGTCAGTATGTTGGCTCGATCCAGCGCGTTGGTGGCTCGCGTACCAAGACCGAGCTCTGGTATCTGAGTGTCCAATGTCGCGATGGCGAGTAACTTGCGAACTTCTTCTTCATCGACGTGATCCGACAGCGTCGAGGGATCTTCGATGCCGACAAAGCAGTCTCGCCACGCATCCAGCATCGCTTCGGCATTGTCGAAACGTTCGTCTGGATTGCGTCGAAACGCTCGCGTGAAGAACTCCATCAAGTTGTCACGTAGCGAGGCGTCGAATAGATCGCCGTCGATGGTGGCTTCGCACTGCAAATGAGACGGGTCGCTCGCACCATCGCCCCACTTGGGAATGGAACCTGGTCCGCCAGCCATCTCGTACAGCGTGATCGCTGCGGCGTAGCGTTCGGCGTGCAAGTCCCAGCGTCGCGACTTGCGCAACGGCAAGAACGGATCGAGGTACGTGGCTGTGCCGGCGCGGATGTTGTCGAGTGGAGCTCGGGCTAGCGAGAAATCGAAGAGGACCAGCTCCAGTTGCTTGCTGCTGCCAATGTGCCCAATGGCAATATTGTCGGGCTTGATGTCTCGGTGGTTGATGCCTTGCTTTTCGAGGAATTTCAAGACGTCCAGCAAACACTCGCCGAAGCGTTGCAGGAGGTCGACGTGCAGCTTGCCTTCTTTGTTGAGTCGCCGAGCCAGTGTTTCGACACGCGGCTCTTCATTGACGGTCACCAGAACGGGACGCATCAAGAAGCCAGCGCGGTTGCCGATCTCAACCGGTCGAATGATCTCCACGATGTTTGAGTGTCGAAGTTTATCGAGAACTTCCGCTTCGGCTCCGATGCGATCGTTGCGGTCCGGATCGATGGCTGCCTTGAGGATGTATTGTTGATCCTGATGCTCCACGAGCAGGCCGACGCTCGATGCACCCTTGCCCAGTCGATGCAGCACACGAAAGCCGCCGGGCAGTAGGTCGCCGGTTTTGGCTTCGTCCGGGTCTTCGACGTAGTTTTCGGCGTCTGACGTTTTGGCTTCGATTTCTACCTTTTCCAGCAGATCGAGGAAATCGTCGACGGAGCTGACCAGACCTTCGCGATCCGCGACCACCGGCAGCGTGCTCCACTGGATCATCTCTTGCAGACTTTCGCTCGCACCGTTGAGTACGGAGCTGATCTGCAGGCCCTTTGTTTCGCGGAGCTTGTTGCTCAGCTCCAGGCCGTTGGCCGCTGGAGGCGAGCCCGAGAAGATGTGGTATGCAATGGCTCCGAGCGAGAAGATGTCGAGATGCTCGCCGACATTGTTGTCACCCGAAATTGCTTCTGGTGCCATGTAGGCGGTGCTGCCGTCATCAACCAATCGATCGACATGTGAGGTGGCTGAAACGGCCAAAGAGGCGTTGGAGGTGGAGTTGCTTTCGGAGCGGTAGCCGACTTGCCAATTGAAAACTTTGACTTGCAGGGGCAAAGTGGCAGAGGGCCAGAGTGCAAAAGTAGAGGATACATTACTTTGCCCCTTTGCCACTTTGTCACTTTGCCCCACTAATATGCTCTGCGGCGAAAGCGAGCGATGGACGACTCGTTTGTCGTGAGCGAATCGAATGACTTCGCTGATTTGGCGGAGTAGGTCGAGGCGATGGTCAACGGTCAGTTGATCGTGATGTTGTGTCAAGAAGTGATCCAACCGCATGGCTGTCGGATCATGTTCGAAGATCAGTGCTGGCCCGAGTTCGTGTTCGGTAAAGCCTTCGCGGCGGAGTACTCCAGGGTGCTGGAGCATCTCCAGCAATTCGGCTTCGCGTCTGGCTGCCCGCTCGATGGTCTGACGCTCGTCGGACGTAGCGCTTACGCGGACATTGTAGATCCGTACGCGACGGCGAACGGTTTTGAGCGTGGTGTGCGTCGCTTCCCAGTCTTGGTAGCCAGGCCCTTCGTTGATCAGGCGATCCAGAACGTAGTCGCTGACCTTGCGGCTGCGTTGTGACGGCCGGATGCCTGCTTGCTCGATGGCTTGTGCGACAAGCTTGGCCGTCGGGCGATCGTGCGTGCCTTTCGCGTTCGGATCGAGCCCATCGCATTCACGGCGTTTGATGGCAGCCATGATGCCTGGGCGAGCTGGCTTGGTGCCATCGGCCGCGCGATCGCGGAGGCAGACGTGGAACTTGGCGTTGCCCTGGAGGTCGCATTGCAAGTTTTCAGCGGAACAGAACACGAGCGCTTCGATGAACGGAATCTGCCCTTTGCTCTTGGCTGCCTTTTGCCGTTGGAGCAATGACCGAAGCTTCTTGGCTTTTGAATTCGCGAGGTGATACGGATTGTCGACTGTGGCCAACTTGCCATCCGTTTCCCAGGTCCAGGTCCCCGCATCCCCGCGGAGGCGACCGGGTTTGCTTTTGATCTCAATCAGGAAGAAGCCTTGCGGCGTGAAGATCAAGAGATCGACTTCGTAGATGCTGCCGTCGTCTGCGACGAATTCGAAGTTTGTCCACGCTCGGTAGGGTTCGTGGTTCGGAAACTGTGAGCGCACGAACTCGAGCGCTTCCCGCTCCCACGGGAAACTAGACTCGGCAACCGTTGTCCAGCTCTTTGTTGTCATTCAGAGAGTTTTCAGTCGTCAGTATTCAGTTTTCAGCTCGTTATTGCGGGAACTACTTGGCGTTGTTCGGTTGGCTGCTTTCTATTTCGAAGAACGTTTGGCGTCGGTCATTGGCGCGATGTGGTGCTCTTTGCACAGCTGGTCGATCTGGCGCAGGGCCAGTTGCGAAGGTGCCGTCCATCCGTTTTCCCAGCGATTCACAGTCGCGAAGCTCACGCCCAGGGTCTCTGCCATCGCTTCTTGGGTGAGGTGCAACTGTTCACGCAGTTCCTTAACACGGCCGCCGAAATCGTCTTTTGTTTTGGTCATTCTCCAGTCTCCTAAAAAACTGGGCGGTTTTAGCCCGAACTCGTCCCCGGGCCTGACGCCCAGCGGTGGGGAGAGTATAACATGTGCGATAGGGGTTGTCTGCTAGGGTTGAATAGCCATTTGGACCGGCCTGTAAGTACCAATCCCCGACGACCACCAATGCCAATGGAAAAGCTTGTGAAACCAGCAGAAGCGACGAGAATGATTGAAGAGAATCTGTCTACGGCCAGCGGTAAGTCAGTGTTGGTGCAGCGCGATCCAAAATGTTCGGGCCATGCGTCGATCAAAATCGCATCGGACGATGATCCCGCCCACTTCCTGCGGTACAAACCTGAGCTTGAGTCCGAGCTGCTGTACCTGTCGGCGTTCCAGTGCGGGCTGGCGTACTCCTTGCGATTGCTGCCGGGCACATGCAGCGGTCTGCACTTATGCTCGATCATGTATGCCGCCTTCAAGCAATTCGCGCCGCACGAGGATGCGGGCATTGATTTTTCGAAGGAGTATAAGGCAGCAATGGAGATGCGTGGACAGTGAATCAATCGGGGCTACAAAGTTTCTGAATACTGCGTATTCCGGCTTCCATTTTTCCCCGCGCTGAAACGTTCGCGGAATGAACGAGTATTTCGGGCGGTTGAAAGTTGGCAGTGGCGACTTGTTCTTCAATCCAGAGGACGACGTCGTAACCTGTCCCGCGGGCATCGTCGCCAAGGTCGTGATCTAGGCCCAGATGGGTGACCCCACCTGTCTTCAGTAGTCGAATAGCCTCTTCTGGCCAGCGACATCCGTGCCATCCATCCGGGATTGGTCGTTCATCATCAAGGTAGATCTTCAATTCCACTTCCCTTCAATCTCTTTGATACACCAGAAACATCAAAGTAGTTCGAGGTTTCCGGTCACTTGGTCGATCTTGGAAGCATCGTCTGGACCAATGGCGAGACAAGTGCGGGTGGGCCGGCCGTGAAACTCAGTGCGGCCGCTGTCAGTGATCAAATGAACCTCAAGCCCAAACTCGATCGCATTGTCGTGAATCGTCATTAGTTCTTCTTCGCTGTTGCAGCGAACACAAACCTTCGCAAATGATCCCAAAATATCAATCGCGGTTGAGCGTTGAGCCACTTTCGCGGGCTGGCTTTGTGTGGCTGCGATTTTCTGTTCGCGGGTCGGTGGCGAGCCAATTAGAGTAATTGGTCTCTCTTCTAATTCTATAAAAACGCCTCGCTGAAGAGCTAGAACTCGACAGCGAGACTTGACTTACGGGACCACATCCCGCATGCCCATTTCAAATCCTGATCCGATTCCGGTCGCTTCGCAAGCCTCGAAGCTGTCCTCGCCCCAGTGCAGTTGCTTACTCAAGTCCTGCAATCGGATTTTTACGCCCAATCATCCCGCCCAAGTCTTCTGCGGTGAGAATTGCCGTCAGTTTGCCAACGAACTGGTTCGGAAAGCTGCCAAGAAGCGTGCCGATGATAAATACCGCCGCACCGAAAATGGAAAGGAAAAGCGTCGGGCGCAATCGAAACGCCGTCGTTCGAGGATCAAAGCAGAACTCGAAGCCAGTAAACTTGCCCCGCAATCGATGCGCGTGGGTGATACAAATCGACGCCCAAAAAAAGTTCGCGTAAGAAATCTCGCTGCCGAAGGCCGGGGTGTTTCGTCTCCTTCGAATTGGACCCAAGAGTACCTCATGCGAAATACTGTAGCCCTCATTGTTACAACGACTTACGTGCGGCCATCACACGTGTAAGACGATGGTTTGAAGGGCTACATATTCCCGGTTCCATCGGGCCTCACAATGCCATGCGGATCCTGCTCGCCAAGCCCGGTTCGTGTGAAGCACATAGGGCTTGGCGCTGCACGCCGATACGCTGTTGAGCCTGTAACGGGTTCCAAAAACGTGCGAGGCCATCGACGATGCCACTTTCCAATGAGTTGTCACTGCCACCAGCGCAGTCTTCACAGAGCGACCCGGTTCGAAGTCTAGACCTAACTGCGTTCGATCTGCGATTGGATCGATTTCGGCTCGTTCAGCCCAAAGCCGAACAGCTCATGCGCCGCTCGTTCGCTAAGTACGGTCAGCTTGCTCCGGTCGTCTTCTGTCAGCTCGAAGGATCGTTGGTACTCGTCGATGGCTTCAAGCGTCTTCGGGCCGCTCGGACTCTCGAAGGCATCAGCTCGCTGCGAGCTCACTTCATCGAAGTCGACGAGCAAGGGGCCAAGGCGGCCATCTTCAATCTCAATCGTATTCCTTCTAAACCCAATGAACTCGAAGAGTCATGGCTCATCTTTGCTCTGGTTCACGATGACCATCTGCCACAAGTCGAAGTGGCTGAAATGCTTGGTCGTCACAAATCGTGGGTCAATCGCCGATTGGCGTTGATCGAGCGATTGTCCGAAGAAGCTCGCGAGGCCTTGCGGTTGGGGATTCTTACACCGACCCAAGCCAGGCACATGACGCAGTTGCCGCGCGGCAACCAAAACGCGGCCATGAAATGTGCCACCGAGCAGGCGCTCACTTCGCGTGAACTCTCCGAGATCGTCAAGCTCTTGCTCGCATCGAGTACGAGCGAGCAAACCACATTCGTTCTTACCAAACCTCGTGAAGCCATCCGTCAGTCTCAAGACAACTACGTCCATCAATGGGATCCTCGCTTGAGCACGGCAGGCAACCGAGCCGCCAAACGCCTTGGCTTCTTGCTTGATGCTACCGCGAAAATGAACCACTGGCTTCGGCTCACCGGTCGCCGGGAACTTCAAGCTTGCGATCGAGCACCGCTCATCGAAAGCTTTACGAAGCTACAAAAAGAATCAGCCCTTCTTACTGAAGCAGTTTCCGACTTCATCAAGGAAATACAACAGCCATGACCGACGACTCTCAACTCATCAATGACATCATCACACGCTGGAACGGCAGACAATCGATTCGCGGCATGGCTATCGATCTAGGAAAAACTCGAGCCAAGATCGCTGGCATTATTTCGGCACACCAGCAAGCCACGCAAAGTATCGATTCCGATTCTCCACCGCCGAGTCTCGGCAAGGCCCCATTGGCCCGAGCGAGCAAACTCGATCCTTTCAAGGATCGGTTACTTCATCTGCTCCAGCGGTATCCTCGTATCACGGCACAGCGAGCGTTGGAGGAGCTTCAAAACCTCGGTTTCGAGGGCAAGTACACGATCGTTCGCAGCTTCCTCAAATCGCATCGGCTCAAACCCAAACCAGCCACGATCCGCTTCGAAACCGCTCCGGGTGCTCAAGCTCAGATGGACTGGTCGACTTACCATATCGATTTCATCCAAGAAGGTCGCCGCCGCGTCGAACTGTTCAGCTATATCTTGGGTTATTCGCGTCGTCAGTACATTCACTTCACCGAACGCCAGGACTTTGAAACGACAGTCAGGCAACATATCGCGGCCTTCGAGCATCTTGGCGGTGTGGCAGCAACTTGCCTTTACGACAACATGAAAGTCGTCGTCAATCGTTGGGAAGATGGCCAGCCTGTCTACAACACGCGGTTCTTAGCTTTCGCCACGCACTATGGCTACAAGCCGTGGGCCTGCCAAGTTTATCGTCCTCAAACCAAAGGCAAAGTGGAAAGGCCATTTGATTACGTCGAAAAAAATCTTCTCAATGGCCGAACGTTTCGATCGATGGAGCATCTCAATGAAGTCTCGCGTTGGTGGCTTTCGGAAATCAACGATCGACGCATTCACGGCACGACCAAGAAAACGCCATTAGAGTTGCATGAGGAAGAAAAGCCGCATCTTCTGGCGCTCCCTGCGTTGCGATTCGACACCGCGCAAGTCGTTTATCGATTAGTCGACGCCGATCACATGATCTCATATGCGAACAACCGCTATTCGGTCCCTTGGCAACAGATTGGCCAGATGCTTCCGATTCGGATTACTGAAGACGAGCTTCAGGTCTACAATCGCTCGCTCAACTGTATTGCCAAGCATGTGCTCCTGCGAGGTTCTGGTAGCGAGAAGGGCGGCGACAAGAGCATCGATCCAAAGCACGCTCCGCCAAAGGACGCTCAAGAGCAAATCACCATGCTGCGAGCTCGCTATGCGGAACTCGGACCACAGGGTAGCGAATACTTAGACGGCCTGTTCAAGAAATGTCGCAACGGGAAACACGAAGCGCAACGCGTTCTGACGTTGCTTCATGCGTATCCGTTAGCCGATGTCATCGCCGCCATCGGTCGCTCGATTCAGTACCACGCCTATGGCTTTCACTCGCTGGAGCGGATCTTGGCTCACTTCGGAACCCCAAGGAATTCTTGGGAATCACTTACTGAACACGAGCAGCAGGTGCTCAAACAAATCACGGAATCGGACCCAATCGGCCCTCGACGGAGCGAAGAATACCAACAACTCCTAGACGAGGTTACTGCCAAGACTGATGAAGACCCAGAGCAAACCAAACCAGAGCAAACCAACTGCACAAGCAGCGACGCAGCCGGTGAAACTTCCAGCGAACAATGCGACGCAGCCTCCGGTGGCGAACCACCGAGACAAGATCCTCCAACACCTGGAGGAGCTGAAGCTGAAGATGCCTCATGAAGCGATCGACCAGATTGTTCGAGAGTCGACAGAGAAGGCTTATAGCGTCTGGGAGATTCTGGAACGATTCCTAGCAATCCCGTCGGGACTCAAGCGAGAACAGGCGATTGCATCACGGATTCGACGAGCGAACTTCCCAACCGAAGCTACGCTTGAGTCGTACGATTGGTCGTTCAATCCATCGGCTCAAAGACAAGCCCAAGTGATGGAGCTAGCGACTGGCGAGTTCGTCAGACGCAACGAAAATGTAACTTTCGTTGGAAAAAGCGGCCTGGGAAAAACTCATATCATCGAGGGGCTTGGCAAGCGAAGCTGTGTCGCCGGATATCGAGTCCTGTATACCAAGAGCGCGCAGCTGATCGAATTATTGAACAAGGCCCGAGCGATTAAGTCACTTCCACAGCAGGTGCGCAAGCTTCGTGCGTTCGACTTGCTTGTCATCGACGAATTCGGCTTTGACAAGCTAGAGCGCAGGGAGATATCAGATGCCTTGAGTCTTCTTTATAAGGTCATCGATGCTCGTGTGGGCCGCTCGACCGCTGTCATAACGAACGTGGACTTCAAGGACTGGACAGATTACTTGGGAGACCCGCAAATCGTGATGGCGATGTTAGACCGACTGGTATATCGATCGCAAATCGTAAAGTTCGACGGGAAGTCCTACCGAGCCGCGAGCAGGCCACAAGGCGCGAAATAGGTGAGGCAATGACATGGCATGACTATGGCGAAATCCGCGAGCGAGTGCGGATCGTGGACTTGTTAGAAGAACTCGGATGGCAAGCGACCAAGACCCGCGGAGCTCAGCTTCGCGGGTCTTGTCCGTTACCAGGTTGTAGAAGCGCGACAACCCTCGCCAGGCCGAGTCCATCTCAGTGGACGTTCTCGGTGCAAAGTGATCGCAACATCTATCGCTGCTTTCGTTGTGGTTCAGAGGGCAGTGTCCTCGACCTCTGGTCAGCCTATCGCA
>JBGSHV010000100.1:0-2800 GCA_041752005.1 Pirellula sp. | reverse complement strand
GTATCCGATGTCGGCGCAGATTTCCAAGACAGCGGACTTAGGTAACAGCAGATCCAAGCACAAAGACTTGGCTGATTGCAATTTGCTTTGAAGTTCAGTGGCGGACTTGTTAAGATGACTGTTCACGGTGGCGACTCCTTGAAAAGGTGATGTAGACAAACACCATTTCAACGGAGTTCCACCGTGATTTCAAATGCAAAACGGTACGCCAAATGCTATCGATTGATGAATGCAAATTGCTAGCACTACTGGTAGACTCCGCCCAACGTTAAGCAACTACATGTTGATCCAACTCGATAAAGCCAGTGCCATTCATGCCTCAGATCATTTTATGATTTCTTGTCATGATCCTAAAACGTCAGACCTTCATGTATCGGAAATTGTATCTCTCGGGGAGGAATGCATTTCTGGTGGAGCAAGGAAGCTGTACATCGATGTTTCGAAAACTTCGATTACGGATGACTCCATCGAACAATTTGTTGCCTTAGTGAAACTGGACACTCTGGACCTTTCCGATACACCTGTCTCTCGTTCTGGTGCGGCACGCTTGCGCGCGAAAATGCCGAACACTGTCATCAAGGACGATCACAATTTCCGATAACAATGGCATGCACACCAAGGGCTCGATCACCCGGGTTTGGTCGGTGCATTTGTTCACTCCTCGCCCTGGGTGATGCCGGGCGTTCGCCCATAAACATCTGTCGCTCTACGATGGTGCAACAAGCAATCCAAGCTGCACTTGAATCTTGGGTCGAAAAGGGTCGCGAACGCGACGCGATTAGAGATGGCCGCACGTTCGTGCTTCGCTATGGGCGACGATTCAAGCTGCAGCACGTTGGAATTCTCACGATCTTCGCTTTCTTTTTCGGTCTCGCTACTGTGCTGGTGCTACACGGCGAACGCGCCACCCCGATCTTGCTGTGCCTTGGCTTTTTCGCGTTGCTGACGATCTTCTCGACGATCTATGTCGCATACGCGTTCACAAGCCGCGTGATCATCGATGACGCCAGTGTCGTGGTCCGCTGCTTCGGCATGGTAATCTCTGAATGCACTGCTGAAATGCTCTCGACGGCCTACAAATCACCCATCCATGAATCGGTTGTGCTGCAGAGCCGCAACGGAAAAAAGACTAGAATCTCGACCCAATTTGATGGCTTACGCTCTCTCGTTGCTTGGCTTTGGTTGCGTCCAAGAGATACACTTACCGATTCGATCGTCTCCTGGATGGAGGCAGAGGCGCCAGACTTGGACGAACCATGGGTTGCAACGGAGGCCGCGAGTTAACGTTTTTGAAGTGGTGAGTCGTCCGCGCGGCCCCACTGAACCCTACCGTTCGTCCACTCAAGATTTCACGGAAGGGGTCCCGACAATTTCGAGAACCGTTAAACCGCCCTTGCAAATGCTGGCATTGGCCATCGTGGTCATGTTTGTTCATGGGTGTCACTTCGGCGAGGAACGATTGCAGATCCCGACCGGCGCCAGGGTCTTACCTACAGAGATCCCAAGTTCGGTAATGGGTTCAGGTGAAGTGCAGTCGCTTCCCAACAACATACGAATTGAAAGATTTGGCGATGATTCAAATGGACTATGGCGTTTCATTTATCCAGACGGCACGGTGAAACACAGAGACCAAAACGGTAAGGATGTTGTTGTTAATGGCGGTATCATCTAAACTGTAATGCCAAAACAAAGGACGAACAGACGATTGCAACCAAGCCCTCGATCAAGCGTTCGGACTTGTGTCGAGTCCCCTGCTCGGGCTGGCTGAATCGGGTCGTTCTGGCCGCCGCGATTTCGGATCGATCCCATCGTGCTCGTGCTCAGTGAAGCGGTGCTCGTGCTCGTAGTCGAATCGAATCGCTTGCATGACGGCATGGTGATGTCCGACGCGACTCGCAGCCCGCACCCTGTAACGCGTGTGCTGTCCACCATATTTCGCTCACGCACCCCGTCGCAAATCCGAAACTAACTAGTGCTTCGACCAGCGCGGAATGGTACAATCGATCATCTGGTCGTTCGAGCACGAGCACCGTCTTATCCGACTGAGCACGGGCACGAGCACGAAAAACAGCCAGAACAACACGATGCACCAAAGCCCTCGACCGCCTGTGTCGATTTGCGTTGAGTAAATACCTCGGGCTTGGTGATCGTACCCGTACTGCCTTAGACGATGAATCCATACACGCCGCCGCCACTTACCGTCGAGTTTGAGCGCGCATCATTTCATGGTCGCACGATTGCGTTCATACACCTATGCATGTGTGGCGGTATTGCTTGGATTGCAACTGCACTCATTGTCAATTACTTGTGTTATCGGGATACTCCTTGGCTGCCGTCAATTGTATTTTTTGCATTTACTTTCCTTGGCTGTTACCGCTTGATCGGCTCGGAATCGGGAGGGAAGCTACTGATTGGAACATTTCTAATTTGGCTCCCTTACCCAATTCACGCGGGAGTAGCAGCGTGCATGGTATCGAGTGGGATGATGCCAATTCGCGAGTTCGCGTTCAGCGACCTTTCACTTGTCCATTGGTGGACGGTCACCCTGATGTCGATCACAATCGGCTGGATCGTTACAGCTTTGTATTTGCGATACAGCCGAATTCGAAGTGATGCAACAATAGGAATACGGTTCGTCGCAATTTCATGGACTGGACAGGTACTGCTTGTCGCAACTGCGACACATGTACTTTGATCGACTACTACCCAAAGGCAGAACAAAGGCGTGCACCAAAGTTCGCGGTCACGTACTATTGTGAGCATTACGTCACTAGCGCGAACTTGGTGACGACAACCGTTC
>JBGSHV010000099.1:0-2355 GCA_041752005.1 Pirellula sp. | reverse complement strand
CTCGGTCGCCCTCGCGCAGTTGCCTTCACCTCGTGCTTGCTCTCTTGAAGCTGTCATTTGGTATACTGATCTCCCAGAGGTTCCTATCTCGCACAGGGGACTTGAACCCCATAAACTAATGCCCATGACGGGCGTACCAATCCGATGGACCGAAGCGGGGGATCGGCCGCTTCCTGATGGAAAATTTGCTTGCCCCCGCTCGGTCATCGGGGGCGTTATTCCTTAGACTCGATTAGCCAACGGGTCCGATACACTAGCATTGTCATTCGCTACAATGAGTCGACTGCTGACGCTTCGATTCCGCCCACTTTTATGAGAGTGTTCATTGAACGATACATCCGAACGTAAATGCCCTGACTGCGTTGGATCAATGGTGCCAATTGCAATCATTGATCGTAGTCGACTGAACGAAATTGCGTCGATCGACAGCGTGTTGTCGTATACATCACCTCAAACGAAACCAGGTTGGCTTGGAAACCTTAAGGCCGAAGGTACTGTATCAGCTATGGCGTGCAATCAATGCGGACGCATCTTGCTCTACGCCAAGAAGGCTTGAGCCGCCAAGAAACATTTTAATTCCAAAGTCTCCGAGACCTATCGTTCATCATTGACGATATTGATGGGGCGGAATAACAATCGCATGCAACGGAGCCGGCGATCGGGTCGGTTTTGAAGTCAACACGTTTTGCGCCGGCCCGCTGATGCGTGTCGTTATCCCACTCAACAGCCTACTGGCATGATGAAAATCTTACGCCGTATCCGCTCACTTCTGCTTCTCCCTATCGCGATCGTCATTGGGCTGCCCGTTGCCATTATTCTTGTCGCTATGATTGCGTGCCACCTACCTTCGATGTTCCTCGAAAACCATCGCTGGCGTCAGAAGTTAGCTCTTGCCGGTCGGTTGAATCGCACCAAAGCCTTTCGTGACCGTCTGACTACCGGTACGCTAATCGTTGATTCTCCAAGCTTGGGCTGGGGATTGCTCCAATGCTGGTGGACGGCAGATGACGTTCCATCCTTGTCACCGATGCCTGAACCTACTGACGCCGACCGTGAGAAGTATATGCGTTCCGATTCAAATTCTTTATGCCTTCCATGGGATCGATGGATTGCCAAAACCTATCTTGAACGCGACGTTGGAAAGGCCATACTAATCGCAACACGTCGTGGTGACCGGATCGCGAAACTGATCACAGCAAAATCGAGTGCGATCCATGCTGTTCGTTCGTGGTCTGCACCCGTTCATTTGGATACTCAACCCGAACTGTCGGGATAACCAAGCGGTGAACCGAAGCCGCCGATCACGCGGGTTTTCAAATCATAGTTTTCTGGCGTCGGCTCGGTTACCACCGTCGTTCGTTGCGGTAGAATGCTGACATGGATACCGTCTACATCGAAACTTCAGTCATTAGCCACGCGACTGCATGGCCGAGCAAGAATCCCGCAATTGCGGCTCTGCAGGCTCAAGCGAAGCAATGGCTTGAAACGGAGGCTCCGAAATTTCAGCTGGTAACGTCGCAATTCGTCATTGACGAAGCTTCTCGTGGTGACCCAGATGCGGCCAAACGGAGGATGGCCGCCCTCGAGAATGTTGGTCTTTTGTTGCCTGACCCGGACGTGGAATCACTCGCCGACAAAATCGTCATAGGTTGCATGATGCCGCACAAGGCGAGATTGGACGCTCTGCATGTTGCCTCCGCCGTGCTAGCTGGAGTAGACTACTTGTTGACACAAAATTGCCGCCACATCGCGAACGCAACCGAACTTCCGCGACTCTATCGTCTATTGGAAGATCTGCAACTGCCACGGATTTTGGTCTGCACTCCGATTCAATTTTTGGGAGACCCAGAGAATGACAACTAATCCAATACTGGACGAGATTCATGCCATACGCGAGAAACTCTTGGCCGAGCACGGTGGAGACCTGCATGCCTACGTTGAGGCGGCGCGGAAACGTGCACTTGAATCAGGACGTCCCATCTACCAACCGAAGCAACGAACAAAGGATTGCACCGAAGCCGACGGTCGGCCGCGATCTGGTGGAAGCTCTGTCTCGTCGGCTCGGTGAATCTCAACGTTCTCGCTCGCAAGGCCACGTGCACTCATCGTCCGATCTCGGCCCCCGGGTGGCCTTGAGCCACCGGAGCCCAAGATTTGTCAGTTAGTTGGCGAAGGTCCCACCCTCCCCTCTTCACGACCCTTGCCGCCTTGTGCGGAATGGCGTGGACTTAAGCATTTTGCAGCGGGACTGCGTTATTGAGCTAGCATAGAAAAGCATCCTTGGTGCATGATGGACGTTCATCAAAAACACCAACACGCAAGCAAGGATGCTAGCCATGATTCTGCCACGACGCG